>NC_018025.1:5690000-6290000 GCF_000266945.1 Desulfomonile tiedjei DSM 6799
CAAATAGCCCTAAGCTTTGCTTCCAGATTTATATTTCTCGAAAGAGGTAAGATCCAAGCCGAATTGAGCCCCGAAGAGATATGTTTGACTTCTCATGGGACAAGATTCGCATGAAAGAGATAAAATATGAGAAATCCTTCTTGTAAAGAAGGCTCACTTAAGCTTTCGCAAGAACTTCCAGCAGTCGTCCGAATCCTCGCTTTTTCATCGAAAAACGAGGATTCGGACGAGTATTAGAAGTTTTTGGAAGGGTTTGGGGAACCTTTTTGAAAAAAGGTTTCCCAAATTTAGTGTCTTTGGCTATGCAGCTTCTGGTAAGTTACAGTAGAGATTCGGCGATTAGTCGGTTAGACCCCAGAGTGAAGATTCTGTGGCTCATTGGCAACGCCATATTCACTGTCTGGGGTTTGAGCCCTGGTCTGGTCGCGTGGAACTTCTTTGTCGTACTGTTCACCATACGATTGGCAGGGATCTCCTTGAGGAATCTGTTGCCGTTCCTCAAAATCATGGCAGTAATAGGAATCCAGCTCATATTGTTACAGGGTTTGTTACGGACGCAAGGCAGCCCGGTTTTCCATCTCGGACCAGCGACATTCTACAGTGAAGGTCTCCTATTGGGGGCAATGGGAGTGCTCACGCTCACCAGTCTTTCGCTCCTGTTTCTGCAGTTCATTATGTGCACAACGCCTGAAGAGATGACTCTTCTGATGATAAATTGCAGACTGCCCGCTTCGTCGGCCGTTCTGGTAGGGCTTGCATTTCGCTTCCTGCCGCTCCTTGAACGTGACCTCCGTGAAATTCACGAGAGTCAGGAATCCAGAGGAATCGCTCTAACCACAACCTGGCAAAAAGCAAAGGGAATCGTCACGGTAATCCTTCCACTCATTTTAAGAACACTCCGAAGAACGCATGAAGTGTCCCTAACGATGGAGTTGAAGGGTTTCCGATTGCATGATACCCGTACGTTTCTTGAGGATTTGTCCTTCAGGAGGACCGACCGGTTGGCTGCAGCGGCAATCGGAGCCTATTTTGCTGTCGTGACTGCTGTTCTTATTCTAATGAGCTCGCTTTAATTCTTTGACTTTTGTATATGTCAGTAATATACATCTTAAATAAGACACGAGAACTTGGTGAGACGTGCAACAGGACAAATTATCCAAATGCACCACATTTGAGTGGGACCAAGGAAATTCAGACAAGAACTGGATCAAACATGGAGTGTCCCAAATGGAATGCGAGCAAGTTTTCTTAAATGTCCCGCTGGTCGTTGGGGACGATTCGAAGCACTCGCAGACGGAAGAACGGCACTATGCATTAGAGCAAACCGATGATGACCGGTATTTGTTCGTGGTGTTTACCATCCGCGGCGAAAGCATTCGTGTCATTTCAGCCCGTGACATGAACCGAAAAGAGAGATTGATTTACGATGAAAAAACAGATACCGAAATTCGAGAATGAAGACCAGGAACGAGATTTCTGGGCAAGCCACGATTCGACTGTGTACGTGAAGTGGGAAAAAGCCAAACGAAAGAAGTTCCCGAATCTGAAGCCATCTACCCGCACCATCTCTATCAGGCTTCCCGAATCGATGCTCGAAGACTTGAAGATACTCGCAAATAAGAGAGATGTGCCTTACCAGTCGCTGCTGAAAATGTTTCTCGCAGAGCGCATTAAACAAGAGCTTGGGTAACCAAGCAGTGCAGATGATATAATCCAGCACTGACCAGCGAAGTAGGTCCGCTCTAGGACACATGTAATCTCCCCGCTTTCATCAATGATCTCCAGATCTCCATTCTCCTTCGGGACCTTGGTCAGGAATAACACCTGCTTCTTTTTTCCTTGCCGGAAACGCCATAGGAATCTCTATCCAGGGCATTCGCTCATCAGCCGGATTCATTGAATAATTTTCCCTGACAGTTTGCCTGAATGTTCTACAGCGATTCGGCTCAAAAGCGCTGTGGACGGGTTGGGATTGTTTTTTCGTACTGTGTTGAATTTTTTTCTTGACTCTGATTTGTACGATTGTAGACTGTAGACAGACGACACAAGACAGAAGACAAAAGGCAATAGACTAAAGGCATACCCCGCGGGACGTTTCAAAGAAAGAAAATGAGGGATTTCATGCTGGTAGAAATCAAATCTGTTTCCGAGACCGTGGTTGATTACCTGAGAACACAAATTATTACGGGCAAGTTGAGCGCCAATCAGAAAATTAACGAAAACGATCTCGCAACCAGTCTCGGAATCAGCAGGCCTCCTATTCGCGAGGCTTTTCGCATTTTGGAAAACGAACATCTGCTCGTCAGTATTCCGCGAAAGGGGACCTACGTTTCTGACGTATCAATTGAGGATTTGACGGGATTATTCCAGACACGCGAGATGATTGAAACCTATGCCTTCGATCTTCTCAAATCTCTTGAACATCCGGACTTCTCCAAGGTTGAAGCCACTTTTGAAGATGCTGTCGGCCTGTCGTTACCTTCTATTGAGAATCCCGAAGAGATGCTCCATTTCCACCAGGTCTTTGCCGGATTCCATACCAGATTGGTCGAGCTGACCGGCAATTCCCGAATAATACACTTTTACAAGACTATTTCTCTAAATCTGACACGTTATCAAGTCATGTATCTGTTCATGCCAGGGTCGGTAGATCAATCACTGGAGGATCATCGGGAGATTTTGACCCTGATTCAAGAAGGCCAATACGATCAGGCCAAGAAATCTCTCTTGAAGCACCTGGAGTTCGCTTCAAAAGTACTCAAAGACCGAATCGAGCAAAACCTGACCCAAACGAAAAACGACGTTCTCAACTCAACTCAGCAAACCGGTATGTTTACAGGAGAAATCAAATGAAGTTCTATGGATATCCGAGGCCTGACGGCAAGGTGGGGGCTAGAAATCATGTTATCATTTTGCCCACCACCGGGTGCGTCAATGCGGTCTGCTATCACATTGAGAAGCTCATCAGAGGAACAAAGGCGCTACCGCATCATCAAGGTTGTCTCCATCCACCCCAAGACACCGAACAGGTTACCCGAACCTTAATTAACCTGGGCAAGAACCCCAACGTAGCCGCTGTCTTACTGGTGGGGCTGGGATGCGAGATGGTGCTCTCCGAACAGGTATTGGAAGGCATCAGGGAGTCGGGCAAACCTGTTGAACTGGTCGTGGTTCATCAGATCGGCGGGATGCTGGATACCGTAAACAAGGGCGCCAAAATTGCCGCTGAAATGGTGCTCGAAGCAAGCGCCATAAGGCGAGAGGAAGCCGGCCTCGACAAATTGTGCTTTGGCACCAAGTGTGGCTCGTCCGATACCACTTCCGGGCTGTCATCAAACCTCGTTGTCGGTGAAGTCTGCCGGATTATGACTGAGAAGGGCGGCAAGTTTATCCAGGGCGAAATATGCGACATCATGGGTGGTGAGTACGCTCTGAAGAACCTCTGCGCACAAGAAGAGCATGGCGAACGGATAGTCGATTTCGTCCGCGATCTCTATCTTCGCGGAGTCGCCGTAGGAGCTGACGTGAGAGGATCGCAGATGACAGTCGGTAACGTAGCCGGAGGCCTGACCACTCTAGTCGAAAAGGCATTGGGAGCAAACGCCAAGGGAGCGGATGTCCCTATACAGACCAGCGTGCGGTACGCTGAAATCCCTGAAGGTCCGGGAAGGCATATTATGGACATTCCCGGCCATGGGTTCGAGAATCTCGTGGGGCTGGCCGCGGGTGGAGCAATGATACATCTCTTCACGACCGGTAGAGGGGCGCCTAATGGTAATCCGCTTCTTCCCACCGTAAAAGTGTGCGGAAACGCGAAAACCAACGTAACTATGCGAGAACACATCGATGTGGATGTGTCGTCCATAATAGACGAAACCGAAACTGTCGCGGAGGCGGGCGAAAGATTATACAAGTACGCCATCGACGTGGCCAATGGGAAGATGACCAGGGCGGAAATCCTCAATTTCGATGGAACCATGGAGATTCTGATAAAGGGACCCGTTATCTAAATCGGAGGGACTGATATGAAGCGAGCGAAAATCGTTAAAGACGGAGACAATGTGGCGACAGCTCTGGTCGATATAACAGCCGGCGAACAAGTGACATCCAAGTCTAAAGGAAACGATCTCATTTATACGTGCAACCAGGATGTTCCATTCGGCCATAAAATTGCCATCGTCGAGATCAAATCCGGCGACAAAGTGTTGAAGTACGGACATCCCATCGGAAGTGCAACGCAAGATATCAAGCAAGGTGATTGGGTCCATGTCCATAACGTGAGAGACGATTACAAAGTACTCGACAAAGACGGCAATCCTATGCAGGGCCAGGATAATTAGAGCGAACCTGCCGATTTAAAAGTGAGACGAACATGATTCTCTCAAGCACTGAAGAAGCAATGGCCTGTGGAAAATGCGGTCCCGGGCTAGAAAAATGCATGAACATCCTGATCAAGTTCGGTGAGG
Organism: Desulfomonile tiedjei DSM 6799; assembly: GCF_000266945.1. NCBI lineage: Bacteria > Pseudomonadati > Thermodesulfobacteriota > Desulfomonilia > Desulfomonilales > Desulfomonilaceae > Desulfomonile > Desulfomonile tiedjei. Next base: position 5,694,467 of record NC_018025.1, read on the forward strand.
CCATGGGCGCCGAGAAGATGGTACCCATTTCCAGTGCACATACGATACCGAGGGAGCCACCGGATCTGCTCATGGAGATGACCGAAGGGGTCGAGCAAACGGGCACTTTCACTACACTGCACGCTCTGATGTCCGCGTTTGACCCTCACCTTTGGCAAAAAATGGGAATCTCGGAAGAATATGCTTCAAGAGAAATTCCTGTATTAAACCAACGGCTCGATATTTATCGTAAACTGGGGTTTTATGAAACGTACACCTGTCTACCGATGCTGGTGGGCAATCTTCCGCGAAGAGGCGATTTCATCTCTTGGATTGGATCGTGTGCACAGCTCTTCGTTAACTCGCTTCTTGGCGCACGAACGAATAGAGACGGTGCGGTCGTCAATCTGGCTGCAGCAATCACCGGAAAGGCTCCTTACAGAGGACTGTTTCTGGATGAGAATCGGCACGGGCAAGTATTGGTGGAACTGGAAGGAGTAGACCCGTACGGGATAACGTACACGGACCTCAGTGCCATCGGCTACTACGTAGGATCTCGAGCCCAACACCGAAATGTAGTCGTAAACGGCCTGCCTCGGGAACTGAACATTTCTCACTTGTTGGCACTTATGGCACCGCTCCCGGCTTCAGGATCGGTTGCCATCTGTCACATCGTAGGATCGACTCCGGAAGCACCGACCCTTGAGCAGGCTTTGGGAAATCAAAAACCCGCCGATGTCATAACGGTGGATAAGAAGGCTATTGAGGAAACAAAGGCGCTCCACGCATTGAACAACTCCGAAACGGTGGATATGTGCATCCTGGGGTGTCCCCATTGCACGATCCAGGAAATCCGAAGTATCGCGGGAAAACTCACCGGAAGAAAACTACGCGACGGAAGAAGACTCTGGATAGGTTCACCCTATCAAACCTACTATCTGGCACAGACTATGGGATACTGCCGCACCATCGAAGATGCGGGCGGAGTCGTTTCCAGTTCCTGTATGGCAACGATCCCGGACTCTCCCATACCGGATGACGTAAAAACGTTGGCAACGAATTCCTTCAAGGCGGCTCACTATATCTCCAGACTCACCAAAGGACGGGTAAAAGTTGCTGTCATGGAGATGTCAGAGTGTATTGATGCCATTTCCGCCTAGGCGGCAGTGGAAGAGACAATTTTACGAACAGCACGTTACGTTTAGCTCGGGAGCGAACATGACGAGTTGCGCCTGAGAGTCGAGGACAATCATGAAGATGAAGGGCAGAATCGTGAACGGCGGAAATGCATCAGGTCAAGCGGTGGTCCTGGATGTGCCCTTTTCATTTATCGGAGATTTCGATCCTAATAGTGGAAAGATCACCATACCAAACCACTCCATGTTCGGACAAAGCATCGCCGGCAGAATCCTGGTTTGCCCCACCGGAAAGGGAGGCACCATTGCTCCCTTTATTGCCTACGAAGCAATGAAGAAAGGAAACGCACCCGCGGCGATTCTCTGCCGGGAAGCGGACCCGATCCTTTGTGAGTCGGCACTGGCAATAGACATTCCTATGTTGGATTCTTTCGATGAAGATCTTTACGGGATGATTGAGAACGGTCAGTCCGTATCTATCGAGAATGATGACGTGTCGGTAAACGAATAGATACCATTTGGTGTTTTCTAACGACCCGCATGACTCGTGTCGGGAAAGAGGTTCGTCGCATACTGATGTGCGCGGGGCAGGGGTAGGACTGTCAGTCGGTATATGAACATTCATGCTGAATAAGAGATAAGGACTTTGGGAGGTACAGGAATATGAGAAAATCGATGTTGGCATTGATTTTGGTTGGCGTATTCGCGATCAGTCCCTTGGCGGCTTTCGCCGATATAGGCGCAGAGTATGCTCCGAGGGGGAGCGGCAATGTTGTGGTCGTTATTCAGAATGGCGACGCAGAGATCATTTATTTCGGCCTTCTCTATGCAGCCAGAGCTATCAAAGGCAAATGGATGGACAACGTGAAAGTCGTCCTCTGGGGCCCGGCGGAGAAGACAATAGCTGGTCTTCCACCGGATAGCGAGCAAATCAAACTGATAAAAGAGATTCAATCCTTCGGCGGGAAAGACGGCAAGATCTGGTGCTGCAAAGCTTGTAGCGATCGGTATGGCATTACGAACAAGATGCTGGAACTTGGATGCGAGGTCTTCCATACGGGTGAAGCCACTTCTTATCTGCTTAAGATGGGTTACCGTATGTGGAACTGGTAAAGGATTGACTAAATTGACCCTTGGATGGTGATATTTTTCCCGACTGTCCCTACCAACGCCCCTTTTACAGTGGAAGTAAAGAGTCATCGGATACTGTAAAGCCGAAAAGAAAGGTGACGAAAATGGAAAGCAGGAGAAAGTTTTGTGCAACCGTTGGAGCCGCCCTCGTAGCCGCACCGGTGGTTGCCTCGCAGGCAATATCAAAGGCTGAAGCCGCAGAGGAAACTTGGACCTGGAAAGGTCAAGCGTTTTGTTCCCGGGCCAACAGGCTTTATGAGCTGGGTGAAGATTTCGGGGAGATGATCACGAAGTACAGTAACGGACGGGTCAAGATCCAGTTCCATCAGGCAGGTGAAATGGTGCCCGCCGGACAAGTTTTCGACGCTACAGGGCAGGGCATAATCGACTTCGGCCAGGGGTGTCCCTGTCTTGCAAAATCCAAGGCCTATGCCGCTCAGTGGTTCTGCGATGCTCCAGGCTCTCAGAGCCCCATTGAAAAGATCATCTGGTACTACAATGGTGGTGGAAAGGAAATCCTCGAAGACATTTTCCACAAGAAGTACAATTCACACCCCCTCTTCATGATCGCCATAACTGCGGAAATCTGGCTGTATTCCAACAAGAAGATTAACACCGTGGATGACCTCAAGGGTCTGAAGATGCGTGCTGCGGGAGTCAGAGGAGAAGTTCTCACCAAGTTCGGTACATCCGTGGTTGTTCTCCCCGAAGGAGAAATGGTTCCCGCAATGGAGAGAAAAGTCATAGATGCCATGGAGTATTCAAGCATCAACTGTACGTATCCGGTCGGATTCTGCGATGTTACCAAGTATCTCTATATGCATCCTACCAAATCTACTTCGCCGATTAATATCTGGGCAATCAACCTGGATAAATGGAACAAGCTTCCCGCTGATATCAAGAAGTCTATCGAAAAGGCAAGCAGAGACGCCACGTTGCGCTCTCTCGCCTGGGGTATCGAGCAGGATACGCTGACGCTCAAGAAAGCTGTAGAGGAAAAGAAGTCTGAGGTTTTGGTACTCCCTTCGGACGTGATCAAAGCATTCGACGAAGCTTCAGCCGACTACTACTACGAGAAGGCACAAAAGGATAAAGATCTTGCACGCATTCTCGAATCCTGGGCCAAGTTCAAGAAGGATTACGGCAAATACGGCAAGTGGATGGACTACTTCAATATGACCGGAGACCACATTGGGCTCGTAAAAGGCGATTCATAACAGCCGATTTTCGGCAGTTTCGGACAAGTAGCAGGGCTGGGAACAATCCCCGCCCTGACCGGCACAGTTTGGCGCAAGGTTAACGTCTCGGGTCGTGCGACCTCGTTGCTCTGTGCCTTCTGTGCCCGATGGAGTTCGAGAGAGGAAGGGACATTATGAAGTTCCTAGACATGATCGATGGTATTAGTATCTGGAGCGGAAAAATAGTGCGATGGCTGGCCATGGTCCTCAGCCTCGTTGTGCTGTATGAGATAATCGCACGATACGTGTTCAATGCGCCCACAATCTGGGCTTTCGATTTGGCCATGATGATCTCTTCCACAATGTTCCTCATGGGTGCGGCTTTCATCCAATATCAGAAGGGACACATCAGGGTTGATGTCATTTTTAACATGCTACCCGCGCGGGTGAGATCCATTCTGGACATCATCTTTTTTCTTCTCTTCTTCTTCCCCTTTATCGGAGTGATGATCTGGTGGGGGACTAAGATTGCCTACGGCGCATGGATAGCGGAAGAAATAAGCAACACGAGCCAATGGGGCGAGCCGGTGTACCACTGGAGATTTGTCATTCCGCTTGCATTCCTATTTTTCGGACTCCAGGGGGTAGCTGATTTTGTCCGGCTTATTCAGTCACTGTTTGCATCTCCGGATAAGAAAAACGAAATTCCCGTTTCCGGGGAAGCAGAGAAAGTGGCGTGATCATGCTCGCCTTACATATGAAATGAGAGGGGCGCCTGCTCCTTTTTTCACATAACAGTCATTTTGGCGGACCTGTATTAAGGAGAAATAAACAATGGGCGCCGAGACTTACGCACTGATAATGTTGGGAACGATCGTTTTTGCGATTGTCATCGGAGTGCATGTAGCCATAGCACTCTCCGCCATTCCTCTAATTTTTGGACTCATCTTCATGGGAGAACGAGTGCTCCCCATGTATCCGGTTCAGGCCTTCGGGATGATGTCCAATTACCCGTTTGTGGCGGCGCCCCTGTTCATTTACATGGGTGCACTCATGGAGCATGCCGGTGTCGCCGAAAAGCTGTACGACGCCTTCTATCAGTTGCTCGGGCCCGTTCGTGGCGGCCTGGCGCTTGCCACCATCGGGATGGCAATCATTTTCGGCGCCTGTACAGGGATCGTGGGAGCAGGCGTGATCCTCATAGGATTGCTCGCCTTGCCATCCATGCTTTCACGCGGCTACAACAAGACCCTTGCAACTGGCTGTGTCATGGTAGGAGGCGGTTTGGGTGTCATGATTCCGCCGAGTATCATGCTGATCCTTTACGGTTGCGCAGCAGGAGTATCCATTTCGCAACTCTATATAGCTTCTGCAATTCCCGGAGTGCTTCTCGGCCTCATGTACATGGCGTATGTGTACGGATGGGCTGTTGTGGACCCAAGCATTGGAAAGCCGATTCAAGAAGATGAGAGGATCAGAGGGAAGGAGCTTCTGAACCTGGTTACAAAGTCTCTTGTACCTCCGGTCGTGCTGATCCTGGCGGTGATGGGATCCATCTTCTTCGGTCTGGTAGGTCCTTCGGAAGCAGGCGCCATGGGTGTATTGGGTTCGCTTGGACTGATCGTACTGGCAGGCAGGATGAATCTGGAAGTTTTGACCAAAGCTACCACGTCCACCCTTAAAATCACGACCGCGGTCCTTATGATCTGTCTCGGAGGCCAGCTCTTCACAGGTGTATTCATATCCATGGGCGGTGATGCGGCCTTGAGGAAAATCATACTGGGCTTTCAGTTCGGACAAATGGGAACCATCATCATCATGCTCTTGATCGTATGGCTCCTCGGATTCGTGATGGACTGGATAGCGTTGATATTCATTCTGGTTCCGATATTTTCACCTTTGATCGCCACACTGGGCATTGACCCTCTCTATTTTGCGATACTCTTCTGCTCGACTCTGGAAATCTCGAACATGACACCGCCGTTCGCGTATTCGGCTTTCTATCTGAAAACGATAGCGCCTGAAGACGTTACAATGGGAGTACTCTATAGAGGTTGTATACCTTTCTTCTTCGTGAATACGGCAATGGTCATCTTGCTGTTGGCATTCCCGTCACTCATTCTGTGGCTCCCCAGCCTGATGAGGTGAGCCCACAATCCGGCGAACAATACATTTCGCCGAGAACTCCGGGGCCCGGCAGGAATGTCGAGCCCCGGATCGTCAACCAACGGCGACCTGTCTCCATGCAGGCCAATTTAGGCTAAAGACGCAAATGCTTACAACGGGGTTTTACAGAGTCGATTGGGGGAGAAACTTCTTGCAGGAAGTTTTTCCCCGATTTTTCCCCTTTCCTGACGAGATCGTTTATAGCTGTTATCGAAAGTCTTGACGGAATCCAATGCCTGCAATGGGAAGAATCAGTAGCGCCGGCGTCCCTGCCGGCGATAACTTATTGCTTTGTTTGGTGAATTGTTCGCCGGCACGGAGGCCGGCGCAATGCTGTTGAATTAAGGAAAGGGTTCTTGATTTTTCACGTTTAACCTCCGAGAATTCAGAAGGAATTGTGTTGACATGCGGGTAGTTACGCGCGATAAATTCTTTCAAAACAAGCTGCTGAAAGGATTTTATTATGGCACGCATTATGCTTTGAAGAACCATGCCAACTTAGCGCGTACGCTGAAAAATTTCTTCACATTATTCCCGGACAAATCGACCCTTCCAAGAAACGCTCGCCTCAGGACTTTACTCGAAACAGAAAACTCGCCTTTGGAAAGCTTATCACCTTCATCTTGTCCATTGCCGCCAGTGGAAAGGGTAAAGGAGTGGACATGAAATCCGGTGAATTCTTTCGACATGCCAGAATTCTTGGCCTTTGGCCTGACGCCGAGGCGATCCATCGAAGCGCGCTCACCAAGGCGCGCAAAAAGGTGGATTGGAGGATCTTTCGGCAAATACTCGATGATGCGGTTGGTCTGGCTTATGAGTGTTGGCCTAAGAGCCCGAAGGACGAGTGGCATGGTATGTCCACTCATGCGATAGATGGCTCCGACTATACGCTTCCAGCCGCCGATGAGCTCAGGGCCGAGTTTGATCCTGAGAGCGGACTTGGGCAAGCGGGCAAAGGACATTATCCTCAGTGTCTTGTATGCACGCTCTATGACGTCTTCAGACGTCTGCCCATCGCAAGAACTGTGGTCCCGGTGAATTCTTCGGAGCGGGACCAAGCCAAACATCTCCTGCCCCTCGTGCCTGAGGGAAGTGTCTTGCTCCTGGATCGAGGTTACCCAGGATATGAATTTCTCAGCTACCTTTTGGACAAGTTCAAAGGCTATTTCGTGATACGTTGCCCCGCAACGTCCACCTTCGCCACAGTAAAGGAATTCATTCGGAGCGGGAAGAGCGAAGCCGAAATCGTGATTCCTCCGACATCGAACTATCTCAGCCAGGTGACGGCTGAACAACGAAAGGCCGCCAAGCCCATCAGAGTGAGAGTCATCAGACTGTCCAATCCTGACGGAACCCTCTCGGTTCTCCTGACGAATCTTTACGACAAGGTGGAGTTTCCGAGACAGGAGATCACTGACCTCTATTTCAGGCGATGGGAAATCGAGAGCTATTTCCGGGATGAAAAGATTGGGCTCGAAATCGAAAAATTTCATGGCAAAACCTGCAACAGCGTCCTGCAAGAACTCTTTGCAGCTGCGATCATGGCTGTGATCTCAAGAACTCTCATGGCCATTTCCACCCAGTTACTCGGTGGAGAGCTCGGAGAACCTCAGTTCAAGAATGCGGTCATGACGCTCGCGTCTGAAGCCGCCGTGCTCGCCGCAGACGATCCTGAAAGAGCCATCGAAATCTTTCAGGATATTCTCAAAGAAATCTATCGTGTCAAATACTATCGACCAAACAGTCAGCGACCACCCCAACCAAGGGTGAACAAGCAAAGCAAAAACAAATGGCTTTACCGCAGGTACAAAAATGTCCCCGCAGCTTAAGTCAACAGCATTGGGAGGCCGGCGCTACCAATTGCTGGGAACTGCTCTTCACAATCCGTGATTACTTTCGAGAATCGGTATATAGTCAGTGCCAAAAATTCTGTCGTTTATCCCTCGTGTAAATTACAGGATATTGGTAGGGACCGGCGACCCTGCCGGTCCATTATAGCTATATCATGGATTATATTGAAGATGTGCCGGCACGGAGGCACGGCACCCACCAATCTTCCTAATCTTCAATCGGTCACTAATTTTGGCAACTGATATAACATTTGAAAAGGAGCATGCAAGTGGAAGTCTGTCGAAAACTTGAAAACATTCCTTGGGCGCCGCACGCCATTGCTGAAGGAGTCCTGATCAAACCGTACATTTCCCAAAGAGACGATGGTCTGAACGTAACGTGTATGCTCGTGAATATTCCGGCTGGAAAGGAAGTGGCGGAACACATTCATCCTACTCAGGACGACATTCTGTATCCGCTTTCCGGAAAAGCTACTATGTGGGTTGACGGAACCGGCGAATTCACCCTTGAGCCGGGAATAGCGGTCAGGGTCCCGAAAGGAACGAAGCACAAGATTGTCGATGTTGTAGAAGAGCTGCTTGTTCTCGATGTGTTCTGTCCGGCGCTTCTGTAATTTGCCTATTAGTTTCCGGAAAGAAAATTCTTCGAGCGCTCCGACTCAGGCCAAGGGGATTTCAATAGTGAACATCGTCCCTTTCGCAAGATCGCTGCAAACCCGGATGTCTCCCATGTGCAATTTCACTATAGAGTAGCTGATTGATAGTCCCAATCCTGTTCCTTTTCCCCAGGATGACTCTGAAAAGAAGGGATCGAAGACTTTTTCGAGGTGCTGGTCCTTTATCCCATGGCCTGTGTCCGCAACCTCGACTATGGCGTTGGCTCCACTCTTGTTCACGTGAACGCTGAGTGTTCCTCCGTTCTCCCTCATGGCTGCGAATGAGTTCATAAAAAGATTCAAGATTGCCTGGGTGAGGAGTGAAGCATTTCCCTTTACATGCAAGGGGCTCGGGTGCAAGACGAAATGTAGTTGGACTCGGTGACTTTTTGCCTGGTCTGATATTGATGTCTCCAATTCGCGCAGCAGCCAAACAATATCCACATCGGTCATGCCACAGTCCGTTACGGGCCTTGCAAAAGTCAGCAGGTTTTCGATAATCACTGAAGCCCGTTGTATTCCCGAAACAATCTTTTTTGCACAATCTTTTCGAAAAGCTTCGGAGACATTGTCGTCCATGAGCAACTGTGCTGCCGAAGAGGAGATTGCCAGAGGATTTCTGATTTCGTGAGCAACTCCGCCTGCCAAATTGCTCAACGCATCCATCTTCCTGGCATTCTGCATCTGCTCTTGCGAAAGCTTATACGAAGTGATGTCGTGGATGATCCCCTGAGCTTTTACGATTTGCCCATCCTGTGCTCGGTGGAGGGTAGCGGTCAAAAGGCATTCCATGGAGGCGCCACCCTTTTTGTACAAGGTCATCTCACGATTCTTGACTGAGCCGTGCTCCAGAAGCTCGATCTGGAACTCTCTCCATTTATGAGCGTTGAGGAAGATTTCTCCTGTCATTCCGACTACATCTTCTTTCATGCAGTCGAACAGGGCCAGGAAAGAGCTGTTGACATCGGTAAAATTACCGTGACCGTCAGTAATGTAAATTGGATCTCGAGAATCTTCGAATAGGCTCCTATACCTTTCCTCACTCTCCATGAGCTGTTCCTGAGCCTTTTTGCGTTCGGCAATTTCAATCTCAAGTTTCGCATTGGCAGCTTCCAGAGCTTCCCGCCTGGCCCGCTCTTCTTGAAAAACCTCCGCGAGGTCTCGGGCGTAGCTCAACAACTGCTCCATAGAGAGAGCTTTGTCGGGAACAATCTCCTTCGGGTCAGATCGATCTTTAATGTCAGGCATGGACGGAATGTCTTTCTTGGCCGCTCGCGTGCGTCGACAGTGCAGTCAATCAAAACAGATCATCTATTATAGGGGAGTGTGTTTATTCGGCAAAGCGATTTTTGAAGCGTGATGTTCAGCGCACACTTTCACTTGCTGTTACCAGGGCTTTGAGCGTTACAGATGGTTTCTGGCACAGATCATGCACTATAACTCCCTGTCGCCCCTTCTACTTGGTTTGGGTTCCTTTAATGATGCCGTGGCCTGCATAGGGCAGGCTACGGCTACGTTTTAGCTAAGTTCAAATTTCAAATGCTTCACGCATGAATTCCTGGAAAGGGGCAAACACTCTAGACACTCTGGGCTAGCCGATCGCCATATCAACAAGCCGAATAAGAGAGTGGCCCTCTATGCAGAAAATTGTCGCCCGATCACACATGAATTTCAATCTTCTCAGGAAATCAGTGTTCTTAAGCCTATTTCTTCTCCCTATTGCGAGCCTCGGATTAGGGAGCAAAACCCCTATGTATGGAATGCATTCTATGGGAGCTCTTCCATAGTCTCTTACTATTGATTGCCAGGACACCAGTATGTGTGAATCAGTTGGACTACATTTTCGCACCCTCATCTATATTCCCATAATACATACCCAGGCTGACATGGGCGCACTTCAAAGCCAGGTGAAGAAGGCTTCGCTCAAGAAATTCGGCCTAACGGGATGGAAGAGAAAAATCACACTTGTGGATAAATACTGGACGGAAATAGAAAAATACATTGAAGGACTGTCTCTTCCCCCTGGCGGGGTGCGTATCTATCAGGATGCACTACCTGTTTCCGGCAAAGAACGCACAATTGTCGAGGAACTCGCCAAATCCGGTAGTCGCAATCATATATTACTCCTGAATCTGATGGACAAGGGAGCCATTTTGACAGGGACCGAATCTCTGGAACTCCTTTTGGAGGAGTACAATCATGTCAAAAGAACGCTTGAAGGCCAATCAGATGGAACCGGAGATGCAGAGAAACGTATAAGCGCCTCGATCCTTGAACGCCGAGACAGATTCATAGCAATGCGCATTAACGAAACGCTTTCTCCCGGTGAACTCGGCATAATCTTCCTCGGTATGCTCCATTCTTTGGAACAATGGTTGGACAGCGATATCCAGGTGGCTTATCCGGTTCATGCTCGAATCGATCCAGGTTCCGGACGGTCTTAAACCACTTTCCCGATGACATTCTATGGTCATTATTGAAATAAATGACCCAAACTTAGTGCAGATGTTAGTCGAAAAATCCCCCTATCCCCCCTTTAATAAGGAGGGAATTAAGATGTTGCCTCTTACCCCCCTTTTGTAAAGGGGGGCTGGGGGGATTTGAATCGGATAAGACTCTTGGCAACACTATGAATCACGAGCGGAGACATTCTCATGTCTACAGGCCAGGCCCGAATCCTTATAGTCGATGATGAAAAGGATTTTTGTGAAATACTGTTTCACGTGGTGAGAAGGGAAGGATTCGCACCATTAATTGCCCATAATGGTGAAACAGCTCTTGAAATGGTTCGTGTCGGGATGCCTGACGCGTTGCTTTTGGACGTGAAAATGCCGGGAATGGACGGGATGGAAGTCTTGAGGCGATCGAAAGCGATCGATCCGGATCTTCCCGTTCTCATGCTTACTGCTTACGGTGGTGTAAACGGCGCAGTGCAGGCAATGAAAGAAGGAGCATTCGATTATTTGGCAAAGCCTCTCAACAATAATGAACTCATAGAAAAACTGAAAAGAGCTTTGGAAAACAGGTCTCCACGTCCCAAAAAGCCTGTTGCAGGGAGCAAAGCATGGAGTTCCACTAAGGTAAGCTTGCAGGAGATCATGGGACCCAGCGATGCAGTGCAGAAGATCATTTCCGACATTAAGTTGGTTGCCGCCTCAAATTTCACTGTGGTAATCCAAGGTGAAACCGGCTCTGGAAAAGAGCTTGTAGCGCGGGCAATTCACAAGGCAAGTCTGCGACAAGAGACCCCCCTGGTTTCACTGGATTGTGGGGCTATCCCGGAGACATTATTCGAAAGTGAGTTATTCGGATACGAAAAGGGAGCTTTCACCGGAGCCATCAGCCGGCGACAGGGAAAGTTTGAGTTGGCACAAGGTGGAACCCTGTTCCTCGATGAAATCACCAACATGCCTGTCAGTTGCCAAACAAAACTGCTCAGAGCGATCCAGGAGAGATCGTTTTTCAGAGTAGGTGGCTCAGAGCCGGTCAGTGTAGATATCCGACTTCTGGTTGCCACCAACCAGGATCTGAATATAGCTGTTTCACAGGGCAGATTCAGCCGCGATCTGTTGTATCGTTTGAGCGAATTCAACGTCTTCATTCCTCCCTTGCGAGAGCGAAAGGAAGATATACTGCATCTCTCCAATCGTTTCATCAAAGCTACCAATACCGAGTTGAACAAGAAAGTGAAAGGTCTCTCCGATGCGGCCCTGCAGATACTGTTCGAACAAAAGTGGCCGGGAAACGTTCGTCAACTGAGAGCCACCGTACGAAGAGCCGTACTTCAGGCGGAAGATCTAATTGGACCTGAACATCTCATCATTGACGGCTCGCCACCAGTGTGTGCAAACATCGCATGTTCCGCTGCAAATGCATGGGATGGTTTAACCCTTAAGGAAATCATCCGCAAGAGTTCGGAAGATCTGGAGAGACGTGTGCTCGCGTGGATGCTTGCCAAGACAAAAGGTAACAAAGCAGAAGCGGCCCGCTTATTGCAAATAGATTACAAGACAATTCATTCCAAACTGAAACAGTACTGCATCAAGTACCATCCGGAGGAACAATATGGCCAAAAAGAGTAAGGGCGTCGACGATCGCACGTCCGGTGGAGGTCTTGGCGGCTTCTTGGGCGGATTAACCGAACTGGTTGAAAAACTCAACGAACTCGCTGAAACAGGAAAACAGCTATCCGGCACTGGAGAAATTCCGGATTTGGGCAAACAGTTGAAGGGTGTGTACGGATTCAACGTGAAAGTGGGACTGGGGGACGACAAAGTAAAAGTCGAACCGTTCGGGAACATCAGGAAAGACACAACATCAGGGCAGACAGTGGTCCAGGAGGTCCGAGAACCCCTCGTTGACGTGTTTGAAGAGGAAGATCACACCCTGATTGTCGCAGAAATGCCGGGAATAAGCACGAAAGACGTGAAACTCGATATAAGAGATGACGTGCTGACCATAACTGCCCAGAGAAAAGATAAGAAGTATCATAAAGAGATTCTGCTGCCGAAGGTTGTGGACAAAGATAAAGTCGTATTTTCATGCAATAACGGAATGCTTGAGATCAAGTGCCTCTATTAGAGGCGGAGACGGATACATGGGAAAGACACCTGAGTCAATTAAGCTTAAAGTAACCGAAGCACTCAGTAAGGACATGGGGAGAGCCTACGCTCGAATGGGCCCGGAAGACCTTGAGAAATTGAATGCTTCCATAGGCGACATCGTAGAGATCAAAGGGAAGCGGACAACAGTCTGCAAAGCTATGCCTGCCTATAAGGAATTGAGGGGACAATCCAAAATACAACTGGATGGTCTTTCGCGACAGAACGCAAAAGCAGGACTGGATGAAAACGTTGTAGTGACCAAAATTTCGTGCCGGCCCGCTGAGCGTGTGGTGCTCACTCCTACGAATGTCACCCCCTCCGAACGCGATCTGAAATACATTGGCGGTCTGCTCGACGGGTTACCGGCTGTAGAAGGTGACACCATCAGAGCATCGCTCTTTGGCAGCCGATCGGCTGATTTCAAGGTTGAAAGCACTGTCCCGAAAGAAGCCGTCGTCATCGTTCCCACCACGCAACTTGTGGTCGGTAATGCGGACGAAAGCGGCAAGGCTCGGATCCTTTCGTACGAAGATATAGGCGGTCTCAAGAGCCAATTGCACCGGATACGGGAAATGATCGAACTTCCTTTGCGATATCCGGAAGTCTTCGAGCGCCTTGGGATCGATGCTCCAAAAGGGGTTCTCCTTCATGGGCCTCCGGGATGCGGGAAAACACTTATTGCGCGATCCATAGCGAATGAGACTGAGGCGAATTTCTTCACCGTGAGCGGACCGGAAATCGTCCACAAGTTTTATGGAGAGAGTGAAGCTCATTTACGAAAGATTTTCGCGGAAGCGACTGCAAAAGGCCCGAGCATAGTTTTCCTCGACGAGATAGACGCTATTGCGCCGAAACGGGAGAAGGTGGTCGGGGATGTGGAAAAAAGGGTTGTAGCGCAACTCCTGGCCTTGATGGATGGTTTGACCAAGCGCCAAAACGTAATCGTTATTGCAGCTACAAACATTCCCAATGCTCTTGACCCTGCTTTGAGACGACCCGGGAGATTCGACAGAGAGATCGCGATTCCCATTCCGGATCGTAACGGACGGCTGGAGATACTTGAAATCCACAGCAGAGGCATGCCCCTCTCGACCGACGTGAACATGGAGCATCTGGCTGAAATCACGCATGGGTTTGTGGGAGCCGACCTGGAAGCACTGTGTCGTGAAGCTGCCATGATATGTCTGCGCAGGATCATGCCTGATATAGACTTTGCCATGGCCGGGATTCCGTACGAGCAGCTCAAGAAGCTTGAAGTGCACATGCATGATTTTCTCACGGCTCTGAAGGATGTGGAACCGTCGGCAGTCAGAGAGGTCTTTGTGGAAGTGCCTGATGTTCGCTGGGAAGATGTGGGAGGTCATGCCGGCCTGAAGACGCGGCTCATTGAGTCAGTGGAGTGGCCGTTACAGTATCCGCATATCTTTGAGCGAGCGGGCACTAAGCCACCGAGAGGAATCCTACTGGGAGGCCCTCCGGGTTGCGGCAAGACTCTCCTGGCAAAAGCAATAGCCAACGAGAGTAAGGTCAACTTTATATCGGTAAAAGGTCCGGCTTTGCTTTCCAAGTATGTAGGAGAATCGGAACAAGCAGTAAGAGAGGTGTTTCGGAAGGCAAAACAAGCATCTCCGTGTATCGTCTTTTTCGATGAGATCGATGCCCTGGTTCCTGTCCGAAGTAGCGGATCGAGCGACTCCCATGTGGGAGAAAGGGTTCTCAGCCAATTCCTGGCGGAATTCGATGGCATTGAAGAGTTGAACGGTGTCCTCGTCCTTGGAGCGACCAACAGGTTGGACATGCTTGATCCCGCAGTGTTAAGGCCGGGGAGATTCGATGAAATAGTCGAGATTCCTATCCCTGAAGAAGCAGACCGAGAAGAAATTTTCCGAGTGCATCTGCGAAGCAAGCCTGTGGAAAAGGGAGTGGATCCTGCGAAATTGGCCAAAGAAACGGAAGGTTTTTCTGGAGCCGAAATCGCTGCGGTCTGTAACAAGGCCGCTCTGGCTGCGGTCAGGCGTTGTGTCAACGCTCTCAAAGGCAGCCCGGACGAAGAGGTGCATGTTCTGGTGCTAATATCCGATATCGAAACGGCTCTTTCCGAAATGCGTGAGGATTGACATGTCAAATGTGCTCTATCTTTTTTGCCTCGCACGAACCGGCCTCGTGGACCACATTGAAGGAACCGGGATCACGGGTACCGAAGACTTAATCCTGAAAAACTTTTCCGGTGTCACGGCCGTAACCTGTGAGGTGCCGGAGGATGACTTTTCAGGAGAATCGGCGGAAATCAAGCTTCAGGATCTTGCATGGGTAGGACCTAGAGCGGTTCGCCATGATCGGATCATTGAAGAAATTATGCAATACTCACCAGTCTTTCCTGCTCCCTTCGGGAGTCTTTTTTCCTCAGAGAAACGTCTCGGGACTTTGATCGAAAGCAATATCGATGCAATCCGGGAGTTTCTCGATCACACGGCGGACAAGCAAGAATGGTCCGTAAAAGGACTGGTATGCAAGAGCAAGGCCGTGGACGAGATCTTCACGGGGAAACTAAAGATATTGTCAGAGACTTTATCTTCGTCTCCGGCCGGGATGCGCTACTTCAAAGAACGCCAGATGCGATCGGAAGCGGAAAAAGAGCTGTCGGGGAAAGTGAAAGCAGCCTGCACTGTAGTAGGAGAAAAACTGCTTGCTTGCTCCAACAACTTTCGACAGCGAAAGAACATCAGTTTCGGAAAAGCGGAAGGTGACAAGCAACTCGTGGTGAACTGGGCTTTCCTGGTGGATCATTCCCGGATCTCGTACTTCCTGGATCAGGTCGAACATGCCAACAGCAATTATCAGGCCGGCGGTCTCGCGTTTGAATGCTCGGGTCCCTGGCCGCCATACAGTTTCTGTCCATCTCTTCATATGGAGCCGACGAGATGAAGTTTTTGATGTACTGCATATTCACCGAAAACTCCATAGAACCACCTCACAGTCTGGTAGGGGTGAACCGCAGCCCGGTACGCATCATCTCGTGCGACGGGTTGGCGGCAGCAGTTTCGGTTATCACTCAGAAGGAAATCCCGAGGGATCCTGCAACCGGTCTGGATTATCATAAAGTAATTCAGTGGTTCCACGAGCGAATCGGTGTGATTCCGCTACGTCTTGGAACCTGTCTGGGGCATGAGTCGGATGTCGTCCAACTACTTCACAGTCATGGAGCACGCTATAAGTCCCTCTTGAAAGAGCTGGACGGTTGCGTTGAGATGGGAATAAGAGTCATTCACGATCGTCCCGGACCCCAGGAGTTGGCGTCCAAATCACCCTTCATTTCTCGTTTTAACGGTACGGAATCCGGAACCGATTACCTCATGAGGCGAAAAGTACTCTTTGATGCGGATGAGTTCGCGATTTCAAGAAACCGGGAGATCGTTGAACGGTATCACTCCCCATTCACCGGTCTATATGTCAGTTTCAAGGCGCAAACGTCGAAGTTCTCGCCTCTCGGAACGGACCGGAACTCTGTCCTGACATCTCTGTATTTCTTGATTCCGAGGCAATCCGCAGACTCTTTTCGTGCGATTTACGGCGATCTGAGATCGGGGCTTCACGAACGAATTATGCTGAGCGGTCCTTGGCCTCCGTACAATTTTGTCCTGCCGGAAGACTGCTTATAGAGCAAGAAACTATCGCTTTTCATCCCACGCGGAAAAGCCGGCTTTTCCCGATATGCTTCGGGGGACTATGACGAGATGAGGAATGCAATGAATACGGAAGTTGGAGAAAATCTCAACGAGACCGCCAGGGATCGCCACGAGAAGCTGTTCGAGATGCTCCTTGAAACAATACCGTCCTCAGTACTCCTGATCGATCGTGACATGAGGATTGTCTCCGCAAATCGAAATTTTCTGCAAAAGAGTCGAAGATGTCGAAATGAAGCTATCGGACGCAAATTAGGAGAACTCCTGCCTGCTGCCATAATAGAGTTTATGGATATTTCGAGCAAAGTGCGCCAAGTCTTTGTAAACGGGAGGGCCACAAGAGGGGAACGGCTTGTTTACCGGGCTCCAGGAATACCCATGACCATTTACTATTACAGCATTCTCCCATTTTCGTGGAAAGGTCATGTGGAAAATGCAGTTCTACTCATGGAAGATGTTACCGAACAGGTCCGTTTGAGTGAAGAAGTCCGGAGAGCGGAACGTCACTTGGCAAGCGTAGTGGAGAGCGCTACCGATCTTGTGCTGTCAACGGATGCCAATGGAAGAGTCCTGACCTGGAACACTGCAGCAGAGCGGCTTTCGGGCAGTACTCTCGAGGACGTGCAACAGAGACTCTTCCTCGATTGGTGTGCACCGGAACATCGCCAGGAACTCAGAGAAGTGTTCAACCGGTTCAGATCGGGCGCAAGTTCGCAGACCGGCGAATGGGATATGGTAGCGAGTTCAGGCAAGCGGATACCGATTAGCTGGGTATTTTCTCCAATGAAGGACGAAACGGGGCTGCTCGTGGGCATGGTCGCAGTCGGGCGTGATTTGAGTGAACACAGGAAGCTCGAACGACAGCTCAGGCAGTCACAAAAACTTGCAGCTTTGGGAGTCATGGCCGGGGGAATTGCGCACGAAGTCAGAAATCCACTGGCAATCTGCTATTCTGCTGCTCAATTCCTCAATGAATGCACGTTTGAATCGGAGTTTCACGCGGAGTGTGTTGAAAGGATTCTCGCCAACATACAGAAAGCGTCAGTCATCATCGAAAACCTCTTGAGATTTGCGCGACCTTCCGCAGCCACGGATATGACGATTGTCGACGTGGTGGCAATCTGCCAGGATACCCTGAAACTTATCGATAATCAGGCTAAAATCCAGAAAATATCCATATGTGTGAACCTGGACGTGGAGCAAGCTCTGGTGCGCGGCAATGCAAGTTTACTCCAACAAGTATTTCTCAATCTGTTTCTCAACGCGATGAACGCAATGCCCGATGGCGGCACTCTCAGTCTATTCCTGGAAAAATGCGGTGGCGAGTTTCTCCTGGGGATAGTAGACACCGGCCATGGAATACCGAAGGATGACATCGAAAACATTTTCGATCCCTTCTACACGCGCGCTCCGGTAGGGAAGGGCACGGGACTAGGGCTTTCCATATGTTATTCGATTCTGAAGCAGCATTCCGGGAGTTTGCAGGTCGAAAGCGTCCAGGGAAAAGGTTCCACCTTCACCGTAAAACTAGTAAGTGCTGAGGATTAGTCGCCATGGTTACCGAAGAGCAATTATTTCTGATCGTCGATGACGAACCCGATATGTGCTGGCTGCTGGAACATCTGCTGAAGCGCGAAGCCTATTCCGTGATGAAGGCATCCAGCGGGCGGGAAGCAATGAAGTTGATGGAGACTCACAAGTTCTGTTTGGCGTTTGTCGACCTCAAGTTGCATGACATAGAGGGGCTCGAGCTGGCGCGCTGCTTTAAGCGCGTCGATCCTTCTCTCCGAATAATCATGGTATCAGGCTTCTGTTACAAGGACGATCCGACTGTTCAGGAAGCGCTTTCAGAAGGGCTTATATGCGATTTTATCCCCAAACCGTTCCTGCACGCGGACATCGTGCGATCCATCGAATCAGCGCGCTGCGTGAGAATCGGATCTTCCAAAATGATGCACGGATTCCCTAAATAGGGAAAGCATTCCATAGCAACTACGCCACGAATTCCCATCTTCTCGAGCTCGCGTTCGTCCAAACCGGACTATCATGCCTCTCACAATCTCTCCATACCATACCAGCCGCACTGCAACAGGGAGCCCTCTGAAACTTAACATATTGAAATACCATAAGAACTGTGACGACTTATTCCGATTACTACTTCATTGTTGCCTCGAAGAGATCTCTGAAAGGTTAAATCCGGATGCGCTGAACGGAATGACGTTCCGCATCCAGGTTGGCATGGATCTAGCAATAACCCTGATTAGGCATGCCTAAGATCAAAAAAGCCAGTTGCCTGGCATACATCAAAAAAGCCAACAGTGGCGAATAAGAATTCCGAAAGTGGAGGATTAAAATGGCAAAAATAGCGAAGTCTACCGATTCTTCCAGTCTTGCAGAGGTTGTGGACAGGATTTTGGACAAAGGTATCGTCATCGACGCTTGGGCCAAGGTGTCGCTCGTCGGAATCGAACTGCTTTCCGTAGAAGCCAGAGTGGTTATAGCCTCAGTCGAAACCTACCTGAAGTATGCCGAGGCGATTGGTCTCACCGCAAGTGCCGCTGCGCCTGCATGATAGCTGTGTCGAGAGGGGTTTTTCGCAGGTCCGGGGGGCACTAGCCCCCCCCCCAATTTCCTTGCGAAGGATCCTGCTGCACGGCTGACCGAGAGGTCACTTGGAGCGCCTCACCAGGCGAGGAGAGGCAATGAATAAACAAAGGAGGAGTAATGGGTACTCTGACTCAAGATATTGCCCGGCTTTGCGGAGAGATAACCAACCTGCGAGGAGCTCGCCAGGCGTTCAATGAGGACGTCGCCAAGCAGACCGACGCTATGAAATCGGATGTGGCAGCCATGCGGGCAGGATTTCGGGACTCTCACGCAAAGATGGCAAACGGAATGAGAGCTGATCAGAAAAAGTTCGCTTCAAATCTGGTAGCCGAAGTCTCGGGGATGATCAATGGATTTCAAAGAGCGCATACAAAAATGGCTACTCAAGCCAGAAAAGATCGTACCGAGTTCATGGCTCACATGACAACCGACGTGCAGAATATGCTCGCGGGTTTCAATAAAGCGCACGGTGAAATGGCCGAGCGTACACGAAAAAACGGTGCCCAATTTGTTTCCGCAATGGCGAATGATGTCTCCGATCTGCTGAAAGGGTTCAAACTGAATCGTACCTCAAGAAGCAAAAGTGACAAAGCAGCGAGAAAACGATTTGTATCCGAACTCAAGTCGACAGTAGGAGATGCGAGAAAGGAATTTGCCGACGATCTGGCGGGAGCACGCCAGGCATGGGCTACCCTTTCGCCTGCAGGACTGCGTGCTAAGGTTGAGGCTGAAAAACGAGCAAAAGAACAGGAAGCAGCCCAACAAAGGGCCAGAGCCGAAGCGGAACTGCGTGCCAAGGAAGAGGCTGAGAGAAGAACCAGAGCCGATGCAGAGATGAGATCGAGAGAAGAGAACGAAAAAGAGAGAGACGGCCACTCTTCAGCCATGGGAAAGAAGAAGGACAAAAAATAAGTGCCGAATGTATTGGCCATGAACCAGGGGACGGATATGCCTGAGCCGACGACTGAACGGACAGGAATGGAAGAGGTGACTTGCTCTTTCTGTAGCGGCACGGGAACAGATCCATTCGGGATCATGTCCTGGATTTCCAAATGCTGCATCTGTGGAGGCACGGGCCGCGTGCTTGTGAGGACGCCACATGTCCGATGTGCCCACTGCAAAGGGACTGGAGCAATCAAGACTCTCACGTGCACCGTTTGCATGGGAACAGGATTTGTTCCGCTCCCCTCAAAACCGACTGTAGTATGTCCTGAATGTCATGGATCAGGGGACGATCAGTCGGCATCTGCGATGGCCTGCCTCAAGTGTCGCGGCCGAGGGTTTGTCATCAAAGAATAAAGTAGCAACCGGCGTTGGCAAAAGGTAATCCTCGTCAACGCCGTAACGATTTTTGTGAGGCTGCCCTGACATCAGCTCGGGGGATCACCAACTGGAGCTAAATAATCATGAACGGCGCAGAATTGAGAATCGCATCAATCGAGACTGAAGTCATCACCGCAAATAACGAAAACATCGTACCCGAAGCGGGAGACCGTTTCGTGAATACACCCCATGTAGAGGAACTGACCGCTCGCGCAATGGCCTACCTTGAAGTAGGTTATTCGGTTCATTTCTCAGGTGTTGCGGGAACGGGTAAAACCACGTTGGCTTTTCATGCTGCAGCAAAGTTGGGAAGACCTGTCATTCTCGTTCACGGAGACCACGAGTTTGGCAGCTCCGATCTCATCGGCCGAGATGCAGGTTACAAGAAATCACGTCTCGTAGACAACTTTATTCATTCCGTCGTGAAGACTGAAGAAGAAATGCGGAGCCTATGGGTGGACAATCGCCTCACAACAGCATGTAGAGACGGCTACACACTGATTTATGATGAATTCACCCGGTCGAGACCCGAGGCGAACAATGTCCTGCTCAGCATTCTGGAGGAGAAAATACTCAACCTCCCCAGCTTACGCCGAACCGGCGAGGGGTACCTTGAGGTGCATCCGTCGTTTCGCGCTATCTTTACTTCAAATCCTGAAGAATACGCCGGGGTTCATAAGACTCAGGATGCACTCATGGATCGTATCATAACCATCAACGTCGATCACTATGACAGGGAAACCGAAATTGAAATAACCCGGGCCAAGTCGGGTGTATGCAAACAAGATGCGACAGTGATAGTGGATATCATAAGAGAATTACGCCTGCTGGGGGTTAACAATCACAGACCGACAATACGAGCTGCAATCGCCATAGCCAGGGTTCTTGCACACACCGGAGAACACGCGGACCAGCACAACAGCGTGTTCCAATGGCTGTGCAAAGACGTATTGAGCACTGATACGGTAAAAGTGAGCCGTGGAGGTAGCCCCTTGATGGCAAAGAAAGTGGAAGAAGTCATTCGCAAAGTATGCGGGCGAACCGGCGGAAAGAGATCGGGCAAGCCGGTCGGCAGCAAGGAGGAGACTTCAGAATGAATATTCGCATGAAAGGGAACTCTCGAGGCCTTAGAGATATACGCACGCACTCGGGGAAAGTCGACAGAGTCGGTTTACCATATATGGCATATATGAGCATAAGCTGTCTGGAAATGGAGAAAGCGAGAAGAGAGAAAGAGCGTCTGAGCGCATTGACCAGAATCAAAAATATCGAACAAAGAATTCGAGAGATCGAAGCAGAAAAGGACCTTCTACTCAAAGGTGTCGGTGAACGTACCAGGACCGATTTGCAGAAAGCTTCAACCCCGAGAGATCAGAGCGCTCAGTGTAAAGGTGGATTCAAGATCAGATATTGAATCCTATCTGCAAAGCCTTTCGATTATTGTGCCAGGTGATAGCAATGTCAGGAATTAAGAGCTGTAGTCAAATCAGAACAAGCAACAGCATCAGGAGTTTCCGTTCGTGCAATCACATGACCGGAAATCCGGTAAAACTCCTGGATGAAGGGCGTGTCCATATGGGAGAGAAAAAACGCCTATTCGCGAATGCGCGAGCGCTTTGGCTGTTCTGCGCCTCCAAGCCTGAAGTGACATTTGGCCCTACTGCGAGAAGCTGCCGTTTGTCAATCAAGCCCAAAACCGCCCAAATTAGAAAGGAAAGCACTCTGTAGACCTCCGCGAAATCTTCTCCAGAGTGCTTTCCCATTTTTTCTGGAGCATCTGCAACAAGGGAATGTGAAGGAAACACCCATGAAAATCAACTGCATTTCTTGTGGACATAACCTGTTTGTGGACGACGCATATGACGATTTTGAAGGTTTGTTCAAGTGCTACATATGCGGCGCCTTATTAAAGGTGAAAACGGCTGACGGGAAAATCAAATCCGTGAGTCCGGTGGAACTCAAGTCGGGGACAAACCAGCCGGAAACAGACCTGAAATCAGGCCAGCACATTTGCGGATAGCCGAACTCAGGAGATCTAGCAAACTAGATCCATTCACACCCGAGGTAGAAGGATGGAAAAAGCGACAATAAAAACTACTGGTTCTAATGGAAGATACCTCTATGCCGTCGTACCTGGGTCGCAGGAAAGAGTTTATGGGTGCCTCGGAATAAATGGAGGAAATGTCTACACCATCGCGGCAAAAGATGTTGCTGCTGTTGTCAGCGATGTCCCGCATCAAAAAATACGTCCCGAACGCAGGCATTTCGCTGCTCACCAGGCTGTCTTGAAGAGGGTAATGCTGGATGGCGATCTCCTACCTATGTCGTTCGGAATCATCTCTCAAGGTCCCAAAGCAGTCAGGGCCATTCTCTCGCGCAATAACAAATCAGTGCAGCAGCAACTGAAACGGATTTCAGGCAAAGCGGAAATGGGAATAAAAGTGACATGGGATGTGCCGAATATTTTCGAATACTTTATCGATGTCAACCGCGAACTCAGAGAAGCTCGGAACAAACTGGTGCAGCCCAACTATTTACCCACGCAGCAGGAAAAAATAGAGATCGGCCGCATGTTCGAGGAAATTCTGAACCTCGAAAGAGAGCGCCACACCAAGCAGGTCGAACGGGTAATGAGTAAGCGATGCTCTGAGATAAAACGATCCAAGTGTCGAACCGAGATCGAAGTAATGAACCTTTCTTGTCTTGTGGATCGCACTCTCCTGAGCGACTTCGAAGCTGGCGTTCTCGAAGCGGCATCCCACTTTGACGACAGCTTTGCTTTTGACTTCAACGGTCCCTGGGCCCCGCATAACTTTGTCGACCTGGAAATAGACGTATGATCCGAACGGATGGAGAGGTATACTATGTTCCTTTTAGACGACATTTTGTTCCTTCCGATGAACGGAGTTCTTTGGATATGCAACGAAATTCACGATGCAGCCGAGCAGGAACTCCATAATGAATCAGACGCCATAACAGCGCAGCTCCAAAAACTGTATACACTCCTTGAAGCAGGAGACATCGGGGAATCGGAATTTGACGTTCTGGAAGCCGAACTTCTGGACCGATTGGATGCAATTCAGGAACGAGGAGCACTTCTCGAAGCCTGAGAGTCTTCAGACGAAGACCAATGCCCGGATGGAAACCCCGTTGGCGCGAGTGTCACAGGAAATTCATCGTAACCGACCTGGCCGATTGCTGGAGCATACAATGCATGACTTCATGATGGATGAAGAAGAGCACGTTTCTCTGTGCGAAGCGCTTGACCGCGTGTTGAACAAGGGAGCCGTAATTGCTGGAGAGGTGACTATTTCAGTTGCCAATGTGGATTTGATCTACCTCGGGCTCCAGGTGGTTCTGGCTTCCGTCGACACTATACGCGGGAAGCGCAACGAATTGCTCCGTCACGATGTCGGTCTGCATTTAACGGCGGATAATGCCTGATATGCCTGAAATTTATCCGTAGCGACCAATTTGCATTCAAAATCCCCCCATTCCCCTCTTTATAAAGGGGGGGTAGAGGGGATTTTCGTCAAACTCTGAAAGCAAATTGGTATCAAAAGATCGGACAAGCATTAACGACAAAGGGCCGAGTCAATGAACCCTATGAATATAGCGAAAGTAGAATCGGACTCACTGGGCGATTTCGCGGAGATAATGCAAACGGATTGGATCTCAAGTTTGCATTCCGACAAAGAAGAAAAACGCCTGAATCTGAATCAAGACTCCGTCAAGAACGGGTTGGGACAACTTGTCCTAACCCTGGTAAAACTTCTTCACGATCTACTGGAACGACAGGCTATCAGACGCATGGAAGCCGGTACTCTCACCGATACGGAAATTGACCGACTTGGTACAACATTGATGATGCAGGCGCAGGAAATCGAGCGACTTCGAAGTGAGTTCGGTCTGGAAGAAGAAGACCTGAATCTCGATTTGGGGCCTCTCGGGAAGCTCCTGTAAGGAGTGAGAAAATGTCAATTCAAGCATCGACGCGACATTCAATTCAAAGCACTAATCTTGCCGATCTCCTCGAACGAGTTCTCGACAAGGGAGTTGTGATCGCCGGTGATATCAAAATCAAGCTGGTGGATGTGGAACTGCTTACGATTCAGATCCGGCTGGTTGTCTGTTCTGTGGACAAAGCAAAGGAAATGGGAATGGACTGGTGGACTAACAATCCAGCATTCCAGCCGGCCTTGGCTCAAATTTCCGAATAGGATTTCTTTACTGTGCAAGAGGGAGGGCCATGAAAGAAACCGAACTGCCGAGTTTTGACGTCTCTGAAGAAGGAGAAGCGACCCCCTTAAGCGGTCCCACTCTGTCGATTGATCTTAGTACTCTGTTTACTCCGAATGTTTACTCATCAGGAACATTCGATTTGAGCGCCATAAGTTCCTCTTCCATAGGGCGCTTGTTAGATGCTCTCCCGATTCCGGTCCTTCTGATAGACCAATGGTTTCAAGTCGGGTTCGTCAACCGCGCGTGTGGAAAAATCAGCTCCGACTATCAAAAGATCAAGGGAGTGCCATTTGCCAACCTCGTCCCTCTCCCCACCGATGTCAGCAAAGCTCAATCTCTGGCTCAAAAAATTCAGGCCCTGATCGAGAGAGCTTTTGCGACGCGACGACCGCAGATCAGTGAAGCAATTCTTGAGATAGAGAATAACAGAATATGGGCAAGGCTTCATCTGAGATCCGTCAGAATCGGACTGGAGAGACACGTTCTCCTCATCATTGAAAACCTTACGCACGAAAAGACTCAACTGATACTCACCCGAAGAAACGATGAAAAGTACCGCAAAGCAAACTTCGAACTTGGAAAACGCATTGACTACCTGACCGAAGAGGTTCATAGGCTGACGAAGCAACTCGAAATCCAGACGAATCAACACATGCATACTCTGGAAATATTGAATGGAGAGCAACAGCGAAAGGAAGAACTTTGGGAAAGGGTTCCTCTGAGCCTGGCCATAGTGGGTGATGACGGTTATATCAGGCAAATCAACAGCAAATTCAGCAAAACGTTCGGTTATCGTCAGAGTGATTTGAACGGAAATTATAACTGGATTGGCGGTTTCAAAGGTGCTTCCGGGGCAGGGATTGTTCAAAATCGATCCGATTGGACCGAGTTTCTGCATGTACTGGGGGACAACGGCATCAAGTCCGTCGAAATCGCATGCAAAGATGGAGGCTCCCGCACGGTGAACCTTACTGCCATTCCGATGGTAAACCAGGAATTACTGCTGATTTTTGACGAATGATTGATCCCAGCGGGAAGCGTGGGTTCCGCGGTAATAGATTCTCGATGACTCTGTAAATCCGGAAAATGGATTAGACGTCGAGAACTATCCCATCAAATTACTTGCCCAGTACCATCTGGTTCCATTCGGAATTGAAATCCGGCAGAGAAGTGGGATAGCTAGACTGCGCAATCGAGTTCCACAAGAAGATTCTCAACTTCTTGGATCAGTTTCAGTGGGCTGAAGGGTTTTGAGAAGCAACTATGGGCCCCTGCTTCAAGGTAGTTTCGAAAATTCTCCGAGGTGCACAGGCCGGTCAATACGATAATGGGACACTTCTCAGTGGTAGGGTCCCCTTTTAGGAGTCGTATTGCCTCAAGCCCGTTTATCTTTCCCGGCATCGCTATGTCCATGATGACCAGATCAGGCTTTTGCTCTTTTGCAATCTTGACGGCGTCGAATCCGTTCTCGGCAGTTAAAATGGTGTATTTAGCCCTGAGGAGGGTTATCTCAACCAATTCCCGGACTTCCTCAAGATCGTCAACAACCAGTATCTTTTTCATCTGCGTCCTTCCTGATTCTGATGAATCGACAATCGCGCAGTGAGAATAATCTGACCTCATGAAATCTTCAACACCCGATTGACTGCTCGCATCAGTCCCCACCCCTTCCGGACGACTCCTGAAACCTGTCACCCTTGCTCTTCATTTGCATCCCGGAGTATGAAATATATTGCCCTGACAGGCTGCAACGAACAAGGTCCTCTGCAGAATCCTATGCTTAGATTAAAACATTTCTTCAAACTCTGACAAGCATTATTTTGCAGATTCAAAGAGGATTTCTGAGGATAAGGGATATTGTGCCAGGTTCTTTGGAGTGACAATTGGCAACCGAGGAGATTTGGGCACTGTTCCGGATTGGTTCTTGTCCGAAGGAGTCATACCAATTTGCATTCCAAATCCCCCCCATTCCCCCCTTTATAAAGGGAGGTTAGAGGGGATTTGGAAAGTTGGAAGGACTGTGATTCCGAGAAAAGATTCTCTCTACCCCGAGTAACTGAATTGTTCCCTACCCCTATAGAAGGGCTGAGCATTAATTCAAAACTACGGTCCGTCAGATGGGGTCGATCATTTCATATCCTGAGCCTGCACCCATATGACAGCGTCAACGCCCATTGGTTTGCCCTGATTCTTCACCTCTCCGCCAGCTCCCAGAGCAGAAAAACCCCACCAACCGGCTTTGGGTAACGCGTAGGCAAACTCCCCCTGAGCATTGGCCTTGATAGTCTGGGTAACAAAGGCATCCTGCGGTGCCTTTACTTTCTCCTGCTTAGCGAAGGCATTGCCTTTGATGTCGTGATTCAGGAACTCAACCTCGATCTCAGCATCGGGAACAGGAACCATCTTGTCCCCTTCCTTCTTCATAACGACTCCCCGGAACAGGTTGCCGGTCCACAGTGCGTAAGGCTTGTCCAGAGGGACTATTTCAGCATCCAGTTCAACGGCTTTGTCCCAAGCACTGGGGGCTCCGCCACGGTTCACGATCACTTTCGTAATTTGGCGCATGTAACGATCTTCAGTCTTGTCGTAGTATGGGGCGGGATCGAGATAAAACACAAAGTCACCTATGCCCCCGATTTTGTGCTCCAGTGCATAGCCCTTACCCTTGTTGGTCAAGCTGGTAAACTCGACGGGTTTGAGCTCCTTGAGCAAATCGGTCTTTACCATTTTATCTGCCTTCTTATCGAAGGTCATGACCCCAAAAGCCGCGGGAGGAGTGATTTTTCCTGACTCATCCGCACCCATGTCCATTGTATGCCCCGCTTCAAAGGGGTGAGTGAAAACCACGAGCAGATTTATCTTGCCGGGTTCATCTGTTGTCAGAGCCGATTTAGGAGTATAGATCATCTGAAAGTGCGCAAAAGACACTCCACCAACCAGAGTGATGGAAAGAAGAGCAATCAGCAGAAAAACGGTTTTATTAAAGATCTTCATACAAACCTCCTCAAGGCGCCTTTCTTCGACGCCGGAATTAAGTTTTTCAAGAAAGGGCTTAATTGGCCTCTGTGTGATTTTGAATAGTTGACGTTTCGCGATGTCACATGCGCATGTTCCGTACCGGTCACAGAACATGGGGTTTGTAGATTGAGGGAGGGATATCTCTTGAAGCAACCTCGACATGATGACACCCCTCCGCACGTGACGGTCATTGGAGTTGGACCGCCACATCAGGGCTCAAGCCGGCCGGCGAGTATCCCAGGGAAAACCTCGCGCTGGTCCGCGAGGTGGAGGCCTTTCGCCAGGTTAGTACCGGCCTTTTTGAGCGTCCGACATGACCTCTGATTCTTCTTTGTCCGGTCTCTTTCACCTCCTATTTGGGTTGAGCCGCGGCATTTCTTTTACCCACAGTGTATCCGGCGAAGTATGCCAACGCGGCCAGCAGAATAATGAGCGCAGTCGCTGTTACGATTTGCGCGGTGATCATCATTTTGAAAGCCATCATAACCCCCGGACTTATCTCGGTAGACACCTGGGCGACCCGAACCGGCTGTGCCGCTGCTGACAGCTCAACTGAAGAAGCCATCGGTTGAGCTTGTTGAACTGGCGATGTCTTTACTGTCGATTCGGCTGCCGGTGTGAGAGACTCTACCTCGCTCTTTGCAGCAGCGGTTTCAGTTTCCGAACCGCCGGGAGCCGGTCCTGCTTTGACTACGATATGGCCTTCGCCTGCATCGAGAGTGACGGTATAGGGCACATTAGGCTTCTTTAATTGCAGAGTGCCGTCTTCTCCTACTCTGTGTTCTGAAATGACTGCATCCGTTTTTTCTTCCTTCAAAATAATCTTGTGCCCTGCAGCAGACGAGCCATCTGAAAAGCCCGCTTCTATAGCGATAGTTCCGTCCTGATTGTCTCCAACTGACAGCAGGGGTTTGTGAGCGTGTGCTACTCCGCTCAGACACAGCAATATTGTTCCCATCAGGATGGCTTTAAGGGCCGTGATCCTGTTCATAGGGCATTCCTCCTCTCTTTTGTCATCTGTACCGTCAGAAAAGAACACTACCTAATTGAAATACGAAACAGGCCAGGATGAAGCCGATAACAACAGGATAGACTGCCGCAAAAACCATCCATTTTGTTCGGCCGGTCTCGTTCTTGATCGTCATAAGTGTTGCCAAACACGGCGGAAAAAGTGCCATGAACACAAGAATCGCCAATGCGTGTCCCAGCGTCCATCCTCTTTCGGTAGATCTGATGGAACTGCCGAGGTTCCCGGGAGTGCTGCCATGCTCCACGCTATAGATCGTGCCAAGTGTTCCTACCAGGCTTTCCTTGGCAGCAAACGAGCTGATGATTGCTATGTTGATGCGCCAGTTGAAGCCTGCCAGATGAGTGACCGGTTCAATGGCTCGTCCGAATTTGCCTGCCCAACTCTCGTGAATGATTTCTTTACGACGTTCCCGTGCAGCTTTTCTGATCTTCTGGTCGAATTTCCTCAGTGCTGTCGCTGCTTTTGCTGCGTGCTTGTCCACAACTCCATTCAATCCTTCGCCCTTGTTTGCTATTATGAAGAATGCCGGATTTTCGGTGGCGAATCGGTTCGCTATTTCTTTCAAACGACTTTCATTGTCACCGGCATCCTGCACGGCCTTTGCGTAACGGTCTCTGAAGTGCATCAATGAGACCAGATCGGGACCGGAGAGAAGACTTAGGTAGGGATTTGCGGTCCCTGCATCGCGCTGAAGTTGTTCTTCGGCCTGTCTTTCCAGAGAGTCGTAATAGAGTTCCCTCTCCAGCCCAATTCCGGGAAAGGTGACAAAGAACCACACCACAATCATGACTGCGGCTACAATTGTCACAATCTTCTTAACGAACAACCAGGTTCGCTCGATGGCCCGTCGAATCACTCCATCCACGGTTGGCAAGTGGTAAGCAGGAAGCTCCATCACGAAAGGGGCGGACTCACCTGTCACCAGATAGCTGCTGAAGATTTTCGCCATTGCCAGAGCCATCATGAAACTGAATACAGAGATACCGAAGAGTACTACTCCTTGATAAGCAGCAAAAAAGAGCCCTACAATGAGGACATAGAAAGGAATTTTTGCGAGGCAATTCATCAGCGGCATAATCAGGATAGTCACTAATCTGGCTTTTTCGTCTTTCATGGCTCGAGTCGCCATAATTCCGGGTACAGCGCAGCCTCCAACGACTACTCCACCGAGAATCATAGGCAGAGTCGATTGTCCGTGGAGCCCAAATCCCCGCAAGACTCTATCCATAATGAATGCCACACGGGCCATATAGCCGCTGTCCTCGAGGATCGCTATGCACGCGAAAAGAACCAGAAATATGGGGAGATAATAGAGTATTGCAACAACTCCGCCGACAAGACCATTGACGATGAGAGATTGCAGGAGCCCTTCTCGCAAGAGGTCCGCTGACGCAGGAAATAGCTGCGCTACAAAAATCTTGATGCTTTGAAAGAACGGAAAAGCCCAATCTGCCAACTTGGTGCCGTACACCATAGTGACCTGATAGAAAGTGAGAAGAATAGCTGCGAGTAGGATCGGCGCCAGAATCGGCTGGAGAAGTATTGCATCGATTTTGTCGGTGAGGGTTTGCTCAGATCCATAGGTTTTCAGCAGCGACTTTTCGCCAATTTGTGCAGCGAGACGATATCGGCCCGCAGCAATGGTTTTTTCAGGGGATTTCCTTGTGCGTTCTATAAATTCGTGTCGCAGCTCTTCCGCGTATTGGCAGAGCACCTTGCCGCCCGAACCGTTGTTGCAGTCCCAGTGTTGGAGAACGAGCCTCTGCGCTTCCGGATCGTTCTCCATCAACTTTACGGCAAGCCACCTACCGGGAAAGTCTTTAGCAAAATGGTTACATTCGGTCAGGCGATCCGTCAGTGTTTCCAGTGCAGGTTCCAATTCGGATCCGTACGGGAGCCTCCAGTTGGAAATCTCCCGTTCCGGCTGCGAAGCGATCTGTTCAACAGCTTCCTTTAATTCCTT
The DNA here is from genome assembly GCF_000266945.1 of Desulfomonile tiedjei DSM 6799. Classification (NCBI taxonomy): domain Bacteria; kingdom Pseudomonadati; phylum Thermodesulfobacteriota; class Desulfomonilia; order Desulfomonilales; family Desulfomonilaceae; genus Desulfomonile; species Desulfomonile tiedjei. The sequence goes on from NC_018025.1 coordinate 5,725,033, forward strand.
TTTTCCTTTGCTTTTCTTTGCTACCGTAGGAATGACAGGTATTCCAAGTTCGGACGCTAAAAGTGGCAGGTTGATTTTAAAACCGCGGTTCTCGGCAACATCCATCATGTTTAGGCAAAGAACGATAGGTACCTGCAACTCCATGAGTTGGAATACCAGATAAAGGCTTCTTTCGAGATTCGCGGCATCAACAACAGCAACTACGGCATCCGGGCGGTCCAATAGAATGGAATCTCGCGCAATCCTTTCCTCTTGCGAATACGAGGTGAGACTATAGGTTCCGGGGAGGTCGACCACTTCTACTTTATAGTCATCCGAGGAATAGCTTCCCCACTTCTTCTCGACAGTCACCCCGGGATAATTGGCCACATGTTGCCGGGCACCCGTGAGCATGTTGAAAACAGTGGATTTTCCGCAATTAGGCTGGCCTGCGAGAGCGACAAGTAGGGTACGACGGTCCTTCTTCATGCGATTGCGACCTCCACGCCCATGGCCTCGTTTCGTCTTATTGCCACGAGGTACCCGCGGATCTCGACATCGAGAGGGTCAAGAAGCGGAGCATTGCGAATCACCTTTATCAAAGTGCCTTCGATAAATCCCATGTCAAGAAGTCGCTGGAGCTGGGCTCCTTCGAGACTCACATCGCAAACTCTGCACTCCTGGCCGGGGGTTAGCTGATCCAGTGTCATGTCATCCTCCAATTTCCTTAAGCCCGAACTAGGCAGGATCTGCGGCTACCATAATCTGGGAAGCCATCCCGTAACCGATTGCCAGGCGTGTTTCGCCTGCGGCGACTATTGCAGGATCATCGACGTGGGAACAAGGGAACAGAATTTCCACTTCTTTGCCGACATGCAGCCCCATACTGACAAGACGGTGCTGAAGTTCGGTTCCGCCGTTCAGTGCCACGATGAAGGCTTTTTGCCTGGGCTTCATACTTGTAAGTGGTTTAACTGTGGCTTCACACATTGTAATCCTCCATACTTCTCAGAAGAGCGTTTTTAGATCATCTAATCAGTTAGTTATGGGAAAATCCCCCTGCCCGTCCCTCACAAAAGGTGGGGTAAAAAGGCACATGCAACTCCTCCTTTGGCAAAGGGGGAGGGGGATTTGTAAAACCATTACACCAGGATCACTGGAGAAATCTTCCTCCAGCTCGCGATGACTGAATGGTCACTGTTTAGGAATGAGCTCTTATGCGAGCTTGGGAGCATCCCACGTACGGTCCCATCCTTCTACTTCTTCTTCCTCATCTTCCTTCTCATCCTCACCTTCCTCTTCATCTTCTTCTTCGTCTTTTTGGGCGATTTTCATTCCTGAATCCGGCATCCCTGCCTTTTCAAGTGACAGGATTTTCCTCTCCGGTCCTGACACTTTCCCGGATGTATCGGCGTTTCCACAAGAGCGAGAAACAGGTGGAATCGTCTTTATCACCGTTGCCGCCGAATGAGCGGAGAACTCCGCTTCTTGCATGCTGAAGGAGACAATGTGAAGACTCTGAGACGGCCCATGGGACGGCGCAAAGGAGGCGTTGCACACCTGAACGGCCGTCAACGTCAAGGGAACCATTACCAACAGTATGAACAATGATCTTTTCATCATAATACTCCGCAAAAGAAGTCGCTTAACCATGTCCTGGCTGCCGCGTTAGAAGTCAAATACCAGCGAGAATTCGCCGCCAATGATGGGATCGATCGCTTTGCCTGGGCGAGTTCCAAAATTGTTGGCTGCAGTTCCTGCTTCCCATCCGGGAACCGATCGATCCGCACACGCATAATTGAACCATTTGCCGGGTTGCCAATAGCCTACGACTACTCCTGCGGTCCAACCTTCCAGAAGCTTCCAATCCAATCCTGCATTGATCTCGTAACCAAGAGCAGTATCAGGGATGTTGGGAGAAGTCGGATAGCGGTTAATATTGAAGCTCACATTTCCGTCAGGAACATTGCCGAAATCGCCAACACCTGCATTGGGACCGAGTGAACCCCAGCTATATCCGTTGGAAGTCCTGTTAGCGTAGAAGAAGGTTCCGAATACATTGAGGTTGGATGCAACGGCATAGTCGGCTCTGGCTGCAAATACCGAAGCATCTCTCAGGTATCCGTCACCGGAAAGGTTGTAAGCGTTCAGCCCTCCGCCGTAGTTGTAACTGAAAAGATAACTATAGGGCCTGAACACATCGAAATTGCCAAGCTGAACATCGTAGTTCGGGTGCCATACGAATGCAGCAGGCTGCTTACCGATTATGAGGCCCGCTCTTCTGTCAGGACCTGGAGTCCAGGCATGAAGGAGGCTCACCTTGGCAGGCCCCGCAATCGCTCCCAATTCGACCATGTACCTCCATTGTTCGATGTAGAGAGTGTTCGGCGGAGTGATCTGTGCACCGGGGTCTGCATGGAAGCGATCCGTCCAATAAAGCCATGCCGCCTCTGCATTGAGGAAGAAACGTCCATTATTATATTTCATGAAAACAGATCCGTGGGTGAGCTCGCTATCCTGAGCCACAAGAGGAAAGGCCGGAGGATTGGCAGGATCGATCAACTCTGCTTCGGGGCCGATGTGATAAGCGCCGTAGGACCCGAGTATACCTGCTCTGAACGGACCTCCGCTGTACATGACGAATGCCAGGAAATCTTTTGAGAAGCTGCCGTTTCCGTCTGCCCAGCTAAAGTATTGTCTCGTCACACCATCTGGTGCTGCCGCATATGCTGCGCCGGGATACGGGTACAAGGAGATGCTGTACGGATCGTAGCCGCCAAATGCGGCTATACTGGAGCTTCCTGCAAATCTGTATGGGTAAAAAGCGATACCGATATCTAAGGGCCCATATGGAGCCGTGAGTGTTATTGATTCAGTACTCGCTGCGTCTTCGCCGTCATACTGTAAAGCGTTTCCGAAGGACCAGGGCCTTTTCCCGATGCCAAATACACCGATCGGGGTCTGCGCCGTCACCCAAAACAGCGTCCACTGACCTTCACTAAAAGCCCTGCTCGTGCCCGCCGCATCCTGGGTGTGGTAATCAGAAGCAAGCGGGTCTCCATATGTTCCTAACCGATAAAGACCGGTCATCTTAATCGCAGGATTGATCTTGATGACCGGCTCGAATTCCACGTTGAAGTAAGACCATCTCGCCATGGCCGAAGTGGTTATATTCGTGTCGAACTGGCCGCCGTTCCAGAAGTTTAAGTTGGCAGCTCTGGTCGCTCCGCCGTTATCCACATTGTATTGGCCGAAAAAGCCTTTGTGACCGGTCTGGTTGTACCACTCGTACGTCCAGTTAAAAGATCCAGCCAACTCGAATTCCCACGCCAATGCCGGAGAAGTAATCAAAGATGTGCTTCCCACAAGCATCAGGACGATTAACGTAAATGCATGAATTCGTTTCATAACCCTTTCATCCTCCTTACATTCAAGGTCGGCACAGCCGACAACGGAAAAAAAGAAAGCGAAAAAACGCGTGCCGCAGGCACACGTCAGTTAATACTCCCTGTGCGAGAGACAAAATCCAGACACTCAGTCGTACATATTCGCAGTTATCTCTGGCATCATTCCTTCGAGCAACAATTGAGAGTCCGGAAAGCGACTAATCTCGTACAGCTTCTTCCTGCACCGTTCGCCTTGACCGGGACTGCTCCCGATCGTGCATCAGGTGAGAGATCACCTCGTAAAGGTGAACGTCCAAATCTTGAACGTCGGTCCGCAAGCCGGACAAACGAGAACTCTCTATCCGGTGTTCTTTCAGGTACTTTTCCAGATGCTCGATATTCTTGTATATACGTTCTATGTCAACATGTAGATGCTGTACATCATCTCTCAGCAGGCCCTCCGAAGCCTCCTTTCTCATTGATTGCAGGGGCGCAACACGCCCAAGGGGACAAAATGTCGAAGCGCACTCCACAGTCGGAAGAAAAGCCTGGCACGTTGTGCCCTTCCCTGGAACACTCTTAACGGTGATAGCTCCTCCATGACCCTTTACAATGCGACTGACTACTGCCAGCCCCAAACCGCTTCCTTCGCCGTTTGTTTTTGTCGTGAAGTAGGGTTCAAAGATGCGTTCCATGATATCCGGGTCAATACCGCACCCGGTGTCACTCACGGTGATTTGCAGGTACGAACCCGGTTTAAGGGTGGGATGGATATCGGCTGCCATGCCAGGATCAAGTTCTACACGGCCGAGTTCCACATGCAATAAGCCGCCGCATTCCCGCATGGAGTGCACTGAATTGGTGCATAGATTGAGCAGAAGTCGATGAATTTGCGTTGCGTCAGCAAGGATAGGGCGCATATCCTCCGATACGCCGAACCGGATAGAGACAGTATCGGGAACGGATGCACGGAGTAGCCCGATCGTTTCTGCAACGATGGGCACGATATCGATCTGTCGCATTGCCTGTTTGTCCGGAAGCGAAAGGGTGAGCATTTGACTCACCACTTTCTCGCCCCGAGTGGCTGCTTCGATTACGGTCTGCAGATGCAGATGGGGCTTGCCATCTTTACGAATCGACTCTATCGCGAGTTCGGTGAATCCCTTGATAATTATGAGAATGTTTTTGAAATCATGGGCGATCTCTTTTATCAAGATTTCGTTATCATGCATTTTTTCCGTTTGCAGCGATCGATGTTTTCTTATCATAGTGTTTGTCATGTCAGACTTGGTCGCCGCCCGGAAACCCATCGGATTGACTGTTTCCTCGCTGCACGAGGATGAGGAGTTGTTCATCATGAAATTCCGTTCCTTTCTCACCGTTTCACAACAGGCCTGAAGAGGACGAACAACCGACTCAGAAGGCCGCAAACGAACACCTGCCTCGCTATATGACCACCCTCTCTGCCGTCCATGACGAAAGCTGGGCATTAAAAGGATTCTCTTCTGTTTCTCTGCACTCTTTTTCATCTCGGACCGGGTTTTGAAATGAACTACCGTATTTCTCCTCACGAATGACTTACCGAATTTTTCCACTGGAATAAGAGCCATACTTTTCTTCATCAAACGTGCTGCCTGGGGCGTCGGCATTGTTGAGGAGATCGTTACAGCAACTGCCGGAGCGTCCCGACGAGCATTCGTTTCCGCATGAGCCCCCATGTCCGCACGAGCACGTAGTCTTGTTACTCGTCAGATTTCGTTGAAAGGACCAAAGCAGACCAGTGGCGGCTATCAACACGATTCCAATCACCAGCGCAGTCTCCATCATAGATACTCCTCAATAGACTTTTGAACTCTAATTCAATTAGCTCCGGCTAATTCTACGTCCAAAAAAACATGACACCCTGACCTCAGGAAGGGAGCAACCCCTCTTTTCATCTGCAAGCGTTTTGCAGAACACGGGTAGCGAGGGGCTGCCCTGTGGAAGGCTGAGTCGAAATAATGTGATTTTGCGTTTCATAGCGTTAATAAGGATTCAAGTAATTTCGGACGCATTATGCTTCGTCCGTAAAAGCTACTCTCAATGAACTCAATCAGTAGACGTGTTTCATCCGACGTTCATCATAATGCGTCAAAGCGTCAAGCAACCTCGGATTCTGCGAAATGTTCTTCGATGGCTGTTCTGAAGCCGCTTAATCCTGCCGTACGCGGAAAACAGCACGGGACTCCGTATTTCTTGCAAAGCTTTTTCACCGACTTCACAGCGTTGTGACTGTTCACCTCTACCGGACACACCACCAAGTCAGCTCTGCGGACGCAATCGTGAATGAGGCATTCGCCTGCCCGACAATCCCCGTGATGGCGATGGAATGTGCCACCCAGATGCTCTACGAGCTGCCGGTAATGGCTCTCCAAGCTATCTATTCCTCCCACCATGGCCACATGCTTCTGCTTGAGGAAATCTCGGCAAGGACATGAACAAGGAGCGTCTTGTTCATTTTCAGGAGACTCGTCGCAAGCCTTACGGCAAATGTCGCGTGCCAGCACATCGATATCTGCACGCAGCCTGGTGCATTCTTCTTCAAGATCCTGATTCCGGGAGCGCGCCTCATCCAGCAACAATTGTAAACGTGCGATTTTGTCTGTCTGATCGATTCTCTGAGGACCAACCCACGCCGCCGGCTGCCTCTCAGGTTCTGCATTGGCTGGTGGTGAGTTTCTTGCGTCAGCAAGCTGTAAGCGAAGCTGTTCAATGACCTTTTCACGGCGATCCAATTCAGCCTGAGCATCGAGCATTTGTCTTTTCAGTCGAGTCAATTCCTCTATAGCGTTACTCTCTTCCTCACGTTCCTGGGTCTTTGCCGCTGCGGATTTCCAGAAATCGCGGACCAATCGGTGCTCGAGCATATGGATGAATCCGAAGAGTGCGGTTTCAACTGAAGCCCTGTCCGCCGATTCTCTCGTCGCGAGATTCCACAGCACTGCCCAGAGGGGAATATCCGCATTTCCTTTGCCTTCGGTAACCGCTTCGATGAGCTCGCGCGCGTCCAGAGCCGACAGTCGCCGGGAATACCGGAGATACTTGGATTCTATCAATTTCTGAATATGCCGAGAGACCTTGTTATCACTGCTGCAAAGATGCACTGCAGTCGAATGAAGCGCAAATTCATGATCCACAAGCGGATCGGTTTGAGAGATACCGAACTTCCTTGCTAATTTCTTGAGTTCTCCCAGGTCGAATGCCATGCCAACAACCTTGCAGATTGTCTGGTGCTGGAGTTCCCAAACTTTTCTCCGGGCTTTCATGAATGTTCCCCAACCAGGTGGTGCTGTTTCGTCTGATTCGCACCGCCAATAATCACGAAAATAGAATGTTAGGCTTGTCTACCAAACGTAGAGAAACCTGTCAAGCATTTTTTTCACGCGATTATCTCAACACGTCTATGCTTCACAGAAGCCCATAATTAGCTTTGACTACCAGAACAGTTCCACACAATCACTCAAAAGAAATTGACATTACGTCGATTTCAGTGATAACCTCGGACCGACAACCCTGTGATGGACTCTTTTTGAAATAAACTTGGGATCATGAAGGAAAGACTAAAACAAATATGTCACTTGGTTCTTGTGAACCGCTGGGAATCACAATGGCTCACTCCAATCCAGGGAGAGTTCCTGGAAATCGAAAGATCGCTTTTGCATCGATTTTACCAGCCTGAACTTGCTGAATACAGGGAGATTTGATGCAGCGTTACGGAAAACCCAGTTTGCCGTTATTAAAACACAAACGAAATTTCTTTGAAGAGAACGACGAGATACTCGCGGAGCAAAAACGAGTCCTGAAGTTGTATGCTGCTCAACCAAGGAGATCCCAATGCAAGAATTGCCACTGCAAACTCCAGGAGATTGCGTTTTCGAAGCTTGGAATCGATTATCTGATATGTCCCAATTGTGGTCACCTCAACGGGGGACATGAGGACACGGACGCATTCGTAGCGCAATTGTACATAAACGCTGATTCGAAGAGTCTCGCATCCGTCTACAGGGTAGAGGATATCGAAGCTTATCAGCGACGGGTCGCTGACATTTACCTGCCCAAAATCGATTTCCTGATCGAAGCACTTCGTGAAGAAGGATTGTCCCCTCTGGATTTGTCTTATGCAGATCTGGGCGCAGGCAGCGGTTACCTGGTTCAGGCGTTCCTGAGCCGTGGGGCTGAAAAAGCGATCGGGTATGAAGTGTCACTGTCTCAGGTAGCTTTCGCAAACGCGATGATTCCAGGAGAGAGGATCAGACTTCACAGTCTCGATGAAATCAGCGAAATCGCCAAGGCTCTTTGTGCTGACGTGGTCACGCTCATAGGAGTTCTTCAGCATCTTCGGCATCCGGAGTTATTGCTACGATCTCTGCAAGAGAACGCTAATGTGCGTTACCTTTATTTCTCAGTCCCGATTTTCAGTCCGTGTATATTCTTTGAAATGGTTTTTTCATCCGTGATGCAGCGCCAGCTTTCGGGAGGTCATACTCATTTATATACAGAGTCTTCTATCGATTGGTTCTGCAATAAGTTCGGGTTTAAGCGTGTAGCCGAGTGGTGGTTTGGAACGGACATGTTCGATCTCTATCGTTCAATCGGTGTTTCTTTGCGTCAGGCACCTGAGACGGGGAGCATGTGCGAACGATGGTGGGAGATCATGAAGTCGGCAATCGACGAGATGCAGCTTGCCTTGGATCGTCGGCGACTTTCCTCGGAGGTCCACATGCTCGTAAAGCTGAAGCGCTGAGCGGAAATAGATGTTTTGGGATCGGGATTTATTCTTTGCAGTCCCGAAAAAACAAAGTGGTTCACTTGAGCTGAGGAGTGCGATGGATCAACCGCTGGACAGAATGCGTGAATTCGTGAGGAGATTCTGGAAGCTTAATCGAACGGCCGTGAATGAAGATTCCGATCGACTCGTGAATGACATCCGTCAGAAAGTCGATTGTAATATCATTGAATTACCTTCAGGGAGCGAATGCCTAACATGGTTGGTTCCTAAACGATGGCACGTGAGAGAAGGATATTTAGCCCGGCTAAATGGAACCCGCATTGTCGATTTCCAGGACAATCCACTCCACTTGTGGACACACTCCATCCCGTTCAAGGGAACAATCAAGCGTCAGGATTTGGAAGGACACCTGTACCACGACGCTAAAAACCCTCAATGGGTTCCTTATCATTATCGGAACGGATACCGATACGACGCCCGGGAATGGGGGTTCAGCCTTAGTCACGAAGTCTACAAGACACTCTCCGAAGATGAATACATCGTCCGGATTGACACGGATGTTGACGATGAAGGGTCTTTGAAAGTCATTGACTACTGGTTGAAAGGGGAGCAGCCGGACACTATCTTCGTGGCAGCACACACATGCCACCCGGGGCAAGCGACAGACGGGTTGACCAACGTGGCAGTAGCACTTGAACTATTTCATTATTTGAAAAGCCTGGATTTTCGCAGAAACTCATACCGTTTGATTCTCGGCCCTGAGTATTTTGCTGCTGCAGCATTTCTCTCACGGACTCCGCAATCAGAAATAGATGTGTTGCGTGGAGGCATATTCCTGGATATGTTCGGTTCCGGCGAACCTTTCGGGTTTCAGTTCTCGTATAACGGGAATTCTCGATTGGATCGTGCGGTGGCAAACGTCTTTTCACACCACGTGCGCAATCATATACGTCGGCCGTATCGAAAATTCCTGGGGAATGATGAAATGTTCTATAACGGCCCGGGCTTTCTGATCCCCACAGTAGGAATAGGGTGCGATTTGCATGCTGCCTACCACTTCAGTAAAGATGATTTCGATTCTGTCAATTGGCATCAATTGACCAAAGGTTTGGAGCTGTGCAAGAAGATCATTGAGGTCCTGGAGACGGATTTCATTCCCGTGCCGCAGTTTCGAGGCCCACTCTATCTTTCGAGATTCGACCTCTATATCGATCCAAAAGTGGATCGAAAAGGGTATGATGGTCTGGAGCACATTCAAATACTCATGAATGGAAACAGAAGTTGTCTGGATATCGCTCAAGAGCTGGACATCAATTTCTTTTTTGTGCGCTCGTTTTGCGAGAAACTGCTGGAGAAACAACTGGCGGAAAGAAAACCGGCCGAATTTTGAGAAGTTCGGGGAGGAACTTCTTGTAAGAAGTTCCTCCCCGAACCCCACCTCAAGAACTTTTGGCACTCGCCGGAACGCGAATTTCCTTACAGGAAATCTCGAGTTCCGGCGAATGACAGAAATTTCTTGAAGAGAGCTTGACGGGACATTCTGGCAAAAAAGACCCCGACTACTCTTCGGAATACAAAATGGGACAAGAAATAATTGTCCAGTCACGAGCAGCTAGGGAATCTGCGCCCTGGAAGGGCGCTCCAACAGTAGCCACGGGTGTCAACCCGTGGTGGACAGCGCCATGTCCATAAGCATGGTTCAACGACCCTGAAAGGGTCTACCAACACAATGATTCTCAAATGTCATTGGTGGACCCTTTCAGGGTCGTTAAGACAAAGGATTTGCCGTATCGCTTCCGTGGGTTCGCACCCACGGCTATTGTTGCGTAGCCCCTTCGGGGGGTAAGAAATCTCTCCCATCCGTAACTGAATAGTTGCGATAGAAGATTTCAATACAGACCGCAATGACCGTAATGAAATACATATGGTTTCGGTATAGATAGTTGCTCGAAAGAATCTCCAAAGTACTGGCCTACTTCGGGTCCGATCTCGGACTCAGAAACGGTCCCAAGTTCCTCAAGAATGCTCACAGACAAGGTTATGGTTTGTTGGCTCTGGATTCTCACGCGATGGCTTTGGCTTCCAGAGCGGGTGTTCCTTACAGTCTCCTCGACGATTGGTTGGAACCTGAGACAATAGTCAGGGCCATAGATCTTGCCCAGGAATGCGGAAGTCGCTGGTACGAATCCGCCAGGCAAGAATTCACCGTGGATGGAATCTGCCTTCCTCAGGTTGACAGATGTTCCATGGATAAATTTTGGCAAGATGCCATGCTGGCGCTTGAGCTGGCGCGGAAGATAAAGAATAGTGACTGCCAGGAATTCAGATACTTCACAAATCTCTTTCCCCGGGCTGGAGTAGCTCTGAACGGCTCGGACATCTGCAACAGGCTTTGGATGGCTGAGCTGGGCAAACGTTCCAAGCCGCTGCTTCGCTTTGGAACGTTCGGCTCCGGTGAAGTGTTGTCAGTCGTGCGCAAAGCAGCAATCAGGTTGGCAGATTCAGTCTTCAACAAGCAAGCGACTCCGCCCATCCAGCCACGTGCTTTTCCTGATAAGGCTATAGCACTCCTGATGAAATCCGAGGAGGTGTTCCGCCTGCAGCATGTGGTGAAAACCTTGCTTGCCGATTTCCCGGATAGAATCGCCATCGTATTAGGAAGCCATAAATCAGGATCGTCAGAAAATCTGTACGAGTCATGGGGTATTCCTGTCTATTACGGTGAACGGTGGCCTGCCGCTTCATATGTGTCGGCACTTCCTCTCAGACTTCTTCCGAGAGTAGATAGAGATCTGGAAGAGAAATTCTTCCAGGGGTATCGGGTTGCTCTGGAGAAGTCGGCGGGTCAGCCCTGGCAAGAGACCCTGGAGGTGGCGAAATTCCATTTCAACTACTACTGCAGATATCGTTGGCCTACGCTTTACAAGCATAATTTTCTCTTTTGGAGGGAGTTGTGGGAGCGCATGCGACCGTCCTTGCTGCTCATAACAGGAATGCCTGAAGGCGTAATGGTCTTGGCATCCGAAGCAGCCAGGCAGTGCGACATTCCCATTCTCGTATTACCCCATGCATGCGGAGCTATTCGCGTAAACTGGGACGGTCTTACTATGGGGTGCACTCTTTACAATAGTAGGATGCAAAAGACCAATTTCGTGGAGACCAATATCCGAACCGAGAATCTGAGGCCTTGTCGGGACCTGGTGGCCAAGAACGAGTATCCTGTCCACGCAGTAAAAGCCTTTTCAGGAATCGGTAAGTGTCAGCTCCTGGCGCTCACCGAAACCACTGTCGAAGGTCCGCACCTGAACACGTATGTCAGCCCGAGCGCCCAGTTGAAGGCTCTCCTCGCGCTGGTGAATCCTCCTGCAGACTTGATCGACAAAGTAGATGTGGCAGTAAAGGCGCATCCGCAGATTTCCGACCTTGAAATGATAGAGGCCGCCGGTCCCGCTGTCATGAAAAAGCTTATGCCCAGAGCATCCGAGCTTGAGGCTGCACTTCACGAGACGGATCTTGTCGTGGCGGTGAACTACCGTGGAGGAGCCCTGGTTCACGTGTTGAAAATGGCTAAACCAGTCGTTTATTTTCTCACGGAAGAAGAGGCCATGCTCAAGAGATCGGATTATCCGTATGACACGTTCCAGGGAGGAACGGCAGTCGCCCGAACCGCGGAAGATTTCTGGAGTCTGGTCCGGAAATTTATCAATGATCCACGTTTTGCAGCAGACCTGCGGTCCAGAGCAGCGGAGTTTGCCTGGGAAAACCTGGATGACGATTCGTATCCTGCTTTGTCTGAAATTCTGAAAGATTTTGCGAGAGTATGATGACTGGACATGCCCCTGCAGAAGCTTCCCGAAAGTCTTGAAGGAATCCGACACCTGGGAATTCCGGGGGAATTCCGGGTACACCATACATAATTAAGGAAGTTGGCATTCTGGACAGATAAAGTGTGCAGAGCGGCATCTCCTCTGACACCGACGACAATAACGCTGCTATATTAATTATTGCTTAATTGGAGACTTTTATGACAGGTGGACGCATTCGCGTGGTTATAAGGCTGCGATTCGTTGTGCTTTTGATGCTGATCTTGCTGCCCTGCGGTTGGACAGCACGGGCGACAACCGCTCTAGATTCTCAGCTCATAGAAGCAGCGAAGCAAGGCGATCTCACGCTGGTCAAGAATCTTCTGGACGAAGGCACCATAGTAAATGCAAAGCTCAAGGATGGTTCAACTGCGCTTATGTGGGCAACTATACCCGGAAATATTGAACTAGTGAAGCTGCTACTGGACAAAGGCGCAGATGTCAATGCGAAGGCCGATGACGAGTCCAGCGTTCTTATGTGGGCAGCTATCATGGGGCACCAGGATGTAGTGAATCTGCTCAAGTCGCGTGGAGCAGAAATGACTTTGCACATCGCCGCAATGCTGGGGGACAAGGCAGAGGTGCAACGACTCATAGAGGCCGGAGTCGATGTGAATGCAAAGGACCAGAACGGCTGGACGGCTCTTATGAATGCCGCCCAGAAAGGGCATACTGAAATCATGAGACTGCTCATGGAAAGGGGGGCTGACGTCAACGCATGCCGCAACGATAGTTCCACAGCACTCCTGGATGCAATTGGCAGTGCACGCATGGACGCAATTGTGCTCCTCCTCCAAGCAGGCGCCGATATTAATGAAAGGCGCAAAGGCGACGAGAATTTCCTGTTGCCCACTCCCCTTATGCACGCTGTCCTGTGGGAACAAACTTATGTGGTAAAGTTTCTCGTGGACAGAGGCGCTGACGTCAATGCGGCAACCCCTTGGGGAACGACAACCCTCATGTTCGCAGCCGGGAGCGGTAATGCAGAGATTGCAGAATCGTTACTTGCCAAGGGCGCTGAAGTCAACCTTCGCCAAAAAGATGCATGGACAGCACTGAAGATAGCTGAAAAAAATGGCGACAAGAAGATGATCGAGCTACTCAAGGCGTATGGCGCTCGGCATTATAAAGAGATTTCCCCGGAGAGAAAAAAGTGAGACGTCTCCTTGCGCTCTTTGTGTACTTGATTACTGGGACATTCATCTGTCCAAATCCCGGAATAAGCGATATGAGATCGGTTGTCCCACTCGCGAGAGGCGGAGCCGCTTCGCCGAAATCTCCCCATGCAACTATCCGCATGGATTCGGAACAAGTGATAATCCGACTGAAGAAGAAGACTTACACCGTCGATGCCCTATTTCATCTCTTCAACACCGGAGAGACCACCACGGAGTGGGTAGGGTTTCCGAAACAAAGATATGATATGACAAAGAGTATGCCAGGTTTTCCAGTGGAGTCGGACTTTATTCGATTCGACACGTGGATAGATGGTACGAAAATAGAGGTGGAGGAAGAGAGCAATCCTGAGTCGAACCCTGAGCCAGGTATTGTCAATAGGATACTTTCAGCGTTTAACAGAGTGTTGTTCGCCTCCGGCCTAGGCTCACTGCCCCCCATAAAAGAGCGCTGGTTAGTGCACCACATTACATTTCCTGGCCATACCAGAACGACAATTCGCACAAGCTACGAGTCACATTATTCTATTCAAACCGAAAGAAAAGCATATTACATAATCGGGACAGGCAGGCTTTGGAAAGACAACATAGGTAAGGCTGTCTTTATCATAGACAGTTTAGACGTGGGCGGGACAAACAGGATCAGAGTGAACTTTCCGGTAGCTCCAGGACCGAGGCTATTGGGGAATAACCTGCTAAGATTCGAGATAGAGGATGCACAACCGAGACCTGATGCCAGGCTTATCATAGAAGTCGAAGAGCCTGCGACCCCTCAGCCGCGACATGGCGACATTCTACGAACAAATCCTCGCAAAGAGAGACAGCCCTGAGGGAGACACACACAATGAGTTTTATGGATTACATGCCTTGGTGTTGGTGGAGAGAATACAAGTGTCCGGACGAATCGCGAGAGGACATTCTTGATCATGCGGAAGATGAATATTACCATCACGAAAGGAGAAAGTTCTACGAATTTGGTCGTTATGATATAAATGGGAAAGTGGCTGACGGAACACATGATTATCTAATTCCGCGAATTCCGGCGAATTCCGGAATTCCGGGTACACCATACATAATTAAGGAAGTTGGCATTCTGGACAAATGAAGTGTGAAAGATGAGACTAAATCGCACGAATAGCGTTAGGGCCTACCCACACCACATTACTCAAAAGAGTAATCGCAGGCAGCAGACGTTGTTTTGCCTAGAGGACTATCAAGTTTAGAGAGATTTGATGTCCGAGTGGCAGTTCATGGCATAGAATGGATATATGGGGGTATCGTTCTCGTGCCTGATCACGTGCAACGCTACAATTCCTGCCGTCTCAGGAGTTGGGCATTGATTGCCACAATCACCGTGCTGAGAGACATGAATACCGCTCCTATGGCAGGGGAGGGGACAATACCCCAGGGAGCGAGAACTCCGGCAGCCAGGGGCAGAGCCACAACATTGTACCCCGAAGCCCAGGCAAGGTTTTGGACCATCTTTCTGTAGCTTGACCTGCTCAGCGCGATGACGCGGGAGACATCCAGAGGGTTATCGTTCACGAGAATGATGCCTGCAGACTCCACAGCTACTTCCGTGCCACTTCCGATTGCTATTCCAATATCCGCACGACTCAATGCCGGAGCGTCATTGATCCCGTCTCCAACCATGGCAACGAGATCGCCACGCTCTTGTAGCTCTACAACTTTTTTGTCTTTGTGCTCGGGAAGAATTTCTGCGAAGAATTCATCAATGCCCAACTCCCTTGCCACTGATTGGGCAACCGCATGGCTGTCTCCCGTGACCATGGAAACCTTGATCCCCATTTCGTGGATTCGCTGAACAGCTTCCCGGCTTTCCGAGCGGATCACATCTGCAAGACCGAAAGCAGCAACAGGCTTTTCATCTTGGAGAAGGTATATAATCGTCCACCCTTTCTCATCCCCCGTGTTTGTGAATTCCTCGAGTTCAGGGGGCAATTCGGCATGGAGCATTTCCATCAGACGCGGTCCGCCCAAATGGATCGTCTGATTCTCTACAGTTACTTTGACGCCCCGGCCTTTTATTGCCGAAAAATCAGAGGCCCGGGGAGGATCGAGACCCCTATCTTTCGCAGCCTGAAGAATCCCTCGTGCTACCGTGTGTTCCGAATCCGATTCCGCAGATGCAGCAAACATGAGCGCTCTTTCTTCGGTCCAGTCGTTCACGGTTGCCACCCCGACAACCCCGAATTCGCCTTTTGTCAATGTTCCTGTCTTGTCGAATATGATGGTGTTTACGGATTTCGCCTTTTCCAGGGCAACTCTATCCCGCACAAGTATCCCTTTTTGAGCCCCCAATCCCGTGGTTATGGCTATGACGAGCGGAATAGCAAGTCCCAGAGCGTGCGGGCATGCAATTACAAGGACTGTGGCTACTCGTGAGATAGTTTCGACGCGGAAACCAACTACTATGGTCCATGCAATACCGGTGAGTATCGCAGTTCCCAGAGCAATATAGAACAGCCACCCCGCAGCTCTGTCGGCAAGTAATTGCGTTTTGGACTTGCTCTGCTGCGCTTGTTTTACCAACCGCATGATGCCCGCCAGTGCAGTTCCTTCCCCTATGGCGGTAACTTTTACTCGAAGGCTTCCATCCTGGTTTATGGTTCCTCCAATGACTTTCGATCCGGGAGTCTTTCGGACGTATTTTGATTCGCCGGTTACCATGGATTCATTGACGTCCGATTCACCTTCCTCAATAATGCCGTCTGCAGGAATGGTCGCTCCCGGGCGCACTAAAACGCGATCGCCTTCTTTCAACCGATCGATAGGAATCTCTTCCACTTCACCATCTTCAGAAAGCCGTTCCGCTGTGTCGGGTCGCAATTTTGCCAATTCATCGAGCGCTCCCGAGGCCTGGCGAATACTGCGCATTTCAATCCAGTGCCCGAGAAGCATGACGTCGATCAGAGTGACGAGTTCCCAGAAGAAGGTTTCCGATTTCAAAAACAATGCCGCCAGACTGTACAGGAAGGCAACCGTTATGGCCAGCGAGATCAGAGTCATCATCCCGGGTTTGCTATCCAGGATTTCCGGTTTTGCCATTTGTAGAAAAGGCAGACCGCCATACAGGAAGACGATCACGGAAAAGAATGGCGATATAAGGTTGCTTCCCGGAATTTGAGGCATACCGAATCCCAACCAACTCTGCAGCATCGGGCTGAAAAGCAGCACTGGTGCGCTCAAGACAAGGCATACCCAAAATTTGCGGCGGAACAAGACCTCATGACCGGTATGATCGACATGATGAGCCGGACCGGCGTGTTCCTGTTCGTGATGCTCCTGTTCAGAAGCTGTATCCGTTTGCTTTGCTGAACTGTTTTCGTGGTTTTTATGCATGTTCTTCAATTCTCTTGCTCTCTCGATCGCGATTCATAATTTTCTGAACATACTTTTTTCGACAATTAAGAACTGCAATTTCCTGCTTTGTTTTACTGCACTGCTGTCCGTGATGTATTGGACACCCTGTCACCGGAGAAGGCACGAATTGTGAGTTATGGCTGTTGATTTATTGAGAAAATGTGCCGGCACGGAGGCACGGCACCCACCGGTTTTCGAGAATCGCTTTTCGCCATCGGAAAAGAATTCTGACATTTACAGGAGAATTTAGAAGAAGAGTGCCGGGCAACGGGGAATACCGTGTGGCGAAAAAATTCCCTGAAAACAAAAAAGGCCGCAAATGTGCGACCCGAGATTCCGGCTGGAGGCGGCTGGCGGATTTGAACCGCCGTATAACGGTTTTGCAGACCGTCGCCTTACCACTTGGCTAAGCCGCCCCTTTTCTGATAGTGATGGGAATTGTAGTACAGCCGTAGACAGATTGTCAAGCACCATGGGTAACAATGCATGTATCAGTTTGAAGGAGCGTTCAAGTATCCTATCTGCCCCGATCCTCAGGAAACCGGTTTCCAAGCCGGGCAATCGGTTGCACTCGCCCTGTCGTCCGGAGGCGCGCGGGGTGCATATCAGATCGGATGTTGGCGCGCTTTAAAAGAATCGGGATTTTCATTCTGTGCTGTTTCCGGCAGTTCCATAGGGGCCCTCAATGGAGCGCTGATTTGCCAAAATGACTGGGAAGCCGCTTACGGACTTTGGATGCAATTGACGGAACGTTCGTTGGTCCGTGTGGATTACCGGCGCATAGGTAAGCTTGCTTTGGCCGCAGCTACTGATGTAGGGCTCTTGTTCCTGCCTGTTCCCAAATTTGGATTCCTGAAATACGCGTCATTCGTGTACAAGGTTGCGTCTCGACATGGCGCTTTGGGATTTCTCCGTAATTCGGGAGTCTTCGATCTGACCGACATCAGGCCGTTACTCGGTGAATATCTCGAGATGGAGAAAGTGGTGGAAAGTCCCATACCTTTTTTTGTTTCAACCTGCGGCCCTCCTGATACTCTGGACCCGTTGGGCCCGCTGTGCCTTTTTCGAGTCCAGGAATACGGTGAGGAAGAAGCCTGGCGGATCGTGACAGGGTCCATGTCGATCCCTTTCGTTTTTTCGAGCATTTCAATTGGGGGAAAATTGCATAATGATGGAGGGCTGAAGGAATCCTTACCTTTATTGCCGTTATATCAAATGGGAGTCAGACGTATTATCGGCGTTAGCATGCGGCCCGACATGAAATTCAAGGCCCAAGACTATCCCGGTACTGAAATCTCCATCATAAAGCCTCGAAAAAGCTTTGGACGATTTCCGCTTGCCACGTTTCGGTTCACGAAAAAAGCAGTCCTGGACTGGATGGATCAAGGCTACGAAGATGCAATGAGGTTCTGTAAGGAATACTCCCCGTGGTCATAATCTGACTGAGCCGAACATGTACGGCGGTGCACATCCGCTCGGAAGATTGGACGATTCCTTGTCTGCTTTGGTGTGTCCGTTACCACAGGTGACCGACAAGGCCATTTGGGTTTTGCCATTCTCCCGTAATTCTGTTAAGGGTTTACCTTTGCAGGATTGATCTTCCAAACCAGGTTCTCACATTCCCGAAGAGGTTCACATCATGAAAAAAATCGTGGTCTGCGTTTGTTGTTTTGTCCTTGGGTGTCTTTCAGCACCGATGATCGCAGGGGCTGAAAAGATCACCGCGAAGTACGGCCATGTGGCACCTCCTTTCCATGGTCAGTCCAAAGCAGCCGATACTCTGGCAGATTATGTGAGGGAAAAAACGAATGGTGCAGTGGATATCAAGACGTTTCCTTTCGGTCAGTTGGGAGGAGAAACATCTCTTGCCGAACAGGTGCAAACCGGAACCCTCGAAATAGCAACAGTTTCCTGTGCAGTTCTGTCGAATGCGGTTCCCCAAGTGGCAGTTCTGGATCTTCCCTTTCTCTTTCCGGACAGGAAGACGGCATATGCAGTTCTTGACGATCCGGAAGTACAAACCAAGATCTTTTCTTACCTGCCTGCAAAGGGATTTGTCGGGATCGGCTGGACTGAGAACGAATTCAGAGACATTACCAATTCTAAAAGAGAAATCCGCGCACCTGAGGACCTGAAGGGACTCAAAATCAGGGTGATGAACAGTCCTATTTACATTGACACATTCAAGGCTCTGGGAGCTTCACCCACCGATCTGCCGTTCCCGGAGATTTACAATGCTCTCCAGAACGGAACCATAGATGCCCAGGAAAGTCCCCTTCTTACGTCGATTCTCATAAAAGCAACGGAAGTAACAAAATTTGCCACCAAAACACAGCATATTTTGACAGAATGCATTGTGGTGGTTAATCCGGATTTCTGGGCAAAGCTGACGCCGGATCAGCAGAAGATTTTCCGGGAAGGCGCCGCGCTCGGAATCAAGGCGAACCGTGTAGTAAACGAACAGCTTGAAGAAAAACTTCCCAAATCAGGAATATCGGTAGACCAGTACTGCAAAGAAAACAATGTGAAAGTGGTGGACCTCACACCGCAGGAGCGAGAAGCCTTCAAAGCGGCGATGAAAGTCGTCTGGGATCAGTATCGTCCCAAAGTCGGTCCCGAACTGTTCGATTTTGTGCAGGCCAAAGTGAAAGCGCATTCAGGCAAATAGAGATCTCTGGAGATAAACGGAAGTCTATGTTCAGGGACGCTGTTAAATGGATGGCCGGATTCCTGAATCGCCTGGAGGAATGGACTCTGGTCTTTATCCTCCTGGGTTTGGGACTGCTTTCGTTTGTTCAGGTCTGTTGCCGGTATCTGCTGGGGTTCAGCTTCATCTGGATGGAAGAGCTGAATCGTTATCTTGGTGTGTTAATCGCATTTCTGGGGGCCGCAATAGGAGTAAAATACGGGACCCATTTTTCCATGGATCTCGTGTATGAGAAAGTGTCGAGCAACCGTTTCAGGCATGGCCTGAAAACAGCCGTCAATGTGGCATGCGCAATCATGTTCGTGATCGTAGCGTATTACGGTTGGATTCAGGCTGTGAAGCTTAGGCAATTCGGCGTTCGCACATCGGTTCTGCTGGTTCCCAAGTATTGGGCTTATTTGCCGATACCGTTCTTTTCCGCAATCATGTCTTTTCGATTCTTCGACCTGGCTGGAAAACACTTTCAAGCTATGCTGAAGGGGCAGCCGTTTACCCGAACGTGAGGATCGCACGTGATCGCGACTATAGTCATTCTCTTTTTTCTTTTGTTGTTCATGGGAATGCCCATAGCAGTCATGCTGCTGATAACCACTACCGCTACGCTTGCCATACACACGAATACTTCTCTGGCTGTAATTCCTCAGCAACTCTTTAATGCGCTGGACAATTCCATTCTTCTATCCATTCCGTTTTTCATCCTGGCCGGGAATGTCATGACCCAGGGGTCGATGGCCCGGAGACTCATTGACGTGGTCAATTCCTTTGTGGGTTCGTTTCCCGGCGGTTTGGCCATTGCGGGAACTCTCGCGTGTTTATTCTTTGCCGCGCTTTCGGGTTCCAGTCCCGCAACTGTCGTGGCCATTGGGTCGGTAATGATCCCGGCACTGATCGAAGCAGGGTATGGAGAGAAGTTTTCCATCGGACTTCTCACGTCCGCGGGATCGCTAGGGGTTGTCATTCCTCCGTCCATCCCCATGATTCTTTACTGTCTGGTCATGAACACTTCCATAGCCGAGCTATTCATGGCAGGCATTGTACCCGGGCTTTTGATAGGAGGATCGTTCATCGCATACACTGTCTACCTGGCTCGCAAGAACGGTTGGCAGCGCTCCCGGTCCGTCACGTGGGGCGAAAGGCTGAGGATACTGAAAGACGGCATCTGGGGCGTATTGTTGCCGGTTATCGTGTTGGGAGGCATTTATGCCGGCGTGTTCACGCCCACCGAAGCCGCTGCAGTGAGCCTCGTATATTCTCTTCTGGTCGAAATTTGCATATACCGGGAAATCGGTATTCGGGACGTTCCGGAAGTCTGCATACAGGGGGCTGTGCTTTCCGGGTGTCTGCTGTTTATACTCGCGTCCGCTATGACGCTGATCTGGCTTCTCACGTCCCAGCGTCTGCCGCATCAAATTGCCGACCTGATTACTGCTCACGTGAGCAGTGGGTGGGTCTTTCTCATCCTTGTGAGTATCCTTTTCCTTATCCTCGGGACAGTGATGGACAATGTTTCCGCGATGCTGATTCTGTCCCCCTTATTCGCAGAAACCCTGGGTCGATTCGGGATCGATTACATCCATTATGGGATAATTATGGTTCTGGTCATAGAATTCGGTTTCCTCACTCCACCATTCGGATTGAACCTGTTTATAGCCATGGGGCTGACCGACAAGAGCCTGGTGGAGGTCTCCAACAGCATATGGCCGTTCCTCGCGATTCTTCTCTTCTGTCTCCTGCTGGTGACGTTTATTCCCCAGATATCGCTTTTTCTCCCGGGGCTCCTCTTGCGCTGACCGGCGCCGTAATTGACGACACTGAAAAATATATGTACAATTTGTTCAGACTACATTTATTTCATTAATTTGAGGTAATGGATCGATATTCCGGCAAAAAGGTGTGAAGAGAGCTATTGAGGGGTTGGTTGTTATTTTAATTCTATTTAGTTTAAGAAGAGCCTTAAGTCTGGAATAAAATCTATTGAAATTCACCAACTATTTTTCTATAACTTAACGTGATTGACGGCTCCGGACTCAGGCAGTTGAGCCCGATGACAGGAAGGAGGCCGGATGTGAACCCGTATTTCGGGGAACAAAAGACCCCCAAAAACCCGTTTACTGAAATGTATGCCCGCAGCCAGCCCACAAAAAAAAGGGGTTCCTTTTTTGGCGGAATGGCCCGGTTTGTGCTCCTCATTTTTATAGGCGCTTTCTTCGGAGGGATAGGCGTTGCTGCCCAGGGATATATCTTCTTTAACCAGGGCTTGCCCAGCATCGAGAAACTCAAGACGCACGTTCCGCCCACCGTCACGGAATTCTACGGATCTAAGGGCGAAATCATAGGAGAATTCGCTCATCAGCGCCGCTATGTTCTCACCATCGATCAAATTCCCAAGCTTCTTCAAGAAGCCTTTATTGCTGCTGAGGACAAGAATTTTCCGATACACGGAGGCGTCGATACGGAAGCCATCGTCAGAGCGGCAAAAAGGAATCTCACTGCCGGAACGCTGGGTCAGGGCGGAAGCACGATTACTCAGCAGCTTGCGAAAAACCTGTTGGTCGGTGGAGAGAAAAAATTCGTCAGAAAAATAAAAGAGGCAATCCTTGCCACGCGTATAGAGAGAGCATTAACCAAAGAGGAAATACTATGTCTTTATCTGAATGAGATCTATCTTGGCAGCAATGCATACGGAGTCGAAGCGGCTGCCCGTACGTATTTCGATAAGGGAGTGAAAGACCTCACGCTTGCCGAATGCGCAATGCTCGCAGGACTTCCCAAAGCTCCTTCCTCGTATTCCCCGAAAAGAAACTTGCAAGAAGCGCTGAAACGTCGGGCGTACGTTCTCGAACGAATGCGGCAGGACGGGTATATTAAGACTGAAGAAGAATTCGAAATTGCCAAAAACGAACAGCCCCACATCAGCACGAGAACAAATCCCTATTTACGAGCTGCCCCTGATTTTGTCGAGCATGTGCGTCGATACGTGGAAAAGAAATACGGAACGGATACTCTTTATAAAGAAGGTTTGCACGTGTACACCACTGTAGACCTGGACATGACGAAAAAAGCCCAAAATGCAATGGAAGAAGGATTGCGGGAACTGGACAAGCGCCAGGGATATCGCGGTCCGCTCCGCACCATGAACGTGAAGACCATGATGGAGTTTCTCGAAGAGAAAACCCGATCCATGGATGCGCCTTTGAAATTCGGTCAGATCACCGAAGGCGTGGTGACTCAGATTGATGCAGAAAACATCTACGTGCGCATGGGCAGTTATGTTCAGGGAGGAAACAGAAAAGAATACGTAGGACAGATCAAGATCGATCCCAATCCCAAATGGTGGGTTCGACAGCCATATATGCGCGCTGAGTTGCGGACGCGTAATTTTGCGTCAGGAGATCTGCCCTTTCAGGTGGGCGATTTGATTCTCGTTCGCATCACCGATCCTAATGAGAAAAGGCGTGACCTGTACCTTAAGAAGTACGGAAAAACCGATCCTGAGATGAAGAACTACAAGGAATATACTGAGGATATGGTGTCGTACTTCCCACTGGAAGTGGAGCAGGAACCAATTGCACAGGCAGCGCTCATGTTCCGGGAGAATAGGACCGGTCAAATCCGGGTCATGTTGGGTGGGTATGGCTCCGATTCACAGTTCAACCGTGCAGTGCAGGCGAGAAGGCAAGCGGGGTCGTCCTTCAAGCCGGTGATTTATGCAGCGGCTCTCAACAAAGGATTCACGTGTTCCGATATAATCCTGGATTCACCGCTCGCTTTGTCTGTTCCGGGAACTGGTGAGGTGTGGAGACCCAAGAATTATCGGGGCGGTTTTCAAGGACCCGTGACGTTCAGAGATTCCATTGTCAAATCACGCAATATCCCCACTATTAAAATTCTCCAGCAAATCGGAATCGAACATACCAAAGGTTATGCACGGAAACTCGGCTACACGTCTCCTATGGTGGAGAATCTCACCCTGGCATTGGGCTCCACAAACGTAACCCTGGAAGAACAGGTTAATGCCTACTCGGTGTTTCCGAACAGAGGGTATTACGTGCCGGGTATATCGGTAACAAAGATAATAGATCGTAACGGCAAAGTGCTTGAAGAACACGATCTTCCTGTTTTCGTCGACGATCCGGCGCAATCGGATTTGCCCGCATTGCAGAAAGTGTCCCATTCTACGATGCGAACCACAGGGGGAGACGGCGATATTCCCGACAGAGGAGCCCCTCTTGTGAAAAGACGGATTGACGAGGGCACGGCCTACATCATGAGTTCCCTTCTACAAGGGGTCATTAAGGAAGGCACAGCGACCGTTCTCAAGAAGATCGTTGGAAGACCGGACATCGCCGGAAAAACCGGCACCACCAACGAAAACGTTGACGCCTGGTTTGTGGGATTTTCTCCTGATTACACCTGTGGGGTATGGGTAGGGTTCGACACCGAGATAAGTCTTGGTGACAGCGAAACAGGGGGGCATGCTGCCGCACCGATCTGGGGATATTTCATGCGTGAGGCCCTCCGGAATGTGCCGGTGAAAGAGTTTGCTCCGCCCGGAACAGTAGAATTTCGCAAAATAGACCCGAGAACCGGATTGCTGACTTCATCGTCCGAGGGAGTCCCTGAAGTCTTCAAAGTAGGCAGCGGTCCTGCTCAGATTGAACCACGCTTGATAAAAGGTTCCAGATGGGATCACTCAGGCTCGGATCTGGACCAATTTTGATCGCTTGAATCGCACTCTTTTTCCTTCAGAAGCCGAGGGTATAATTCCTCCACGTTGATATATCAATGTGCTTTCATAAAGGGAATATTGAGAAACCAGCTATTTGCCGGTCCCGGCAAATCTCCTTCGCTGCGAACGGCACCGCCTGACTTCGCTTCGGAGACATGCCGGGACCGGATTTGCTCCCGCCGGTGGCGGGATTGCTTCTTTGAACGCACATTGGTAATACACACTTCAAAACCCATCGGACACACATGTTCGCGGTAAAATGCCCTGCTTTACACGGAAGAATCTGTGCAAAGCGCTTGACATGAGGCACATAGGGCATATATGTCTTCCTAAGGACTGTATTTACCCCGGGAATTTTGCCGTAAAGCGCGTTTTTTTTGGTTCTTTTCCCGTTTTTTTCCTCTCATAATATGGTCTAACTGGAATAGAGGTTGCTTACATGGCAGACGAAATCGAAAGAAAAGATGATTTTGAAACAGATGATCCAATGAGGGCTCAGAGCATTAACCTGGCGGATATTCCGGATGAATTGCCGCTACTCCCGGTCCGCGATGTTGTGATCTACTCATATATGATACTCCCCCTCATGGTCGGCCGAGAGCGATCGATAAAAGCTGTGGAGGCTGCTCTGGCCAAGGATAGACTGATTTTTTTGGCAACCCAGAAGTTCTCTACCGAAGAAGATCCGGCACCGGAGTCAATCTATCCCGTCGGTACGATAGCCATGGTGGTGAAGATGTTGAAACTGCCCGACGGCAGGGTCAAAATTCTCGTCCAGGGGCTTGCAAAGGCGCGGATTGACCGTTTTGTGGAAAATCTTGATTTCTTCAAGGTAGTTATTGAGAAGATTCAGGAGCCTCCGGCGGTATCAATTACCATTGAAGTGGAAGCCCTCATGAGATCGGTCAAGGAGAATTCCGAAAAAATTCTCCAGTTGCGGGGCATTATCTCTCCGGATGCGGTCGCGATACTGGATTCCATTGACGATCCCGGCAGACTGGCAGATCTCGTTGCCTCAAACCTCAAACTGAGAGTGGATGAATCCCAGGCAATCCTCGAGGTGATCGATCCCATCGAGAGGCTCACCAAGGTGAACGAGCTTCTCTCGAAAGAGCTGGAACTCTCTGCCATGCAGGCCAAGATCCAGACGCAGGCCAAAGAGGAAATGGGAAAAACTCACCGTGAGTACTTCCTGAGGGAGCAACTCAAGGCGATCCAGGGCGAGCTCGGGGAAATAGATGAAAAGACCAAAGAAATAGAAGAATTCAGGCAAAAGATCGCCAAAGCCAGACTGCCGAAAGATACGGAAAAGGAAGCAGAAAAACAGCTCAGCAGGCTTGGTCAAATGCATCCCGATGCTGCGGAAGCATCGATCATACGAACGTATCTCGATTGGATGGTAGAGTTGCCCTGGTCGAAGTCCACTCGCGACAAATTGGACATAAAGAACGCGAAAGTTATTCTCGATGAGGACCACTACGATCTCGAAAAAGTGAAAGACCGTATCCTCGAGTATCTCGGTGTTCGCAAGCTCAACAAGAATATGAAAGGCCCGATCCTGTGCTTCGTGGGACCTCCGGGTGTGGGCAAGACTTCGCTCGGCAAATCCATTGCCCGCGCTCTGGGGCGAAAATTCACCCGAATTTCTCTGGGAGGCGTACGGGATGAAGCTGAAATTCGAGGTCATCGACGGACGTACATCGGCGCGCTGCCCGGAAGAATTATCCAGGGCCTGAAAACTGCCGGCTCCAATAATCCTGTTTTCATGTTGGATGAGATCGACAAAGTTGGGGCGGATTTCCGGGGCGATCCCTCAGCAGCACTGCTGGAAGTGCTCGATCCTGAGCAAAACCATGCATTTAGCGATCATTACCTCAATGTTCCGTTCGATTTGTCCAAGGTCATGTTCATTACGACGGCCAACCTTGCAGATCCGATTATTGCAGCTCTGAAAGATCGAATGGAAATCATTGAGCTTTCTGGATACATTGATGAAGAAAAGCTCAAGATAACCCGTCAGTACCTGATTCCCCGTCAAATCAAAGAAAACGGGATCAGGAAAGAGGATTTCGACATCACTGATGAAGCGATTCTCGGGATAATCAATCAATATACCCGTGAAGCAGGTTTGCGAAATCTCGAAAGGGAAATTGCCGCGCTTTGCAGGAAGATCGCCCGAATGATAGCTGAAGGCGAGAAAAAGATACCCAGGATCACCGCTAAAAACTTGAACAGATTCCTTGGGGTTCCCCGATTCCTTCCGGACCGTGAAAAACGTAGCGAGGAGGTCGGTGTAGCGACAGGCCTTGCCTGGACTCCGTACGGCGGCGACGTGCTCCACATTGAGGCCACACTGATGGAGGGCCGCGGGAATCTTTCCCTCACCGGCCAACTGGGCGATGTGATGAAAGAATCCGGTCAAGCAGCCATGTCGTACTTTCGATCGCGTGCCGCAAAATTCGGCATGAAGGAAAAATTCTATTTTTCCAAGGACATTCATGTGCACGTTCCTGCTGGAGCAATTCCCAAGGACGGCCCGTCTGCCGGAGTAACCATGGCTACGGCTCTGATCAGTGCATTCACCGGCATTCCGGTTCGGTCCGATGTGGCCATGACTGGAGAAATTACGCTCAGAGGCAGAGTCTTACCCATTGGCGGGCTGCGCGAGAAGTCTCTTGCGGCGCTGAGGAGTCGTATCTACACTGTGATTGCTCCGGAACAGAACGAAAAGGATCTGGAAGAGATTCCCCGGCACATTCGACGGCGACTGAATTTCAAATTTGTGAAACATATGGATGAAGTGCTGAAGATCGCTTTGGCAGAAGATCCGGAGGTCCGCAAGAAAACAGATAAAACCGGAGCTCAGTCAAATGAATCAAAAAAGCCGACCCGGTTGTCCGGCAAAAGAAAAGCTCCTGAAGATGGGGCGACTCCGTGAGCTTTTGGGACCAGATGAACTATCTGACTATTATCTATGTGCTTTTGATCCTCCTGGGGCTCGTTTGGGTGGTCTTCAGAATCCGCGCGTTTCTGAGATCCCAAAAAGAACGAGACGCGATGTGGGACCGAATGTTGACCGAGGAGGAACTCAAAGCACTTTATCAGAACGCAAGAAAGAATGTTCCTGAAGGGGACGGAGAGTCTGCTGTGCAGGCTAAAGAGCCGGGTACAAACAATTAGGATATTCACCGACAAGACTGGAGCGAAAAATTCTGACGTTTATGCCACGCTCCAATACAAGATATTAGTGGGGACCGACGTCCCTGTCGGTCCATATTATCGATATTATTGATTATATTGAAAGCGTGCCGGCACGGAGAGACTGTCTCAAAAGTCGAAATTTGTCCCAGATCATCGTGGCACGAATTTCTCATCATCCTACCCCTACAACGATGGCAAATCGTGGCACGATTTATGTACTCACCTCATTACCCGGTAATCTTGGATCAGTATTTTAAGATTAGTTTCCGGTCGGCCGGCACCCACCAATACTCCTATCTTCAATCGGACACCAACTCTGGTAGTTGCTACACCGAACGGCTGTTCCGAGCAACGTTGCTTGTTCGGAACACAAATTAACCTGACGAAATTTCAATATCATCTACCGATTTAAGATCTAGCGCCTGACTGCAATTCTCTGACCTTGTTTTCCACCAATTCCGACGCATCCAGCATGTTCGATTCAATTTCTTGTCTCAATCTTTCGTAATCATCATTGGTGAGTCCCTGCGGCACAATAGTCGGTTTTCCGAAAGCCATGACAATGGTACTGAAAGGAAGCGGTAAGATCATGCTGTCCCAGGATTTGAATTGTACCTGTCGTGTCGCCCAACTCACCATGGGTACCACCGGTTGTCCTGTTTCTTTTCCTACAATGACAATACCCATTTTGACCTTTCGCGATGGGCCCCGTGGCGCGTCCACCGCGAGTCCTGAACAGTAATTTCTGTC
This sequence comes from Desulfomonile tiedjei DSM 6799, assembly GCF_000266945.1. Classification (NCBI taxonomy): domain Bacteria; kingdom Pseudomonadati; phylum Thermodesulfobacteriota; class Desulfomonilia; order Desulfomonilales; family Desulfomonilaceae; genus Desulfomonile; species Desulfomonile tiedjei. The sequence goes on from NC_018025.1 coordinate 5,752,975, forward strand.
CTTTATCTGATCGATCATTTCTGCAAGAGCTTCTTTACCGCCTCGTGAGGATGAACCCCTCACCGTGTCGTATCCCATTCTCCGGATGGAGCGATCGATAATTTCACCATCCCAGGACTGGCTCACCATGACAACTCCGGGATAGCGCCGACAGTAGTACACCGGAAACAACATGGTCCCGTGAAAGCACGCACAGGTAAAGGGTTGCTTCTTGCAGATCTGCTCTTCGTATTCTCGGTTCAAAAACAGCTTCTTGCTGGTTAGGTCAACGATTCTGAAATACAACGATACCAATCGAGGCACGAAGAACAGAATCAGCTTGAACCAGAGTTGTTCACCTTTTTCTTTTTTCTTGGGCTTGCTTTCTTCAGACACTTCAGATCTCATCCTCACGGGATCCCAACGCCTCCAATGCTTCCATTGCAGCGTCGCGCACATCCGGATCGTCATCCTGAGCTGCTTGCCGGAGCGCCGGTTCAGCAGCCTTATTTCCTATTTTACCGAGCAGTTCCGCCGTATCGCCCCTTAGCGCAACGTCGTCCTGGGACAGCAATGATATGAGATCGTCAACGATCGCATCCAGACTGTTTGGATCGATTTCCAGGGCTTCTTCCATGGCAACGAGCGCACCCATTCGGGTGGAGAATTCTTTTGCGAGATATATGGGCAGAATCGCCGGAGCAGCTTTCTTTTGACAGATCAGTCTGCCTGCATCCTCAGCCCGGCCCGACTTTATCATGGAGTCGAGCGTTTCCGTGAGGGCACTTTCATTGTCACTTTCCAGGATGCTGCGTAGAAGATCGCTTTCGCTGAGAGTGCCAACCAGGGTGCGAGCGCCGTTCACGATGGTCGTCGGAGTAGATTTTACCTTGTATTCTTCGGCAATTTCTCCGAACTGGATTGCATCGACAATGCGAAGCGTTATCAAAGGCTGTTTGACTGCGAAAGAGAGTGCAAGTCTTACCGCCTGGGGACAGTGAGGGCAGACCGGTGCGATCAGAACGAGGAGATCGACAGGGTTAGCGAGATTCTTCAGTTCCTCGAGAGCGGCCGATGCGGGAGGTTCAGATCCTCCAAGCCAGGTCAGGGCATCCAAAAAGGGGGCGAGTTCCCGGTCATCAGGAGCGGCAAAGTAATGGATCTTTCCGGAACCCGGTTTCGAGAGCGTGAGCGAAGATTTATCAGGCATGGGAGCATCCGCGGCAAACTCGAGGATCACGCGATTCATGGAGACTCCGCAGATCTGTCTGGCTGTATTGACCAGATTGGTTCCGAAAGCGTCGCCGGATGATCCTTCCGCTGCGTGCACGGTTACTGGTGATGTAATCCGTTCCGTTGCAGCCTGAACACTCATAAGTTCATGATCTGAAAGCATGTGTCCGCCCGATGTCGGAAATTTTCCGAACAGAGAAAAAATGCCGAGGCCGTATTGGATACAGCCTCGACATTCATCAAACTATTTACCTGGAATAATCAGCGCGTTCCCGGCACGAAATTGGTGATCACCTGACCTTGACCCGGTTTGACATCGTATGGAGATCCGACACCTCGAACGGGAGCTGGCATGTAGCTCCACAAATACGTTCCCACGCCGTAGACTCCATCCAGCGCCATAGGGATGAGTCCCGGGAACTGCTGTTGCTGGCTTCCCTGAGGCGGATTGGTGGGGAGCGATCCGAAAGTCGGTTGACCGTACATGTTCATTGGGCCGGCATATGCCGGGTCGTACATCTGCGCAAATGCTGATGGCGCTGCAATAACCGCGAGCACAAGTGCGAATGTGCATATGGCTTTCATGATCCGACCTCTATAATGACAGTTTGAGCATACATTATCACAGTTACGCCAGAAAATAAAGAAGCGATTTGCTTGACAAAAGCGCTAAGAATATGGGATAATTACGAACTTCGATCGTACAGGAGGTTTCGGATGATTACCTTTGTAAGAACGGTTGTTTGCGTAATTTTAATACTCGCTCTCGCAGTCCCTGCATTTGCCAATGGGGGAGCGAAGGTCAAGGAAACCTCTGTTCTCGGCAAAATCGGAAAAACCGGGACTACGGTTGTTGAACAGACAGAGGGCATTTTAACCGGTTGCCTCAAGAACTGTTTCAGTCTGTTTAATCCGTGTTTGGATTTTGTGAAGGGATGCACAAGCATAGTTTTGGCGCCGATCGAAAGACCTTTTGATTACGTTGAAAGCAAGCTGAGCAAACCCAAAGCAGCAAAGAAAGCTGCCAAGAGTGTTCCTGATCCCAAGAAACCGGAATTGCCGAAATAGAGTCTTAATTTTTTAAACTGGGGATTAGGCAGGAAGACGCGTGAGGCTTGCGGCTTCCTCCTAATACGGGAGGGGTTTATGGTCAGGGGTATCATACCCTTAAATATAATCCTGTGTTTTCTCGTTCTCATTTCATTTGCCGAAGGACAAGTTGTCCATCCGAACGGCATAGAAATCTGTTCCCAAATCATTCATGAAATGACTGAAGGCAAGATCAGTCGCGTGAAGGCCAAAGAACTCTCTTTGGCAATAGCAAACGCGGGTAATAGGCATTTTGGAAAAGTCACCTGTGGTGACATGTGGCTCTATATGGCTATCGTGCATATAGAGAGCGGATTCAGAAACAACATCGTAAACGACTTTAATTGCAGGGGAATGTTCCAGGTCCATGCTCCCTCTTGGGCGGGAAAATTCGGTATCCGTTACGCAGATCTCCTGGACCCCGATATAAACGCGGATGTGGGCATTCAGGTTTTCAAATACTATCTCCTGTTGTACAGAAATATTGCGTCCACCCTCAGCGCGTATAACAGCGACCATCCGAGAGCTGCTCTCAGTTATGCCAGGGCGGTTCTATACACCCGTCAAAAAATCAAAAAGCGCTACACCGAACTCTTCAAACACGCTGCAACGGCTCCCAGAATAGCTTCAGAGATAGAAGGCAGGGAATCTGAGCCAACAAAGTAAGAAACGCCGGACTTACGACGTGTAATCCGATACGGCTCGCGACCGCGTTGTAATTAGCGGGGAGGGCCGTACAACAGCGGGGATGCTACGGAGCTTAATACGTCCCAAGGATTCCACGGTGATATGTTGTGGTCCAGAGGAACATAGGGGTCATGGCCGGCAGGATACTTTGCCGAAACCGGCCCGTCAGGAGGGGCGGTGTACTGCGGAATACAACTCACGCAGCCTGCGGCAGCGAGACTGGCAAATAGCACCAGGACCAGCAATACTAGTTTCAATCTTCCGTACATGAAACACCGACTCCTTCTAGTGGGCGTATTCTATCGCGTTCTCACGCCGCAATCAAGCCAAATCCTACGCTAAAATATGAACCTTCTGTTTCAGGAGGGATTCCTGTAATATATCGTCGCATAAGCAGTTGACATAATTTCTGACCTTTTGAAGGCCCCACCCTTAGGGAACGGTAGCGTCCCTGCACCGGGCCGAACTGATCGATTTGTTTGGCAAGATGTGCCGGCACGGAGGCCGGCACCCACCAATTTTCAAGAAGCGCTTTTCGCAATCGGACAAAAATTCTGCCATTTGTATAGATGTCCCAGCATGGGGATGCATGTGATTAATTGATCAGAACTGAAAAAGGAATCCCGGTTAGTGGGATTCCTTTGCATTTAGCTGATTAAACCGAGTTTACTGGACTACCTGGACCGTGTAACCGAACTTCTCACCGTTTTCAGCTCTATAGTCTATTTTTACCCGTTCACCCACTGCCGGTCTTCTGAACGGGATGAATTTCGTTTTCAGCCCCACCCGTATGGCTACTACTTCAGCGCTTTCACCCTCTTCCGCGACTCTTACGGACAAGCTCTTGGGTGAAGAAGCTACCACTTCGCCGGTAAGGGATTTGAATTCCTGTTTTTCGCCGGGAGGAGCGGGTTCTCCAGGCTCTGGAGTCGGTTTCGGTTTAGGCACCTTCGCTTCAGGTACAGTTTTTTTCGCCGGTTTCGGCTCAGCCTTGGGCGCAGGCTCTTTCTTGCCTGGAACCCATCCGGGTAATGCATGAGATGGAGGACGCGTCGTACAAACCGCCCGAGGAGGGACACATCCTTCTGTCACTGCAGCCGGAGCGGCTTCCTCAGGAACAGTCCGGCAGGTCGAGCTAGCAGGTGGAGGAGGCGGATAACACTGTGCCGGTGCAGGCAGCGGGGAAAGGCTGACTACTTTCGTAGCCTTCATGTACCCATCTTCCAGAAGAAAATCGACTGCAACCGATTCGCCGATGCATGGCCTGCGGTTCGGAAGATACTTGGTTCTCCAGCCGACATTCACGACGGCGCACTGATTGCCGGATTTCACGGTCATGCTGCGCCACCCGTGATCGATAACTGTCCCACGAAACGTGCAAATGCGGTACCCTTGGACCGGAGTAACAACGAGACACAGAGCGATAAGCGCGGCCGAAACAGTTACGGCCAATGCTGAAACGACATATTTCCCGAACATGGGGGACCTCCTCACTGGGGGGGTAAGGGATTCGCTGATCAATTGGACGCTCCGGGTGTTCCGAGGGTCCTGTCACATAAAGTGCACCATACATAATAGGTTACATTGAAAATGTCAAGTAAATTGAGAAGTAATTTGTCCTCTTGGTTGATATAAAGATGCTTTGTTGAAAATACCCCCTCTGCTGCACTTGCCCCCGATCATGCTGTATGTTATCAGTACAATCAGGAGGTGTGAATCGACATGGGAATCTTCCGGGAACCTGGATCCCAGGAAATCGATATTGTAAAGGAAATGGCCGAGTCCCTTGGCAGTCAGGGAAGCAAGGTAGAGGACTTGGTAGATAAAGCGAACATTATTCTCGGGGAAATCGAACAACTCCTGGAGAATTGCCGCAATCATCCGGGGGAACGCAGACCGCCTGTAGATTTCATCAACAAAAGGATTCGAGAATTCAACGCATTCGTGGATAAAGCTGAAGACGCTCTTCGATGGCTCTTGATTCAGAGGGAAGCCTGCGGTTTCAGGACTCACAAGAACGTGAACACCTTTTATCCTATTCCCGCTAAAAAGAAGCTGATAAAGACATGCGACGCCTGACTCCACGCGTTTGTATCATCTGTTTTCTGGGATTTCTCACTGCTTTTTCGGCAATGACTGAGGCCGCGCAACATAAGAACCGCAAAAGCACAGTTTGGGCCGTGTTCTTTATGTCGCGGGATTGTGCCAAATGTGAAGCAGCAAAGGAGCTGATAGAGGTGCTGCAATTGCGCTATCCTTTGCGAGTCAAACGTTACGATATCAGCAAAGAATCCGATTACGCCGTATTCCGGGCCATGGAAGCGATTCATTCCGATAAGGGGTTTTTTGTGCCATTGATACTGGTCGGGGATAAGATATTGACTGGAGAGCACGAAATACTGGATAATTTGGAATCCACAGTCAAGAACCTCCACCTTGCAGGGGGAACTGCACGGCCTTACATCGGTCCTGTGGATAAGAAAGCGTTCCATTCCCCCGTGAAGACTGACACAGCGGAGTGCCCGACCTGTTCAAAAGGCCGCCCGCCCTCGGCTTCCGAGGAGCTCCACAAGGTAAAGAGTTTGCTTGACAAGATATTTTGAAAGGATCACCGAACGAATCAGATGAAGATTTCACGTTTATGTATTGTGGCTGGCATATCTTTGGTATTACTGAGTTCCTGTACGTGACTAAATTCGGTATCCCGGAAGTTTTCCGGTAATCCTTCCGATCAGACGAATAGCGCAAAAAGCTGTCCCCCTGGATCGCTCTTCTGTCCGCTTCAGTAGAATCGATTCAGAGTTTTTTGCATTTGGGAGTTGACTATATAGGAATATATGAATATATTTACGTGCAACTGCTTCTATTTTCGAGCCAAGAGGTATTAGTATGTTTACGATGGACAATGAAGCCAGAGATTTCTTTAAGGGAAAACTTAAAGAGAAACAGGTGCTCAGGGTATTTTTCGGCGGTTATGGTTGAGGCGGTCCCAGCATGGGACTGGCTCTGGATGAGCCGCGTGATGGCGATTCTTCTTACGAGATCAACGAAGTCCCTCTCGTTGTCGATCCATTTGCCATGAAACTTATCCGAGAGGCGGGAGGCATCAGCATTCGATCCGGCATTTTCGGGCCCACTGCCGAACTGGATAATAGTTCCTGCGGCGCTGGAGGCTGTAGCTGTTAAGGGGGCGCGCATGCCGATTTTCGAATTTAAGTGTGAAAGCTGCGGAAAAGAGTTCGAACGCTTGATCTTTGCCTCTGATACAGATCCGGTCCCATGTCCGGTTTGCGGGTCTGAAAAAACGCGCAAGGTCTTATCGGTTTTTTCATCAAATCCTGTGGAACGGCAGGCATCAGCAGGTTCCTGCGGTACCCGTCATACTGGGGGAGGGTGACACTGATTTTCCCCGCCGTGAGCGGGACATTCAGTCTCCATAAAATGAAAGCCCTTTTCTCAGGAAAGGGCCTTCATTTTTACGCGCTTTCCGCAGCAACATACATGAAGCGAATCAGTATTATTCCGATTAATCCCATTTCCGAACATCTTCAATGAGTTTCAGATCCTCCGGCAGCGATCCTGGGGGAACTATCTTCGCTGCTCCCTTCAGTTTTGCCACTTCTCTAAGAGTGCGTTCCACGGCAGCCAGCAATCCTTCTTCCGCACTGCCTTTCAGTTCCATTTCCAGGGTCATAACATCCTGATCTTTCGGCCGCTCCACCAGGAGTCTTGCTCTGGCGATTTCCGGATGACTGTCGATGACCTTCTGCACCTGCGACGGATGGACAAACATTCCCTTCACTTTCGTAAGTTGGTCTGCACGACCCAGGATGCGTGACAGCCTCGGCGATGTGCGACCGCAAGGACAAGGCTCTTCCACGATACTGGAAAGATCGCCTGTGCCGAAACGTACCAAGGGGTAGATTTTGTTTCTGCAGGTAACAACTACCTCTCCGGGATCTCCCGGGGCAAGGACCTCGCCGGTTTCGGGATTGCAGATTTCCACGATCACATCATGATGAATGTGCATGCCGGAAACCTGGGGGCATTCGTACGCGATGCATCCGACGTCCGCGGTCCCGTAGGCCTGTCTGCCGATGAGTCCGTATTCGTCTGCAAACCTCTTGCGAAGAGATTCCGGCAACATTTCCGCAAGGAGAAAGCCAATCTGGAGATTGAGTTCTTTGCGGGGATCGATACCCGCTTCCTCCGCTTTTTTGAGAATGGCGATGAGGAAACTTGGTGTTCCGATGTACCCGGTCACCTGGAGTTTTCTCATAATTTCCACCTGAGTCTCCGTATTTCCCACTCCGGTAGGTATGATGGCTCCCCCAAGCTCGGACACTCCTTCCTCAAACATGTGTCCTGCCGGCGTCAGGTGGTAAGCAAAGGTGTTCACGACAATGTCGCCGGGCCGAAATCCAACGGAGTGTAAAGCCGATTTCCATCGCCAGTAATCGGGAACTTTGCCCACCGGATCGTAAATAGGGCCGGGAGACTGGTGTATTCTTACGAGTTGCGAAATGGGCACGGTAACGTACCCTCCGAACGGCGGATTCGTTTTCTGAGCTTCAGCCAGATCGGTCTTCTTTGTAATCGGAAGTTTTTGGAGATCCTCCAGCTTACGGATTTCTCCGGGAGTAAGGCCTCGGTCATCCATGGCCTTCTTGAGCGGTGTTCCCGAGGCGTATGCATGGGCGACAACCTCATGCAGGAAATGCTCCTGGTAAGCCCTCCTGTCCTGAGGGGAAAAAGTTTCTTCTGAGTTCAAAATCCCGGAGTTTCTGTCCACGTGATGCATTCGGGCCTCCTCAAAGAATATCGGAAAGAACTTTCCAGAATATGGTTATTCCGGCGGTCTCGACTCGGACTGATTGCCCAAAAATTCTGACGGTTATCTCACGCTCCAATTCAAGATATCAGTGGGGACCGGCGTCCCTGCCGGTCCATTCTATTGATATCATTTATTATATTTAAGGTGTGCCGACACGCAGGCCGGCACCCACCAATACTCTTCCTCAATTGGGCATTAATTTTGGGAATGCTACTGGTTGGATAAATCTCATTTGGACCGGAAACACATAAAAGAGAACGGATTACAGATTTATAGTTTCGAAACAGGCGGTGCCCCTTTTCGTGGACTGCACGAAAGTAGAGGTCTGTTTTTATGCTTTCCTGTGGACACACTTAGCACCCCGGCATCAAAGAAATCAAGGAAACTCGCCCGGAAATGCCGGAAGGGGACGTAGTCCGGTTTAAGATCAACTACCGAATTCCTCATTGTCGAGAATTCTCTGAAGTTCCTCCATCGGGAGATCTTTCCACGCATCCAGTTTTTCAACGACAAGTTGGCGGCATTTCAGGGGAGAGAGTCCCTGCGTTGCAAAGTATTCGTACCGCTCGTCTGATAACCGCTTCAAGAGAGCCATTTTGTCCATGTGATACTCCTGACACATCTTAATACATGGAATCGAATACAGTGAATAGTAGCGAGTTATGTGCTCAAAAATTCTGCACCCAAGATAAAGTGAAGGTTCTCAAGAGCTTGAAGTGAAGATCCAGATCATTCCCTCAGAGAGGCACGTTTTGCTAGAGCCAAAACGCGAGGGCGCTTTCCATGTTTTAGAGTGAACCCAAGACCTTGGCGAAAAATCTCTGGCATATAACAGTCCTCACCATCCTGCAATAAAGCCCCATTTTCTTCTAATATTTTAAGATCCTTAGTAGTCAGATTAAATTCATCTGCATTAAAGGGGATCTGCCGAGAGGCGGTTTCCGTTTTTCTTAATTTCTCAAATACATCTCTAAGAGGATAATTCTCCTGACTGACTTCTTGAATCTTGCCAATACTACATTCTCTTAATGCCTTGCGAATGGCAGGTGGGGCCAAGATTCGATCAGACCAGAATTTATCTGTCACTGACCCATCAGCGGCAAGTTTCAAGAACCGGACCACGTCTCGTGCTTGAATTTGCAGTTTTAAATCGGAAAGTGCATATTTGACCCATGCTGCAGTCCGTGCCTCTTTAGACTCATTCTTACCAAGTTTGGTACCCCAAATGGGAACCAGCTTTTCTGTCAATTCCTCTTCAGAAGCATCTTGCACCCGGTCAGGGGGCATTCCGAGATCGATGCCCGAGGTCTGAGCGATCCAAACCACCAATCGTAAGGCTTCTTCTTGACTCCATCGCAGAGCGTAAGATTCATAACGCGACAAAAACTGGGCCGCATTCTGTTTTATTGAATACAAAACGAGATCTCGTCTTACGAAAAGCAAGATACCGAGAGGTCTCCCAGCTTGTTGCTGGAGCCATTCAGGAACTTGCTGCAGCAGCGCACGCAATGCATTTTGTTGCTCATGATTATCGGATATTTCCAAAAAGAGTTCTTCTAATCCATCAACTAAAATGATCAATTTCTTGTTCAATGATTTTAATTTGTTAATAAATTCTTCTCCTGCGTTTTCCTTTAAGCGTTGAAAACCTACGGCCCAAGCTAATAGATCAATCCAATGACGCCTCCACTCACCCTCCGTCATGGGACTCTTTAGCCAATCCTCAATTCTTTCTCGAATATCTGTCGAGTTCATTGATTCAGCAAAATTCATCTCTGTGGAGACTTCCCTGGCTGTCCTTGCGACCATTTCTTGAACAGAATCCTCCAGGTTTCTGGAGGCCAAAAAAGGGAAGAATTGTGCTTGGACGTCTGCAGTCTCATGCACTCGTTGGCAGAAAGTGACCCAGTGCTTCAATCGAATCAGCTGAAGGAATGTAAATGTCTTACCAGCGCCTTTAGCTCCCACTATAACAGAAATAGGAACGCGAACCCTGTAATCAGCGGCAAGTCGACTGAGTGCACCAGTGGTCAAGAACTCCTCAGATTTGGCTTTTTCAGCATACTCAAGGTCGGCCGAAACAATTCTCAGATCCGCTCGTTTCTTAGGCAACTCAGTCAAAGGAGTGATTAAATCTCCGCCTTCTTTTGGCCTCACTATACCCACCCATTCGATCAAGCTCCTGATATTTCGTGTTAATTGACTGTTACGTACTTGTTTGAGGATGTCTTCCCAGTCCTTCTTCAGGATCAACAAAGATGGATCAAATCTAGATTCGACAATTTCCGGTATCAGGGTATCAGAATTTGCCTCGGGCTCGCTTCCTTTCAACTGCTCCAGTGCTTCCTGTAGCCGGTCCTGCGCAGACAAAGCAAACTCGGACATGTTGTATTCATCGGGATATTGAGAGATAATGAGGGCCGGAATCGGCCAGTCTTCTCTTGCTGAAGGTGTACGTCTTGCCAATAGTTCTATTAGTCTACAGGTACCTTGGACGGATTGGCTGCTCAAAGTCGTTACCAACACCCTGAAGACTCTAGGGTCCAGAATCAACCCGGCGGAAAGTTCAGAAAAACCGGCTCTTAAATCCGCTACCACAACATCTACAGAAAGTTTTTTTCCTAGGTGCGCTAAAAGCATTGTTAGAGCATAAGGGTCCTCAGAGCTTTTCAAGAGGTGCTCTGGTCGAATTTCCAGGCTTGAGACCTGTTCAGGCGACCTGAATGCAGGAAGCACATATATCCCACGTTCCAATGTGTCCTGAAGCCGATGAGCGCAAATTTCAATTGCCTGACCAAAACTGGAGTCTATGTCCGAGTGCGCCAATGACAATAGATCAGAGAAGGAAACCGGGATTTCGGGCATTCGTTTCTCGAACATCCAGCTTATTCCCGGCGCTTCCAAGTCAGCGTCGACCAAAAGGACTTTTTTGCCAGTTTCCTCAACAAATGCTTCGCAGAATGCAATGGCATGGATGGTCCGCCCCACACCCCCTTTGAATGAGTGGAAAGCCACAATACTGGGTAATTCCGAACCACTCGATATTTCTAAAGGTGTTGACTCCCGAGCTTCTTTGCTCATTGGCCATATGGTAGTTGGGCGCGTCAACGTAGGTTCGAGACGCGGATTATCCGATTGTTCCTCTGAAATTTCAATATACACTTGAAGCAATCTTTCATTCGCAGCAAAGTTCTCCAAGATTATGAACCTGTCTCCCTCGGATTCTCTCAGGCGTGATTCAAAAATCTCACTTAACCATTGTACCGCTTGTTCCCCAAGATTTGGTGAAACTCCTAGTGTAAGCCCATCCCAATAGACACGCACCCATCTTAGCCAATTAGGCCAATTACCTTCTTGCTGTAGTCTGAGAAACAAATCCTCGACATCAACCCATGTGAAAAGCATTATGTCAGGTGGCAACATTTCTCATCTCCTATTTCTTGGACAGCCATTGACAAATATTCTTCAGCATTATTGAGGCGTTCTGCTCATCAACTGGATCCAATTCTTTTCCATACCGCCAAACTTGATGCAGTTCTTTCAGCGAGCACGTACAGGGGTTATTTCGATCTCGTATCTTGAACACTGATCCTCCTGTGAAAAAATTCTTACCTATTTTTGCCTCTTTTGCAAATTCCAGCAAATCATGCCCCCAAAACAGTTGTTTCTTGAGGACACTTTCTGTTCTAGCTATTTTGTAAATATCTCTCATTAGAAGCCATTTTAAGCCACATTCGGTTGCATAGAAAAGGAGCAAAAGCTTGGATCTATTTTCGTTTTGTGTCAACCGAGAGCTTTTCAGATGATCCAAATAAGCTTTCCGGAACTCGCTTACTCCAACATGAACTGACATAGAGTTCTCCTTCATAAAAAACTCGAATTTGCGAAATCTTCCTACATTCTTCGCAACGGAAACCGCATTCCCCTAATATGATTCAGCTCTCATTAGAGCTGATGAATGGATCATCGCAATATAAGATGAATGCATCCCACTTAGGATTTTGGGGCCTCCAATGATCTGTGGATCTAAATCTATCTCTTCCAATTTGGGCTTCATTCCATGAAAGTGGTTGTTGAACATGTGTGTCACATCCCATTCAATAAGCTTCCATGACTTTGATTGCCACAGATAGCTCATCTCATCCGACAAATCTGTAAGCTAAAATTGTGAATCAGCGTGGGCTACTTTTCCGCTCGTTTGTAACGCTCCATCAGTGATGTTCCTTAGCACTCCTCTAGTCTAGGACATTCATGTTGACAGTAAACTGACGAGTACCTATTATAATTGCCGTGGGCTCTTGTAGTTTTCTTTTCAGTAAATCTCAGCAAAACAACCCTGTCAAGCAGATTGATCGGCTCGATTGCCGCGGCATTTCTTCATACAACCTAAGCCATTTTTAGGAGCTTCGATGCGCTTGCCTCTCTTGAATATCACGTGCCGACAGCCTAAGAAAAAGCTCTGACATTCAAGACTGTTTTTACGGTAGCATCGCTTCTAAAGTCATGCGGGAAATTTCCTTGAATACTGTGTGTCAGGAGGATTCTTTATGACGGTAAGTAAGTGGATTCACATGGGAACAGTCCTGAGCCAACATGCGACGCATTATCCGGACAAGCTCGGCTGTCAGGACAAGAAACGTGACTTCACCTTTCGGGAGTGGAACGAGCGAAGCTGCAGGTTGGGCAACGGTCTTGCGGATATGGGCTGTTCTCACGGAGACAGATTTGCTGTCATCGCGTACAACCGGGTGGAATGGATGGAGATGTACGTGGGATGTGCGAAGGGCGGGCAAATATGCGTGCCTCTCATGTTTCGTCTGGCTGCACCCGAAATCGAGTACATCGTCAACGATTCCGGCTGCAAAGCATTCATTGTGGAAAAGCAGTTTGTCGGTCTTGTGAACAGCATTAAGAGCAAGTTCCCCATAGCCGCAGACAACTACGTTTATCTGGGAGATGCTGGAGATACTGTGCCTGATGGGTACATCGGGTATGAGCAATGGCTTGCAAAGTCATCTCCTGAAGAACCGGACGTGATGGTGGATGCAGCGGACTCCTGGACCTTCATGTACACTTCCGGAACCACCGGAAAGCCCAAAGGTGTGGTCAGAACACACGAAAGCTACATGGCCATGTATTACCTGGACGTCGCCAACATGGGCGTCCGTTCGACGGACAAGGTCATGATGGTCATGCCCATGTGTCACGTGAACTCCATTTTCTATTCGTTTCCGTACACTCTGGTGACTGCTCCGGTCTGCGTGTACAATGAAGCCAGTTTCAACCCGGAAGATTTTCTGGCCACAGTCGAAAAACACCGCATCACCTTCGTATCGCTGGTACCCACGCATTACATTATGATTCTTTCGCTTCCGGATGAAATAAAGAAGAAATTCGATGTCTCCAGCATGCGGCAGTTACTGATTTCCTCGGCCCCTGCCAGGAGAGACACAAAGGTCGCTATCCTGGAATTCTTCAAAAATGCCGAATTGTGGGAAGCATACGGCTCCACGGAAGCCGGACTGGTTACGCTCTGCCGACCTGAAGATCAACTCCGAAAACTCGGAACCATCGGGCAGGAGATTTTCGGGGTGGACAGGATCAAAGTCCTGGACGAAGAAGGAAATGAAGTGCCTGACGGACAGGTGGGCGAACTCTATGCCCGCACCCCCATACTTTTCAAGGAATACTGGCATCTGCCCGAGAAGACAAAAGAGGTTTTTGTCGGAGAATGGTTTACTGCAGGTGACATGTGTTACCGGGATCCCGACGGATTCTACGTGCTTGTGGACCGTAAAGCGAACATGATCATAACGGGCGGCGAAAACGTGTTCCCATCGGAAGTGGAAAACGCGGTGGGCGAACATCCCTCGGTGAAAGATGTAGCGGTAATCGGGATTCCCGACGAAAAGTGGGGTGAAGCCGTCCATGCAGTGGTTATCCTGAATGAAGGCCATGATGTCACTGACGGTTTGAAAGATGAGTTGAAGAGATTCGCGAAAAACAGAATCGCAGCATACAAGGTGCCGAAGACTTTTGATTTTATCGAAGATGACGATATGCCCCGTACAGGAACGGGGAAGATCCTACATAGAAAACTCAGGGAAAAATACGGCACCTGGAGCCAGAGTCGTTGAAAAATCGGGCCGACGCGCCGGTCGGCCTCACGGCGAATGAACCATTTGCCAAGTTAATGTCCGGTTGACGATAGGAGTATTTGTGGGTGCCGGCCTCCGTGCCGGCACATCTTCAATATGATCGATGATATCGATAGAATGGACCGGCAGGGACGCTCCCAGCCTTCGAGATCGTATGTGCATAACTATGAAATGGATAATACCAACTCCCATGGCGAAGAGCGCCACAACGAAGGATGAAAGTCCCTTGAACTGAGATGAGAGCATGGCTACCTGCCTAGTATGAGATGAAATCAAACAACACTAGGAGGCGTGTCATGCCCTCAAGAAACCAGAATAACACTACCATATCAGTCGTGCACGAGATATCGTGCGGATTGGACGTCCACAAAAATTCCGTGTCAGCGTGTCTGTTGTATTCAGACAGTTCCGGTACAGAGCAATCCGAAATGCGTGAGTTCCAAACATTCACAGATGACCTTATCAAACTCAAGGAATGGCTCCTGGAACGAGAGTGTCCTGTAATTGCGATGGAGAGTACAGGACCATATTGGACTCCTGTTCATAACGTCCTTGAAGATTCCGTCAAGGTTATCTTGGTGAATGCCCGACACATGAGAAATGTTCCAGGCCATAAGACCGACATCAGCGACAGCAGATGGCTAGCCGGACTCTTGCGTCACGGCCTGCTCAAGGCCGCCTTTATTCCTCCGAAACATCAAAGACAGTGGCGTGATTTGACCCGAATGAGAAGAAACTACAAAGAAGACCTCGGGGATTTCCAACGCCGCGTTCACAAGCTCTTTCAACAGTCAAACATTAAAATCGATTCCGTGGTATCCGACCTGTTCGGCGCAACGGGCCGCAACCTCATGAAACTCTTAATCTCAGGCGACAATTCCCCTACGATTTCCGAGGTTGAAAATTGTCTGAGAGGATCGCTGCAAGACAAGGCAGCGGAGCTCCATCGCTCTGTCCAAGGCTTCTTCGAGGCCCATCACCGGTTCCTGTTGTCTCTTTTGCTCAACACGATCGAAAACCTAGAGACCCAAATCTCTATCCTTGAATCCCGTATCAAGGAAGTAATGAGAGACGCTCAGGAAGCGATCCGGCGGCTCGAAGAGATTCCCGGTGTAGGCGCGGTTTCCTCCCATGCCATATTGGCCGAGATAGGCCCAACCCTGACTGAGTTCCCCACCGCCCATGCCCTCGCTTCCTGGTGTGGCCTCTCTCCCGGAAACAACCAAAGCGGTGGCAAGCGATTCAGTGGCAAGAGCCCTGTCAAAAAGAACCACCTAAAAACCATCATGGTTGAAGTAGCCTGGCCGGCAATCAAGGCACGAGGATCCTACTACCGGGCCAAATATTACGCCCTGAAAGCGCGCTTGGGGGCCAAAAAGGCCATAATCGCAGTAGCCCACAAAATCCTTAAAACCATTTACCATGTACTCAAATACGGAGTACATTTCAAAGATCTCGGAGAGACTTACCTGCTCGAAAGAAACCGAGAGGCCAAGATAAAATACCTTACCTGGCAAGCGTCTCTCATTGGGTACGAACTCGTACCCCTGGATCAACCGGCAGCAACAGCCCAAGCACCTATATTCACTTAGAAGCGCATCAAAGTCGAAACGCAAACTGAAGCCGTGAGCTCGAATACCAACATGACCAATCGCCGGCTGGCACAACAAACTGTCGGCTCCTTTCGGAGACCACGCATGGGAATCTTCTTAAACTTGCCGGCTTTCTCGAATGGAGATCAACCATGAACATAAGAAAACCTCAAACCCTTGCTGTGTAGCTCGGGACTTTCATGGGAACATGCTTTCAAAGTTGGACGAAAATCCCCTCTAACCCCCCTTTATAAAGGGGGGAATGGGGGGATTTTGAACGCACATTGCGTATAAGCTACTCGAATCGATACGCAAACTTGTACGGCCAGGTTTCAACACTCTTCCGCTTTTTCGATTTCTTGTTGCAGGCCGAGGTCTTTTTTCAACCTTGAGAGAATAGATTTGTACAGAATCTCCAGTTCTGTTTCATCTTCTGAAATTGCCTGCTCGTATCCTACCAGGAAATAGTAGATAGCCCGATCGAAGAACAGAGCTGTCCTGTTGTTCAGCGCTACGATCGACCGCACATCGAAAGGTTGCCCTGCAAAATTGCTCTCCTGGAAAAACAGCCAGATATGACGTTTGAGCAACGTGAACACACGCACCACTTCCGAGAAGCTGAGGCCGTCCGCACAGCAGCGCGCTCCCAAATGGATATACCGATCGGCGATTGCAGCGACTGAGGTCCTTTTATCGATCATCACCGTGAATTCGGAAAGAATGCTGTCCGCCAGTTCTTCGAGCACTACTCTTCCGATCTGGTATTGTGTCAGGATTTCACGTTTGAGGAAAACATCCTCAAAAAAGGCCTCTTTAATCTGTTCATGGAATCGTTCGATAAATTTTGCAAATTCCAGTTCAAATGTTCGTGGTTCCATGAATGCCCTCCTGGACGGCAGTGCGGTGTGAAAGAGTCGAATAAGAAAGGTGTAATTGAGAGTAGCGGTCCGTATTGGGGATGTCAACATTCAAATACCGAAGACGCGTTTACGAAACCCACAGGCATAAAACCATCAAAGAAACAGATAATTGTCATTGCGAGGAGCGCAGCGACGTGGCAATCGCCTGGGACTCAGGCGCCTAATTTCAGGCGATTGCTTCGCTTCGCTCGCAATGACAGTCATTCAGACATTCTGACAAAAAACGATGCGGTTCGCCTTGGTCATCACATGCTACACGGATCCTTATTTTAACGCCCATGCTGTATCCAGCCGATGCTTCAATCATTCCAAATAAAGGGCTTTTCTGCACGAAAATCAGGTATGCCCATATCCTGTGAGTCCAAATCCTGAATAAATGCGTTTTCCAGTCCCATATCCCATGCCAGATCGAGAACGCGGTCGTATTCCTCCTGAGTAATCTTACGGCTCAGATGGAGATCCTCATAGGCTCGATGAAGCGGCGCATATTGGGCCAAGAGAGACACGGTAACAGACCGAGGAAGACTGTCTCGTATCCAGGTCAAAGTTTCTCTTGTTCCGGAAATGTCTCCAGGCAGGATGAGGTGTCTCAGAATCATTCCTCGGATCGCCCGACCGTCCGAATCCAATTGCAAATCGCCTACCTGAGCGTACATCTTGAGTATCGCTTCGCGAGCAACACGAGGATATTCCGATGCATCGGAATACCTTCCGGCCAATTTCTCGGAAGCATACTTCAGGTCGGGCAGGTACACGTCGATGACTCCTTCGAGCAAGTCGAGAATATCCGGGGCTTCATACCCGTTGGTATTGTACACAATGGGCAGGTCAAGGCCTCGGTCGAATGCTATGGACAGTGCTTCCAGCAGTCCGGGCAGGTGATGGTTCGGTGAGACGAATTCAATATTCGCACAGCCCTGTTCCTGTAAATGGAGCATTGCGGTCGCAAGCGCTTCAGGATGGATCGGCGATCCGATATTACCCTGGCTGATTTGAAAATTCTGACAATACATGCATCTGAGATTGCATCTGGAGAAAAAGACCGTTCCCGCTCCACCGTTGACAACGAGCGGCGGCTCCTCGCCGAAATGCGGGACAATGGAAGCCACTTCGGGTATCGGGCCTGCACCGCAATACCCGCGCTGCCCCCCGACACGATCCACTCCGCACGCGCGCGGACACAATCGGCAGGGGGACAATAATCGGTATACCTCCGGAACGCGAGTTCGACAGAGATTTCCTTTATGTTGGGTCATGTGATCGATCTATTCAGGGTGAAATATCAGAACAGTGTAGCGCACGACCTGACATTTGCAATCTCTTCGAACGAACGCCAGATTTTGTGCGAGATCAACACCAAGCCCTTCAAAGCTAACATACAATAAAGTCCTGCTGTTATTGCTCGAGAGATACCAAAATAACGAGTTCCCATCGTTAAAGCCGCCTCTATTCCTCAAAATGCTTCGGCTTCTTGACTCTTCCTGTTCCCTCAAGCACAGATGTAGTATAAACCTTACTTATGGAGATCAAATCGAACAGTGCTCCATGCAAGAGCATCGAACAATAGAGGTGAAATCGTTTATGAGAATGTCACAGCTTTTTGTGCCGACCCTGAAAGAAGATCCCGCGGACGCGGAGGTCATCAGCCATCGTTTGATGCTCAGGGCGGGCATGATACGGAAACTTACTGCCGGTATATATTCATACCTCCCTCTGGGATATCGTTCGCTGAGGAAGCTCGAACAGATCGTACGGGAAGAAATGGACGCTGCGGGTGCTCAGGAGGTCTTCCTTCCCATGGTGCAGCCGGCGGAACTCTGGATCGAATCAGGCAGATGGAACCTGTACGGAACCGAGCTCCTGAGATTCAGTGACAGACATAAGCGGGAATTTTGCCTCGGGCCCACACACGAAGAAGTGATAACAGACCTCGTGAGACGCGATGTTCGCTCCTATCGCGATCTCCCCCTGAATCTTTATCAGATCCAGACCAAGTTTCGAGATGAGATCCGTCCGCGCTTCGGCCTAATGCGAGGCCGCGAATTCATGATGAAAGACGGGTACTCCTTTGATGCCACAGAGCAAGGGGCTGAAGAATCATATAGACGCATGCAGGAAGCGTATTCCCGGATCTTCTCACGATGCGGACTCCGTTTCAGAGCCGTAGAAGCTGACAGTGGCCCTATCGGCGGCAGTTTTTCCCATGAATTCATGGTGCTGGCTGATACCGGTGAGGATACCGTGGTTTCTTGCGATTCCTGTCAATATGCGGCAAATATGGAAAAAGCGGAAGTGCGACCCTGCGAACCCGTGACACCTGCAGTAAAGGGATCTTTGACGAAAGTATCGACTCCCGGCATGAGGACGATAGAGGAAGTGTCGCAATTTCTCAAAGTGCGCCCGGAAGAGTTGATCAAAACACTCATTCTGAAGACCGAGAAAAGCGTGGTAGCAGTTCTGATCCGAGGCGATCACGAACTGAATGATGTGAAAGTGAAGAATTTTCTGAATGTGGCGGAACTGGAGCTTGCTGACGAGCGGACAATTCAGGAGGTTACAGGCGGTCCACTGGGATTTTCCGGTCCGGTGAATCTGCGAGGAATCACTATTCTTGCGGACAACGATATCCGTTGCATGGGCTCGGCAGTTGTTGGAGCAAACGAAAAAGATGCTCACCTCATCAACGTGAATCCGCAAGCTGATTTTCATGTGGACAATTTCGGTGATTTTCGCGCTGCCCAGGCAGGAGATGCGTGTCCCCGATGTGACGGCACGTTGGTTTTGTCACGAGGAATCGAAGTCGGTCACGTTTTCAAGCTTGGAACCAAGTATTCAGATGCAATGGCAGCGACATTTCTGGATGCCGACGGCAAAGAGCGGCCTATGATCATGGGATGCTACGGTATCGGCGTGAGCAGGACAGTTGCAGCAGCAATCGAACAGAACCATGACGAGAACGGTATTATCTTTCCTCCCCCTATTGCTCCTTTTACCGTTCTTATTACTCCTGTGGGCGCAAAGAGCTCTGACATCGAATCCGCCGCAGAACAAGTTTATCAGGCACTCTGGGAAAACGGCATAGATGTGCTCCTGGACGATCGCGACGAGCGGCCCGGAGTCAAATTCAAAGATGCAGACCTTATGGGCATTCCCTTCAGGGTTACCATCGGGAAAAAAGCGCTTGGCGAGAGGAAGGTCGAGCTGAAAAACAGACGCACCGGAGATGTCACACTCGTCGCACTGGAAGAAATTGTGGACGCGGTAAAACGCGGACTCATGAGCTGGTCTGAAGAGAACTGAGAAATTCTCAATATCCGTAATAACCGTGATACGGATTTCCCGAAAATCCCTGGTAACCTGACGGATACTGTCCCCATGTTCCATAACCGTATCCATATCCCGCAGGGTACTGGTATCCGTACGGATTCTGCTGAGGAGGCGGTGCCGTGGGATACCATTGCGTGGGGTATTCGTTCATAGGCGCTGACCACCTGATGGGGTCGGCATTCGAAACGACTACGGATGACAGCAGCACCAGCAGGATGACTGTATAACGAACGACTCTATCCATGGCTTCTCCTCAAGAATGCAGTACTGAGTATCCCCGCAGCCGGAGGCAACTCGTCTGCGAATTCGTTCTTGTATCAATTTGCATTCAAAATCCCCCCATTCCCCCCTTTAATAAAGGGGGGGTAGAGGGGATTTACGTCTGACTTTGAAAGCAAATTGGTATTGCACAACATTATTGTCCTAATAGCGTCCTATTATTACTGAATCCAAACAAAAATTCAAGATTATGGTGAAGCTGAAATCCCCGGAGGAAACGTGGCGGTAAAGTAATTCTTTGAAGCTGAAAGGCAGCATCACCCAAAAACTTCTGAAAAGTTTCTCCTCGATTTTCTTTCTCTGATTTTGAAAATTGTATTACAACGGATATTAGTTGATCGGGGAGTCGCTCCTATGGAAAATAAACAGAAAATCAATGCAAAGAAGTTTGTAGCGGACGTACGAGCGGGAAAAACCGATGTGGAGCTCATGCATCTCCATGATTTAAGCCCCAAAACGTTGAAGAAAGTCTTCAGTGTTCTCGTGCAAAAAAAGATTCTTGAACAATCTGAGCTGGACCTGCGCTCCAGTCCGTCCGATCCTGAGCCTGGTCCGCAACCGCCTCTTGAAACTTCTCATTTCGAGAAACTTAATGCGTGGGGAAATGCCCAGATAACCCAATCCCTTTGTGCGCAATGCGGAGCGCAGGTATCCAAGAACATGCTTACCTGTCCTGAGTGCGGTCATGCCCTTGCAGGTGAGGAGCGCTGGGAAAAAGCCGAACCTGAAAGAGGAATCCTGGATCGTCTGTCTCCGAAGACCATCGGATGCATCCTCGCAATACCTGTCGCAATTGCCTTATACCTTTTCTTTACCCACATCATAATTCCCATGGCTGACGTAACGGGGAAGAAACGAGCCGATGCAGTCCGGAAGGAGCTACCTCGAGGCAAAACTCCAATGGAAGCTGCAAAAGACCTGCGGAAAGAACTCCAAAATCGAACTATCAATGCAGAAGTCAATCGCTTTGTAGGCGAAGAAGTATTGTCTGGAGTCAAAGCCGATTATTCCACATTCACTGTAGGTCCGCGCTGGGAGATGCTTTCCCTGGAGGATAAACAGATCTGTATTCAGGAGTTGTCGCTGGCCCTGGAAGGATCGGGTTTGCCCAGGAGCTTTCGTCTTGCCAATTCCGCGGGTCAAACCCTGGCCAAGGTCGTCGATGGCTCAGTCATTTGGCACGAACGGTCCGGCGTCAGTGTTCCTTTCGTGCCACCACCGCCCAGAGAAGAAGCTTCGGACGTAGAACGATCGGTAGCTCCGAACCAGATTGAACGCGCTTTAGAAGGATTGCCCGGCGGCCGGGACATCATGAGGAATCTTCCTCGTTAACGGCTTATGGAGAAAAGGGATTTTTTAGAGCGATTGCCAAAAACTCTGACGTTTATCTCATGCTCCAATACAAGATACTGGTGGGGACCGGCGTCCCTGCCGGTCCATTCCATCGATATCATTGATCATATTGAAGATGTGCCGGCACGGAGGCATGGCACCCACCAATATTCCTATTTTGAATCGGACACTAATGTTGACAATTGTCAGAGATCTGATGGTCAGCCAAGACAAAATCGGTCTACTGTTCGGACCTGAACTGTTCGAAGGGTTCCAGTCTTACATCGGGAGAATCGGAGAGTCCCCGTACTCGAAATGTGGTGGTAAGGATCTTTCCATTCTTCGTGATTAAATTGCCAAATAATCCTGAAACGATTGTGTCAAATCCCACGAGAGGGGAAACATCCACTTTGAAGTCAACTCGGCCCTGATCGCCGAAATACATGCCGGAAGACTCGATGCGAGCCGCGTCCGATCGCAGCTTGAGGTCCTTTATTTTCCACTTGCTGTCGAAGACTTCCATGTTCCAGGTCATACGCTGAAACGGCAATCCCTCAGAGATCAAGTCCGGAAAACGGCCCCTCACGAGAGAACCCAAATTGATGAGGGAGAAGATTTTTGAGAGCACCTGAAATCTGTGAATTGTTCCGTCCAGGACACGAACTTCCGTGCTTCCGGTCTTGTAAACACCGCCGTTTTCCCGTTTCGGCCCCAATGTCCAGGCCAATTTTCCTTCCAGGCTTGTTTCTCCTTCGATCCGAAGCCCCTCACCCTCTGCCGGCATGAGTCGTTCAGCTCTGAGTCGGTCTCCCTGAAACTCCAGACGAAAAGGAACCTGTGCCGATTCCCGTAAATCAAAAATCGCGGTTCCTCTGAGAGTACCCTCTCCGAAATTGGTCGACCAACTCGTTGCCCGGATAATCGCCCCATTTCCTTCCAGGGAAGCGCTAAAATCTGAAAAAACTTGGCTCGACGTTTTTCCTTTCGCGATCTTAACTACTGCAGAGCCTCTGCTGCGCGCCAGAAAGCGTATGAAACGGTTTGTTTTCAGCCATTCACCCCACGTACTCCGGACTATGTATCCGGGTGGAGCAGTGAAATCAGTTGTATCAAAAAACGAGCTTTCGAGGTTTACATCGAGCTTGGGAGTATCCAAGTCATTTATGGCGAAAGTACCTGAAATGGCAGAATTGCCGATCTTCACGCGTTCTATAGCAAAACTGGTACTTTTCCCTTTTCGTCGAATAGTAGCTGTCAACCCCTCAGTGCGTTTATAGAAGAAAGGCAGGTGCAAAGAAACATGATTTAAAACCAGATTGCCTTCAACAGCATAGTCCTTTGCCCTATCCGGGCTCCGGACGGTCAAATCGCCTTCTATCCTGCCACCGGGTTGGAGTTCCAATGAAGGATGGACCACCGTCATCAAAGCATTCGTGGGAACCCCTTTTGGCGGGAGATTCAGAGATGCTGAAAAACTTCCGTCTTCGCGAAAAAAGCCTTTGCCTGAAATACGGCAATTTTCCAGGATGAGATAGAACTCTTCAGCACTGATTCCCTCTGAATTCCAAACACCGGAAGCTTCAAGATTCATGGGTATGCCGGAGCGCTTCTTGATCTGTGTGCCTATGACGACAACATTCTGTTTGAGATCTACCTGGCCGGAATAGTTGATCGCTGCGGCCTTTCCCTTTAGGGACATGCTCAGGGGAACGGTTCCGCTCACCGACCATTCCGAAGGTAGAAGATTGAGTTTTTTCAGGTCTGATTGAGCAAGTTTGCAATCGCCGTTGACCGCCATACCTTCCGGAGAGAGGTTGCCAGTGAGATCGACAGGACTGTCGCCGATGGAACCCTTGAGAGACGTGAAGCTCGCTCCCGTGCTCCTGAAACGTACTGCCCCCGTCACTTTGCGAACAGGCAGGTTGAATCCGGGAACACGGAACTGGAAATCATCAAGATTGAGCCTTCCCTGTAATTCAGGTTTACTGAGTTTTCCCTTCACATCCAAATCGATCTTGATGCCGCCCCGAATATCGGAAACACGGGAAAGCCACTGAGGTAGGCGGGAAACCACCGGTCTGCATTCCAGGAGGGGCTTGAGATCGTCTCCTTGAGCAATCATGGACAAAAAGAGATCGCTTCTGGGAGACCCGCGCAAATCGGTCACAAATCCGTTGAGCACAATAGGCGAAGCGCCGAGGGTCAGGCTGATTCCTTCAAATCGCATTTCATCATTGCTGATCTTGACACGACCCGTTGCGTCGGAGAGAGGGAGACTCAGCCCTGGAACAAAACCCGAAATGTTATCCATGTATGCATCCAGGAGAAGTCCGCTTTCGATTGCGCGCCAATCGCGTAAATCAGAGAGTCGACCCGACCATGCTCCGCTGAGGACAGCGAGATGACCCGAGAGTCCTGCTTCCTTAAGACGATCCCGATCTTCCTCCTGTAACAGGCCCTGAGGAAGAAACGGAAACAACTTCTGAAGGTCCAAGTCAGCTTTTTTCAAGGAAATGCTGATGGACGGCTTCTCTGAAGAGAGATCGCCGATTTTGATCTCTATTCCGACATTCATCCCAGGAATACTGATGTCAGAGAGATCCACTGTCAGGTTTTCACCTTCTCTTATAGCCGTTAACTTTGCTGAAGCTTTCATAATGGGGGCGGGTTGTCTGTAGAGATGACCAGGTAGAATCATCCCATTCAAAAGGACCACTTCCCCGTTCGCATAAAAATCCGTCGTCCTACCGTTTATCTCAACAGATAAGTTTATGCTCCCTTCGGCTATCGGGAGATCCAGTTGGAGATCTGACAGTACGCCGACCACGGCCGAAACAGGCAGGTCTCTTATGTCGGCATTTACTTTTCCTTTGAATTCACCACCAAATGCGGGTGTTTCATCCACCTGTCCGGATACGGTAAACGTACCGGTCTTGTTCTGGGCAGGAATTTTACCTACCGCGGCAAAAGTCTTCACTCCACGAGGAGAGGCATCCAATGCGGAGATCTGTATGTCCGATAAGACAGTTCTCTCCGAGCCGGCCATGTCCGCACGTGCATCTTTAATTTCCAGCCGTTTTACTACGGGATAAAGCATTGGTGCGTGAAGCTCGGCCGGAGTCTGTTTTTGCTCCGGCTGCGGAGAAGGGGGTGTCGATTTGTCTTTGCCACCGAACAACCTCGGGGGCTCGATCATAATGACCGGTTTATCTACGAGAATTTCATCGAAATAAAGCCTGCCCGACAGGACCGGTAAGAGCGACACGGACACATGAAGATCGCCGACATGCCCCAGAGGTTTGTTTTCGACCTTGTCTCGAATATCCAGGTTTGAAACGCGAATCCGTGCGGAATCCCATGAAGTCCATACCAAATCTGCGGAAGAGAAGGTGATGTGCTTTCCCGTAGCAATTTCTATCCTGTGATTGACAAATGCTACGAGTTGGCTCCCTTCGAGGCCGAATCGTACAAAAAGCAGGATCCCCGTAACAGCCAGTACAAGAAGCACTACAAGAGAAATTACTGCTATTACAACCCGCCTCGGCAGCCTTGATTTGTTTGCAGGGGATCGAGCGATATGATTATCCATGAAGAAGCCAAAATAAAGAACGGTCGCGCGGCAGCGACCGGCCTGTATTATTCAGTGGATGTCTGGTTGATACGTGATGAGATCTTTTGCTTAATTCAGCAATCGATACACCCGCGAATAACGTATTTAGCTTGTCCTCGTCTGTCTTTTTACTTTCGCTATTTTCTTTCTCAACACGTTAAGCCTGGATCTCGATGCGCCCTCTTCCCGTTCCTGATCCCGCTTGCTTCTCATTTCTTGAACTTTAGCTTTCAACTCCCGAATGCCTTCTGATTTCTTGGTTTCCGGTTCGGGAATTCCCTTTATCTCTCGAACTGCACTCAAGAGTTCCTCTTTGTTCATTCCGTGAGCGCCTCGGATTTCACCGCTCTTGAGTGCTTCCTCTCGGAGCTCTTTGACTGTCCATGTTTCCAAGGGACGATCTTTTTTTTCTTTTTGTTCTTTCTTTCCAGCCATTTTTCCTCCTGCTGGAGCATCGTATTTCTATTCGAGGATTATCGCCAAAATAAGCCTAAACTTCAACCCGTTTTTGGCGGGAGGTGACATCGGTCTATTCATCTGAGATGGTATCGGAAGTCATCTCTGCCAACATCTGCAGATCGAAGCCCTCTTTCCGATTTCTCACGTCATAATAGAATACAACCATGCAAACAGCAGCGAACACTGTGGCAATCAGACTACCGATAGTGCCGAGCAGTTGTGTGAGCACAGTTTTCGCAAACTCAGGCAGAGGTAGGAATGCCGTGAGCAAGGCGGCTGGAGTTTGAAATACCCAACTGATAGTTGCAGCTATCAACATGAATAAAAGAGTAAGCAGAAAAAGTCGCAGAGCGTACCCTCGCGGCCATGAACCGGCAGCTTTTCCGGAGAGCAAATTCCAGCTACGTGAAAGAGCACCCATGTAAGCAACGTTTTCAACAATGACGATCTTGTCGAACAGCAATAATTTCAGAATCACATAGAACGGAATTATCATAAGTGGCAGCCAGCTAAATGCAGACCACCAACCGGAGGATGTGAATGCTTGAAATACGAAAAACAAAACGATGCCAATCGTTACCGCTAAGGCCAATGAGAGGAGGATCATTATTGTGAATAGTAAAGACGTTAGGATAAATTTAGCCAATCTCGCGAAAACGAAATTGTACGATTCTCGCACGCTGATTTGCTTTCCAAGATAACTGACGGAGACTGCGAAAATTAAGGCGCCTTGAGACGAATAAAACAGAGCGATAAAAAGCACCAGAGCAGTGGGAATCAGGAAAATCCCGGCTATCAGGAGAGCAGGCGTGAAATCGTCAATGAAGCTCATATCCGTTAATCCAAAGATCAAAGCTATAATTCCCGCAAGAATAATCAGAGCTATCATAATGCAATATGGTATCGCCGCAATTGCAAGGAGCTTCCAAAAACGATTTCTGCAGATCTGAAACGTTTGATCCAGTATTCCGGCGAGAGAAAGCGGTTCCAGGACAGTGGTCGGTTTTTCGTCCTGTTTTGGCGGTTCCGTAGGCGGAGGTGGAGGAGGAGTCTCCTCGGAAGTGGCTTCAGCTCGTTCTGTTTGTTCCGGTACGGGTACGAACTGAGTCGAGGAGATCACCTGACTCTCGGTCAACAGGGACGTCTGGGGTAATATCTGCGTCTCGCCCACGTCATCTGAGATGGGAATTTCGAGAGGGGGAACTACTTGTACATCACATCCGATCTTCTGAAGATACTTCGAGAGTCTTTCGGCATTTTTCCGAGAGGCTTTTCGCGTCATTGTCCAGGGTAAGGCATCCAGTTTCCTGAGCACTCTCGCCGCGTCCATATTCTTCACGATGCGAGCAATTCCGTCTGCAATGGACGCTTTGTTTGCACCCGATCTCAATCCGGTTATGATGACCGTGTACAGGGTTGGGGAACTTTCAGAATTCATAGAATCTCCTTATGAAACACACAATCATGCTAGAGCTCTCTCGTACGTTCTCTGTACATCACTTCGATTTTTTCGAGAAAAGCTTCATGATCGAAATCCTCTCCAAAAGCCATGGTTCGCTTGAGAATTCTTCTGGAAATATTCATTGCCAATTGGGTTCTGTGCCGAACATCCAATTCATCCCTTCGGGAAAGGAATCTCGCAACAAGAACGTAGTCTTCAGCGTTCATACGTGCAACAAGAGAATTCACTTCAAAGATTTCCAAGGTCTCCGCGGGTATTTTCGACACGGGCAGAGCAGATGTTCCGTCATCGTCTATAACGAGAGTCCCTGCCGCCAAATCACCCAACCGCCTGTTTCGGAAATCGCAAAACATCACAATGAGACCTACCGGATACAGTTCACCAATAATATCAACTATTCTTAGGGCATTCCTTACTACAGAATCTCCAAAGGACATCGGGCGTCCGTCTTTTCGAATGACTCTGGTCTTCTGAAACTTTTTCCCGGGGGTGGCACCGTTCCAGAAATACTCGAAGAACAAGAAATATCCGATCGTCACCATCTCGTAGAAGAGAATTGCTATCGCGATCGACCATAAGCCCAAGGATTGTCCCGCCTCAGAAAGAAGTTCGACAAACCGGTCCATTTGTCCGACCAAAAATAGCACTATGGCCAGAATCAAGACGATTCCCAGGAGGGCACCGATTTGGATAAACTTATCTACGAGATACGCGATCATTCGCGTACCGATGCCTGCCAACTGAAATCGAAGCTCCCCACGATCGGGAGTATCGATCACTACTGTTTTGACCTTTTCTTTCACAGCCGATTCCGAGCGTGATATGATTGTTTGAACATGTTGCGCAGACCCGGCTGCTGACCGCAATTGATCGGATGACGTCTCAGGGAGACTTGATTGACTATAAATGAGTTCGTAAACGAACGCAAAACGGAATAGGAAAATCCTGCTGAATTGAAGGCGCAAACACTCATTTCCAGATCGACTATAACCGATTATAACCTTGACCCCGGGAATTACGGGTATGAAATTCCTGCCGAACGATGCAGGGAAGCAGGTGACCCAATCGTAAAGCGTATCCTATTCTCATTTCTCAACGGAATCATCATATTTTTGTTATTGTTTCTACAGCTATGCAGTCGAGTTGTAGACGCTGTTCTCAGCAATTGTCTTATCTTCTTGCGCCATACATTAATGGTAGGAGCCAAAGCAACCGGCTTCCGAAGATGTGTCGAGGACGGGTATGAATTATGGAAAACCGATGTGACTATTCAGTGCTGACTATTCCCAACGAGCTTCCGTACGTAACTGTTGCCGCAACATATGTGGACGCTGTAGCCCGAAAAATGGGGTATGGGAAAAAATACAGAGACGACATCGGTACTGCAGTGCGCGAGACCGTGTCAAACGTGATCAATTACGCATTCGATCCGGACGAGCGGGCCACCTTCACAATAAGCTGCGAACGGGTACCTCTTGGGTTGAAAATCACTGTCAACGATCGAGGCATTCCTTTCTTCCCGAAAACCGATGAGCGGGGAGTGGGAACGCCGCTCATGCGAGAATTGATGGATGAGGTAGCATTTCACAATTTGGGCCGGAAAGGAAAAGAGACCGTTCTTATCAAGTATGCTCCGGAAAACGCGATTACCGATTTTTCGGAAGCCTGCAATCTCGAACCGTACAGTCATCCGAAAAGTCCCAAAACCGCGCCTTCAAGACATATCGGATATACCGTTCGGAAAATGAAGCCGGAAGAGGCCATCGAAATATCCCGGACAGTGTACCGGGCGTATGGCTATTCGTATCCGGTCCCTCACGTGTACTATCCGGAAAGAATGGCAAAACTCATAACCAGTGGCGTCATGTACTCCGCGGTAGCAGAGACTGACACGGGCGATCTGGCCGGACACTGCGCTCTATTCAGGTGGGAGCGAGATTTGCCGTTGGGAGAACTCGGATTGGGGGTAGTGAAACCCGAATACCGGGGTCAAGGAATGTTTCTTGACCTTACGTCTCATCTTATCGAGGTTGCGAAATCCGAAAAGCTCATGGGTATATTCGGTCAAGCCGTGACGAATCATACGTTTTCTCAACAGGTCGGCCATAAATGTGGATTAAAAGATTGTGGCATCATTCTGGGACTGCTTCCTGAAACAGAACAATTCCGAGGAATCACCGAACGATTACCCCAGCGTGAGAGCCTGGTGATCCATTTCTCATATCTGAACAAACCTGATGAAGGAGAAATTTACCCACCCTTGCATCATCACGATGTTATCAGGAAATTGTATCGTAACATAGGAGCAGAACCCTCGTTCGGACCGCTACCAGTACTGTCGCACCTGACGGAAGAAGCCGTTGTCCGAATGGAGTCAATCGGACCGAAAGGAGCCGCTCGAATAAGCATCGATCGATACGGAAAGAACGTTGTGGCAGAAGTAAAGAAACGATTGAAGGACCTGTGCTTGAACCACTTCAGCGCAATCCAATTGTACCTGGACCTCAGTGACCCATTGACAGGTGTCTACACCGAACTGTTCGAGAGACTCGGATTCTTCTTTGCAGGAATACTCCCGGGAGCATGCCGCGGTGACGGACTCATCCTCCAATATCTGAATAACGTCCCCCTCGACTACGACAAAATTAAAGTCGAATCCAATATCGCCAAAGAATTACTCCAATACATTCGACACCACGATCCTTCTGAAACCATTTCGCAATGAAGAGAGGAGAATCGGGGAGGAACTTCTTGTAAGAAGTTCCTCCCCGAACCCCACCTCAAGAACTTCTAACACTCGCCGGAAACTGCAATTTCTCACAGGAAATTGCAGTTTCCGGCGAATACTAAAAGTTTCTTGGAGGGGGCTTGGGGGGACATTCTTTACAAAGAAGGTCCCCCAATGCTCATCTGCACTAACTCAAAGTATTTTTTGGCTTGTTGTTCCAGAGGAACAACTGGAAATAGACCGGCGATTCATCGCCGGTTAAGGAAAGATGTAATGATTCTCGAGTCCCGGAGGGACGGCTGATGCATATACTCCCGGCAATGAATTACCGGGCTATTTTCTTTAGTCCCTTTGGGACAAAGAATTGGAACAAAGTTAGCGCCTATGCCCCCCAATGCTACTCTCTCGCTTGCGAAATGGTTCCAGAAGGGGGGGGCGATATAGGTGGAATCGCTCAGTGTTTCTGGAGTGGAGCTTGTATTGTCACCAGGTATTTTCTTGTCTTGGCAGGATTCTTCTCCCATCTTCTGGCATATTGGAGTTCTATCATTGTTCTACCTGCTTTGACGGGACGGAACACATATGTCTGCTTGCCTCCCCTGCCGGGGATTTGTTGCTCCGGCCTGGTATACGCGGACTTTTCGAGCTTTAACATCTTCTTGTCAAAAACAGGTTGCCACGTGTAGCCAGTGGAAGGATTCGAGTCTAATACAATCTTGAAGGTTTCGTTAAGTCGGGCTTCGATCTTCTCTTCGACAGTATCCCGAGGTACCTGAGTATCCTCGGCGAATGCAATTGGAACGGTGAACAGGATCCAAATCAGAAAGATGAGTCCCTTTCTCATAGACGTAAGGAATCCCATTCCCGTTCTCTCCTGTGACTGCAGGAACAAGAGGATCGAACAAATTTTCCCGGTCGCCAGGTTTTCGACCCTCTCATTGAAGTATATTTTGTCGGATCGTCACATCCGTGATGCTTTTAGAGTTAAAAAATACTCATGTATTCGAGCGGTTATCTCGACTAGCGTCTCAGAATCAGGCTTCATCGGCAATAGCCACGAGACTGTCACAAATCTTTCCAAGATATTCATTTGTTCCTGTGAGTGAGTCCAGAATATCAAGATAAAGCGACGAGGCTTGAGGAGCGCAAAAACCTGCTTCGAGGCGCTCCCAGTGTGCAAAGCGAGCTTCCAGGAGCATGTGCGAAAGTTTATCTCTCTGACTTTTTACATGTCCCAGAAGGGTCTTATTCCGGATCATAAGAGCATCTCGCACATTCGTCAGCATTTCCAGAACGATGGCAAAGATTGCCGACAGCTCTTCCAGGCCTTTGTCACTAAAGGGAATGCCGTCTCTGGCTTTCAGCCTTGCACAGGTCAGGATATTCTGAAACATATCTCCGATTCGTTCGAGTCTGACCGGAAAACGCACTACAAGTCTGAAAAGGTTTTGGCCGATCGTGGATTGGGCAGCCATAAGATTCTTTGTGACCGCACCTTCCCATTTGTGGACCTCTTCAGCTAGACGGTCGCATTGAGCGAGCTTTTCCTCGTCCGGAGCAGCAAAACTGGGGGATAATATCTTGCACATTTCCACCAGCTTGCTGATCATGATCAGCATTCCTTCCTCAGGTGTATGGTCTTCCGAAACCGAAACTTCATGAAGATCCTTGAAGCGATCCGCTTCAGCATCCAATCTTGGGCTCATCATCCGAAATGGGCTCGCGAAAATGCGTTGATCTTTCATTGTGTATCACCTCCAACTATTTGTTCTCTTGAGGAGCAAAACATGTGCCAGTCACTGATGCTCTGACGGTGCTTCGCAAAGTACCAGTGGCCGGTACGAAATTGCTCCCGATACTCGCTCTGAATATGAAACAAAAACAAGCATTCTGCAATCTTGGTTATTGCCGGGGAGGACCTTCCTGCCTATAAGAGTTAATTGTCAGCATTTTTGACAGAATGTAAAGGAAGAAACGCAGGCCGCTCGTCTATTTCAGTGTAAGGAGAAGTTTAACTCACCGTGAAGATTGTCCCCGCACAAAGTGCCACATGATTCTTCAGTTATTCAGGGGTAAACAGCCATCAGTCTGATACCGATCCGTTTTTCTTCTCATGATCTGGGGGCTAGCGGGTAACCTTCGTTCCGGACGACGCAAAGCCGTCTGGTCACTCCGCTCATACCGATTTGCTTTCAAAGTTAGACGAAAATCCCCTCTTACCCCCCTTTATTAAAGGGGGGAATGGGGGGATTTTGATGCACATTCCCATGAAAGTCCCGAGCGCGGAGTGACCAGACGGCTTTGCGTCGTCCGGAACGAAGGTTACCCGCTAGCAAACAGATCATGAGAAGAAAAACGGCTCGGTATCAGCTTGAAGGCTGTCCAACACTGTGTTGTGGCAGACTGCTGTTGGTCATGTTGGTATTCGAGCTCACGGCTTCAGTTTGCGTTTCGACTTTGATGCGCTTCTAAGTGAATATAGGTGCTTGGGCTGTTGCTGCCGGTTGATCCAGGGGTACGAGTTCGTACCCAATGAGAGACGCTTGCCAGGTAAGGTATTTTATCTTGGCCTCTCGGTTTCTTTCGAGCAGGTAAGTCTCTCCGAGATCTTTGAAATGTACTCCGTATTTGAGTACATGGTAAATGGTTTTAAGGATTTTGTGGGCTACTGCGATTATGGCCTTTTTGGCCCCCAAGCGCGCTTTCAGGGCGTAATATTTGGCCCGGTAGTAGGATCCTCGTGCCTTGATTGCCGGCCAGGCTACTTCAACCATGATGGTTTTTAGGTGGTTCTTTTTGACAGGGCTCTTGCCACTGAATCGCTTGCCACCGCTTTGGTTGTTTCCGGGAGAGAGGCCACACCAGGAAGCGAGGGCATGGGCGGTGGGGAACTCAGTCAGGGTTGGGCCTATCTCGGCCAATATGGCATGGGAGGAAACCGCGCCTACACCGGGAATCTCTTCGAGCCGCCGGATCGCTTCCTGAGCGTCTCTCATTACTTCCTTGATACGGGATTCAAGGATAGAGATTTGGGTCTCTAGGTTTTCGATCGTGTTGAGCAAAAGAGACAACAGGAACCGGTGATGGGCCTCGAAGAAGCCTTGGACAGAGCGATGGAGCTCCGCTGCCTTGTCTTGCAGCGATCCTCTCAGACAATTTTCAACCTCGGAAATCGTAGGGGAATTGTCGCCTGAGATTAAGAGTTTCATGAGGTTGCGGCCCGTTGCGCCGAACAGGTCGGATACCACGGAATCGATTTTAATGTTTGACTGTTGAAAGAGCTTGTGAACGCGGCGTTGGAAATCCCCGAGGTCTTCTTTGTAGTTTCTTCTCATTCGGGTCAAATCACGCCACTGTCTTTGATGTTTCGGAGGAATAAAGGCGGCCTTGAGCAGGCCGTGACGCAAGAGTCCGGCTAGCCATCTGCTGTCGCTGATGTCGGTCTTATGGCCTGGAACATTTCTCATGTGTCGGGCATTCACCAAGATAACCTTGACGGAATCTTCAAGGACGTTATGAACAGGAGTCCAATATGGTCCTGTACTCTCCATCGCAATTACAGGACACTCTCGTTCCAGGAGCCATTCCTTGAGTTTGATAAGGTCATCTGTGAATGTTTGGAACTCACGCATTTCGGATTGCTCTGTACCGGAACTGTCTGAATACAACAGACACGCTGACACGGAATTTTTGTGGACGTCCAATCCGCACGATATCTCGTGCACGACTGATATGGTAGTGTTATTCTGGTTTCTTGAGGGCATGACACGCCTCCTAGTGTTGTTTGATTTCATCTCATACTAGGCAGGTAGCCATGCTCTCATCTCAGTTCAAGGGACTTTCATCCTTCGTTGTGGCGCTCTTCGCCATGGGAGTTGGTATAATGACTCCGCTCAGAACACCTCAGTCTTCGCCATCTTATATGCACAATTGCGAAATGGTATAAGTTGGGAAATACGTAAACCTCCTTGCCTTGGGCTGAAAAAACTGAGATATTTTGCCGTGCCTAACTGATTCCTTTCTTCTTATATCCCTTGAATTTCTAGGAGCGTTAGATATGACCGAACAGCAGAGCAGTAACCTCGTCATCTATGAACGAGACGGATACGTTGGGATGATTACTCTCAGTAGACCCGAACGACGAAATGCATTAAACCTGCAACTCTGGAACGATCTCGGCCGTGCTGTTGCCGCTGCCGAGGAAGATACCGAGGTTAGAGTCATCCTGCTGCGCGGGGCAGGCAAATCGTTCTGCGCGGGGCTCGATTTGAGTCCCGATAACGAGATTATTTCCATCATCACAGGCGTGCCCAATGCTGCGCAAAAAACGAGGTTCTACAAGACTGTAAGGCGCATCCAGCAAATCCATAACCGGTTTGAAAATATTCCCGTTCCGGTCATTGGAGTCCTTCACGGACACTGCCTTGGAGCCGGTCTTGAATTGGCCCTGTGCTGTGATTTTCGGCTCTGTTCCGCTGATACCGTGTTTTCCCTTCCTGAAGCCACACTGGCGATCATCACCGACGTGGGGGGGTTGCAGCGTTTGCCGCGAGTTGTGGGGCAGGGGCCTGCGCGCGAAATAGCGTACAGGGGCAATCGATTCGGGGCAGATTATGCGCTGCGTATCAATCTCGTAAACGAATCATACCCCGATCAGGAAACCCTGAACCGCAAAGCTATGGAGATTGCACTGGAAATAGCCGGAAATCCACCGCTCGCAGTTCAGGGAGCGAAAAATGTGCTGCTCTATTCGGATACTCTTCCCGTTGATTGTGCTCAGGACTACACAGCCGCACGATCTGCCATGCTCATGCCGTCTGACGATCTCATGGAAGCAATGGCAGCGTACATGCAGAAACGAAAGGGTGAGTTTAAGGGAGCTTAGACGAATCGTCTGAAGCTCTCCAAATTGTTTGTACGCAATACATATTTATCTGGAAATTTGGGCTCGAAATAGTTAGCATACTAACTACGTCGGGAAGTGACGCCATATTGTTCCTGACCTGATTTCGCCTTCACTGGAGTAATGTCATGGATCAACAGGAAAGACAAAGAGCTGCGGAATTCCTTAGCAACGATCTCCGTTTAAGGACCCAACCGGTGGAGGTCAAATTTCTCGCTGAAGCTGTATTTCCGGATAAAACCAGGAGGCCGTCCGAAGTACTCGGAAAAAAAGTGACGATCTGCCAGGGAGTTACCATGGCTCGTTCTTATGGGTGGACCGTGGGGCTCACCAAACAGGATTTGACTTGTGTTCCGGGCATGATTTCCTTCGGAATGACGGGAACCTCACATCCAGCGAAAGTCATAGGCAAGCTCTTCTGTGAAGTAACCCTGGCAAAGGACGCAGATTCGGTTCAGAAGGAAACGGATTCCATGTCCTTCCTGGGGAAAGACGAATATCCAGGCATACTGCTTGCGCCCTTGGGTAAGCTTGCCTCCGATCCGGATACCGTGGCAGTTTACGGGAATCCGGCTCAGGTCATGCGCATGATCCAGGGATGGACGTATATTCACGGAGAACGGGTTACAGGTAATTTCGGCGGTAAGGTCGAATGTACCGAATACTTGATCGCTCCCTTCAATTCCGGTACTGCTCGAGTAGCCATTCCGGGTAATGGAGACAGGATCTTCTCCATGACTCAGGATGATGAAATGGTATTTTCGCTTCCAGCCGGAGGCCTCGCCGATCTGGTGGAAGGACTGAAACAGGCAGGCAAGAAATTGGGAGCACGGTACCCAATAACATTCTATCAGAACTTTCAACCTGAATTTCCGAAGTACTATAAAGTGCTCGGCAAAGAAGTGGGCATCAGTAACGAGTGATTCCAAAGCGATAAGGGTTTCCCCGGCAAAAAACAGTACGACATGCCTCAATGGCGGTCATAAACGGGAGGTGGCTGTGATAACGAAATTGTTTGAACCTATTACCATCAATACCATGCATTTGGCTAACCGCGTGGTCATGACTGCCATGCACCTCAACTACACCCCGGGAGGCGTGATTAACGATCGGTTCATAGATTTTTACGTCGCGAGAGCGCGGGGTGGGGCAGGACTCATCATCATCGGTGGGGCGGAAATTGACGACCAGGCGTGCGGAATAGATTTCATGGTATCCATCAAGGATGACAAGTACATACCCGGGCTGAAACGATATACTGACGCCATTCACGCCGTGGGTGGAAAAACCGCAGTCCAGTTGTACATGGCAGGGGCATACTCGTTCTGCGGATTGAAGGGATTGCCGATTTTGGCACCCTCCGAGATTAAGAGCTATTTTACCCGCCAGACCACGGTGGCCATGACCGTCGAAGATATTCAACGCGTTCAACAGGATTACGTAAGTGCCACCCGGCGAGCAAAAGAAGCCGGGTTCGATGCTGTTGAAGTGATTGCATCTGCCGGATATCTCATATCTCAATTTCTCTCACCCAAGACGAACAAGAGAACTGACGAATACGGAGGTTCCCTGGAAAATCGTATGCGTTTCGGTGTGGAGACGATCCGTCTCGTACGTCGGGAAGCTGGTTCCGATATGGCGCTAATCGTTCGAGTTGCCGGCAATGACTTTGTACCAGGCAGTCACACGAACGTGGAAGCTCGCCAATTTGCGGCTGAAGTCGAAAAAGCCGGGGCGGATCTCATAAATGTCACCGGTGGATGGCACGAGAGCCGAGTGCCCCAGATTACCATGGATTTGCCCCAGGCAGGATTCGTGTATCTTGCCAAAGGCATCAAGGAGGCTGTTTCGGTTCCGGTAGTCGGATGTAACCGCATCAACGACCCGTTCATTGCGGAAGAGGTCCTCAGAGAAGGCGTTGCAGATCTCGTGGGAGTCGCACGGGGACTCATTACAGATCCTGAATTCGTGAATAAGGCCAAGCAGGGGAGATCCTCGGAAATCCGACGATGTGTAGCCTGTAATCAGCGATGCTTCGATCACGTGTTTGCGCTCAAACCGGTGGGATGCATGGTGAATCCTCGGGCCGGTCGAGAGGCTCAGACGGAAATCTCTCCCACGACAAATCCCAAGAACATCATGGTCATCGGAGCCGGTCCTGCCGGGTGCGAATTCGCGTTGATCGCTGCTCAACGGGGTCACAAAGTAACCGTATATGAGAAAGAGAACGAAATCGGCGGTCAGGTGCGTTGGGCTGCAGATCCGACCCACAAGCACGATTTCCACTACATTTTTGATTACTACAGAGTTGCACTTCCTAAAGCCGGAGTCGATGTGAAGCTCGGCATCGAAGTAACTAAAGATCTGGCCGCAAAAGAAAAACCCGATCTGATCGTTGCCGCAACAGGAGCTGCTCCTTTCAAACCACCCATTGATGCGCTCAACGCACCTCACGTCTGCCAGGCATGGGATGTGCTCCAGGGGAAAGTCACCACCGGGGCAAACGTAGTCGTAGTGGGAGGGGGGTCCGTGGGACTCGAGACCGCAATCTTGCTCGCCTCGAAAGGAACCATTTCTCCGCAGCAGCTCTATTTTCTTACATTACATAATGCTGAAGATCCCGCGGTACTGAGGCAGTTAATGGTAAAAGGCGTTAAGAAAGTCACAGTAATCGAAATGATGCCCCGCATTGCACAGGACGTCGGGCCTTCTACACGCTGGGTGCTCCTGAAGGAAATAGAACTGCGCGGCATAGACGTAATTACCGAAGCAAAAATGGAGGACCTGACCCCGGGGAAGATCGTGTACAGCAATGCCAATGGTGATAACGTGACTATTCCGGCGGATACTGTGGTGCTTGCCATGGGTGCACGGCCGGAAAATTCTCTCGCGATTGCGTTGGAGCAAGCGGGATTCAATGTGAAAACTCTTGGCGATGCGAACAAAGTGGGCCGCATCGGGAATGCGATAGAAGACGCTTTTATGTTGGCAAGGGAAATCTAACAATCCAGTTTTTGGTTTTGGTATAGTCTTCACCAACAGCACTGGCCCGTAAAACGGGTCAGTGCGACAGATCATAGCCCCCTTTCTCCCAACTCTATTGTCTTGACATGACCTAAAACTTCGGTCAAAGAAGGGGTAAATGTGTGAAAATTCGCAAAATTTGTTTGACTACAGTTCTGATGTTAAGTAAGCTGTAAGTTAGTAAAATAGACCTAACTGGTTCAGTAAAGCAATCACAGGTTTTCAACGTTATCTTAACTCATGTGAGGAGGCCACATTGAGGCATTTCGGGAACAAGGGGGAGTTGCCCGGCAAAAGTGCCGTCAGCCCCGAAAATGGCAAGATCTCACCATAATTCAGGAAGATAGCGTTTCGTAGAAGCATAAGCTGAATTCTGTTGACGGGGAGGCGAGGTTTTCATACAAGGCTGAAAACAGAGAGCCTGTTGTTGTCACCTGAGGCATTGCGCGGGGAGACTCCTTGTCAGGATCGGAAGCGGGGGTGAAGCCGGCAACGAGCAGATCGCGAACAATCTGAAAGCCTTGTAATCTGTTTTAATCCGTCTTGACAATACAAGTCCAGGGGAGGCAGAGAAATGTATTGCCGCGAATTCGCTTTAGAGCAATTAGAGGAGAGGATCGTTCTGGACGCTGCAGTAGTTGACACTCATGATGTTCAGGACAATGCATCTGATGGCACTCAAGTGGACAGTCTAGGCTGGGTTTATGTAAGTAACGGGTGGTGGTACAACAACGATGGAGGAGGCTGGTGGTACAACCAGTATAGCACTTGGTGGTGGAACGAATATACCGACTGGTGGTATATGAACGCGAGCGGATTCGATTGGTGGTATCACGGGACATACGAATATTTTGCAAACGAGCATAGCACCGGAGCGTGGTTTTGGTACGACGCCGCCGATGACTATACATGGGAGCCGGTAGGAAGGTGGTTTTATTCCTCCGACGGTTACTGGGAGTGGAGTGATTTCAGTAATCACGTCTATTTATCCTATTATGATTACACTTATTTGTCCGACGACTACTACCTGTACAATGAACTCACCTATTCCAACCTGGCAACATGGTACATGTATCCGGGAAGCGACAACTGGTGGAGCGGTGGCGCATTGTGCGTGGCCGTTGCAGATAATTCGGACGACTGGATGGTGCAAGCGCTGGACTATGCCAACCTGGACGTCGTATGCATGGAATTCGATTTTGAATATGACTCTTTTAGTGAGATTGTGAGCTCTATCGGTTGGGTCTCCTGGTTCTACGGGACTACGATTGATTATTTGGCCATTCTGGGCCATGGGTATACTTCAGGAGACGGAATGTGCATAGGAGATTGGATTACTACCGATAATTATTGGTATTTCTATTCCGATTTCGTGGAGTTGAGCTCGTATATGGACTATTACGGGCAAATTCAGCTCTATCACTGTTATGTCGGACAAGCATGGGACATGCTCGATGATATTGCCGATTGGACCGATACTTACATCTTCGCCAATACCGATAGCACCGTATATCACTATCCCACCGGTTCATTCTGGATATCAGATGGAGATGACAGCACATTAACATTTGAGTACAAAAGCTATTATTACGCTAACTACGTCAACCTTTTCACATGGGATTATTACTAATCACTCACATTCTTCAACGCGATGGGGCTGCTGAAAAGCAGCCCCAGGTTTGAAGAATGGTACTTGCTTGTATTAATCGGCATAATGTTCGGTTTTCTGCACGCCCTCGGCTTTGACACGTTCCAACGTTTCTCGCAAAACCGTGAATACATTCTCCCGGATGTCTCCGGCTACGACAATGTAAAGCAGATCGTCACCCACGCGTAACTCACCTTCCATAGCCTGTATTGCCACAGCCACAATCCCCGGCTGCGACTCTGCCCATTTTCGGATATTTTCGATAGAGGTATAATTCGGCGCGACTTCCATGCCGGTCACGGTTCGCCCATCGGAACGGGCAAATTCCCGTACAATTCCATTATGGCATAGGATCATGCCCGCACGACCGATATGAGGATGCGCTTTCACTTCAGCGATCAAATGCTCCAGGGATTTACGATCAGGCACAATTCCACCTCTCTTGTTGGTTCTTGGTTGAGGATTTGCAGCGCGTATTCAGGGCGTAACCGTGTCCAGGGTTTTCATGAGGAGCCGTCCATTGTCCGATAGCACCCCCATGTTCTCGTAAAAGACATCCTGGACCGAGACGCCGGCTCCATGATACGTCTCGTTTGCCTGCTTGTCAGGCACCAGTGATGCGCCATTCAGCGACAGACCGGCAAAAAGTCCTTTGGATTGCGAATAAGAGAGGATTCCCGATTCGAAGCGCACGTTCGTTTCCGCGGACGCTTCCCTTCCAACAGGACCTGCAGCAACGGAGATATCCGCACCGAGGATGAACCCTTCTTCCAGGAGTCGCTGCACGCTCGCTTCCGTCATGAGCAGAAGGATCAGGTCCGTTGATTGTGCACCAAGCTGAAAACCGAGACTGCCTCCCTTGATGTAGAAGAAAGCAGGTCTGCTCCAAAGGCCGGTGTTTTCATCGCGTCGCAGGACTACACCTTGGCCGTAACTTGCGCCGACCAACAGTCCTACCTTGATGAGTCCGGGAAAGACCGCAATTCCTCTGCTTCGCTGCAGGAGATCTCGCGGGATCCCCCGATCGGGCATCTCCAGCGCATTCTTGAGCGCCAGATTGCATACTGCAATGCGCTCATCCAATTCCTGGAAAGAAGCAGCCGACGTTTCGGTGCCCAGGAAGAGCAACAGCGTACCTGCAAGTATCCAATTCCCGATGGTCTTCATGAATAATCCCAAATCTCTGACTTTAATGCTTGAAAGCCCTCTGATTGGTAAACATCATCGTAACCTTGGGGTTTGCCTGATTGCATGCCTCGATGGATTCAAAGTCACGGTCCGATCCTCCGGGATGCACAATTGCGGAAACACCCTGTCTGATTCCCACGTCTACGCCATCTCTGAACGGGAAGAACGCGTCGGAAACCATGACCGAACCCGTAAGCCCGGCCTTGTGTTCGTTCGTTTCAGCATCCAATTCAGCTCGAATGTTCGCATCTGCCATTTCATTGTACGGTACTCCGTGCCGCTCGAAACAGAGTCGATCACGGTATTTGACATAGGCTTTGAAGACCGCTATTTCAGCAACTCCGACACGGTCCTGTTCGCCGGTTCCAATGCCCACCGTACAGCCGTCCTTTACGTATAATACTGAATTGGAAGTTACTCCCTGTTCCACTGCCCAGCCGAATACCATGTCATCGAGCTCGCGTTGTGTGGGGGGGCGCTCTATGGTGTAGTCCGTGCCTTTGTATGTGGTCCTGGCAGGAATCAGGTCTTTTGACGAGCGAATCGCGTTTACGGCAGACTGCTGAACAATTATGCCGCCGTCCATGAGCGATTTGAATTCCACGAAACGTCGTGAGACATAATCGTGCAGTCTGTCCATGCGAGGAACTGTCATGATGCGGAGGTTCTTTCGTTTGGCTAGAATCTCCACAATTCCTTCTTCATAATCCGGAGCCGCCACCACTTCGAGATAATTTGCTGCCACAAGCTGTGCAGTTTCTTTATCAACAGGACGGTTGAAGACCGCGGCCCCTCCGAATGCTGCGATCCTGTCAGCAACATCAGCTTTGTGATACGCAGCGGCCAAACGCGTATCAATGGCAACTCCTGATGGATTGTTGTGCTTCATTATGGAGCAGGCCGGAGTGGCCATCAAGAATTTCAGGATATTCAGAGCATTGTCCACATCGGTGAGATTAGTTTTGCCCGGATGTTTTCCAGCCTGGAGCATCTCTTTTTCCGTTATGGCACTGACCAGGCCGCCTCCCGGTTCTATGAACTTGCAGTCGCCGAGAAGAAGGTTGCCGCTGACCAACTCATACAAAGCCGCCTCTTGACCGGGATTCTCTCCGTAACGCAATCCTTTCTCGACAAGATCGCCGGAGGAATCGGGGATTTTCCAGGTTTGCTTTCGATATTCGAGTTGCTGATCTCCGAAGATG
The DNA here is from genome assembly GCF_000266945.1 of Desulfomonile tiedjei DSM 6799. Taxonomy (NCBI): domain Bacteria; kingdom Pseudomonadati; phylum Thermodesulfobacteriota; class Desulfomonilia; order Desulfomonilales; family Desulfomonilaceae; genus Desulfomonile; species Desulfomonile tiedjei. The sequence goes on from NC_018025.1 coordinate 5,794,629, forward strand.
ATTTTCATAGTATCCGGAAAATGGTCATCCATCACGGTCCGATATTTGCTCTTCATATCTTCCATGTACTGTCCTCCTTCAGCACTGCGGAGCATTTATGCATTTATACGCAACTCTATTGTCAGGCGAGTGCAGGGGAATCTAGCACGATTTTTGTCGAGGCACAAATGAATCGAACCTTCAGAAACCGTGGCGTTCGTCATCTTCCGTGACAGAAGGCAATGTGATAATCTCATTTAACAGGGATTAATTTACACCAATGCGCTATCATACGAGTAATATCCCGAAGCCGATCGATTGCCGACTCCGGCGGATCTCCTCCGCTACGGACGGCGCAGCCTGACTTCGCTTCGGAGACCCACCGGAGCCGGCTTCAGCATTGTCACTTCATAGCGCATCGGCATTAAATGTACCATCCCGCAGTCCCGACAACTATTTCTTGGAGCATCACGTGACTTCCCGTACCCTTGTTTCCTGGTTGGCTGTGTTTGTAGTCGGTTTCATTGCAGGTGTCGTTTTTTCCGCTTGGAAACTCGATGTTGCTACTCCCCCAACCCGACAACCTCCTCATGCGACCGAGCAGCCTGGCGGTGCAGAATCCGAACTGAAAGCCAGAATTTCAGGTCTGGAAAAGATGCTCGCCGTCCGACCAAACGATGCCGATGTGCTCGTGCAATTGGGGAACGACTATTTTGATCTGGGGAACCACGAGAAAGCGGTGGATTACTACCGGAGATCGCTCGAAGTGAACCCTGGCAATGCCGACGTGTGGACGGATATGGGAATAAGCCTAAGAAAGCTTGGCAAGCCGCAGGAATCGGCAGATGCCTTCAGGAAGGCACTTGAAGTCGACCCGAACCATCCCATGGCGTTGTTCAATCTCGGCATAATCCTGAGAGACGACCTCAAAGATTATCCGGGAGCACTAAAAGCCTGGGAAACCTTTCTGGAAAAGGCAGGCGACAGTCCCCATGCCGTCATGGTTCGACCCTGGGTGAACCAACTTAAAGAACGCCTGAAATCCCAAGGGCAGCAATAGCTTAAGGAGTTTTGAAAAAGAAAGCCGCAACTCTTCAATGTTGTACCAGTAAATGGTTGTATCATTCGCTTCTAAGTGTGATACCACTGAGCCTTCATGCGAGTAATATCGGGAAGCCGATCGGTTGCCGGCTCCGGTGGATCTCCTCCGCTACGGACGGCGCAGCCTGACTTCGCTTCGGAGACCCACCGGAGCCGGCTTCAGAATTGTCACTTCTTTGATAGCGCATTGGGACGGAAATCAGATCGGGACGGAGCTTTCGCTCGTACAGTCAGCTTGGACGAACGAACGGACACTCAATTCTCGACGAGACGGAAAATAAGAAATTCTGTGAGAGCGGCCAATCCGTGAGTCGGCATGTAATTGCTCGCGGACACATCGTATAGGATCTTGCTGAAAGGAGGAAATTCGGAGTCTTCCCTCCAATGGACCAGCGCAATCGGTAATTTGGGGAAGAATCGAAAAAAGAAAGCCTCGTCACCGAGATCTGCCGAGATTCCAGCCCATTTCATAGACCGCGCAATCTTCTCATCCCTGGGGAGTGCAAAGAAACGGCTCAGCATTTCGTCAGTAGATTTCGCAAAATGGGCTCCCATGACCGCGCCGTGCCTCAAGGTCCTGCAATCGATCCATTCGCCCACGACGCGGACCGTTGTACCGAGATTTTTCGCGGCAGCTATCAAGTGCTGCAGTACAAGCACCTTCATGGGCAATGTGTCGAAAATCTTGTGCTGTGCCCTGATGCGATACGGAAGAAGATCCAGGACAAACCAGCTCTGGAGAAAAGGAATGACGATTTTCGGGACGCCTTCTCCGACGTACTGAGCTTCAGATTGTTCGGCAATCGTTAAGGGATCTATACTCTTTATTTTCTGCATTAACAGCTCGTAAGCCTTATTCAACTCCTCCACATTCTTGCCGGAGACTTCTCGCTCCAACCACATGGTGTATTCATCAGGAGCCATTCCATCCTCATCAAGAAACAAATCGGCGAGATATTGGAGACCGGATTGCCTGTTTGCACATATCCGTGAAAACGGATACTTCCGGAGCGCAACGCAACCCCGATTTTTATATCGAAAATATCACCAAAAGAAAAGCCCTCCGTAGAGGGCTCATCCGATCAGTTGCGAAAGTGCAGACTATAGGAAAAGAAGCGGAGGATTCTGTCCGCCGCGTATTATCTTACATGTAGGGTATGGCGAAATTCAGTGACATTTTGCCACCAAGGGTCCATGAGGATCGATGCACTGAGACATTGTAGTCAGCCTCCAATCCACCGGGATTTGTGGTGAGGTCCAACTGGGATTTTCCCTGAGCCAAGTTGTAGCGTCCAAATACGCCGAAATCGGCCATTCCACCGACCTTCCATCCATATTCGCCAAAAAACTCGAGGAAATATCCGCCTCTCCAGTTGGAAGTGGCTTCAAGACTGGTTCCAGCGACGTTTTCTCGGTACTTGAGAGTGCCGACGAGTGTGGGAATTCCCACAATACGGAACACCAGGTTACTGCTGACGTATTGGAGACCTACGAGCGGAATCACGTTGTAAGTAGTAACATTGGCGGTATCTGTGGGTAAAAAGAATCCCAAGCTTCTGTCATCGAACTTGGTAGTAAACTCATCGTATCGAACACCAGCCAACAATTGTCCATTGCCGCTTCCAAAAGCGAGTAGTCCGTCAACAAACCACCACTGGGTTTTGGTTCCCCAATTCGTATCGGCGGCAGTGGTCCCAAGCCTATACTCTTCCTGTGCGCGCTCGTTTGAGGGTATCAAATACCATCCCGAGGCCACAAGGGAGCAGTATTCACTGAAAGGAACAGTCTGAGTGAGGCCCAGCCAAAGCCCCTTCAGCGGGTACCTGTGATTTATCTCAGTAACACCCAACAGCACATTTGCAGGATTATCTGCTGTTACATTGATCCTCGCACCGTTATGGTCTTCCATCCAGCCCACATAAAACGCGGTCCCTGCAGCTAGTGCAGGAGGATCACACACGGGCCCGCAGGACGACGGGGCCCCGCTTCCGAAAAATCCGGTAAAAGGTGCAGGCAATCCCGCCCCGAGGAACGCCTCGGCGTTTATTGCGGATAGCCCCATAATCAGTGATAAAGCAATGAAGAGAACAGCGACACGTTTCATATTCATATCCTCCTGAAAACCAAGACAGAGAAGCCATCCTCCGTCTTCCAGAGAGAAGGCTCATCCTTTAACCAAAAAATATGCGAATGTACGGTTTGTAGGATAAAAATTTCTCTCTGTCAAGTAATTAAGGCTGGAAGGCATTGTTTTTACAGAATATTGCAGCATATTAACCGCTACGCTACGCGCGTCATAGTGATGGATGGACTATTGCAGCTAACATTAGAATATAATGTAATAAAATGGACTGTATTTGAGTGCAAAAGTGAAATTCTCTCCTGACAGAAACGTCCTGTTCCGGTGTTCGGGAAAGCAACGCGGTACCAGCGCGCACCCCATTCCTGTGGACATTTTTTCGCATTTTGATTGGATAGACTTGTGATTGCTGTCTAAAGAGTAGCTATATAAAATTGATATGTTGTAGATAAAACTTAAAGCAATTATGACAAAATTACTATAATTTTCATTGTTTGACAGTGATATCATCTTTATGTTACAGTCTATTTCACGCAAGCAATACTTTTGAGTCTCGTAAAGAAAGGCGTATATCGTTCAGGCCTTTCTCTTGAAGCTCGGGCTGCTTTCGTCAGCCATCGAGCTTTTATGTCTCCGGATTCATCCGGTTATTAAGGATGGGGTATGTTTAAACAGCGAGTCGTTCTCGTCTCTCTGACACTGTACGTGTGTCTTCTGGGTTCCGTAGCGTCATCTCAGGAAATCTATCCTCAGCCTGGCTTTTCGAGCCGTTTTGGGCTGGCCAAGCTTCTGAATAGTTTTACTTCGTATCAGTTTCCGAATCCTTTTCCGCCACAGCAGGATCCTCTGAGCAGACTGGAATTTCCTATCGATCAGTGGTTTGCGGGATTGACCAGTGTGTATGTGGCTCCATCCTGGGAATTAAAAGGTCAGATTTGGACCAATCTCAATCGTGAAAGCAGCCTCATGATGCAGGACAGCGATTGGGATGATGATGCGGCTCCGAATCAGAAAACGATTTTCAGCGAATCGAAGTGTCGCTTGAATCGCGGTATGTTGGTAGATATATCCTGTTCACTGGGCATCTTACCGAATTCTTTTTTAGTAAGACCGATCGGTGGATACAGGTATCAACATTTCTTCTTCACGACACATGACGGGTTTCAAGCCGCGCTTTCCGGTGACGCCTTCGAGCTTCCCGGTGATGGAATCGACTTCCGACAATCTTTCCATCATGGGTACATAGGAGGCATATACCGGACAAATCTTGGTATGGTTTCTCCTTTATTGGCTCAAACGTATGCGGAATTTCAGGCGGATTATGCGCTCGTAGTTGCCAAGAACGAAGACTTGCACCTGCTCCGATCTGGTGACCACGTGACTATGGACAATACCCGCGGTCATTGTTGGCACATCTCTGCAGCATGGGAATTCCTGTTTACCAACGACGTTCGAGGTCGTGTCACAGGGGATTTCAAAAGGCTCGTGACGGATGGAGACCATCGTCTCAAAAACAGTCTGTTTGCTCTCGATTTCTCTTTCGGTGGCTCCCACGTGTGGTCGGATCAGTTTTCACTTCTCGGTGAAGTGGTGTGCTCTTTCTGATGCCGATTCGCTTTTCTTCTCATAATCTGGGAGGCTTGAGGCATCCTTCGCTCCGGACGACGCAAAGCCGTCTGATCACTCCGCTCAGAACACCTCAAGCCTGCGCTATCTTATATGCATAATTTCGAAATGGTATGAGGCCACTTTCCACAGATCGACAGGGACCGCAGCTCCATCGCCACTACCGTTGGGATTTCCGGCTAACGTCTGGCACCCACCCTGATTTCGCTTTTGATAGCAGGGCTGTGCTGTTCCACAACATTTGCGGAAGACGTTCCTCGCTTCGATCTCAACGACAATGTATGTTGATCCAATAACTATACCGATTCTCGAAAGTAATCACGGATTGTGAAGAGCAGTTCCCAGCAATTGGTAGCGCCGGCCTCCGTGCCGGCGAACAATTCACCAAACAAAGCAATAAGTTATCGCCGGCAGGGACGCCGGCGCTACTGATTCTTCCCATTGCAGGCATTGGATTCCGTCAAGACTTTCGATAACAGCTATAATATCAATTTGCCTCCTTTGCCCCAACTTGGCCGGCACGGAGAGACTGTCTCAAAGTTCCTAAACGTTTAGGATGTGGGCAAGCAGAAAAGATCGCACCAGAACGACTCGACAGTGAACAACGAGAATCCTTTTGGTCCTCATGGTTAATGGGATCTTAACACATGTCATTGCGAGCGAAGCGAAGCAATCGCCTGAAATTAGGCGCCTGAGTCCCAGGCGATTGCCACGTCGCTGCGCTCCTCGCAATGACAACAATGAAACTGCTGAATGTACAATCCCCATACTCTTCGCGCTCACGTGCTTACGCCTATGCGCTTGCCCAAACTATCCAAGATATAACCGTTTAGGGCGCTGCTTTCTTGCGAAGGACCCTTGATCTTGTTTATCTGTAGGTAATATCAATGAGCGTCCAAAGAAGTGACATTGGATGAAGCCGCCCTGGCAAATCTCCTCCGCTACAAACGGCGCAGCCTGACTTCGCTTCGGAGACCTGCCAAGGCCGGCAAATGAACCAGCTTCTTCTCATTGGTATAACAAGAGGCGCGATTCGAAAGACGAAAAGTGTATGAAGAACGCCACATAGAAGCTATTCTGTTGTTGCGAGAGGAGAACTTGGAACTGACGAGAAACTAGAAATATATTGCTACGTCAACACTGAACAATTTCCAGACGGAATTGAATTCCCAATTCTGGAATGTTTCCGGATTGGCCGTATCTATGCTCGAAACGCCTGAGAATTTCAGGTAAGCCTTTTCAAAAGAGAGTTTTGCAGAAACATCGAATCTGTAGATCTGAGGACGAAAAACGAGTGATGCCCCCAGGGAACTGTAAGAAGAGGCTTTTCGGTACGGGAGTCGGAAAAATGCTTCCACATGCATGGGGAAGCCGAGAATGTCCGGAGGCATATAGCGAAAATACGCACCCCAGTTGATCGGTCGCTCTCCCTTTATGTCGATCAACTCTATATTCGGTGGAACATATGGATGCAGTATGGCTCCACGGAAATATGGATCGATAAAGTAAAAATCGCCGCCTAACCCGATTGAAAGCCAGTTGAACTGAACAAGGTCGAAATCTGCACCAAGATTGAGACCTGTAAAATCGAATTTACCTGATTTAGCGAGATACGTGCGAGCATCGAAATTTTCATACGCGGCGCGTAGCCCGAGTCGCCAGAGCCTTAGTATCGCTTTTACCTGGTATTTCAGCGGGCTACCATCCAGAGTATCTTGTCCTTGGGACGCATCGGGATCGTATCTGATCAGGTCAAAGGTACCCAGGGAACTATTCAGGGTGGCTTTGTCAAATTTAGCAACCCCTACTCCAGCGCCAATCTCACTCCGAAACGAATTGCACCAACCGCCCACAGGAAAGATCGGACCTACGACACTCTCAAGGGAATTAAGAGAGAATAGACCATTCGCCCCCCAAGTTTGGGCATGGCTCGTCGTCGAGTTCGTGCAGGCCACGAAAGCAAAGAGCAATATCAGGATTGCTTTACCAAGCAGACGAGTGCGGAGTTGGATCATGCAGCCCTTCAAATACAGTCAATAAAAAATCCAGCAGTGCGTATTTAATCACAGAAAAGGTGCTAGCGTCAAGCTCTTTCCGTTATAGGAGAAAATGCATAAAACGCGGTCAAATTGAAAGCTATACTCATCATACCGCTTTGTATGCAACGCAATATGTATTGTTTATTCTCTTATTGCCTTACCGCGGGTTATAAATGATATGCCGAGACCAGATCTGGTTGTTATCATGACACATTCTATCATGGGAATATTCACATCTTGTGCAGCATTCCAGCGCACTATGAAGTTGGCACCCGATCCCCCTTCCGTATTCATTTCCGGCACGATATGCTCCCACGTGGCGAGAGGCCCGAGATCGAAGGGTTTCTTAAGCGCCTTGTTGATCAGCTTTCCCTGAGAATCGAAATAATCGACGCTCGCTATGGTTACTGCTTTGTGGGGGTCGGTATTCCTCACGCTGAGTAGAGCGGTCAGGTTAATAGGTATGCTCTGGGGAGTTCCGTAGATATGTGAATACACAGGAACGTACACGGATTGTCCCGAGGACATTTCAGGCTCAGCCATCACGGGACAGGCAAAACACATTACCGCGATCGATAACACGATCAGATATGAGGCACTTTTCATCGTGAACTCCATCTCCTTCAATTATAGCGATTACCAAAAATTTTGACGTTTATCCCATGCTCCAACACAAGATACTGGTGGGGACCGGCGTCCCTGCCGGTCCATTCTATCGATATCATTGATCATATAGATGTGCCGGCACGGAGGCACGGCACCCATTGATTTTCAAGAATCGGTTTTCGCAATTGGACAAAAATTCTGACATTTACTATAAGCTTCAGATACCATTTCTGTACCTGAAAACAAAAAATCCCGGATTCTACCCGGGATTCTTTGATGAGTCTTCATGGACAGCAATCAGATCAAGCCTTTCTTGGCCAATGCTGCTTCAGGAGAAACAATATGCCGTTTGAACCATTCTCTGACTCTGGGATGCTGCAAGGCAACCCCAATGAGTTCCGTCACGTACAGGATGGGAACATGGTAGACCTGACCGGTTTCTTTCGTGATATCCGCCTGTCTGGTGTCCAGGTTCGCCTGGCACATGGGACACATGGTCACCAGCGCATCCGCTTCCAATAGCTTTGCCATGTCCAGAAGTTTACGAGAAAGCTTCAGCACGAGATCCGTACGAGTCAGCGCCAGAGAACCTCCGCAGCAGTCGGTTTTGTACGGCCAGGAAAGCACTTCCGCTCCCAGGGCCTCTAAGATGTGGTCCATCTGCATGGGATTCTCGGGGTCCTCGGGTTCCACCACTTCCACCGGCCGTACAGCTAGGCATCCGTAATAGGGTACCACGCGTAGCCCTTCCAGAGGCTTGCTTACCCTCTCTTTTAATCGGGAAAGGACTGCATCCATATGGAACAAATCCAGACCTGCGAGAATCTTGATCTCTCCCTTGAACGGGAACCGGTTCCGCAGCGCTGTTTCTTCCATCATGCGCTGGGATGCGGCTTTCATCCGAACATGGCATCCCGCGCACGGTGCCACCACATCATTGCCGAGCCGCTCGGCTGTCATGAGGTCACGCGCTGGAAGAGCCGCTTCAAGATAATGATCGACCATGTGAGCAGAAGATGCTCCGCAGCAGGTCCAATCCGGGATCTCGCGAAGCGTTACGCCCAGGCGCTCTGCGGAACTGCGGAAGGACTCGTCCAATTCCTTCGCGGACCCTGTGAGCGTGCATCCGGGATAATAGCTGAATTCCATTGTCCGTCCTCTGGATAAGTTGACCGGGCAGTGAGTACCCGGAGAGATTTCCAATTCGATCCTGACCCTTATTTAAAGGAAGAAGCCTTGAACACTTCTTTTACTTCGCTCTGATGGCCTGACCGATGGGGCAGGATATGCATCTTGCCCTTGCGGAACATCTGCCACCCAAGTTCCATATCATTGAAGTACGTTTTGGTCTTCATCTTGTACATGCCGATGAGGGTAAGCTCGTGAACTCGGCCGAACATACGGATAGTCTTCATGAATATCTGGTGGAATATCGGAACCTGGGGTTCACGGGTGCTGATCTTCTTGCGAATAACTTCATGCCTGATCGGATCCAGAAGGGACGGGTACGTCGATGCCGTTGGGACATCTCGCGCCGCAGGTGTGGCAGGACAGGCACAGCCATATGCTCTTGGAATCCACAATGCGATCATGATTCCCCAAAACCGCAAGCCTCACCAGTTGATGGGGAAGAATATCCATTTCCGGAGCCATAGGACATCCGGCAGAACATTTCCCGCACTGATAACACTGATTGATTACCGACAGCAGATCTCCAGCGGGACTCGATACTCGCCCCGATTGATAGGTGCCACCTTGCTGCATATTTATCTCCTGTGAACGCTTTGCTTCCGGAGAAATCCTGCGGGCCGCCGTTCGACCTGCAGGAAATCTGAAGCACTATTGCACGCTATTTTATGAGGCAGAATCCAGAAGAGCGTCGATCTCCTGGAATACCTGATCGTCTCTGAAATGCTGAAGTTCGATTGCCTTACCCGGACATACCGAGGAGCAAATTCCGCATCCCTGACAAAGTGCGGGAACAATTTCCGCCACATGGTCTTCATTGATGCGCGGAGCCCCATACGGACACAATCTCACGCATGTGAGGCACACAGCGCATTTTGTGCCGTCCACCTTGGAGATAACGCCGGGGAAGGTCATCTCGTCCTTGCTCAGAAGGATTGCCGCCCTCTGTGCTGCGGCTGTGGCCTGGGCGATGGATTCGTCAATCGGCTTCGGATAGTGCGAAAGTCCGGCAAGAAATACGCCTTCAGTGGTAAAGTCGACCGGTCGCAGTTTCATGTGAGCTTCAACAAAATAGCCGTACGAGTTTACCGTGACTTTGAACAACTGTCCGAGCTGCTTATTGCTTTCACCAGGATCTATCGCCGCTGCGAGGACCAGGAGATCCGCGGGAACTTTGATATCTTCATCGAGCACGGGGTCGTGGATCGTGATCTTCACGGAATCGCCCGCAGCTTCGGCTGCAGGTTTATTCTCCGGATCGTATCTCACGAAGATGGTTCCGGCTTTGCGGGATTCTGCGTAGTACTTTTCCAGCAGTCCGTATGTGCGGAGATCGCGATACAGTATGTACGTTTTGGCATTCGGGTTTATCTCTTTGAGCCGTTCTGCCAACCGTACCGAGCCTGCACAGCATATCTTCGAGCAATACGGGCGTTCATCGCAGCGCGAACCGACACATTGGATAAAGACAGCATTCTTGACGTCCTTGAGCTTCGGATCGCCTGCCAGAATGCGCTCTTCCAACGTATGCTGAGTCACTACTGCCGGATGTTCGCCGAACAGATATTCCGTCGGTTTGGACTCCCTTGCGCCGGTTGCGATGATTGCGGCACCGAATTCCACATCCTGGGCCTGACTTCCGTTATTCACTTTCCCTTTGAAGTGGCCGACGTGACCGGACAAATCCGAGAAGTCCGAGTTCGTGAAAACCTTGATCTTGGAATGTGACTGCACCTTGGTGGCCAGTTCGTTGACGAACGGCTGCACGGGCTCGCCGTGAATGGTCTTTTCAATCGACAGTGCGTTGCCGCCCAGCTTATCGGATTTTTCCACAAGGAAAACCTCGAAGCCCTGGTCGGCCAGATTGAGAGCCGATGTCATACCCGATACACCGCCGCCGAGGACCAGTGCATTGTGGCAGACTTCCATTTTTCCCTTTTCCAGGGGAGCAAGGAGTCGAGCACGGGCAATAGCCATTCTGGCAAGGTCCATTGCTTTGAGGGTTGCCTCTTCTTTGTGCGATGCATGCACCCAGGAACACTGGTCCCGAATGTTCGTCATGGTAAAGAGATAGGGATTCAGGCCGGACTTTTCCATGGTGAGCTGGAACATCGGTTCATGGGTCCTCGGACTGCACGCGGCAACCACGAGGCGATTCAAACGGTTTTCTTCTATGATCTTAAGGAACTGTTCCTGAGTATCCTGAGAGCAGGTAAACAGACGCTCTTCCGCGACGACTACGTTGGGTAGATTCTTGACGTGCTCCACGACTCTGGGAACATCCACGGTATTAGCGATGTTGATTCCGCAACGACAGATGAATACGCCGATGCGAGGCTCTTCTTCAGAAATGTCTCGTTGCGGCGGGAATTGAATCTTCGTGGTCATGGTGTTCCGGGCTGACGCCAGGAGTTTTGAAGACGCTCCTGCAGCAGCAGAGGCTTCCATGACGGTCTGCGGAATATCTTTCGGACCCTGGAGCATACCGGCAACGAAAACACCCGGTCTGGTGCTCTGCACGGGATCGAATGAGGTGGTCGCGCAGAATTTGGACTCGTTCAACTCCACACCAAGTTTCTCGGCAATGATTCGGGATTTGTCGGATGTCTTGAGCCCCACTGCGAGAACTACCATGTCGAAGTTTTCCGTGTGCAGCTTCTGATTGTCGTCCAGGTACGTGATATTCAGGTTATGAGTGATGGGGTCTTCGACAACCCGGCTTATCATTGAGCGGATGAATCGGACACCACCCTCGTTCTTTGCTCTTTCGTAATAGGCATCGAAATCCTTGCCGTATGCACGGATATCCATATAGAAGATGGTCGGTTCGATGTTGGAATCGTGCTCTTTGGCTATGACGGCTTCTTTGATGGATGCCATGCAGCAGATAGAGCTGCAGTGCGGCATACCTTTTTGAGCATCTCTCGATCCGACACACTGAATCCATGCAACTTTATTTGGGTGATGACCGTCTGAAGGCCTCTTCACCTCACCGGCATTGGGACCGGAAGCCGATAGCATCCGCTCGAATTCCATATTGGTGAGCACATTCGGTGCAGTCCCGTATGAATATTCACCCCGGATCTTGTCGGGATTGATCATGTCGTAACCGGTGGAAAGAATGATCGTTCCCACATTCACTTGGAGGAGCTGATCTTCCATTGTGTGGTCAATAGCCTCTGCAGGGCAGGCTTTCACGCATTCCATACACTCCGAACAGACGCCGCAGTTGAGGCAGCGGTTGGCCTCGCGAAGTGCTTCTTCTTCAGGGAATGCGAGTTCGACTTCGCGAAAACCCTTGCGCTCGGAAACATGGATTTCCGGGTTCTTGGCTCGGGCTTCGGGTCGGATATTCGGAATGGGAGGATACTCGGGATTTTCCACGCCGGTCCAAGGGCGGCCTTCGAACATGTCCTTGCCCTGAATAAACCGAGCTATGGATTCCGCAGCCTGTTTGCCGGCGGCAACCGCTTCCACCACCGTTGCAGGGCCGGTTCCGGCGTCACCGCCTGAGAACACGCCTTCCATTGAAGTGGCGTAGGAGATAGGATCCACGGCAATGGTGTTTCTCCTGGTGGTCTTGAGATCCTTCACGCTATCCCACAGTGCCGGATCGATGATCTGACCGATCGCAGGAATTATGGCATCCACGTCTATGACAAACTCTGATCCCTGGATGGGGACAGGTCTTCTTCGACCGGAATCATCTGGCGGGCCCAGCTCCATTTTGATGCATTTGATACCGGTCACTTTCCCTCCGGCCGAAACCACTTCGACCGGCGCACAAAGGAACTGTATCTTCACGCCTTCTTCAATGGCTGCATCCACTTCTTCCTTGAAAGCAGGCATCTCCTGCCTGGAACGTCTGTACAGGATGTGGACGTCGGCTCCGAATCGTGAAAGAGTGCGGGCTGCATCTATGGCAACGTTACCGCCGCCGATGACCGCAGCCTTCTTGATACCGTTATACGAGGTGCCAAGCGCTGCATTTCTCAGAAAATCGACTCCCTGAATTACGCCATCAGATTCTTCGCCCGGTATGGCAAGATTTGCGCCTTTCTGGCAGCCGACCGCCAGGTAAACGGCCTTGTAACCCTGGTTTTTCAGATCCTCAACGGAAAAATCTTTGCCCAGAGCGTTGTTTGTTTTGGCTTCAACACCGAGGCTCAGGATATGATTGATTTCTTTTTCGAGAACATCTCTGGGAAGTCTATACTCGGGAATGCCGACTCTCAGCCAACCACCAAGGACGGGCGCGGCTTCGAATATTGTCGTTTTATACCCTTCCAGAGCAAGATAGTACGCTGCTGAGAGACCGGCAGGTCCTGAACCGACGATTGCAACCTTTTCATCACGAGGCGTGATCTCCGGAACGGTCAACTGTCCGTAATCGATCTGATCCGATGCAAATCGTTTCAGTTTACAGACGGAGACAGGCTGATCTTTTTCAGCCCGGCGGCAAACACTTTCGCAGGGATGCGGGCAGACTCTGCCCAGGACTCCCGGAAGAGGGAGCTGATTATAAATGAGCTCAATCGCTTGCTTGTATTTGCCCTGGCTTATAAGCTGGACATAACCCTGCACATTGATATGAGCCGGGCAAGCCATTACGCACGGTGCGCGGTCTCCCTTATCAATGACGAAGGTCTGAGGAATGGTCTGAGGAAACAGTCGGTATGTCGCCGATCTCTTGCTCAGTTCCTGGTCAAATTCGTTGGGTACCTTCACGGGGCATACGGACGCGCAGTCTCCGCAGGCTTTACATCGATCTTTTCGGATGTACCGGGATTTCTGGCGCAAGGTTACAGAAAAGTTTCCCTCACTCCCTTGCACATCTTCCAGTTCACTATAGGAGAGAAGTTCTATATTGGGGTTCTGTCCGACTGTAACGAGCTTGGGAGAAAAAATACAGGTAGAGCAATCATTCGTGGGAAACGTTTTATCGAGCTGGGCCATTCGGCCGCCGATTCCGGTCTCAGTCTCAACCAGATACACCTTGTAACCCGATTCCGCGAGGTCTAATGAGGCCTGCACTCCGGCTATTCCGCCTCCTACGACGAGGGCGGCGCCTACCACGTCCTTCGCTTGGGCCATAGGAAATTCACCTTCCGAGAGATTTTTGAAATGCGATGGAATAGTATCTATATTTAGCAGTATCAGCGCGCTGTGTCAATGACTGCAGCAAGTATGTTTGAGCTCGGGTTGTGAGGAAGACGATTTGTCTTGATTCAAGTGGAGAAATGAGGAGATCTGTTTTCTTAAATCACCGATAAATTGCACACTTACGTCGGGTTCCGCCGCGGCCAGCAACGTACAGTTATGAAACAACGGCTCTTCTTCAAGAGGATATCGACTGTTTCCAAGAGCCTGTCCCCACATAAGCGTGCCGGGAATAGGCGAAAATTCGGCCAATTTCGGATACGCTCCTGCAGTTAGGACAATCTCGACATCTTCTTCAATCTGTGCGCTTGATTGGCCGGGAACCCCAACCAGCAGGTACACTCCAATTTGTTCCCTGGAAAAACCGGCATCCCTGAGATTGGTTACTGAGGAAAAAAACGATTGGAGATCGGTTTTTTTTCCCGTTCTGGAGTGAAATTCATCAGACGAACTCTCAAGCCCTATACGAATTGTCTCAAAACCCGCTTTTTTCATTGCCACGGCAACCCGTGAATCGATCCGCGTTGCATGCAATCCATTGGGAGCGTGAATTCTCAGTCCCGGAAGACGTTCGGCAATTTCGTCAAGAATCGGCAGCGCATGACGTTCGGCATTGATGAGAAACGCATCATCGTACAAAGCGATGTCGAGAACATCGTACTTGAGACAGGCGTCTTGGAGTTCGCTGATCACGTCTTCTACGGGACGTTGCAAGTAATTCGAATTCAATGTTCGTGAAGCGCAGTACGTGCATCGGAGCGGACATCCGCGGGACGTGAGCAGCGGAATAAAAGTGACTTTCCTCAGAAGATCCAGTGCTGGCGTGAATTCCAGGCCAGTTGAATCAGATCCGATCTCGGGACGGATTCCGGTACATCGCTGAAGATGTTCGGCGATGGAATGCTCGGCAGGTCCGGGGAGTATCGCATCTGCTCGGATATGCATTTTCGCATGTTCCGGTAGCAGAGATGCGTATATGCCCCCCAGCAAAATAGGCACCTTGGGAAAAACTTCCCGGAGAAGTTGCACAGTCTCGCGCACTCCTGTGTACCAGTAGGTCATGAGGCTCGTCACCAGGATTGCCGCAGGAACCGGAAGGGATTCGAGATCGCGTTTCACAATCTGCGGATCTACGCCATAGCGGGCATAGGTTCTTGGAATGGTTTCGAGGCATGACGGTTTGGCAATCAGTGTCCTGTGGAACGGGCCCCGGCCGAGGGATCGGGATTTCAGAGTGACCATTTCAGGGTGATGCCGATCGAGGCAGTCCAGGAGAGACACGTTCCATCCGAGTTTCCGAAGCCTCGTGGCGAACACGAGCAATCCCATGGGCCGAGCCCACAGATCGAAAGCCGCGAAATCATGTATCCAGGGATTCACCAGGAGGAGCGTGGGGTGTTTCATGTTCGTTTGCGTCCGGTCCATGCATCTGCTAGTGTGAACCGGGTCGATCCCGGAATCAAGTCCCGAACGTCATGCGCTTCCAAGAAATTGTTTGAATTCGGGAATAACTATATTCAGAATAAGAGAGAGCAGAGAACCGAACAGGAGATGGAGGGACCGGAACGTGTTTGGCATGAAAGATCTCATACAGCAGGCTCAGGGATTGCAGGCAAAGCTCAAGGACATACAGGACGATCTGGCTCAGAAGACCGTTACCGGGTCCGCCGGCGGAGACATGGTAATTGTCGAGGTCAGTGGGTCTCAGGAAATCATATCGATTAAGATAGAAAAAGAACTGATAGACCCGAATGAAATGGAGTTTCTCCAGGATCTGATCGTGGCCGCCACAAACGATGCTCTGAAAAAATCCCGTGACCTTCTTGCAGAAGAAATGGCCAAAGCGACGGGCGGACTCAAAATTCCGGGACTCTTCTAAGGCTCCTGCCGAGGATAAGGTGATCTTTCCGTGCGACCTCTCGAAGATTTGATCGAAGTTTTGAAACGATTCCCGGGGGTAGGCGAGAAAACTGCCACTCGGTATGCGTTTTACGTTATGCATGCCGGTGACGCCGATATCCAGCAACTGATTCGAGCGATAAAATCCGTCAAAGAAAAGTTGCGGCTCTGTTCGAGGTGCTTTCATCTCACCGATGTGGACCCGTGTCAGATTTGCACGGATAAACGTCGAGACCCCACGCGGCTCTGTGTCGTGGAAACTCCAATGGATCTGCTTGCAATTGAAAAGGCAGGTCAGTTCCGTGGTTTGTACCACGTCTTGCACGGGGTTCTCTCCCCTCTGGACGGGATAGGACCTGGAGACATCCGTTTCTCGGAACTCCTGGATAGGGTCCGAGATGAAGGAGTTCGGGAAGTGATCCTCGCATTCAACCCCACCGTGGAAGGCGAATCAACGTCCTCGTTTATCGCTGAACGGATCAAGAGCATGGACGTCTCGGTTTCGCGTATTGCGTACGGAATACCCGTGGGCGGTTCGCTGGAATACTCCGATCCGTTGACTTTGTCACGAGCTCTCGATAACAGAAAACCCATGTAACGGTTGAAAGACAGGGACACAGGGGCTGCCGTTCCTACCGGTTGGTTTGTCTTGAAAAATGTGCCGGCACGGAGGCACGGCACCCACCGGTATTCGAGAAGCACTTTTTCGAATCGGACAAACTGATATCTGCCATACGACTGTCATTGCGGACACGTTCTATGGTTTCATTGAGGACGCTAAATTACCGACGCGTCTCACAGCATCTTCAATTTCAGCAGACCAGAATCCTGCATTGAGACGAAGACAGTTCAGGTTCTTTCTTTTACTGGAAAAAACCGGGCCGGGTGCAATAGAGATTCCTGCCTCGAGCAACATCTCGTAAAGCTTTAATGTATTGACATAATCCGGACATTCCACCCAGAGGACGAATCCTCCGGAAGGTCGCGTTACGGTCGTGCCCTCCGGAAAACAGGTTTCTACAGTTCGAGCCATTGCTGCGGTTTGCGTTGCGTACACTTTCCGGATTCTTCGGAGAAGATGATCGTAACCTCCATTCGTGAGAAATTCGGCAATTGCGAGCTGAGTAGGCATTGGAGTTCCTACGGTACTCAACGTTTTGAGACGTTCGACCTGACTCTGAAATCGCCCCGGAGCAACCCAACCCACCCGATAACCCGCGGCAACGGTTTTGGAAAAAGAGGAACAGAGCAACACGAGACCTTTTCTGTCGAAGGCTTTTGCCACTGTCGGACGTTCATGGCTGAAACAGATATCACCATAGATGTCGTCTTCAATAAGAGGAATATCGCGGGATGCCAATAGTTCAACCAGTTCTTTTTTTCTGTCATCGGTCATGCAACTCCCGATGGGATTGCTGAAATTGGAAATTACCACGCACGCGCTTATCCGATGATGGTCCATGGCGTAACGAAGTGCCGAAAGACTAATTCCATCTTCTCGGTGTGTCGGTATTTCAAGGGCCTGAAGACCGAGCACCTGGATAACCTGGTGAAAACCGAAAAAAACCGGCGATTCAATGGCTACTGTATCTCCGGGATGACAGATCGCTCGCAAACACAGATGAACCGCTTCCAGGCAGCCGTTTGTCGTAACAATTTCGTCAGGCGTCAACAAGCAACCGGCAGTCATCGCGCGTCGGGCAATCTGCGTTCTCAGAGGTTTGTATCCTGGAAGAAAATCATACGATATGCTCTGATACTTGTGGCGGCGTGTTGCCACAGAAAGCGCCCTCGTCAAGCGATCCACCGGAAGGAGCTCCGGGTTCGGCAAAGCTCCACCTAAGGGCACAAGATCCCGGTTCCGCGGCGATCCCATGAGCATTACGCAAATTTCGCCGACACTGAGACTTTTGGGGACAGCCGCCCGTGAGGGAATTCGAGAATTTTCCGGACCGGAAGTGTTTTTCAATTGAGCCCGCACATAGTACCCCGACTGGGGCCTCGCTTCTATTACTCCCTGATTTTCAAGGTGAGCGTACGCGGCCATTACCGTGCTCAGACTGACTCCAAGTTGACGGCTCAATCCTCGTACTGAAGGTATTCGTTCCCCTGTTCTAAAAGTACCTTCCTCGATGAGTCGGGCGACTCGCGCTGCTACTTTTTCGTAGAGATTGATTCGTTCCCATTCCATTTCAAATCACTTTTCCTCTGGTTACGAGCTTGTATGAACCCTCTCAAACAGCGGCTTTCATATTGTATAAGTCATTGCCAAATAAATGACTGAAACTCAGCGCAGATGTTAGTCGAAAAATCCCCGTATTCCTATAGGCGCTAACTTATGGCGTTTTCGGTCGTTTGTTCCGGAGGAACAACTGACAATAGGCCGGCGATTCATCGCCGGATAAGGAAAAACCTAATGATTTTAGAGTCCCGGAGGGACGGCTGATACACAAAATCCCGGCAATGAATTACCGGGCTATTTTCTTTGGTCCCTGCGGGACAAAGAATTGAAGAAAAGTTAGCGCCTCTGCTCCCTATCCCCCTTTAATAAAGGGGGAATTAAGACGTTGCTCTTTCCCCCTTTTTGTAAAAGGGGGCTGGGGGATTTGAATCGGACAGGACATTTGACAAACACTATACACATATTCTGATTGCAGCCATCCATCTATTTGAAACGTCCAGCATAACAGATGAGCGTATTTGCATCCGGTACAGTCGAGGAATTCATGCAACTGTTACGGTTACAGAAGTGCAGGACTGAGTCTACGATTCTTCCGAGCTACGTTCCATAATGAAATTGCGGTCGGTAATGCCAATTTGCATTCAAAATCCCCCCATTCCCCCCTTTATAAAGGGGGGGTAGAGGCATAGGCGTTAAAATAACGTGCTTGATTCACCAAAATCCCCCTAACCCCCTTTAGAAAAGGGGGCGGAAAGCCAACTTCTGCTCCCCCCTTTGGTAAAGGGGGGCGAGGGGGGATTTTTCTAACCCATTGATTTTGATATGGCTCCATTCTTATTTTAACGCCTATGGGGTTAGAGGGGATTTTCGTCCAACTTTGAAAGCAAATTGGTATAACGCACGATCCTCTCCTGGCGCGATCTGGAATTCCTCTGAAAGGAGGCGAAGAGTATGAGAATCTTTCTTTCAGCATTGACAATTTGTTTGATGGTTGCATGCCGGGTATCGACTCTCGAGAGTATTTCTATAGGGATTTGCTTGCCGATAACCGGTCATTTCAGCACGAGGGGACAGTCAGCCTGGGAAGGCATCAAGGTTGCTCACGCTATGGAACCGCATGTCCTGGGAAAACCAGTGCAATTGAGACTGATAAATACAGGCTCCGATCCCGCGGGAGCTACGAATACCGCTCTCGCGGCCATTGAGAAAAATGCCGCTGTCGCACTTATCGGAGACATTTTTTCAGTCAACAGGGTTTCGATTTCACACTGCACGGAAAAGCGCGGAATTCCCGTTGTCACGATTCCCGACCCGCGGATGCCTCAGTCAACAGGAAATCATGCATTGAAGCCGTGCTCGAGCGATATGGAGCAAGCTAGTGTTGCTGCAAACCTTGCGATTCGTCATTTCAGTGTACGAACCGCTGCGGTTATCTATGACATATCTCAGGAGCACAGTATTTGCCTTGCTGCTCATTTTGCCAAAGAATTCCGGCAGGCCGGAGGCCGAATAGTCGCTGAGATCAGGTGCAGAATCGGAGACAGAGATTTCGCGGGACAGATAAATCGCATCAAGCTTGCAAACCCTGACATTCTGTATCTGCCCATCTATCATGTTGAATGTGCGCTTCTCATCAGACAGGCGAGAGAGAGCGCGATAAGCGTACCCGTAATGGCTACGGATGCAGTACAGGTTCCTGAATTTCTGGAATTGGGCGGTAAAGCAATGGAAAGTGTTGTTTTCACGCCTTATTTTCGTGAGGATTTCTTCAAAACGGAATCAGGGAAGCGATTTCCCGTTTGTTACGAAAACAGGAAAGGGAATAAACCTCAGCCTTGTGAGGCTCTGGCGGCGGAATCGTATTTTCTCGTACTTGATGCAATCAAAAGAGCACGTTCGTGCGATCCGCGGAACATTCGTGAGGCA
This sequence comes from Desulfomonile tiedjei DSM 6799, assembly GCF_000266945.1. NCBI lineage: Bacteria > Pseudomonadati > Thermodesulfobacteriota > Desulfomonilia > Desulfomonilales > Desulfomonilaceae > Desulfomonile > Desulfomonile tiedjei. The sequence goes on from NC_018025.1 coordinate 5,814,415, forward strand.
CTGGCAACCGGACCGAATGATAAGCCCTGCGTGTCAGAAAATGGGCAGTCTTCGAAACCCGCGCACCCATTGGTGGGCATAGTAAGGCGGGGAACATTCACTCATTTTTCAAACGCTCATGCTTGGGTTGGAACTGCAAAAGACACCCGGAATCCGGAGTCCATAACGGAAAGCAGCAGATTGCAGGATGGAAGTCGAGTATCAACTGATTGACAGCGAGTTCCGATGGTTCTTTGGAAGAGGGCACGACACACCATTTTGCATTCAAAAAGTGAATATTGTGGGAGCCTTCTTGTGAAGAATGTCCTCCCGAACCATCTCCAAGAAACTTTATCATTCGCCGGAACCTGGATTTCCTGGAAGGAAATTCGGGTTCTGGCGAGTGCCAAAAGTTCTTGAGGTGGGGTTCGGGGAGGAACTTCTTACAAGAAGTTCCTCCCCGATTTTGCTTCTTTGACTGCGAATCGATGTCAGTCCTGGCGCAGGGAATCCACGATTTTCAGTCGAGCGGCTCTCCATGCGGGGAACAGGCCGCCCATGAACCCCATGATCAATGCAAAAGCCAGAGTATATCCGGCGATTGCAGGAGTTAATCTGAATCCGAATGCCAACTCTGAAAAGGTTTCCCAGTTCACGGTGGAAATCGTCAAGAATTGAAGTACCGAACTGCAGACGATCCCCACCAGTCCGCCGATGAGCCCAAGTAAAAGGGATTCCGCCAGGAATGCCACAAGAATACTCGCCCGGCTGAAACCAATGGCTCGCAAAGTGCCGATCTCACGAATCCTGTTGGCGACCGCGGAGTACATAGTCACCATCGCGCCGAGAATTGCCCCGAAACTGAAAAACGTTGTCATGGCGATCCCGAGTATCCGGATGAATTTTGACATGACTTCGGACTGTTCTTTGTAGAAATCCATTTCACGTTTGACTTGGACCGTCAGACGAGGATCGTTTTCCAGCCGCTGTTTTAGTGATTCGAAGGCATGTCTACCGGGAACTCTTGCGATAAGGCTGGAATACGCATCTCGTCGAAAAGCTTGCATCAATTGATCCGCATCTGTCCATACTTCAGAACTGAAAGCAGTCTGCCCCGCGTCAAAGGTCCCAACTACAACCCAGTCCGACATGGCAAAATGGAGCGACCCTCCCAGGTGAGCGCCCTTCATGTTCTCAGCGAGCCCCTTACCTACAATAATCTCCCGCGACCCCGGTCTGAAAAGCCGACCGGCAATCAACTTCACTTGGGGACGCAGTTCCAGGGAATGCGGACCTACACCGCGCACGATGACGTTCGTCGGCTTACCTGTGGATCTCTTGGGAAGAGTTACGAGAACCAGGGCCTCCTTTGCAGCGATAGTTTCTCCAAGACCGTTTTGAGCAATTTCAGGCTGCACCTCGATAATAGATCCGGAAGATCGCTCTATGACACTGGCTACCTCAGTTTCCGCAGCGCCTCGCAGTACGATTGCATTTTCGGGCGAGCCGGTCTCCACAAGGGTTTGCTCGAGTCCTTCAGCAAGCATTAAAACCGCGGCGAAGACAAACGCGACTAAAGCCATTCCACCCGCTGTGAGCATAGTGGTGAGTTTTCTTGTCCAGAGATTTCGCACGCTGTAGGAAAAAGGTACAGGCATGAGTCAGCAACACACTCGCTCGAGGAATTCCCGGCCTGGACACGGCTCAAGCCGAACCTGGAATTCTGTTGAAAAAGATTCGGCCAATGAGGCTCTTACAGATTCCATGGAAACGGTGTCGGATAAAACGTCACTGATGCTTACCATTCGAGCCTGAGGCATCCCGCAGGAAACCATGAATTCGGACGGATCAAGCTCGAGATCCACATTGAGGCTGAATCCGTGGTACGTGACGCGGCGCATGATCCTGATGCCGATTGACGCTATCTTCCGGTCAGGGCCGGTCCAGACCCCTGTCTTGCGATCTTCTTTGAACGCGTGAACCCCCAATCGTGCGAGACCGCCGATGATAGTCCGTTCAAGCCGTCTGACGTAGTCCTTCACTGTTATCCGTAACGAGCGCAAATCCATAATGGGATAGCATACCACCTGGCCCGGTCCGTGATACGTTGCTTCTCCGCCCCGGTCCGAGTAGTAGAGCGCAATTCCTTTATTCAAGAGACATCGATCGGAAACAAGGATGTCCGAAGGGTTACCTCGTACTCCCAGAGTGATGGTGTGCGGATGCTCCAGGATGAGAATGACATCCGGGCAAGATTGTGACAGTCGCGCGGCTACAACGGCTTTCTGCAATTCAAGCGCACGGCCGTAATCCAATGTGGGAAGATTTACCAGCAACATCGGTGCACCGCATGTCTTATACGGACTTGCAGTTAAAATAGTTCCTTTCGATGCGGTAACACGGACCTACAGGGCAGGTCCGTGGCACCCAAGATTGAGATTGGGTCCGGATACAGGGGGTGCCACTGACCTGGCTTCGCAGGTCAGTGCGGTTAGCATCTTGAATGCAGCATCGTATTATCACATCAGGCCGGTGCCCTGATTTGGATTCACGCGCGGACCGTCTTGTATCCAATCGGTCCACGCGGCTTAAAATCATCACACTTTTTCTACAATAAGCGCGGCACCCATGCCGCCGCCCACACACAAAGTGGCAAGACCTCGCTTCACGTTCTCTCTTTTCATCATTTCGTGGAGAAGCGAGGTGAAAATGCGAGCCCCGGAAGCTCCAATGGGATGTCCGAGAGCAACCGCTCCACCGTTTACGTTCACTTTCTCGGAATCGAATCCGAGGTCCGCGGCAACTGCCAGAGTCTGCGCTGCAAAGGCTTCATTCGCTTCGATAAGGTCGATATCCTCAAGCTTGAGACCGGCTTTCTCGAGTGCTTTCCGGGTGGCCGGCACCGGCCCGATTCCCATGATCTTAGGATCTACTCCTGCCGACGCGTAGGATACGACTTTCACTTTTGGTTTTAGCCCCAATTCTTTCGCCTTCTCCGCGGACATAACGAGCACTGCCGCCGCGCCGTCATTTATTCCTGACGCATTACCGGCTGTTACGGTTCCCTGTTTTGTAAAAGCCGGTTTCAGTTTGCTTAAAGCTTCTTTCGTCGTTCCGAAACGCGGATGTTCGTCGGTATCGAATACTTTGGGATCGCCCTTTCGCTGAGGAATGACCACGGGGACGATTTCATCCTTGAATCGTCCTTCTTTAATCGCGCGTTCCGCACGTTGCTGACTCCCGGCACTGAACTCATCCTGTTGTTCGCGGGTAATTCCGTATTTCTCCGCCACGTTCTCCGCGGTCATGCCCATGTGGTAATTATTAAAGGCTTCCCAGAGACCGTCATGGATCATGAGGTCCACCATGGAGTCATCATTCATGCGTGCACCCCACCGGGCCTTGGTAAGAGCGTACGGCGCATTGGACATGTTTTCGGTGCCGCCTGCAATAACCACATCGGCATCACCTGCCTTGATCATCTGAGCGGCGAGAGAGACAGACCTCAAACCCGAGGCACATACTTTGTTGATTGTCAGAGCCGGGACATTCTCTGGAATCCCAGATCGAATCAAGACTTGCCGGGCCACATTCTGGCCCTGGCCTCCCTGAAGTACGCAGCCAAACACCATCTCGTCAATCTGAGCCGGGTCTATACCTGTTCTCTTTATAAGTTCCTTTACAACTATCGTTCCGAGTTCCACCGCAGGCACGCCTGTTAGGGCCCCACCGAAAGACGCTACGGGAGTGCGCACGGCATCTATAATGACAACTTCCTTCATAAAAACCTCCTGGTATCGTATACGCGAAGTCTGGCGCTCGGCTTTTTGGTATGCTCGATTGCCGATACGTTTACGGGCGGGTAGCACTCATGGAATATAAGCTCTCAGGTTCATTGGATCAAGCGTTCCGGCACTTTGATCTTTTTTTCCTTGTAATATCGAACCGAGCCTCTGTGCAATGGAACGTTTACTCCGTCAAGAGCTTTCTCCAGGGACATAGTCCTGCATGCAGGATGAACCTTCATAAGATATTCCAAATTCTCGTACAGAGTTTTCGTGAGAAGATACACGATTTCAGGACTCAAAGAGGCGGTTACGGCGAGCAGGTTGGCATGTCCGACGGTGTGTATCGCTTTATCCTGTCCGGGATAGGATCCTGCAGGGACGACTGTTGGGAAAACATTCTTCCAGCCTTCCTCTCTGGCTGCCTCCATCTGTGCCCCGGATATTTCAAGGAATCCCAGAGAGATTTTGCCGTCCTGAAGCAAAGAAGATAAAAGGGGGACGGGAACGCCTCCTGTAACATCTATTCCATCTACCAACCCCTTCTTGAGCGCTTCTACCGCCGCCTGGTTACTCATAGGACGAAATCTGACTTTGGGTTTTTCGTTTTTCATGGATTTCAGGAGCAATTCCAGAATGTATTTGTTTCCACTGTCCGGCAACCCTGTGGCAAGTGCAATGCCATCCAGATCTTGAAGAGTGCCCTTGTGCATTTTGTCGGATCGAATCACTATCTGAAGAACGTCCGGCCACAATGCTGTGATGCTGCGCAATTCCGGTAGTGGCTTTCCTTTGAAAAGCCCGTTTCCTGCCGCTGCCATCGAACAGAACAAATCTTCGGCAATGATCATGTCTGCATCTGCTATTCGAATGGCTTCTATGTTTTCCATGGAGCCTTCTGAAGAAGCCGCGGAAACCCGTATCCCTGCATCACGAAGCCGCGTGGTCCAGAGCGAAGCCATTGCGAGACCCACATGATAGTACGTGCTTCCATGCATTCCAGTGGCCAAGAGTATAGACACCCGCGCACGGTTCTTATCCTGACAAACCGCGTCGGTAATCCAAATGCATGCTGCACAGGCGAGTACAACAAACCAGAGCAATTTTCCGATCCCCAACAAGACGATCTTTCCTGTAACATGCCTATATGTCTTCATTCTGTAGTCACTGTCTCACAGTCCGCGTATGCTGCTGTTGCACTTTGCGATTTGTACTATTCCACTGACACGCTTTCTTGAACGCAAATCACGAGAGGAACTGCAAAGTTTTCGAAACGACTCGGGATTATAGACTTGACTTTACCGGTCCGCAACGGAATCTTTGACTGAGTCTTACTCGAGCAATGTCTCTTTCAAGAGAGAAGACCCTCAGTGAGTGTCAATATCCGTACTCGTCTCGTTATCGAGAAAACCGGCCATGGGGGCATGGTTTGATTTTCCGGAAGGAAATTGATGGATGATACGAATTCCTAAAGAAGAGATTCTGTTTATCGTTACAGTCGTTATCATATCTTCATTCGTAAATCTTCTTGAATGTTCCGGTCAGGCAGCCCGGAAAAGTGCTCCACAAAAGAAGAACGAGCCGAAATCGTGGTCTGCGCGCCAGATGGAACAGATCGAGAAGAGTATCGTGCACTACACAAATCGAGAGCGTGTGAAGAAGGGTCTAAAACCACTGCAACCCAGCGATGCTCTAAAATATACAGCCGGTAAGCACACGGAACACATGTGCGAGGCACAACTCCTGGCCCATGAGGACGAGGCTTTTCCGCAAGAATGGCGTACACTCTCTCAACGGTTGAAGATTGCGAACGTTCGGGCTGGGGCCGAAAACGTAGCTTACAGAACTATTGAAGCAAAGGGGGACACATGGGCTGAAGAGGTCGTGAAGGGATGGATGAAGAGCCCCCCTCATCGAAAAAACATTCTCGACAAATCTCAGAAATATATCGGCGTCACTGTTCTTCCGTGTAAGAACGAGATAGGCTACACAACTCAAGTATTTTCTCCAAACCCCGGCAGCATGCCTTGATATTGAGCAGCAAGGTATGTTACAGCAGCTATGTGCTTATAAAGACGGGACTCCGGATCGAGAAGAAAAATCAACAGCGGGCCCAGGGGAATTTTACATGTTTTGGAAATATGTACGGCTCGGGATAATTTGTGCAGTGCTCGCTGGAATTGCGTCATGTGCCGGTCCGAAGCCTCAAACCAGAACACCCGAAGAAAGTTCAAGAATTAAGGAAGAGGACCTGACCACTCCGCGAACTCAGCCGGAACAGTATCCTGCCGACCCGTCTCAAGTGACTCCAGTTCCTCAGGGAGGTTCGCCCCCTGCTATAGACCCCGGCTCAAGGCAGCCGCGTAAGTTCATCTTTCGTGATCGAAAAGGCGGCTGAAACGAGGGTGACCTTCGGTAAATTCCGCAAGGGGAACATTGAAGGTTTGAGGCTGTCAGTATTGATAATTATACCTTGATGTACATGAGGCAAATTTTGTTTTATTGGGCTGACCGGAAAATTGTGAAAATTGTTTGTAAGATTACGTCAGATTTTACGATTTCTTCCAATTATGTACTGAGATACTGACGGAGTTTTTCCTTCTAATGGCGAATTTATTATGTAATACTCAATTCTTGTTGATTGCCGCGACTAATCTGTGTTTGTTCCTCGTGGTTTCCACCTGGAGTTTTCTTCCCATAGTTATTGTGGAATTAGGAGGAAACAGTATCGACGTGGGCCTTGTGATGGGCTCAATCGGCGTCACCTCGCTTGCAGCTTTACCCTTTATTGCTCCACTTATCGATTCCTGGGGACGAAAGACTTTCATTGTTGGCGGTATCCTGGTCATCGGATTGACCAATGCGCTTTTCATGCTCTTCGATTCCTATTCACCGCTCATGATTTTCATTCGATTGCTGCAAGGAGCAGCCTTTGCGGCATGCTTCAACGGGTGCGCAACAGCCGTGGTGGACATTGTGCCCCCTGACCGGCGAGCACAAGGGATAGGACTCTTTGGCATTTCCGGGTCTCTTGCCGTATCGGTAGGACCGTACTTGGGTGAGTTGTTCCTGATCCACTGGGGTCGAACAGCGTATTTTTCACTTCTGATCGCTTTCGGACTTACAGGGTTTTTTACCGCTCTGCTGATGAGGAGCACGGAAAAACGTACGAGTCAGAAGAAGATCCAAGGATTTTTCCTGACAGCTTTGAATGACGGTCACATCGGCCCGATGCTCATGGCCGCTGTATTTGGGTCGGGATTTGCGGCAATGAATACATTTTTTCCGCTCCTGGCCAAGTCATTGGGAATACAGGCAGGTTTGTTTTTCGTTTTTTACGGCATAAGCCTGCTGAGCGTGCGAATCTTCGCAGGCCAACTCGTCGATAAAGTGAACAGAGACCGGCTCATTCTCGCCTGTCTCGTGGGGTTCGGTGTTCTGCTCGTTTCCACATCTCAACTTGCGGTGCGATATGAGACGATCCTTCTCGGTAGTTTCTTCGGCATACTCCAGGGGCTGTCATATCCTTCCATGATGGCGAGGATGGTGGATCGCGCGGGCGAACACAATAGAGCAGTAGTTGTGTCGCTGTTCACCGGTTCTTTTGGGGTAGGACTCAACGTATCCGTTCTTGCCTGGGGAGTGATAGCGGACAGCAACGGCCTGCAGTTTATGTTCTTAATGGGTGGACTTGCAGTGTTCGCATACGCATTCATAGCTCTTTGTGCTTATATGGTATCGCCTGCGGCGGAATCGGCACTCCCGGAAAGAGCTATTCTGGAAACCGAGCGCGATTAACCAAGAATCGCTCGTGCTAAAAGAGAGTATCCACTCCGTATCGCTGCAATAGATCTATGAGGTCGTCCATATCTCTTTCCTGGGCGATGGCGAGCGGAGTCTTTCCCGACGCATCGGCAGCTTCCGCATTTGCACCCCATGCGAGAAGCAGTTCCACGATATCCAGGTGTCCTTTCTCACAGGCCCAGAGCAAAGCAGTCTTTCCTTCCTTATCCGTTAGCTCCAGATCGGGACCAGCCGCAACAATGCATTTTACAATTTCCGGCTTGCCGCTGAGGCATGCCCACATAAGTGTGGTATGCCCATAATTGTCAGTTATGTCGATCTCTACATGCTCGTCTATCAGGAATTCGACCAAATCGGGATCTCCGTAAAGCACTGCCCAGACCAGAGCGGTTCTTCCTCCTTTGTCCTGAAGGTTCGGATTCGCGCCTCGTGACAAAAGAAGTTGCACCACAGACAGCTTATTTTTGTAAGCTGCCCACATGAGCGGAGTCCGGCCGGCTTTATCCCGGGAGTTCACGGCAAGACCTGCCTCGATAAGCAACTCCACATCTCCGACACTGCCGTTCACGCACGCCTCTATTAGTGCCTCGGCATCAGTTTCGCGACGTTCCGTGATCACAGTAGCCGTATTGAGAGAAGGCTCAGGATCTGATTGCGGTTCCTGAATTGGGGCCGGCTCAGGGTTCCGAATGAACGTTGAGGCCCCCGAGTTGGCCAGGAGTTGGACCACTGAGGCGTGTCCCTTGACGGAAGCCCAGGCGACGGCGGTGAGACCTGCATTGTCTTTCAACTCGGGGTTGGCTCCCCGTTCCAGAAGCAGTTGTACAATGGGTTCATTTCCCTTATAAGCCGCCCTCATGAGAGCTGTCAAACCGTGAGTATTCCTGGCATCGATTTCGGCTCCGCGATCCACCAGATAATTCACCGTCTCGATTTGACCTGACGAGCAGGCCTTCATGAGGGCTGATTTGCCATCCTTATCCTGTTCCTGGAGGTCGGCACCACTCTCAACCAGGAGCCGTACTACAGGCATATGGCCTCGATAGGCCGCTCGCATAAGTGCAGTTAATCCATAGCGATTCTTGGCATCGACCCGAGCCCCGGATGCGATGAGAGATCGGACAGCCTCGAGGTTCCCCTGACCGGCTGCCTCGATCAAAGACTCGTTGTCCGGTTTACCAACTGGCGCCTCTACCAGGAAGCCTCTGTCTAATGTCAACTCCAGTGCTTCCGTTCGACCCTGATCGGTAGTATTCAGCATAGCCTCGATGGTTTTTTCCGCCTCTGCGGTAATGTTTGCTCCCCGTTCCAGGAGCAGTTCGACTACCTCTTCATGTGATTCCTGAGATGCCCAAATAAGAGCCGTAAGACCCGCTCGGTCTTCGATATCGAAATCGGCCCCAGTATCCAGAAGAAGGTTCACAATGTTAATCTTACCTGCTCTGGCTGCCCACATAAGGGCCGTCCGGCCCGCTCTGTCCTGAACATTTATTTCCGATCCGCCGTCGAGGAGACATTTGACTATAGGCAAATCTCCACGATCGCACGCCACCATCAATGCAGTCCAACCCGCATGGTCCTGAATGTTGAGATCCGCGCCTTTTTCGAGAAGCAATTCCACAGTCTCTCGCGTACCCCTTTGGACAGCTTTCATCAGTGCTGTTCGTCCTGCCTTATCGCTCAGATTCACGTTTGCGCCGCGCTTGAGCAGGAGATTGAGCATTCCCAGATGACCGTCGGAGACGGCCCGCATAAGAGGAGTCCAACCTCTGTCATCCTGAGTGTCGATATCAGCCCCTTTGTCCAAGAGCCGCGTCATGGCCATTATCTGGCCGGTCATCATTGCCGCGAACAGTGCAGTTCGTTCTTCTTTATTCTTTATTTCGGTTCGAGCGCCCTGAGCCAAAAGCAATTCAAGGAATTTCAAACGGCCTAGCTGGGCTGCCATCATCAGGGGAGTCCGACCTTCGCCGTCCTGGCAATCCAGATTGAGTTTTCTGGTCATCAACAATCGTGCGCTCAGCAGTTGATCGGCAACACAGGCTGCCATCAAGCACGATGTACCCTTCTCGTCTTTTGCATTTACATCGGCTCGCGAATCGATCAAGAGCTTCACTATACGAGCAGTGCCTGACCCACATGCCCGCAACAGGGGCGTGGCACCGGTTTCGTCTCTCGGGTCCGGATCCACACCTTTCTTCAAAAGCTGAGCAACTCCGTCCGTGCTCCCTTTCTGGATAGCCTCAAACAAGAGTTTTGATTTGTCCCTCATGAACAAAGCCATAACATTCCTCGGTCAACCGAATCTCGGTGTTAAACTGAAAACAAATGTTGCAGCAAGCGCCCGAGCCGATTCAAGTCATTGTCGATCCAGTGCTTGTGTCAACCATTTGTGAATAGGATCCATGCGCTTATAATAGGAATAGCAGTAATCGAGCAACGATTCCGAAAAGAACTCACCGGGAATCTCGGACTGGAAAACTGCAAATAATCCATTATATAGCAGAAACTCCGAACTTCTTCCTTCTGTAGGGTAACCTCTGGGAAGCTTCTTGAAATGCCTGCCGCCTACAGAGATGCCCGATCCGGTCACCAGTTCCACTGCTTGAAGCAACTCTGGACCGAGTGCCTGGTCGATAACAGCTTCTCGATACGCTTCCATTTGCCTTTTTTGAAAACAATGCATTCCGGCGGCAAGCATTACAATTGGAGGCTCCAGGTGGAAATAATACCCCGAACACTCCATTTTCGGCCTGGTTCCCTCCCAGAAGAAGATTCCCAGATGAGTTTTGTACGGGGATTTATCCCGACTGAAGCGCGTGTCCCGGTAAGGTCGAAAGATCGACTTGTTTACGCGGGGATCGGCTATTATACGAGGTGAAATTTCTTTCAGACGAATTCCCAGAGCATAGACGAACCCTCGAGCGGGCTCCATGACGAAGTTCTCGTACTCGTTCTTATGAGAATCGAACCAAGCTTTACTATTATTGGCAGCCAACTCGGAATAAAAGCCAACGGCCTGCTTCGGAAACCCTCTGAAAGGGCTCATTCCTTCACTCCTTTTGTCACGCTTGCAAGACCGACAGGGAGATCACGCGAGTCTCGCAAGTTCCTGCATCATGCACTTGTCTTGGACCACCGTGACACCTGCTTTTCGGGCTTCTTCGGCGGCCTCGTCGTTCACCACACCCAGTTGCAGCCACAGGACCTTTGCTCCAACGGCAATCGCCTCCCTGACTACTTCGGGGACATGCTCGGAACGCCTGAAAACATCCACCACATCGATTTTCTCAGGTATGGAGGATAGATTCGGATAGCTCTTTTCGCCGAGCACTTCCTCAATACCGGGGTTTACCGGAATAATTTTGTAACCATGGCGCTGCAGGTACGCCGCCACTCTATAGCTGTCCTTTTCAGGATTCGAAGATAACCCGACGACAGCTATAACCTTGTGACTTCTCAATATCTCTTTTATCATGTTTTGGTCGATAATATCATGCATTTCTTCGTTTTTCTCCTCTTGAACTACTTATAGCTCAGTTTAAGCCGTAATTCTTGAACGGCCAAAAAAAAACCCCCAGCTTGAGTCATGGGGGCAGAGAAAATGGTTATGAGAGGCTTATATGTTGCACCGGGATCCTCTAAAGCGAGGCTCGTACCGAGGCACTCACAGTTAGAGCAATAATGGTGCCACGTCATTTCTCGGATACCGGTACATGAAAATTTAACACGTTATGAACATCCCCCGCGGGCTCAGCCCCTCGTTAATAGCATTCTTGCGCCTGTTTTTTGGACGAAAATCGCCCAACACCATAATAGTCTATTAAATTAATGGCTTGCAACTCTCTTGTTTGGGCGAGATTCGCCCGATAAATTGGGTTTGTCCAATTTACCGACAAGTAGCTAAATCCTTAGTCATAATCTGCCTATTGGAATCACTGTTCAAAAAAGATTTCTAAATTAGAAATAAGTTACTTTATGAGGCTCTTATGACCTTATTGAGAATGTCGCTCAGTTCACCTGCGTCGTATGGTTTGGCCACCACTCCCAGAAAACCGTATTTTCGAAAGTCAGCCATAACAGGATCGTCTGAGTATCCACTAGAAACCACCGCTTTCACCTGTGGATCTATCTCCAGCAATTTTTGAATGGTTTCTTTCCCGCCCATGCCTCCGGGTATTGTCAAATCCATCAAAACGCAATCGAACGGCGAACCGGATTCGCAGGCATTGCGGTATTTTTCTATGGTTTCATGACCGTCGGCAGCGAACATTACGTCGTATCCCAGCATGTCCAGCAATTCGCCTACAAAAGCCCTCAACATTTCTTCATCGTCCATGACGAGAATCCTGCCGTTTCCATATATCGGAGTCTCTCGTACCAGCTTCTTCTCGGATTCTCCTCTCATTGAGACCGGCAGATGAATGAAGAAGGTCGTTCCTCTTCCGATTTCAGATTCCACGGTAAGTAGCCCGTCATGATTTTTGAGGATGGAATAGGAAGTGGCGAGTCCCAATCCGCTGCCTCGTTTCTTGGTCGTAAAATAGGGATCGAAAATCTTCGTCAATATGTCCGAAGGTATCCCGTGACCTTCATCCCGCACGGATAGCTTTACGTACTTGCCTTCGGCCAAGGGACTGCCGATATCTTGATCCGGCCAGACGGTTGTGTTCTCGGCCTGTACTAGTATGGTTCCGCCGGACGGCATAGCCTGGCATGCATTAATGATCAAATTGTGCACTACCTGACTGATCTGACCTTCATCTATTTCGACAGGCCACAAAGATTTGGCGACGTCGAATACACACCGAACGTTTGAACCCCGCAAAGCAAACTTAACTGAATCTTTGAGCACGTCCGCAATTGAAGCCGTCTTTTTAACCGGAGCTCCGCCTTTGGCGAATGTCAGCAATTGTTGCGTAAGATCTTTTGCCCTGAGTGATGCTTTTTCTGCCTCATCCAGGCGCGGTATCACTTTTTCCTGATGATCGGCATACATTTTGGCCAGGCTGACGTTTCCAAGAATTGCCGTGAGAAGATTGTTAAAATCATGAGCAATGCCGCCTGCCAAAACGCCCAGAGATTCCAGTTTCTGTGCCTTGATCAGCTCTTCTTCGATCCTCTTGTTTTCGGTGACATCGCGCAGAACAAGGACCACTCCGATTATCTTATTCGTCTTATCGAGTATCGGCGTTCCATTAACATCAACAATTTTCTCTGTGCCTCCTTTAGAAATAAGTGTTATCTGGTCTCCCACCCCAAAGAGACCTCCGCTCTTGAGAATGTTAGCCACAACGGTCTCACCGGTTTCACGGGTCTCCGTCTTTATGAGATTGCACACCCCGGTAATAGGTCTGCCGATTGCTTCTTCCTGGGTCCATCCCGTCAATTCCTCCGCCGCGCGGTTCATGAGGATTACTTTGCCCCGCGTATCGGTGGTAATGACTCCGTCATTGATAGTCCGAAGAGTGACCCAGAGGCGTTCTTTTTCAGATGCAAGAGCTTCCTCTATTTGCTTGCGTTCTTCGATTTCCCGTTTCAATGCCTCTGTTCGCTCGGCGACGAGCTTTTCAAGCTCTTCGTTTACCATGACGAGTTTGGTCCGCATTTCACGGAGTATCCTGTTTTGTTCCACTGCGTCCTGGTACGTGGAGAGGAGGAGATTGAGTATCTGGTCTCGGGAAGACTTGATGAGATACTTCTTTGAACCGAGAAATATCTCCAACTCTTCTTCAGGTTTCGAGGGCGGCCGTTTGGCCATTGTCGTGAGGACGGATTCGATTCTGGAGAGGAGAGTTCGTCCGTCGTACGGCTTGCACACGTAGCAGTCGGCTCCGGACTCCAGACCGAGGAATACATCCTCGGGACTGGACAGAGACGTCAGGAGAATGATGGGGATATTTTGGATGCTCTTATGATCTTTTATCGCGCGACACATACGATAACCATCCATTTTCGGCATGATGATGTCGCTCACGATGAGAGTCGGTACGTGTTCCAGTGCCATGGCCAAACCTTCTTCCCCGTCATGAGCCACCAGGACACTGTACCTGTATTCCTCGAGCAGCCTCTTCAAGCGCTTCGCCTGCATGGCGCTATCTTCGACTATGAGGATTTCTCCGGTCTCCATAGTATTTAAATTGCCTCTCAGGGTTTCACTAAATACGTCAACTTTTAGAAGTACCATTCATACCCGAAGTCAACAGAAACACTTCGGATTATTCATTTCTCTAATCTGCATTTAAATACCGAACCAGAATATCACCTTACACCAGAAACAGTCTCAATACAAGAATAAGTCCGATAAACGCACAATATTCGATTTCTTGGAAGACATTTTGCCACAACAAAGAAGAGGAATGTACTTACATTGAGTGGAGACAAAACTCATGACTTTTGGCATGGAAGGCCGCAACTTGGATTGCATAAGCCGAAAAGGACGTTTATTCTGGATCGTGCACGTGCATTCTGACTAAGAAACATATCGATCGGATAACGGGAGATAGAATGCCTGATCAGACAAGGGATCAGCTTCTGACGCAACTCGAGAACATGCGCAGGCGCGTCGCGGAATTGGAAACCGCTCTCAAGAATTTGGCTTCGAGTTGCCAAGAAGCACTGAATCCTCCGCCTCAGAGACGTGAAAAGGGCAAGATCGTCGATTTCCGATGGTTCTCCGAAAGGGCCGCTCAGCTCAAGGCATATGAGTCCCACGATCTTTCAGACCTATCGATGGAAGATGTGGAACGCTTGCTCCGAGAGCTGCAAGTGTCACAGGTTGAAGTGAAAATGCAGAATGAAGAGCTTCGCCGCGTTCACGAACAGCTCATTGAGTCGCGCGACAAATATTCATCATTGTACGATGCTGCTCCTGTGGGCTATTTCACCTTGAACAAAGAAGGCTTTGTGCTGGAAGCCAATCTCACTGCCGCAATTCTTCTTGGAACCACCAAAGCAGGACTTGTGCACAAACCATTTTCGTCTTTTGTTTCCAAAGATTCATATAATGCATACTACTGGCACTTGGAACGTGTCTTCAGAACCCGGTCGAAACAGAGCTGCGAAATACCGCTGGTCAGAGTGGATGGATCTACATTTTACGCCAGATTTGAAAGTGTGGCCTCCCAAAATCCTGACATCACTCCGACGTACTGTCAGACTGTCATAAGCGACACCACCGATTTGAAAAAGGCTCAACAGGACCTTCTCGAATCTGAAGAGCTGCATCGAATAACTCTTTCCAGCATATCGGATACTGTTTTCATCAGTGATGATTCGGGTGGGTTCACCTACATATGTCCGAACGTTCATGTCATCTTCGGCTATACACAGGAAGAGGTGCAGGAATTCAAAAATGTCGCGCATGTTCTTGGGCCGAATCTGTTCGATCCTGCTCGATTGGACAGATGCGAGGAAATCCCCAATATCGAACGGACGGTCAAGGACAAAGCCGGTCGGGAGCATGTATTGCTGATTAATGTGAAACGAGTCTCCATAAAAGGAGGGACAACTCTTTTCAGTTGCAGAGACATTACCGAACGGAAGCACGCGGAACTTGCCCTGCAACAATCCCTGGAAAAAACGCAGAATGAAGGGAAAGTAATCTGATATCAATGCACTTTCAGGGCAGCAAGACTTGGCGACCGTCTCACAAGAAGGATCTCTCCGGTTCCGCCAAACATTTGATAATTGCGCTTTTTGTCTCTTTGTTCCTTGTGTCCTGCCTGGATAAGGGATCGTCGCAGGTGCATAAGTCATCCAGGCTTCTCATGGGGACGTTTGTGGAAGTCTCGGTCGTCGGAAACGATCAGGAGGCCAAAAAGGCCGCTTCGGAAGTATTTGACGAACTGAAGCGCATAGAAATGCTCACATCCTTTCACGGGGATTCCGAGCTGGCAAAAATCAACGCAAATGCCGGAAAAGGCCCTGTGAAAACCGATCCGGAACTCCTCAAGATCATCGATGAAGCACTGAGAGTAGCGCGTGAGACTCATGGAGCGTTCGATCCCACTGTGGGCCCTATTGCTAAATTGTGGGGATTCAGCGGCGAAGGGGAATCCCGGCTTCCGTCAGATTCCGAAATTCAAGAAACACTGCCGTTGGTTGGCTGGGACAAAGTAAAAATCGACCACGAAGCAGGAACCGTTGAACTGCCCCAGGCCGGCATGGCGCTTGACCTCGGAGCAATCGGCAAAGGATACGCACTGAACGGAACAGCCGAGCTTCTGGCAAAAGCGGGAATACGATCGGCTCTCGTGAATATCGGAGGGGACATCCTGGCCTTGGGAGAAAAGTCTCCCGGCAAGCCGTGGGTTATCGGTGTCGAAGATCCCCGCAACAGCCGGGCGATAGTTGCAGTCGTTTCGCTAAAGGATAAAATCATTATCACATCGGGTGATTACGAGCGTTTCTTTGAAAAGGACGGAAAGCGCTATCACCACATCCTGAATCCGAGAACAGGCTATCCGGCAGACAAGCTCCGGTCGGCAACCGTGGTGGGGCCGGTGGGAAGCACGCTTCAGCCCAGCGGTACAGCAGCTTTTGTTCTGGGAGTCGATCAGGGCAGGAAGTACATAGAATCACTCAAAGATGCATATGGGCTGCTCATCGACTCGGAAGGGAATAACCACTTCACGGCAGGGGCTGAAAGCATATTTCAGTTGAAATAAACAAACAAATCCGACACAGGAATCTGGAATACGGGCTGGTCAGGTATTAAATCAGAGGCGAAAAATGTACGTTTGAGGTACGATCAAGATGGAGCATTCCACCATGACCTTTGTAAGGGTTTCAAGAGAAAAACGATATCAAATTGATTTCCTGCTGATTTTGCCAGCACTACTCATCGCCATAGCGATTTTCATTTTTCCAACGAGGATTAGCGCTAACGATTCTACTGCTGCTCTTGGCGCGGGCGGGATTGAGTTGCAGAAGAGCGACGATATACGAATCCTCGAAGAAGTTTTGGAAATATCTCCTTACAATATTCGAGTAAAATACAGATTTTTGAATGAATCTGAACAGGATATTCATACCAAAGTGGCTTTTCCTCTGCCGTTGTATAATGGTGTTGCCCATTCAAATGTTTCAATTGCTGATCCCGGCGGGATTTTTTCAAGCTTTAAGGTTTCAGTAGATGGCAACCCGGTGGTATTAAAACGAGAACGTAAAGCCCTTTTGAAAAATAGAGATATTACTCGTAAATTACGTAAACTGGGTCTGTCCGATAAAGAAATATTCTTTGATGTTGCCGACAGAGAAAAAGGAGAACTGTGGAGCAAGCTGAAGGAATTATTACCCGAGATTGGTCAGTGGTGGGATATATCTTACACTGTTTATTGGGACATGAAATTTCCAACCGGAAAGGAAATCATTGTGGAGCACGAGTATGCACCCGCGGTCGGAGGAGGCTACAATGTAGTAACTGTGGGGACTATCGAAGGAAAATTCAATGAATTCCCCAAGAGTCAAGAAGAGAAAATGGATGAGCTCTGGAGATTTACTGGAACAGAGAACATAAAGAAGGAAGCCTGTATCGACGCGATTACGAAACGGGCGATCGAGAAGAAGGCAGATAGGGCTCTTGCGGTTCTTCCCCAAGAAAAATCCGGTATGTTGGCCTCTTATGATCGTGTTGAATACATACTCGGTACCGGTCGCAATTGGAAAGGCCCCATAGGTGAATTTACCTTAAGGCTGGTTAAACAGAAGCCGGAAGATTTCGTATCCTTGTGCTTTCCGGGCAAGCCTGAGAAGATCAGTTCTACGGTGTATGAATTCAAACAGAAGGACTTTGTGCCTCAAGACAAACTCACGGTGTATTTCTTCAAATTCAACTAGGAAATCCGGAATTGAACTCAAAAAGAGCAAGAAAAAAACTCCTTCTGAAATACAATTTACCTTTTTGTGTTCTGTGGAATGACTCTCTTGGCTGATTTTCAAACAGGCAGTACGTACGGCATATTGATCAGAGATTGTGTATTTAGCGGTTATCGAGAGTCTTGACGGAATCCAATGCCTGCAATGGGAAGAATCAGTAGCGCCGGCGTCCCTGCCGGCGAGAACTGATTGATTTGTTTGGTGAATTGTTCACCGGCACGGAGGCCGGTACTACTGATTGCTGGGAGCTGCTCTTCGCAATCCGTGATTTCTTTCGAGAATCGGTATGGGTGCGATTCCGCTAGGGTTTGTAGTACATCAGATCTCGCGCGTACGGCGCAGTCTGCTCCACCAGCTTGTCCATCTCCTCTTGCGTCATAGGCACGAAATTTTGTGCAAAAGTCACATTCTCCTCCAATTGGCGGAGAGTGTCGCATCCGATAACAGCGGTGCTAATGGGTTGCGAAAGCGCGTAGCGAAAGAACGGTTCCATTGAAGAGTACCATGGAAGCTGTTTGGCAAAACCACGAAAGTACACTTTCATGCCGATGACGGCGGTTCCGTTTTCCTGGGCACGAGGAATAACTTGCGAGATAAAGCTGTCGTACGTGGGTTCGGCTGGATTGACGGGAATCAACACCGTATCGAAATCGAACAAATCCATGCATTCCAGAAGCTGCTGCGGATCCTGGTGTCCCGTGAGACCCACGAATCGTACCATTCCCTTATTTCTTGCCGCTTCGAAGGCCTCGAGGGCTCCGTCCGTACCTAAAATCTCATCTACATCTTCATTCGAACGCACGTCGTGTATCTGCCATAAATCCAAGTAGTCCGTGCGCATATTCTTGAGAGTCTGTTCAAGATGAGCGAGAGCGCCATCTTTCTCTCTGGAATGAGACTTGCTCGTGAGAAAAATGTCCCTTCGTCTTTCCCTGAGCGCCTGTCCGTAATAGGATTCACTGCCCGAGTACGCACGCGCGGACTCAAAATAGTTGATACCCATATCGATGGCGGCATTGATTAAACTATATGCCTGTTTTTCAAAACCGTACGTTCTGAGTATCCCTTCACCACCAAGTCCCATTATGGTAACGTTTCTTCCGGTTTTCCCTAAAGGTCTTTGCTCAATTGACATGCTCGACTCCCCTCGTCACCTGATCCGTCAAGTGTAATTGACGGTACATATACCTGTCCACCAATATTCTTTATGCATGCTGCTTCTGTATATATTTCATATCGATTGTATTGAGAAGAAGTATTGCATGTAAAGAATGTCCCCCACTGTTTATTTCTTGGGAAAGAACGTCTCTCCGATCAGCCGACGAAACCCCACAATTCGTCAATGTGCGCTTTCCACTGCTGAATTGACGAGATCGCCCGTTTTGCTACAGCCTCCTTCCTCAATTTCTTGGGACATCCCTTGGGGGCAGGATCTATGATGCCAAAATTCACGTTCATCGGCTCAAATCGTTTTAAGGGGCAATTTCTCGTATGTTCGAGCAGGCCGCCTACAGCCGTGTCCGTCGGGGGAGTATCCGGTGCCAATCCTGCTCGAATCAAACCTGCCATGAGAGCAATTGCAAGACCCGAAGCGGTGGACTCAATGTATCCTTCCACCCCGGTGATCTGGCCGGCAAAAAACACGTGTGAAGCTGTTCTCGCCCTTGAGTAGGCATCCAGCAGCCTTGGTGCATCCAGATAGGTGTTCCGGTGAACCGATCCGAGTCTGATGAATTCGGCCTGCTCGAGACCCGGGATCATACGAAAAATTCTCTCTTGTTCGCCATAGGTCATTTTGGTTTGAAATCCCACAAGATTGTACATGCTTGCCTCTTTGTTTTCGGCCCTCAACTGCACGACAGCATATGGGCGTTCCCCTGTCCGGGGATCTTTCAATCCAACCGGTTTCATCGGACCGAATGCCAGAGTTTCCGGACCACGGGAAGCCAATACCTCAACAGGGAGGCAACCTTCAAAGTGGGGAATCTGTTCAAAAGGATAAGGATCGACTTTTCGTGCAGAGACAATCTCTTTCACAAACGCGCGATACAACGATTCATCCATAGGAGCATTCAAGTAATCTCCTTCGCTTTCGTCGTACCGGGAAGCCTTGAAAAGCTTGTCTCCATCCAGAGATTCCGCGCTCACAATAGGAGCAATGGCATCATAAAAAGAAAGCCCGTCAGCCCGCAGTAGGCGGCAGATATCACCAGCAAGCGCGTCCGACGTCAGGGGACCGGAAGCAATAATTGTAATGCCTTCCTCAGACCCCGGCACTCTTGTCACTTCCCTGTGTTCTATAGTCACGAGGGGATGTTCGGAGACCTTCTTGGTGATGAATTCCGCAAAGAGCCCCCTGTCCACAGCTAAAGCTTTTCCTGCAGGAACGCGGGCCCAATCCGCTGCCTGAATGATGAGGGAATCCAGAATCCGCAGTTCCTCTTTCAATAAACCGGGCGCTGTGTGGATTTCCGCGGATCTCAGGGAATTCGAACAGACGAGTTCTCCGAACAGGGGGGAACTGTGCGCGGGGGAATACTGTATCGGCTTCATTTCCAGGATGCGCACCGGCACCCCCCTGATTGCCAATTGCCATGCTGCCTCGGATCCTGCCAGTCCACCGCCGATTATCGTGATCGTCATGATATTATTCCGAAAAAAGGTCGAAATATTGTGTCCCGATTGCCAGGATACGGAGTAATGATACTCCCTTGCAGCCGAGATTTGAAGCAAGCGCGCGTGGAGGGAGATTCGGCAGCGCCGATTTGCGAAAAAGAATTTTGGCTTGTAATGTTAATACGTTGACAAGAATGTCTCCAGTCTTATGAAGTTAATAATCGTTTTTGAGAATAACAATGCATAATAAAAATGAATTTTTTGCTTGACAAAATTATGTAATTACGTAATTGAACAAAAACAGATAGTTTGAAGCGGAGGAAGGGTATGTTGAGAAGTTATACCTTTACCATCCTATTATTCCACTCATTTTTTTGAAATTCGAAAGAAGAGCGAAGTCCTGATTCGTGTGTGCTGACAGGTTGTCACTCGTGGATGCATCGCGAGATAAGGCTTCGGTCATCATGAGCGCGTACTGACCGTTCGAGAATCGCTCGATTTGGGTCGATTTCTTGACCTCCCAGCGGGAATTGGCTCGGTTGCGCATTTTTTGCGGTTGTATCTCGGAAGGAGAGGGGGGCTGAAAACCCCTATCCTCAGGGATGGGTACGCGCTTTCCGGGGTGGAACTTAAAGTGTCGCTTTTAGATTTTTGTTCTTAAATGCGGTTATTAGTTTTGAATTATAGATAATTGTTCATTTAAATTGATAAAATACTTTAGAAAATAATTGTAAGCAATGTTTTTTGAAAGATATGTACGGTTTTTGAAAGCTTATTCTAGCAAAAAGCCAAAAACCGATGGTTATTTTTGTCTTTTTTCCTTGACAGTCTTTCGAAAAAAATATTTAAGCATTGCCAGTTAGTTCGAGCTGGGAGGAAGGGTCCAATGAGAAGTTGTACCTTTAGGTTACTGGTATGCTTTGCGTTTCTTGTCGCTACATTTGGCGTTGCATCTGCCAAGTCACAAGACTTTATCCACGTAAATATTCTACCGCCGGAGAATCCCGCCGGTTCGGCTCTCCTGGGATCACATACTCTGAATGGCATATCTCAGGACGGGGCTGTTTACCGACAGGCAAGTGCGTCCTTCTACGGACCCGCATTTGCTCCACCATCCCGGGGAAAGCCTGTTACAAAGTGCAAAGTACCCGTATGTGCTCCGCCTCCTTGCGCTCCAGTATGCAAAACCTGTTGTGTATTACCGCTGCGCATGCCCGGTCAGTTTGAATTGTCTACTCAGGTTTTCTTCCCTCATGTCCGGGGTACCTTCCAGTGGCCGGGAACGGTGCTTGGAGTGCCGGCTTCTGAAGTAGCATTCTCCGATGTAGGTATTCCTTCGCACGCTACGCTTCTGGAGTATTCAGCCAAATATCAGATTGCTCCAAGGTGGGCGCTGTACTACTCAATTATGCCCATTGAACTATCCGGCACCAAGGTCGCCGAAAAGTCTTTCTGGTTCGGTCAGTGGTTTTATCCCATCGGTACACAGGTCCACGGGAAATGGCAGTTCACCTATCAGCGTGTCGGTTTAATGTTCCAACCGATTCTCAATCCGGCTGCAGCGGTATCCCTCTATGCGGGATGGACGTTTAACGAGCAGCGCGTGTCAATTAAAAGCTCCGTATGTTCGGGAAGAGGGAGTACGATAGACCGCACCAGAAACATGGTCAATTCGGGTATCGAAATCCAGAGATGTTTACGCACGCTTCCCAATGGTTCCACATTCGCCTGTGACAACAAGGCTGAGGTAATCTGGTTGGATGGAGCGTTTGGCTACGATATTCAAGCGGGAATGCGGTTCAGCGTTCCCCTGGGATATGGTCGATGGGGATATGCCAAGGGCGGTTATCGGCTCTTGAATCTCAACGAAGATCGTGACGATCTCCGGCTTGACTCCTCGTTTGAAGGCGGCTTCGTGGAAGGTGGCATCATCTTTTAGCACCCACGGTTTGAATGGCGCCGGAACTGAATGTCCAATCATAGGGGCTTTGATACCCGCCTTGATTGAATGTCCCCTCTCAAGGCTATCACCGGGACAAAGCTTCCCTCTCCGGCGCCATTCCTTCTCTACCTCAGGTCCACAAAAACGAAAAGCCCGAAAACGGCTGAATCAGCCGCCCCTTTCAGGGCTTTTCTTTAAATCGAAAGGGTATGTTGAGAAGTAGGTCCCTCCTATCATATTTTTCCACATCTGAGAAACATTTTTTTCAACACTTTCCGCTTGGTTTTCCACCAAGAGGGGAAATTTCATCTTAAAACCCGTAAGTTGCCTGCAACTCGTGACAGGCAACTTCGGTTCTTCTTCATCTATTCCCGATCGCATATCTACGGTCATCTCAACAAACTTGACAATGACCGATTTCTCGTTTACATTGAGTCTCGGCCTTAACTTGTTTTACTCCAGTCGACTTCGCGTCAGCGATCACGGGCGTATGCATGATTAAGATCCTAGGATATAGGTGCCCGTGCGAGGACGTCCAACCATCATGGTCAGACCTATCCCGACACAAAGAGCCCTAATTCTCAAATGTAAACGCACTCCCGCCTAGACGTGTGACGTGCCCTCTCTAAGGAGCTGAAATGAGCATCAAAATTTATGTTGGAAACCTGTCCTTTAATACGAGCGAGAACGAACTCCAGGGTTTCTTTGAGCCGTACGGAGCAGTGGATTCCACAAAGATCATTGTGGACCAGTTCACAAACCGATCCCGAGGATTCGGATTTGTTGAAATGTCCAATCGTGAAGAAGGTCTTCGCGCCATCCAGGAACTTGATTCCAAAGAACTTGGCGGTCGCAGCCTCAAGGTGAATGAAGCCCGTCCCAAGACCGACTCAGGCAATGGACGTCGTGGCGGCGGCGGTGGCGGAGGACGATCCCGCTGGTAACCTTGAGGGTGTAGCCTCACCCTAAATATATGGGGCCGAAGTCTGCTTGCGGACTTCGGCCCTTTTCATTATGGTTGTATTCGCAAGGAGACGTTTCTTTGGGAGAAATTTATAGGCATGCCCTATGTTTGCATCCGTATTATCGGGATAGCCAGTCCGGTTCGTTGGGCCTTGCCGTCTTTCCTCCCACGGGTCTCGAGTATATCGCTTCCGCACTTCAGCCTCATGTAGAAAAAGTCACCCTGTTGGATCTTCGTCTGCCCGGTCCTCTGAGAGATCCTAAGAAACTGCAAGCATTCATCCGGCAGGAGATCGATCTGCTCTGCATAAGCATCAATTGGGAATACCAGTTTCACGAGGTATGCGATCTGGTCAATTCTCTTCCCGCGGAAATTTTCACCGTTGTGGGCGGAAAACAGGCTACCGACTGCCTGGAAGACGTATTTAAAGCGTGCAAGGGAATTGATGTCCTGGTCCGCGGTGAAGGGGAAGAAGTCATCGCCGAAATCGCTTCAGGGGCGGATATCGCCACGATTCCGGGACTTTCTTATCGAAATGGTTCGGATATCGTTCACAATCCCAATAGAGCACTTGCAAACGTCGATGATTACCAGTTTCCCGATCGTTCATTGAGGCAACAGAAATATCACTTCAATATGGGGGGCTTTGCACTACGGGGCGAAGAATTCGATATCATCCTCACTTCCCGCGGCTGTCCCAGGAACTGCAAATTCTGCACGTTCACCATGAATCCGTGGGGTCAAAAGAGACCGTATTCGGTGCGTTCCATAGATTCGGTTATCGAGGAATTGCGACAGGTTTCGGCAGGTATCATTCTTGTTGCTGACGAGGATTTTTTCGTAAATCCGGCAAGGGCCAAGAAGATTTGTGAAAGAATTGCGGAAGAGGGGATAAAGAAGCGATTTCTCGTTCAGGCGAGAATCGAAATCTACAAACACCCCGATGTTCTCGAAGCCGCGGCAAAGGCGGGCATCAAGATCTTTCTCCTGGGCATTGAATCGCCGACCGACCGGATTCTCGATCAACTGAACAAAGGCTTTGATACGGCCACAGTGAGAAAAGCTTTTGAGGTGTTCCGGCAATTTCCTTTCTACTACCACGGTTATTTCATCTATGGGAATGTGACGGAAACAGACGATGAAATGATGCAAATTCCGGTCTTTGCCAAGGAACTGGGTCTCGATTCGATCAGCTACCAGAAATTACGCATAGAAAAGTACTCTCCTCTTAAGGAATTGGTTGAAACTACACCGGGTTATTTCATCGGAGACGACCACATCGTGTATCGTGAAGGAATAGGTCGCAAAGGACTCAAACGTATTGCTGCCCGAATTACCCGCACATTCTATACGCCGGCTCAGTTGACACGAATTACGCGAAAGCTTTTCGGGACTGGGTTGTTTGTGCCAAGGAACATTGCTCCGTTACTCCTCGCAGGACCCATCGTGCTCGGGAATTCCGTAGCTCGACTCGTGAACAAGAAAATGCGTCGGTTCCGGGTATGGCGCGATCTCGTCCCTGAATAGCATAAAGGGGGGTATTGCATATCTGCAGAATACTCCCGCAATTTCCATCCAAGAAAAACATATCTCATACCCATTCGCTTTTCTTTTCATAATCCGGGAGGCTGAGGTATCCTTCGCTCCGGACGACGCGAGGCCGTCTAATCACTCCGCTCAGAACACCTCAGCCTTCGCCATCTTATATGCATAATTGCGAAATGGTATCATACGGACTCGCGATCGAGATAGTTCTCATTGAGGCGACAGCACAGACCTGCGGTCCATACTGTTATACCGATTCTCGTAAGTAATCACGGATTGTGAAGAGGAACTCCCAGCAATTGGTAGCACCGGCCTCCGTGCCGGTGAACAATTCACCAAACAAATCAACTAGTTCTCACCGCAGGGACGCCGGCGCTACTGATTCTTCCCATTGCAGGTATTGGATTCCGTCAAGACTTTCGATAGCCGCTATAGCATCTTGCAAAATCATATCAGAACACAGACATACTCGATCGACAATACAAATGTAACTTGCTTCCCTAAGATAAATAGTTATACCGTCTTTGTTGTTCGGAGAAATATCATTGGAAATGTTTTTGACAGGTTGCATACTGAACGGACTAGTATTCTAAATGGGCCAGGAGTATGTTGAGCCTATATGATGATCGAAGAAGTGAGATTTTGGGTTTTTTCTATTGAGAGCGATTCTCAGAATCTGTCTTTAGCCTATGAATATGTGTTCATTCCCACGAGGCAATGTGTCTCCTGGCATGCATTGAATGGAGGTTGGCGGAATGCAAAAGAGCATCGCGTTATCTAAATCTGTTCTTCCCGTCTGTGTTGCAGCAATCTTTGCTCTTACGGCTATCTTTCCGGTCTCGGGTTTAACTGCGGATAACACCATAACCAGGGGGTCTACCTCCGGACAGACGACCGCGAAGGGGTACGATCATCCCAATCAGTTTATCCACATGAGGCCTGCAAAAATAGCTGAAAACATGGAACCTGTGATGCAGCATCCCGACCAGGACAAAGAAGCCCGGGAGAAATTGGCCGCACTCGAGAAGAAATTCGGAAAGAAACCGAATATTCTCATTTTTATCATGGATGATGTCGGATGGATGGACCCGGGGTTCAACGGTGGCGGAGAGAGCGTGGGAAATCCCACGCCGACAATGGATCGGCTGGCACGAGACGGATTGGTTCTCACTTCAGCTTATTCCACGCCCAGTTGTACGCCTACCCGTGCCACGATTCATACCGGTCAGAATCCGCTTCATCACGGCCTCACTCGTCCCCCGATGTACGGGGAACCCGGCGGACTTGATGGCGCAGTCACAGTCGCTTCTGTCCTGCAGAAGCTTGGGTACGTCACACAGGGAGTAGGAAAATGGCACATGGGTGAGAATGAGGCCTCTCTCCCTCATAATGTGGGATACGACAACTATTATGGATTTCTCGGCGTGTCCGACATGTACACCGAATGGAGAGACACGTATTTCAACCCTGAAATAGCATTGAGTCCGGGGCGCTTCGCTCTCATGCAAAAGCTCCCCTTCAACCACAACAATGTGCGATGCGTAAAAGGAGCAAAATCTTGCGAGAACCTGTACGAAATCGATCTCACGACCATAAAGGATCTCGACCAGGACTGGGCAGCCTACAGTGAAAAGTTCATTCGGGACATGAAAGACAACACTAAGCCCTGGTTTTTGTACCATGCCACCCGAGGGTGTCATTTCGATAATTATCTGAATGATAAGTACGCAGGGAAATCTCCTGCCCGAACCGTGTACTCGGATTGTATGGTCGAGATGGACGATATTCTTGCCAGACTGGTAAAGACACTCGAAGAAACGGGCCAGCTTGAAAATACACTCATCCTTCTGACATCCGACAACGGCCCGGAATGTGAAATTCCGCCGCATGGAAGAACTCCGTTTCGCGGCTGCAAAGGTTCGAATTGGGAAGGGGGCGTGCGGGTACCAACCTTTGTGTACTGGAAAGGAATGGTTAAACCGAGACGATCCGACGGTCTTTTCGATCTGGCAGACCTTTTCAACACGTGTATTTCGCTGGCCGGCTCACCGGGGGCTGAAGTGGCGAAGTTCGTACCTGCAGATCGCTATGTGGACGGAATCGACCAGGCCTCTTTCCTGATCGGCGATCAGGGGCAATCGAACCGTCGAAGCATCATATATACCCTTAATCAATTCGTTGCGGGAGTGCGGGTGGATGAATTCAAAGGCCATCAAACCGTGGAACTCGAACGCGCGATTTACCCCAGGGGGTACACAGGAGGGTTCAGCGGCGCAATCATACCGTTGACCGGAGGAGCCACTGTTACGAATCTCTACACTGATCCGCAGGAAGACGTGAGCGAGGGGATTCGTCACATACCCATTGGCATTCTAATGAGTCAAGAGGGCAACAGGTATGCAGAAGTACTGAAGAAATTTCCGCCCAAAATAATAATCAAGTTCGGAACAAATTAATACTGATTCGCTTTTCTTTTCATAATCCGGGAGGCTGAGGTATCCTTCGCTCCGGACGACGCAAAGCCGTCTAATTACTCCGCTCAGGACACCCCAGCCTTCGCTATCTTATGAACATCACTGAGAAATCCTGTGGCTCTCCATCTCAACTAAAGACATGGTCCACTTACAAAAGGCTTCCTGTATTTCCTTGCGCGCCGTTATTCCTCCTCAGAGCCGTTGTAGACCTCTCCGGAGCATCCCCTGAATCTTCGCTGATATTCGTTCGGTCTCAAACCGGTAAGCCTGATAAATAGTTTTCTGAAAAATGGAATGTCTTCGTACCCAACTTGATAGGTGATTTCGCTGAAAGTCTGGGTACCTTCCTCCAACAAACTTTTGGCTCTTTCCACTCGCAATTTCTGCAAATAACCCAATGGAGTCACTCCAAGTGACTGCCTGAAGCGCCGCTCCATGGATCGACGGCTCATGCGAAGTTCCCGGGCCAGCCGCTCGTAATCGATGTTCTCAGATGAATGCTGTTGCAGCCAGTCCTGGGCTCTCACAACCAAAGGATCGCCGTGATCTTTCGGAAAGAAGAAATGCTCGTACGGAGCCTGCGATACTCTACCCATATCCAGAATCATGGTTTTGGCGGACTGTACAGCCGCTTGTCGACCGCAGAATTTTTCCACCAGGTACAGAGAAAGGTCCAGACCTGCGCTTACCCCAGCCGAACAATAGAGACGTCCGTGATCGAGATACATTTTGTCCTGTTCCAGTTTCACCTGCGGATATCTTTTGCGGAACAAGTCGGCAAACCCCCAGTGAAGAGTGGCAGATTTGCCGTCGAGCAGTCCGGTTTCGGACAACAGAAAGACACCTGTGCAAATACTGGCTACATGTGCCCCTCGATGGTAGTGATCGCGTATCCAGGGTACTAGTTCCGGATTCTTTTCAAGAATTCTGTCGATGTAGGTAGCCGAGGAGATGACAATCAGATCGGTTTGGTGAACATCCGTAATGCTGCAATGAGGTTGGATAGACACGTTATTCACCGATCTAATGGGTAGTCCGTCCGCCGAGGCGATTATCACGTCAAAGAACGGAGTCTGCGGAGATTTCGTCACTCGATTCCACAATCGTCCCGCCTGGTTGAAAATATCCATAGGTCCGAAAATGGTTGTTGCCATAGTGTTGTAAGGCGCAAGAATAGTGACTTTCTTCATCGGTTTCTCCGGAAATGCAGAGAATGGCGATATCACCCACTAATATGACGATTATGCCACTTTCCTTCCGAACTGCAACAGGTATGATCGAAAGAGATACGCCCCGGAGAAGTAAGTATTTCAACCAAAGGAGAAAAGAGCATGACCGATGAAGAAATCAAGGAGTCCATAGCTCCCTGCGGCCTCTGTTGCGAGACGTGTTTTGCACATGTGGACGGGGATATACGTACATTGAGCCTCAAACTCAAAGAGAAATTGGGAAATTTCCACCTCAACGCCAAACGATTCGAGACGCTTCTGGAAAACCCAATTTTCAGCAAGTATCCTGATTTCAAAGAGATGCTTGACTATTTTGCCGCGGAAAACTGCAGGGGATGTCGCAATGAACAATGCAAGTTATTTAGGAATTGTGGAATACGCAAGTGTCACCAGGAAAAGCAGATAGATTTTTGCTATCAATGTGACCGGTTTCCCTGTGAGAAAACGAATTTCGATCCGGGCCTGCATAAAGCCTGGGTAATCATAAATGAAAAGATCAGGACAATCGGTATAGAACCCTATTGCCAAGGTGCCAGGACCCGATGCAGATATCCATGAGTCTGACACGGTTGCAAAGTTTATCTCGGCCGGAAGGAATGCCCCCCACTCACATCGGTTGGATGCGCGCTTCGGCAATAAGCCGTCCCAAACGCAGTCGATCCGGGCTCAAAGAGACCCGGATCGACCAAGAATCGTGCTCGCCTGTTGCTCAAATTATAGCTCAGAAAATGTTCCCGTCAACCATATTGCGCCCGATAATTGTGGACGTTTCGATCTCGACTCCAGGGAACAACCCTTCCCCCAGATGGTCGATGCCCCATACGAATTCGCAAAATTAATCTCGATCGAGAATAGGAGTATTGGTGGGTGTCGGCCTCCGTGCCGGCACATCTTCAATATGATCAATAATATCGACGGAATGGACTGTTAAGGACGCCGCTCCCGCTAATAGCAAGTATTCGAGCGTAGGATAAGCGTCAGAATTTTCAGCAATCGCTCTATGGTCTTTTACAAAAAAAAATGCCCGTTCGGAAACGGGCCAAAGGAAGGATTAGGTTTGGTTTGTCGCTGGCCGTGAAAAAACCATTTTTTTAGATGGTTGTCAAGTTTTTTTAAATAATCTTGTTAAAAAATATGAAGCACAATGACGGCTTTTGCGATAAGTAACTGAAAACACGTAAATGAGGCAATAGTAAAACACATCGTTTGACCTCGTTTACTCCCCCCGATTTCGTTGCTGGCGGCGACATTAAGAAGATGTGTGTTCTATGTACGAAATTATGCGCTCGACGGTTTCCAGGTCTGCGCGAAACGGGTTTTCCACGGCTTCCGGAAGGCTCAAGCAGTGCGTATCAGCGAATGGGGTTCCCTGGACCTTCAGATTGTACGCGCTCACCATGAGGAATTCGAGGTTTACCGCATCGAGCACATTGTATGCGAGGAGGGTTTCGAGAGCCTTGTCGTTTTTGTTCTCTCGGAAATCTCTCCAGAGGAGCACGGCAAAATAGCCGTTTACTCCATCAAGTTCTCTGCGGTCGATCCCGAATTTTTTCTCGCATCCCTTGAGCCCACCGGTATAGCCGAGGCTCTTCAAGAGAAATCTCAGGTCGATATGGACGTGATTCATGGGAACATGGAGATACTGTTCTATGAATGGCACGTCGAAACAAACGCCATTGTACGTCACCAGCACCTTATACTGAGATATATCTTGACGAAATTGCTCCAGGTTCTCACCTGTTACATAATATCTGACGATCTTGCCGTCGAATAACGCGATGGTGGTCACGCGCGCGCGATGACCGGCCAAACCGTTGGTCTCAATATCCAGGTACGCTGTGGAATCGCGAAATTCAGGAAAGATTCGCCACAAACAGTCGGAAGGGAGATGATCGCCGAAATAACCGGGATCTCTTTGCTCCATGTACTGGAGAGATTCCTCCATCCGACTTTGCAGAAAAGGATATCGTCGTTGCACGTCCGATGGGGCGGATAGTGCATCTTCCCAGCGCAAAAGTCCCTGAGACCAAAGTTTGGCTTCTGATTTCAGCCCAATTCCCGGCACATGACAAAAGGTATTAAGGAGCATCCGGTTTCCATATCCGCAATGATCTATTGTCCTGCAATGCTGCAGCCGATGCGGGATTCATTGCATATCTGGTCATTTGAAGCATTTCTACAATTCATACCATAATTTTGCCGATTTGTATGGCAGTACGGTTCAAACCTTTTTTAGATAGTCTTGAAAAAAGCCTTCCCCGAAAACCGTTTTCGGAGGATAAACAAAGGAATCCTCATGAGCGCCAGGAATTTGTCATCAGACTGAATCCAAAAAATTCGTGAGATTCGTGGAATAACGATCGATAAACAGGTGAAGAACCAAAGGTTTGATACCGCGTCTCGTAAGCTGGAGGAAACCGGATGATTTGCCGGGAAAAATCGGATGGAGGGGCATGCGACCGGCCGCTGTTTGTGCTGAAGTATAGAAAACTGCACGTTTTCTTGAGAATGATCGTTTTCACTTTGAGATAGGAGTATTGGTGGGTGTCGGCCTCCGTGCCGACACATCTTCAATATGATCAATGATATCGATAGAATGGACCGATAGAGACGCCGATCCCCACTAATAGCTTTTATTCGAGCGTAGGATGAGCGTCAGAATTTTTGGCAATTGTTATAATTTGACCCGATAACCGACGACGAGTCCCCGCCCGAAGCTGTAAGGCACCAGCCACAATCCACGGCCAGCCCATTATCGGCTATTCCGTCGTAAGATTGACTTGGCGTCCCGGGGTTTGGAGGGACTTTCTCTACAAAGAGGTCCCCCCAATATTCCTTGTCAATAATGGTATTATTCGCCGCGTTTGGAGGTTTTTGTCTCCCACACCGGCTGACCGCTCGATGAGATCTCTTTTTTCCAGTTGGATTCGACCATATCGTACACTTTGTCGGGGATAGGTACATAATGCAGACTGATAGCTTGTTGAGCCCCATTTTTGAAGCACCAGTCGAAGAACTTCAAGAGAGCTTTTGCCTTCTGTGCATCGGCTTGATCTTTGTGAACCAGAATGTATGAAGCGCCGGTAATGGGCCAACTCTTTTCCCCAGGCTGGTTGACCAGGACCATGTAGAAACCCGCGGCATTCTTCCAATCAGCGTTTGCACAGCTCGACTGGAAAGCTTCAATCGTCGGCGATATGAATCTGCCGGTGCTGTTCTGCAGAAGCGCGTATTTCAACCTCTGCTTCAATGCATATGCGAACTCGACATATCCTATCGATCCGGAAGTTTTCGCAACCAATGAGGAAACACCTTCATTGCCTTTGGCACCCAATCCGGTCGGCCAGGAAACAGTTTTTCCAGAGCCGATTTTCGATTTCCATTCTTCTGATACTTCAGTGAGATACGTCGTAAAAATCCAGGTTGTTCCCGATCCATCGGCTCTGTGGACGACCGTGATCTCCTCATCCGGCAATTTCAGGTCCGGGTTTACTGCAAGGATTCTTCGATCGTTCCAGCTTTTGATTTTTCCAAGATAAATGTCTGAAATGAGTTCGGGAGTCAGCCTGAGTTTTCCTCTGCGGACGCCTTCTATATTCACTACGGGGACGACTCCGCCCATGATCATGGGAAATTGTATGAGTCCTTCCTTGTCCAATTCCGCTGCTTTCATCGGTTCGTCGGATGCGCCGAAATCAACAGATTTCGCCTTGATTTGAGCTATTCCGCCTCCAGATCCGATAGACTGGTAGTTGATTTTCAGTCCCGAAATCTGGCTGTAGCTGTTACCCCATTTGGAATAAACCGGGTAAGGGAAAGAAGCGCCGGCGCCGCTCACCGATTCGACTTCAGCGGCGAAAACCCTGGGCACGGCTGTCATAGACAGAGCAAGACATGCCATGAATGCCAGAGCGATAGCAGCAGTCATTGCCCATGATGCCCTTTTGCCACGTGCGGTCACATACATGAATTTCTCCATACGTGTCCTCCTTTTTTGAATGGACCTAGAAATAATTTCGGGGGGAAATGCCTCTTCTACACCAAAAGAAAACCCCGGACTGAAGCGAACCAGGGAATAGATTTGTCGCTATTTTTCACACAGGCTGTAAAGACATTGCTAATGGCAGGTTAGAACTTTATAAACATCGATCCGGTGCAATGGGGCTTGTCAAATTCGGCCGTTTACGCATTTCAGTCCACTTTATGCAGCGCTTCCAAAATTCAATCCGGTATTCTTCTTTCGAACCGCAAAAAATGCGCTTATTTCATGCCGAACCATTCGACGAGCGATGGTATCTGCCGTGTCTCCGTGAATGTCTTTCTGGCTGACATCGGAACCATGATCCATGAGAAGGCGGACCATTTCCAGGTGCCCCGCTCCGGCAGCGAGCATCAATGCCGTCTTTCCATCCAGGGATTTGCAGTTGACATTCGCACCCCTATGGATAAGCAATTCCGCGGTTTCCACCGACCCCGAAAGCGCTGCTTCCATAACGGCTGTTTTTCCATACCGGTTGCAAGCATTGATGTCTGCTCCCGATTCAACCAATAGTTCGACAACGTCCGTTTGTCCGGTAATGCAAGCTGCAAGGAGTGCTGTTGTCCCGTACTTATTGCAGATATGGATGTCTGCGCCTCTGCGAAGAAGCAAACTTACCAATTGAGGATGTCCGGCCAGGGAAGCTTCCATCAGAGCCGTCCGCCCATCATTGTCTTGAGCGTTTATCTCCGCACCGAAATCCAGGAGATCCCTGGCAGTCTCAAGCTGTCCTGCCAGACTTGCCGTAATCAGAGGTGTGGATCCCAAAATACGTTCACGGGAGTTTACATTTATTCCAAGCTCGAGCAAAATTCGTACACGAAGGCTGTCCCCATCCAGAGAAGCCCTGATCAGGACATCGGTAGCACATTCAAGAGATTTGCGGTAATCAAATGAGGTAGATCCTTCACTTACTGATCCATTACGAATCTTCCTACTAATAGGACATTTCACTTTGTTAATTTTCGAATCGGGCATCGTTCACCTCAAATATAATGTAGAATCCATAACAGGTTAGAAACGTTCTGCTAAGATTGCATGAGGATTGGAAAAAATCTTCGCTAGTTCCGCCTCCCTCAAGCGACCTGATGTGCAGAATACCAGTGTCATACTATTTCGCAGTTATGCATATAAGATAGCGAAGGATACCTCCAGCCTCTCAGATTAAGAAAAGAAAAGTGAATCGGTATCATATGCCGCAGATGTATCATTGTCTTTTGTTTAGACGGATTCATTACATACTCACGAAATCCGAATGCGATCCTAACAAAGTGCTGTTGTATTTGTACGGGCTTGGCTTGTATTCCGAGAGGATGAAGGGAGGTATGAAAGAATGGGAGTGCTACCTGTTCCTGAGGAAGTGAGATCCATGCATGCAAAAATCGATCGTGTTCTCGATACAGTCTATATGCAAAACAAAGCTCTGGAGAAGATAATAGGAAGGCTCGACGAGTTCGAAGCTACTCAGAAAGATTTGCATGAATTGAGCCGAGAATTAAGGCACGTAAAGAATTCGTTGATAACAATAAAAGATTGTCTGCGGTTTGACGCAGTTTCTTGAGAGAGTGCGGTTGCAGGTCGGAAGCATTTAGAAATATGGCCGACATGAAAATCCAAGCGGA
Source organism: Desulfomonile tiedjei DSM 6799 (assembly GCF_000266945.1). NCBI lineage: Bacteria > Pseudomonadati > Thermodesulfobacteriota > Desulfomonilia > Desulfomonilales > Desulfomonilaceae > Desulfomonile > Desulfomonile tiedjei. Next base: position 5,848,293 of record NC_018025.1, read on the forward strand.
TACAACGACGGCTTATGTGAAATGTTTCCGTTTGCTTCTGAAAATCATCCGCATTACAATTCGCTTAACCGTCTCATTATGAGTACGATTCCGATGATATCGCGAGGGATAACGATGGCCAGAGAAAAGGTCCTCGTCGTTGATGATGAAGAAGATATACTCGAGTTAGTACGATACAACCTTTCCAAAGACGGGTATCAGGTTACGTCAGCTCTTTCCGGTGAAACAGCTCTTAAGAAAGCCAAGGAAGAAAGTCCGGATCTGGTGCTCCTGGATCTTATGCTTCCGGGAGTTGACGGTCTCGATGTATGTAAGGAATTGAAACGCGATCCCGCCACCGCCGCAATCCCGATCGTAATGCTTACGGCCAAAGGCGAGGATGCAGACGTGGTGACAGGGCTCGAATTGGGCGCTGACGATTACATTACCAAACCTTTCAGTCCCCGCGTGCTTCTCGCACGAATAAAAGCAGTACTGCGACGGCGAAAACAACACCAGGCCAGCGAAGATACGGTTCTTCGCATTCATGACCTGGTTATCGATCCTACACGTCATGAAGTCCTGGTGAAGAACGTTTCCATGACTCTTACGGCAACAGAGTTCAGGATTCTTCACTTCCTTGCCAGGCGCCCGGGATGGGTTTTCAGTCGAGACCAGATCATCACCGGCGTGAAAGGAGACGATTACCCTGTAACGGACCGGTCTGTGGATGTACAGATAGTCGGTTTGCGCAAAAAGCTGGGATCTGCAGGAAATCACATAGAAACTGTCCGGGGCGTGGGTTACAGATTTAAGGAAGCAACCTGAAATGCATGCATCTTTGCAGTTAAGCTGTGGAACACTTCCGTAATCATGTCGCGGCAGCTTCAGGTCAATCCCGCCATTGCTCCACCAGTGGTCCGACTATTTCAGTCGAAGACAGAGGACTCCGCACGCCAAGTCCTCGGAATTCTCTCATTGTTGACACGCCTGAGCATTGTTGATAGGCTCGAGTACTTATCCCGCGGTCGGAGGCCTGCATATGGGAACTAAGCCGACCCTCTTTTGGCGATTCTACCCCGCATCTCTGCTGATTGTACTCTTGTCCCTGATCACTATGTGCTGGTACGTGTCTCGAATTGCGACAGAGCAATTTACCGAACGAGCTGTGAATGAACTGCTTTCTGAGGCTCACATAGCTCGGGAACTCGTTGGAGACCGATTTTCTGAACAGAATGCTCCCGAAATCGATGCTATGCTGAAGAAACTCGGTAGGCATCCTTCCAGTCGTATCACAGTGGCTCTGCCGAATGGAGTGATTCTCGGCGATTCACAATTAGATCTTGCCAATATGGATCAATTCTTCGATCGGCCTGAAATTAAGGAAGCGTTGAGCGGAAAAACCGGGATGGCAACCCGAAAAAGTCTTACAATGAATGCCACTGTACTCTTTGTTGCTATTCCGGTCCAAAATCAGGGGAATACTATTGGTGTCGTGCGAGCGGCATCGCCGGAGATTTCTTTCGATTTTTTCCAGTGGACCCGGGTTCCGTTGTTCTGGATTCTTCTGATTGGGCTCCCGGCTCTTCTTAGTTTTTACTGGTCTCGAAAACTAGCTAAAAGTCTGCATCAGTATCGAACTGCTGCGGAAATGCTGACTCATTCAGATCTGGAGCACCGTTTGAATGAAAGAGATACATCTGAATTTGAGGCTCTGACGGATGCAATGAATACCATGTCCGAAGAGGTGCATTCACGTATCGCTGCCATCCTGCGGCAGCGTAACGAGCTTGAAGCAGTATTATCCGGAATGCTCGAATCGGTCATGGTCGTGGACATTGAAGAACGTATCGTGCGGCTCAACAAGTCTGCGGAACGGCTGTTCAGGACGAGTCTCGATAAGGTGAAAGGCAAGACGATTCAAGAGGCGATTCGCCATACGGAACTGCATCGATTCGTCGAGGATACCCTTGCATGCGGAGATCCGCTTGAAGGTGATATCATGATTATCGGACCCTCGGATGTGTTTCTTCAGGCCAGAGGTTCCACGCTCCGCGATACTCGAGGCAATGTTCTGGGAGCGCTTATCGTGTTGAACGACGTCACTCGGTTAAAAACTCTCGAAAACATACGGCGAGACTTCGTCGCAAATGTTTCCCATGAACTGAAAACTCCCATCACATCCATCAAGGGTTTTCTTGAGACCTTGCGAGAAGGGGCCTGGGAAGATCGTGAGAACGCTGAACGGTTCATGGATATTATGCTGAAGCACACAAATCGCCTGGATGCGATAATCGACGATCTTCTCAGTCTGTCAAGGATAGAAAGGGATACGGAACGAGGAGAAGTGCTTCTTGATATCGGGTCGGTTCGAGACGTCCTTGAATTGGTTGTCAAAGAAGCAAAGGAAAAAGCCAAAGACAAGGATATGACGATCGATTTCAGGGCTCCCGACGAGTTGGTTGCCCGAATCAATCCCAGCCTTCTGGAACAGGCTCTCATGAATCTGGTGGAAAATTCCATCAAGTATAGTGACTCGGGAAAGACGATTTCCATTTCAGCCGATCGTGGTCCAAAGGAAATCATCATTCGCGTCAAGGACCAGGGATACGGTATTTCTCAGGAGCACCTCTCAAGGATTTTCGAGCGCTTCTATCGCGTGGATAAGGCGAGAGATCGGAAGATCGGAGGGACAGGGTTAGGACTGGCTATCGTAAAACACATAGTCCACGCACATGGAGGCAGAGTCGGCGTGGAGAGCTCTCCGGGAAAAGGCAGTACTTTTTCCATCTTCCTTCCAGCCGATTCGAAAGATTTACACGAGATGTTGCCCAGATGATGGCGCTCATACGTATATTGCCGAAGCACGTAATCAATTCCGATATGAGGAGTATCGAGAATGCGAATCAGACTGCAAAGAGACATTGATAGACTGAAAAAACAAGTCGTTTCTCTTGCAACTCTCGTGGAAGAGCGGTTCCGTCTGGCTATTCGAGCAGTCGAATGCAGGGACGCGGATCTTGCCCGAAAAGTAATAATTGGGGATGCGGAAATCGATCAGAAAGAGGTCGATATTGAAGAAGAATGCCTGAAGATTCTTGCACTTCATCAACCCGTCGCGGACCATCTTCGCTATATTATTTCCGTACTGAAACTCAATAACGATCTGGAACGCATCGGCGATTTGGCCGTGAACATCGCCCAAAAAGCGGAAGTGGTCGCATCCAAGCTGGAATTACCTATTCCTTTCGACTATGTGACCATGTCTCAGCGTGCCGGTGAAATGCTGGAAGAAAGTCTTAACTCGCTGGTAAACCTTGACCTGCATTTAGCGTATCGTGTCTGCGCTCAAGACGATGAAGTCGATTTCATGAAAAGCGCCATGCAACTACAGTTTGCAGAAGAGATTCGCAAAGCCAAGGAGGAGCACATTGAACCCTTGATTCACTTATTTCTTATATCTCGTCACCTGGAGCGCATAGCGGATCACGCGACCAATATAGCAGAAGACGTCATCTACATGATTACCGGCGAGATTCACCGTCATAAAGGATTCGAATATCACCATTCTGAAGAGTAGCCTATGATTTCTTAGATCGGTGAACCTGCCGAACATTGAATGTGCTGCAATAATCCAGTCTTTTTTTCAGCCGACGCAGACTCCGATTGCCTCTCTTACATTCCCTGTTCGAAAAAAGGTGAACCATTCATCCGCACAAGCAAATAGCGCTGCTTCTTACTATAGCAGTTGACCTAATTTCTGCTCCTTACCCTTTATAGGGAGCGGTAGGGCCGGCGTCGCTGCCGGCCGAAAACTCCTCGATTTGTTATGAAAGATGTGCCGGCACGGAGGCACGGCACCCACCAATTTTTAGAAGCGTTTTTCGCAATCGGACAAAAATTCTGTCATTTGCTATAATGTGATTCTCAGCTTATCCAAGCGTTTTCAAAAAATCCTCCCAGGGAGTTGCAGGCATGGTTTCGGTTTGGGTCTTACCATATCCGCGAATTATCAGTGCAGCCTTTGATACTTGCTGAGGATCGTTCGATTCCACAATATCCACAACATCGAATCTTCCAAATGTCACGAAGCTGCTTTTCCAGGTCACCCCGGGGCACTCTTTCTTTATCCGCTCCGAGACGGTTTTGGCAATTTTTGTGAAATCTTTCGGATCACTGAACGCTTCGGGCGATATTCGGCTTAGAATAATGTAGAACGCCATCTTCCCCTCCCTTGAGCAATGAATAATTACTGCTATGTTTTCAAATTGGGCTGCTTTTGTCAATGCATGTATAAGATGAAAAACAAACCGAACATGTGAAAAAAATTGTGCTTCAAAAGTTCCCGTGTTGTCTCGAATGTGGTATGGTCATGAAGCATTCCTATAACACAATCAGAGTTTCCTATGGCTAAATCGATAAGTGCTAAACAGATTTTGGTGGATATCAGGGCTGGTTTGAGCGATGCCGAGCTGAAAGAAAAATACAAGCTGTCCGATAAAGGCCTCGACTCAGTGCGTAAGAAACTACAGGAAGCCGGGTTGATTCAACCGGATCAAAAAACCGATTCCATGAAAGCGGCAGCGGCAGCCGGCACGAAGGAGTCTTCAAATTTCGACCCGGATCTTGTGTCGACTCTTGCTGAAGATGTGAAGAAAGGGTTGCACGATAACGAGTTAATGCGTCGTCATGAACTGGCACCTTCTGCTCTGAAGAAACTTTTATCCGAATTGGTCGCACGCGGCTACTTGACCGAAGATGAACTCGCACTTCGTTCGGGTAACAACAGCATCTTATGTGTTTCGTGTTCGGGAAAAAATGTGCCGACTGCCGAGATCTGTCGTCATTGTGGAAGGAAGCTCGGAGAGACACCCGATCACGAACAATTTCCCGAACATCCTGAGATGTCACAGGCCCGGAATCCGGAAGCGGAGCTGTCTTCCAGCTCTTCAGACGAGCTTTGGCACGAATGTCCGTGGGAAGAGCGGGAAAATTACGGTCTTTGGAACGCATACTTTCAGACCGCCTGGAAGAGCCTCCTGTCTCCACAGGCTTTCTTTTCCAAGCTGCCCCCGGACGGTGGATACGGCAATCCCATATTGTTCGGGATCTTTTCCGTCGCTCTCAGCACTCCCCTGGCATTGCTAATTCTGACGCTCCTCGGAAAGATGGGAGGGGCGGTAAGCCTGGTCGGAATCGTAATCGGCTTTGTGTGCGCTTTCATCGGTGCGGCAATAGTGTACCCGGTTGTACTCTTGGTCGTGGCAGGACTGGTTCACCTGGTGCTTATGGTTCAGGGAGTGGACAAGGAATTTCAGCGTACTCTCAGGGTCACCTCCTATTCAAGCGCACCCCATCTCCTCGAATCAATACCTCTGGTGGGAGCCTTAATTGCCATAGTCTATTGGATAGTACTGATGATTATAGGTTTGCGGGAGATGCATGAGACTTCGACGGTGAAAAGTGCGATAGCGGTTTTGTCTATTTTCATTGTGTTTGGACTCGTTGTTTTGGCTTTGTATGCAATTAAGACCTAGTTGAATGGGAATAAAACGTATACTGATGTCTTTTTTCCCATAGATCGTTTTTATTGGCATCTATTCTCCATTCAACATGGTTAGGAACTATTCATTTTGTACCCCTTTTCTGATTTTCGTCTTTGTTGTGATGCGCGTGCTCGGAAATGGTACAGATTAAAAAATACCCAATGAGAATGCTGGTAAGTGCTTGACATTTCGAACCTGCATTTTGTTTTATGGGCTTTTTTCTCTCACATCAGAGAGATATGTTTTTCTCACTTGATCGAAACGACGCCTACTTTCATTGTAATTTTAGGTACTTTCTGTTTTAGAACTTTCTAGATCGAATTGGCATTAGATCTGCATAAACAATGAGCTATCTTGATAGAGGATCAGAATGCTCGACAAGTTACAAAAATTGGTAACGATAAATTTCTGTGGTGGGGAACAGAGTCATAGAGCGAGCACTAATACTTAGGAATCAAGCCGGGAAACAGTAACTGCTTCCGGTTGAATGCGTAGAGAAAAGGCTTCCGGGGACCCGACGCGAGCTGTTGAGTCCGAGGATTAATTGATACAAGGTGAATTTTGGTTGGCACAGCCAAACTTTTTGCACAGAGGAGAGAGGACTCTGCGATACAAGAGTCCTGCCATGTAATTACCATGTGATGAGCTCGAAATAGAGTTAACGTGGTTAGTGAAATGGTTCTGTGAGTTTTCTCGTTTGAGAGGCGAGACGCTCACTATTCTAAGATCTATTCATATTTATTGAGGGGCTGAAACAGCTATTAATAACACGAAAGAAAACCTAAGCATGTATTCAGGGGGGGAAACCAATATCTTACATGAAGGAAATAACGGTTCGAACGGCTCCGATTCGGTAACTGGGCATCGGCCGTTGTTGTTGCGACACGAGGAACGTTTTTCTCCCTGAACCTGTTCGAGACCTGCAATCGGGGCTGAGCAACCGTGAATCCGGGAACACCCGTGCGGGAGTGTTGCTGTCATTACGTAAGGATGTCGGCTGTGAACATTATGCTGAACAAAAAATGCTACTTACAGGTTAATACGACATGGGAAAAGTAATCTGAAATTGATGAATTAGAGGAATTACGCAAGAGCGACGCATTCTTTAATGTCAAAGGAACAGAGCGAGGGATTTTCAATGAGAGCAATAATTCTCGCAGGTGGCAAAGGGACACGACTTCTCCCGTATACGACCATTTTGCCCAAACCTTTAATGCCGGTAAATCAGCAATCGATTGTGGAGATCGTGATTCGACAACTCAAACATAATGGTTTTGATCACATAACACTTGCTCTGGGGCATTTGGCTCATCTGGTTAAGGCTGTCCTGGGTAACGGAAACCATCTTGACGTCAAGATAGACTATTCTCTGGAAGACGTACCCCTTGGAACCAGCGGGCCATTATCCCTCATCCCGGACCTCGATGACACTTTTCTCGTCATGAATGGAGATATCCTCAGTGACTTGGATTTCAAAGACATGCTCCAGTTTCATCGAGAACGGCAGGCTGTGGCGACAATAGCGGTGCACAGACGCAAGGTTCACATCGATTACGGCGTGCTTCACCGGAAAGATTACCGTCTTCTGAAATACGAAGAGAAACCGACCATAGACTATGAGGTGAGCACCGGCATTTACATTTTTCAACGGGAAATTATCAATTACATACATCCGGGAGTATATCTCGACTTTCCCGAGCTGGTGAAAATGCTTATCCACAATGAAAGACCCGTCATGTGTTATCCCTTCGACGGCATATGGTTCGATCTTGGTAGAGTTGAAGATTTCCAGTACGTCCAGGAACGAATAGATGCCTTGAAAGATGCTATTCCCTTCCTTTCTCCCAATGGGCATCGGAGTAACCCTGACCTGTACGTTCCGGCAAGCACGTATCGAGAGGAGCAGCCGTATGAAGCTTAAACGCTTCTTCGATATAGTTGTAGCATCGATAGGTATTTTCATTGCATCACCATTGATGCTTCTGATCGCGATCTTGATCAAAATGGAATCGAAAGGTCCTGTTCTCTATCGCTGCATTCGCGTCGGCAGGTACGGCAAACATTTTGGGATGCTGAAATTCAGGACTATGGTTGACAATGCGGATACCATTGACTTGAAACTGTGCGGCGAAAGAGACGTAAGAGTGACTCCGTTCGGAACTCTTCTCCGCCGGACCAAGTTAAATGAACTGCCGCAGCTCTTCAACGTTCTGCTGGGTGACATGAGCCTGGTCGGCCCTCGGCCGGAAGATCCCAAATTTGTAAGTCATTATAGAGACAAGTGGGATGTGGCTCTTTCAGTCAGACCCGGAGTAGCAGGCATCAATCAGGTGCTCCATCGCAATGAGGAAGATCTCTTTCCACCGGGAGCCGATAGAGAAACCTACTACCTGGAACACATACTTCCGGACAAACTGGATCGAGACATCCAGTACATTGCTCGTCAAACCGTATGGAGCGACATAGCACTTCTTACTAAAGCGCTATTGGCAACGCTCTTCGAGGGAGGCATTGTCTCCAGGTTGTTCCAGTATCGAGAACTGGGAATTCAGTTGTTGGCCGATCTCGGTTTTTCGATCCTTGCGTTCATGATCGCTCACGCTGTGCGATTCGAAACCTTGGCTCTCCATTATGAGAACAGTCTTCCTGCTCTGGGCATGGTTGTAGTGATCAATCTCGTCTTGTTTCCTTTGATGGGACTCTACACCAGGAGTCCTCGCTTTTTCTCCGTAACCGACCTGTTGCTACTTGCGAAATGTTCACTACTCTCCAGCATTATTTTGACGGTAGCGAATGTTTTCCTCTTCAGCGGGAATGGTTTATCCAGGGCCGTGCTGATTTTCTATCCATTCGTCCTGTCGGTATTGCTCGGGGCATCTCGCATCATGCACCGAATTGCGCTTGAGAAAACCGAAATGCAGCGGCAGCCAGGAGGTCCGGAGCGAAACGTAATAATCTACGGAGCAGGTCGGCTGGGGTCAGAGACTCTGCAGCGCCTGAAATTCGAACCTGGAGTGAAGATATTCGGGTTCGTGGATGACGATCCGGCAATGAGGAATCGCTCCATTTACGGAGTAAAAATTATCGGAACAGGGCATGACCTCTCTTTCCTGAAAACGCTCTACGAAATAGATCAGGTTGTCATAGCGTTCGCCTCGGCAAATACCGATGCATTGAATCAGGTTCGTCAGCGTTGTCAGGAGGCAGGTTTAAGTAATGTGCTGATAGTCTCATCCATTCCGTCAATTCCCAGGTCTCACGCTTCCGTTCGAAGATATTTCAGAGGTATCCGATTTACCGATCTTCTGGGAATACCGGAAGTCTCTCTGGATGTGAAAAATCTCCAAGAAAAGTTCGCTGGAACGACAGTGGCCGTTGTGGGTGCCGGGGACCATTTGGGGGAGCATATTTGTCGAGAACTCCTCAGGTTGGATATCGAGCAACTGGTGGTACTGGAGGATTCTTGCCACAGACTCACGAGAATCAACGACACATTCGAATATATCAACACGAACCAAATTCCGTTCCACAGCTACTTTTATCCTTTCGGCTTTCATGAAGAAATCGAGAGCGTCTTTAAGTGCTTCAATGTGAACTGGATTATCTACAACCGTCCCAATACTCCTGCGGCCTTACCTCTGAACGAGCCTGTCCTATTTCTCACCGAGTTTCTGGAAACGGCAAAATTCGTGGATATGGCCGGACGTCTCGATTGCCATGGATTTTGTCTCCTGTCTCCTTACTTGAAGGATTGTTTCTGTGATGGAGAGCGGACTATGCATCTCCTGGGCGAACACTACCTGAGGATCTCCACAGGCATGAGAAACGGCAGCACGAAATATGGGATTATGCGATTGTCGAACATTTTGGAGAACGAAGTAGAAATCGTCAGAAAGTATTACGATCGCAAGATTCACGATATCCCATCTTTCATTCCACGCAGTCCCATGAGGTTTTCGTCATCGAGATATGCGGCTCGAACTGCACTGAATAGTATGGTGCTTCAGAACAAGGGAGAAACCTTCATAGAAGCTGCCAGCTCTCCCATCCGCCTAGACAGGCTCCTTGAATTCTACTCCATGTATCAGGAGAACGGGGTCAAGATGCGTAACACGCAATTTGACTGGGAATCCGAAAGTCAAACGAGTGATGTTGAATTCAGTTCCGCATATGCAGATTCCGGCGTGCCCGGCATCTCAATCCACTCCAGGCCGGAGTTGCCCGATCCTGGCGAAGGAAATCGCCTTTTCAAGATAAGTCAGAGCTTCTTGAATCCTGCCGACAAGCTCATGCTGAAACGTTTCTTTTCTGTCCTGGACTCTAATCATGGGCATCTTCTGCAATCAGGAAACGGAAGCCTCTTATCCGATCGCAATAGGCTGATTCAAAATGCGAAAGCGATAGAGCACACTTCACAATGAAAGACCGGATACTTAATAGGGGAGGTTCGGATCATACAATTATGAAAATTTCCGACAAAAAAGTTCTCGTGACAGGGGCGGGCGGTTTCATAGGGTCCCACCTGTGTGAGGAACTGGTGAAATCCGAGGCTCGCGTCAGGGCTATGGTGAGGTATAATTCAAGTGAATCCCACGGATTGCTCGAAGGCTTGCCCCGTGAACTCTACAATCGACTCGAGATTGTATCCGGGGACATTCGCGATATCGATTCAGTCACCAAGGCCGTTTCGGGGTGCGACATCGTCTTCCATCTGGCTGCTCTCATCGGGATACCGTACTCTTATCATGCTCCCAAGAGCTACGTTGATACGAATGTAGTGGGAACACTTAATGTGATGCAGGCGTGCAGACAAGAATCCGTAGAGAGGGTGATTCATACGTCTACAAGCGAAGTGTACGGTACCGCGATGTACATCCCTATAGATGAGCACCATCCTCTTCAGGGCCAATCACCCTATTCCGCAAGTAAGATTGCAGCAGACAAAATAGCGGAAAGCTACTATCTTTCATTCAATCTTCCTGTAGTTACCATCCGACCTTTTAATTGCTACGGTCCCAGACAATCTTCCAGAGCTTTTATTCCTGCAATGGTGTCGCAACTGTTGAGCGAGTCGGTGATCAAGTGCGGATACCTGGCTCCTCAAAGAGACTATACCTTTGTGAAAGATACGGTTGCCGGATTCATAGCTGCTGCACTGGTGCCCGGAATTGAAGGAATGACGATCAACGTCGGGACCGGAAAGAAGATCTCTATGGGGGATCTCCTTCAGCGCATCATGTCGAGAATGGATCTAATGAAGCAGATATTGCCTGAGGAAAGTCGTTTGAGACCGCCTAAGAGCGAGGTAATGGCTTTGATCTGCGATAACACGCGAGCCAGAGCATTCTTGGGATGGGAACCCGGTTATACGCTGGATCAAGGTTTGGATGAAGTCGTCTCGTTTGTGAAATCCAATTCGAACAGATACAAAACCGATCATTTTGTGGTGTGAACATGGACTGGAAAGTTGCTTTGTCGGACATTACCTTGGGCCCCGAAGAACGAACCGCTGTGAACCGTGTCATGGAATCCGGCTGGATCTCCATGGGGCCTGAAATCGAACAATTCGAATATGAATTTGCAGACTATCTGAGAGTAGATTTTGCTGTGGCAGTGTCCTCCGGAACCACTGCCCTGCACCTGGCACTTGCCGCTGCCGAGATCGGAGCAGGCGACGAAGTGATACTGCCGTCTCTGACGTTTGTGGCTACAGCAAATGCCGTCATCTACCAGGGAGCAGTCCCGGTATTCGCAGACGTTGGAGATCTCTCTGACTGGAATCTGTCTCTCGCATCAATTGAAAAAAAGCTGTCGTCCAAAACTAGAGCCATCATAGCGGTTCATTACGGCGGATTTCCCTGCATGATGGATCAATTGCGCGAACTCGCGGCTACTTACAATTTAAAAATAATCGAGGATGCTGCACATGCTCCCGGGGCTGTTTATCAGGACAGGAAACTCGGCACATGGGGAGACGTAGGCTGTTTCAGCTTCTTCTCCAACAAGAACATGACCACAGCAGAAGGGGGAATGGTTGTCACCGACAATCCGGAAATTGCGCGGAGAGTGCGGCTGCTCAGATCGCATGGTATGACTACGCTCACGTGGGATCGTCACAAAGGGCATAGCTTTTCGTACGATGTCGTAGAAACCGGGTTCAATTATCGAATGGATGAGATACGGGCTGCAATAGGACGGGTCCAATTGGCCAAATTGGAAGAGAACAATGAGAAACGTAAATGGATCACCAGAAAAATGAGGCAGCTTATATCGGATATTGACGGGGTATTCGTACCGTTTTCCGACAACTTGATCGAGTCCTCATCCTGTCACATCTTCCCGATATTTCTCGAGGACAAGGATATCCGACCTCTGGTCATGGCTTCCATGAGAAATTCCGGAATTCAAACCAGCATCCATTATCCGCCGGTACACCGTTTTTCGGTTTTCTCATCTTCTGATAGGGCTCCGCGAAAAGACTTGCGGTTCACGGAATTGATCGCGGAACGGGAAATCACGCTTCCACTTTTCCCTGGTATGACCGACTATCAGATGGAACTCGTGATTGAAAAACTCAAATTGAGCCTGTCGGCTGCCCGCAGATCCATGGATCAATATACAAGTGCTATGTTGACGCCGAGTGGTGCCTAGAAACAGTATATTCACATTATGAGCGTGATACACAGAAATTCGGAGATGTAACAGAGCGCGGCGACTCAATTGCTGCTGAGTAAATTCGAAAATACATGAATTATGACTGCAGTTAGAACACTCCATTGCCGTTCCATGTACTCCTGCCGCCAGAATTCCTTCGCAATTTTCAAGATGCACGGCGACTGTTGTTGCGACAAACAGCTCGCCTTGGCATCGACGAACATGAAGACTGACAAATAGGGCGAATCAGGAGGTCATGGGCAATCGCGTGGCGATCACGATTCATACCCTTTGCAGCCAAGTAAAGGATTATGGAGAGGAACTTCTTACAGGAATGTCTTCGCCGACTTACTTTCTTTGACTGCGAACTGGGATCGGTTACGGCCGCTATGTTCATCTGAAATAATACGAAATATTACGGGAGAGCCCAGGAATGAAACAGATTGAAATGAGCGCAACGAAGCTCGACGATTCTGAAATTGAAGCAGCATTACGAGTATTGCGGTCCGGAGCATTCCGTCAGGGAAAGGAATGTGAAGCCTTTGAGATAGAGTTTGCAGAAAAAGTGGGTGCGAAATATGCCGTAGCTTCTTCAAATGGATCTGCAGCTCTTCATCTCGCCTATATGGCTTTTCTCAAGCCCGGTGATGAGGTGCTCGTGCCGTCTTTCGCCTTCATTGCGTCGGCCGCAATGATCAGTATGACCCAGGCGAAGCCGGTGCTGTGCGACATAGACCCCAAAACATTTCTCATTGATCTAAACGATGCGGAACAGCGGATTACACACAGAACCCGGGCAATCGCTCCTGTACATCTGTTTGGAAACGCCTGTAACACAGAGGATGTCAGCAATTTTGCCGACAAACATCATCTCAAGATTGTATGGGACGCCGCACAGGCCCACGGAACAATGCATAAAGCGCAGGACATCGGGGGATTTCCCGATTTTGTCTGTTATTCCTTCTATCCATCCAAAAACACATTCGTAGGAGAGGGTGGCATGACATGTACACCCCATGCCGAACTCCACGAGAAGATGAAATATTTGAGATCCCATGGTGAGACGCGAAAAGACTATCACACGATGTTGGGTATGGACTACCGGATGACTGATATCGAAGCAGCCATTGGCAGAGAACAGCTTCGGCACCTCGATCGAATGCTGGAAATTCGTCGCAAGAATGCGCATCATCTCGAAATAGGAATTGCCGCTATTCCCGGAATACGCTCACAGCATGTCACACCGAATTCACTTCATGCCTGGCGTCAATATTGTGTGTACGTGGATGCAGATAAATTCGGGTGCGATAGAGATACCTTGGCCGAGCATCTCAAGGAGAGAGGGATAGCAAGCAGCATCCATTATCCGCGGGGAATTCACTCTCAGCCGGTATTCGAACAGCTCTACGGACGAACTTCGTTGCCCAATACCGAACAGATCTCTCGAGGAATACTCGCTCTTCCCGTACACCATGAACTTCATGAAGATGACGTATACAGAATTATCGAAGCAGTAGAAGAATGTTACGATCACAGCCCTTATTTCAGCAGTGCTCGCATGAGCAGACTCGAGTTGATGCCCCAGCCGGAGTTTTCGCAAGGTATACAGCGTTCTGTGTGAACTGCCCATCGGCTTGTGCATTGGAGATCCTCTATCTATAGTTTCGCGATTCTTGCATGGTCGAGTCCGCGCGTGGAGCGCGGGCCGTTGAGTTTTTCGAACTTATTGATTCGGCTGGCTTTCGAATAAATTCTCAGCGAGAAATGACTCCTTCGAGCTGCTGCCAGCATGTCTGAAAAGGTGAACGACTTTTTCCGGCAGTACCAGGGAGCCGGGTCGGCAACGAGGTTCTTTGCAGTGACGAATTGCCCAACGAACCAAAGCACTACAAAGCAGTAGGCCCAGTAAGCAAACATAGGGGCACGGGTTACCGAGGTCTCTTTCCGACACTGAGGTTCAGCCGCACCCAGGAGGTTCTTGGTCTCTCGATTGGTCATCTCAATGCTAAAGCGTGCAGCGTAGCGCTCGATAATCTGCTGTGGTGCAGCCTGAGGGTCCGTATCGAAAAACACCATATTGGCATGGTGGCCGGCGCAATGCTGTTGAATTAAGGAAAGGGTTCTTGATTTTTCACGTTTAACCTCCGAGAATTCAGAAGGAATTGTGTTGACATGCGGGTAGTTACGCGCGATAAATTCTTTCAAAACAAGCTGCTGAAAGGATTTTATTATGGCACGCATTATGCTTTGAAGAACCATGCCAACTTAGCGCGTACGCTGAAAAATTTCTTCACATTATTCCCGGACAAATCGACCCTTCCAAGAAACGCTCGCCTCAGGACTTTACTCGAAACAGAAAACTCGCCTTTGGAAAGCTTATCACCTTCATCTTGTCCATTGCCGCCAGTGGAAAGGGTAAAGGAGTGGACATGAAATCCGGTGAATTCTTTCGACATGCCAGAATTCTTGGCCTTTGGCCTGACGCCGAGGCGATCCATCGAAGCGCGCTCACCAAGGCGCGCAAAAAGGTGGATTGGAGGATCTTTCGGCAAATACTCGATGATGCGGTTGGTCTGGCTTATGAGTGTTGGCCTAAGAGCCCGAAGGACGAGTGGCATGGTATGTCCACTCATGCGATAGATGGCTCCGACTATACGCTTCCAGCCGCCGATGAGCTCAGGGCCGAGTTTGATCCTGAGAGCGGACTTGGGCAAGCGGGCAAAGGACATTATCCTCAGTGTCTTGTATGCACGCTCTATGACGTCTTCAGACGTCTGCCCATCGCAAGAACTGTGGTCCCGGTGAATTCTTCGGAGCGGGACCAAGCCAAACATCTCCTGCCCCTCGTGCCTGAGGGAAGTGTCTTGCTCCTGGATCGAGGTTACCCAGGATATGAATTTCTCAGCTACCTTTTGGACAAGTTCAAAGGCTATTTCGTGATACGTTGCCCCGCAACGTCCACCTTCGCCACAGTAAAGGAATTCATTCGGAGCGGGAAGAGCGAAGCCGAAATCGTGATTCCTCCGACATCGAACTATCTCAGCCAGGTGACGGCTGAACAACGAAAGGCCGCCAAGCCCATCAGAGTGAGAGTCATCAGACTGTCCAATCCTGACGGAACCCTCTCGGTTCTCCTGACGAATCTTTACGACAAGGTGGAGTTTCCGAGACAGGAGATCACTGACCTCTATTTCAGGCGATGGGAAATCGAGAGCTATTTCCGGGATGAAAAGATTGGGCTCGAAATCGAAAAATTTCATGGCAAAACCTGCAACAGCGTCCTGCAAGAACTCTTTGCAGCTGCGATCATGGCTGTGATCTCAAGAACTCTCATGGCCATTTCCACCCAGTTACTCGGTGGAGAGCTCGGAGAACCTCAGTTCAAGAATGCGGTCATGACGCTCGCGTCTGAAGCCGCCGTGCTCGCCGCAGACGATCCTGAAAGAGCCATCGAAATCTTTCAGGATATTCTCAAAGAAATCTATCGTGTCAAATACTATCGACCAAACAGTCAGCGACCACCCCAACCAAGGGTGAACAAGCAAAGCAAAAACAAATGGCTTTACCGCAGGTACAAAAATGTCCCCGCAGCTTAAGTCAACAGCATTGGGTGGCCGGCCGGGTCATGGCACAACACGATCGAAAGAGGCTGTTGCCCTGCGCTATGATACCATAGCGCCGTGAACTGATGTATCAGGAGCTTAGTTTGTTTTCCATAGCAGAAGACCCTAATCTCATTCCACCCCAGATTGGGGTCCTGGAACATCGTTTCCAGGGAGGGCAGTCGAGCGCCTCTCTTGCGAGGTCTGCCCATCACTGTAAATGGAGCAGGTTCCAGCACAGCGAACAAAGCTGCATCCTTTCTCAGCCTCCCTGTAATGTGCACATTCTTGGGTCGTGCTTTGAGGATGGTATCGCAGCAGTATCCCAGGTCGAACACAATTCTCAGTCTTTCTCCCTCTTGGAGCCATGAATGAGTCAGATTTATAAGATCCAATCCAAGTTCGGGTTTTGTCTTGTAGGGCAGGCTCTTGGGATTAAACTTGGCCTTTGGCGGCCACCAAAGGCGGGCAGCGTATGGCAGACAAAACATGCGATCGCTGATGCCGGGAAGGCGAATCGCCAGTCCTATGATGACAAAGCACACTCCATACCCCTTTTGCTTAGTATGCTTTGGGAGTGAACCATCATGCTGCCAGCCCGCGCCACAGATCTTCTTGCCAGTGTGCTTGTTCAAGGTGTCGTCAATCACCACAAGGATCTCGATCCCTTCTGCAATCAGCGTTTCTACCAACATTCTGAAGACGAAATAGGAGACAAAGTCAGTCTCCCATCGTCCCTTGCCGAGGAATCGGTAGATGCTGGCGAAGTGCTTGGATTCATGGAGTCTCATGGTCAGAATCACCTGGCTGATAGTGTGCTTGCCCATAGTGAGCACCCAACCGACCACCAGCGCAACGAAGATACGGAAACTCGGTGCGCTGAAACACGCTCTGAAATGAATCTCGTCAATCCCGAACGGATCTGGTATAGATCTCTTCAACTGGCGTTCCTCCTTCCCAGAATCTTTACACAAAACCGGGTATGTGCGGAACGCCTTATTTTTTCAAGGATTATCTCACCATCTAACCGTCCAGAATACAAAAAGGGCGAAACTATAGCCTCTATAGCAATCGCCAAAATTAATGTCCGATTTAGGACAGGAGTGTTAGTGGGTGCCGGCCTCCGTGCCGGCACATTTTTTAACATGATCGATGATATCGATAGAATGGACCGGAAGGGAGAGACTGTCTCAAAATTCTCGAATACACAAAAATCGTGCCACGATTCATCGTCCTTGTAGGGGCAGGTCTCGTGCCAGCCCTCCTGCAATGACCGGCACGGAGGCTGGTCACTACCGGGCACCCACGAGGGGCGCCCCTACAATCAGGCCGTGAAGATCATGAGAAGTTCGTGCCACGATTTGGGATAAATTTTGATTTTGAGACACTTTCGGGACGCCGGTCTCCACTAATATCTTGCACTGGAGCGTGGGATAAACGTCAGAATTTTTGGCAACGGTCCTAATACTAAATGCCCCCCCGATTCTCCAAAAATGCTGCACACGCGAAAAGACCCTCCGCAATGGGAGGGTCTTCCTGTTCTTGAAGCATCATATTCTCTGGGATGCGAAATTCCCCACGAATTTTCTGAAAGCGACTTCGTATCGCTCTGGGATGATAAGCAAACCGGGTTTAATAATAGTATACCAGTTCGCCGAACCAACCGCCCATGGCAACGTCTACTTCTGCACGCCAAGGCGTTCCCACAGTAATTTGTCCATTTGTGACTGTCAAGACTGTCGTCCAATCCTTGAACTGGATTGTCGTGCTTCGATAACCCGATCGAAGCGCCACAACACCGAGCACGGTTTCAACTGTCTTGACTCCCCCTGCAATCTCCCAGTCTGTCACATTGGTTCCCGCTATGGACCACCTGGCTCGACCTTCTGCAATGGGTGAAAAACCGTACGCATTATATGTAGGACAAAGCACCACATGAAAACCCAGGGTAAGCGCTGATGGACCGCTGACTTCGGTCGTTCTCCACACACTCGGACCGGTGATTATTCCCGACACATTCAGAGTAGGGCGGTACAGATCGTAATCCATATCGATCCCTATCCTGGAACAACTCCAGCGAAACACGTCAAAGTCGCCACCAATGCGTAGTCCTGTATAATCGAATGCAGCTTGTCCTACTGTTCCTCCCGGAAGAGGTGGAGCCGCCGCTGAGCCTTCTCCGCCTTTGAAGTAACGCATTCCGTAATTCAGTCGTGCAGAGAACGGCCCCACTTGCAGTCTCACCATTGCATCCAGAAATGTCGCGGACCGCTCCATTCCCCAGTCATCTCGGAATTGAAAAGTTTGGAATGCTGCGGGAATTGTTTCCTTGCCCTTCAGGAGTTGCACCCAGATCAGTGACGCTTTCGCTTCGCCTTGCAGGGGAGGAAACGAAAAAACCGGTGAAAAGGGATTAGCCAACCCGGGAAACACCTGAGCCATGCAAGGAGTTATCCCTGATTGCAACAAAAAAAGCACGCAAACGACACCCAGAACCATTTTGGACAAAGAATACCTACACAATTTGGCTCGCCTTTCCCTGGGGATAATGGTCCTAATTATTAACTGAGAAGAGGTTCATAGTCAATGAAAAGCAGTAGACCTCTTCGATTCTTTTTTCGTGGGGTATATCACTAGTGCGGCAACTACGGATAAGTCGTTCGTCAAGTTTTTTGCTTGGAATTCCAATGTATTATTCTCGTTTTTCACGTTCCGTTACTTCACTGGGAACCTAACTTACGTCGGCTCGGTAGTTCAATTTTTACTCAAGTTACGCGTTTTGTTTGCCTAATTCGCTGTCTCATGCGCGTACGCTTCGAGAAGGCCCGTAAATAAGGACTGACACACTGTCAGCAGAAATTCTGCTCCTTATTTGAAAAATTCTTTAAGAAAAATCGTAACCAGTCCGTTTTTCTTGAAGATCTTTTTGCGGCTTGAAATGGCGATATCATGCGGTAGCTCATTCAATTTCACCGGCGTAATCCGAGCCGGCAGAAGGTAAAAAAAATCTTGACAACCCTTGGCATTTTGTAGAATTGTAACCTATGTCCCCTTTAAATGTTCGGGTGCGATGAATAAAAGTTAAATTGGCCTGGGAAAACGGTCTATACCGTTTCTATTTAAGTGCGATTGCAGATACTTGGGGTATGGTAAGTTGATGAACAAATACAAGCTGCTTACATGGCAGTCTAGTTGTCTACTGATATTCCTCCTGTGCATTACCTTGTCAGGATGCATAGGACTCATGCCTTCGCCTTTCAGACCATCACCCGGACCGCAGAAAACCCCTCAAGCATACGATTTGGCGCAGGCTTTCGATATCGCATGCAGGAATTATCGCTTGGGGCCGGGCGACAATCTGCGAGTTCTTTTTCAGACGGAATGGAGTATACCCAGAGGTACCTATACCCTTGACACCCTCGATGAAATCGAAGTGGAATTTATTCTCGATCCTGCATTGAACAGAAAAGCAGTGATCAGGCCCGACGGAATGATCACTCTTCCGGGTATCGGAGAAGTCCAGGCCGCTGGGGTGACTCCGGACCATCTCGCCAAAATCATCTCAGAGAAATACCAGGAAACGGAGATCTTTGGAAAAGAAGATGACAGGCAGCTCAAGCAATATAAGCTTGTGACTGTTCATGTTCTCAGTTTTTATCAAAAGGTTAAGAGACTTGTAGAATCGCTGACTACGCTTACTGGGGGGCAGCAACTGACAGTAGTCGTTAATCCTGACGGCAATATCGATCTACCCCTTCTGGAACAGAGAATATTGGCTGCCGGGAGTACGGTAAGAGAAGTCGAAAAAACCGTTAATACCCTGTACAGGCGAGGTCCGCTTCAGCATGTGGTTGCATCGGTTTCTCTGCAAGAGGGGAAATCGCGAAAAGTGTACGTAATGGGAGAAGTCACCCGACCCGGAGCATACGACATAACCCAGCCGATAACTGCCCTGCATGCAATAGCTCTTGCGGGTGGTCATAATTCCAGGACTGCCGATCTCACGAGTGTAATTCTCGTTTCAAAGGATATTTACGGGAAACCTATTGGAAGACGACTGGATCTCAAGAAGATTCTTGACGTGGGGGACATGGGGTCAGCGATCATGGTCAAACCATACGATGTTCTTTTCGTTCCGAACACTTACGTGGCTGACCTGAGACTTTTCATGGAACAATATATTCTGACGATAACAGACTTTGCGACCTTGAGGAACTTGATCAACCAGTAGGGACTGAAAGTCGGAAGTCGTTTTCCTTCAGGATCAGGGGGAACACGGCCTTGTTCTTCCAGTGAACGATATGCCGCGAAATTAAGCATGAATCAACAATATATTACAAATAGTTGCGGTCATTCACATCTCTATAATGTCGGTCCTGTGCTTTGGCCAAATGATCGCAGCGGGCGGAAAGTAAAATGATACCACCTGTTTTCTTAAATGGGGTAAGAGTCCCTGAGGAGACTTCCCGGGCACTCATGAATTCCATGGGGCCGTTGCATGGGATTTGCGATCATTGCGGGGGGTCTGTTGTAGAAATCAAAAGCGTAATCATTGGCACCCAACCGACTCCGTTGTTCCGTATCTGGTGTTCGACCTGCGGACGGTATGGTGACGTGGTTCACGAATTTCCCTCTGATTGGTACAAACGCCTTCTCCGCTCCGTGGAACTTCAGGTCCAAAGGATCTTTTAGCAAGAAAGACTTTGAAGATCGCAAATCGCTCCTTCTGCGACGCTTCCCGCTGCGTGGAGCCGCATGGCGACGGGCTTGCCTCGATGAACGAGTGCTGCTGAAGTCATGTATTCTTAGCTGAAATTGCTCCTTATACCGATTCGCTTTTCTTCTCATAATCTGGGAGGCTGGAGGTATCCTTCATTCCGGACGACGCAAAGCCGTCTGATCACTCCGCCTCAGGACACCCCAGCCTTCGCTATGTTATGTGCATAACTGCGAAATGGTATTATAGCTTTGTCCGAGGCAGTTTTGACGTTCGAATCTGTGTACTATCATCTCGTCTCGTCCGAGCGGGACTCACCTTCCGAAGAAAGCCAGGCAGATCGGATACACTAACAATCAGCATCAATACAAGGTATAATGTTTATACAATGATGGTAAGATACTCTGATCTACTTTTGCGAAGCTATTTATTGTTTTCAAGGTTGACATTGTCAGGCATCATAGAGTTTTACTGATGTGCATGCTTTGATACCATGCATTCGCCTTATTTCGAGATAATATTCTTCAATTGTTGGTTCCGGTAGAGTACTGCAGATAACCTCTGTACAACTGGTTAAGTGAATCATATTCTTGCTGAAAACTGATTTTCAGGGCTGACATTTTTTTCTGTTCCTCCTGATGACCGCAAAGATAAGCGTTTTCTTCCAGAATCCCTGCCAGTGCGATCAAGCTCGTCGTGATCTCTTCCGCCCCATGTCGGTAATGAGCATTTTTTGACATTAGCCGCAGTATTTCACTTTTCAGGTATTCTTCCGTTTCTCTTTTCAGACAGGATTGAGGATTGTCGAAGGCCCAACAGATCAGCCTGTAATAATTGGGCCAGGGTCTGGCATGCACTAATTGCTTCAGTTTTTCTCCCAACCGGGGGGGAACGTGCTGGGCTTCAAAATGTGACTGCATTGCTTCGCTGCGTATTCTCGTTTCCTCGTCGGGGTACCAAATGCCATCATAATCTGAGGAATCCAGCGCCCTGCGATATAGGATGTCAGTCCTGCGCACGAGCACCAGGGAATAATCATCACTAAAAATACATCCCCATCGACCGGTTTTGAGCAATGACATTCCCAGGTTAAAATCATATGGATAGGTAGTCAGTACAATGTAAGATACGCCATACTTGTCCAGAAGTCCCTCCGGTTCCTCACGTGATTCCTGAGCCACCCCCATGATGATGAAATAATCTTTGATGATCTGAGGAGGGAAAAAGGACTGATCCCGAGTATCCATAAAAAGCTGAAGTTTGGGCGTATAAAAAAGGAGATAAGACGAGATTTCCCATCCGGCCAGGGTCCGCCCTTCTAATCGGTTCTTTTCGATGAACGACACCAGTCTGCTCGAGAATGTGTCGTAGCTCATGAAATCTCGGAGAAGAGACCGAGGTGGTCTGAGCGGATTATGCGGTGAATACGGTAAGACAACTGTTACAACAAAAAGCCAACACGAACTTATCAGCGCTAGGGCGACTGCTGTAATGGAGCCTGTTCTGAATATCCTCGAGGCAGTGAGGTCTCCGAATCTTTCTTTGGCTGTAATTGCCAAGCTTTGAATCGAAAGCGTCACGAGAACAGAGACTGCAGGGACAAAAGCCATCGCAGCAAAAAGAATGAATCTCCTGTGCTTCAAGGAGAGCACGAGTAAAACCAGAAGCACCATAGCTTCCATAATCAGATCGCAGGGGATTGTCGCCAATTCCTTGTGGATGCTGAATTCACGATTGACCGCATGAATTCGGGATTCGTCGAAAACTCTAGATTCCGTATGAGCTGTTTCACCTGTTTGCGAATCACGCTGTTCCTTTCTGAAGCCTGTCCACACCACAAGCATTGCGAAAACGACCAGCATCAGAAGACTCAAATAGGGGAACTGGGATCCGGTGCCCACAATTCTCACGCCCGCATCAGTGAAGTTCAGGAGTGAAAGCCAATCACTTGAATTCGATGTGACTATGCCGGTTCCCACCTGAGTAAAAGGCATCACGAGATTAGTGATTCCGTACGGATTGAAAAAAGCGCTCATGGCAATACTTGCAAATGCGACGAACCACCATTGCGCTACAAGAGATTCTCGGCTTCTGAGACACGAAGAAGGCAGAATTCCTAAACCGGCCCGCAAGCTTACCAGACAGGCTTTCGCAATCACAAGAGCAAGACCGAGCATAAATGAACCGTGGAAATTGCTCCAGATGCCTATGACCACAGGTACGCCGTATAACCGTATGCGATCCGACCAAAAGGTATCGGAAAGCAGACTGACGAGGATCAGCAGATAAAATATCCCGAAATTTTCGGCTCTAATCGTGAGGAAGGGACTTGCTGCGAAGAGCCCGGCGAACAAGCTGAAGAGAGCAACGTCAATGCCGGCACCCAGCCTCCGGCACCGGTAATAGAGAAATGCCGAACAGAAGAATAACAAAAGAGCTTTGATCAGTACGGGTCCGGATTCCTCGAAATGGCTGTAAACGATGTAATAGAGAAGATGACTCAGCCAATTCTGATCCACCCAAAGACCGGCCGAGTTGGTGAACGACCAATGGCACGGGACCGCCATGCCTTCGCTCAGAATGCGTTTTCCTGCTGCGAACCCGAGAAACAAATCCGAATTGAGACCGATATTCCCGACAGCTACGAGATACGTCACGGCTACGGCACAGATCAGCGATGCTCTTCTCACCCAAATGACTCGGCTGTCTGCACCTGTCATAGGAGAATTCATGCTCTTGGCGGAACCCTTTCTTCGTCCGTGACGGTCGTGATGAGTTTTGTATCCGGTGGGCCGCATTATGGCATATTTCGCGCCCGGCGAGTGTCAAAAGTTTGAGGCAATCAAAGAAGGAAAATTCGGGGAAACCCTTCTTGTAAGAAGTGTTTCCCCGAGCCCCATCCCAAGAACTTCTAGCATTTGTCTGAGTTATCGTTTTTTCATCAGAAAAAAACGATAACTCAGACAAAGTGTTAAAAGTTTTTGGAAGGGCTTGGGGAACCTTTTTGCAAAAAGGTTCCCCAAATCTTACTGCTTTGAAAGCGTATTGGTATTACAAGAAGTTCCGCACCGATTTTCGTTTGAATCGGCTTGACCTGGCAATCTGCTCATACTATTTCTGATGCTGTGTCCGAATGAGGCAGAGGCATATGCAGACAGACCATTCAAATCCCGATATCGAGAGTTTCCGACCTGCAAAGATCTCCCGCTCATACGTGCTCGTCCTGACTCTTTGCTTGCTTGCTCTGGCGCTTATTGTTCAGTGGCCGGGTCTCAAAGCGCCGATGGTGTATGATTCCCGTGTGTTCATTGCAGAAAAGGCCGAGGTCTTCTCACAAGAGGGGGTGAGTGGTGTAGTAGCTCTCTATCCGGGGCGAGCTTTGGCAATGGCTTCATTCTACCTGAATTATGTTTCTACCGGAATGGACCCGACCTTTTTCAGGCTCGTGAACATTTGCCTTCTCGCAGGCTGCGGAATTGCCGTCTTTGTGCTCGTGTTCATGCTTCTTTCGATCCGGAATGCTCCTGCTGATGAAGATGTTTCGCTTTCCCTTACCGTGGCGACACTTCTGGCTGTTCTATATCTGATTCATCCACTTCAAACGTTCTTATCTTTGTACATCTATCAACGTATGGCACTTATGTCTTCGCTGTGTTTTCTATTCGCTATCGCCCTGTACATTGCTGCTCGCACGGGAAGAATGAGCTCTCCATACGCGGGATACTTCGCTGCATTCCTTTTGTACCAGATCGGAATGTTCAGTAAGCCGAATATCTTCACTCTACCGCTTGTTCTCCTTCTTGCTGAAATTGCTTTCTTCCGGACGGGGTTGAAAGCGTTATGCAAATTGGCAATCATATTCCTGATCGCGAGCATCCCGTACTTCGCAGTTATGAAGATATTCGTGCCTTCTCCCGAAGGTATTTCAGCTCCCGGAACCGGGTTCGTAGCATCACTCGCGGCATACTATGTAGACAGCGGGATCACCGTAAAAGAACAGGCTTTGACCAACTGTCGCGTGCTCTTCTCGTATCTTTCCACTATCTTTGTCCCTACACCTTCGAATGTGCAGTTGCTTCAGGTGCAGATTATCTCCCGTTCCTTACTTGACCCGCCTTCTACTCTTCCGGCATTTCTGGGAGTGCTTATTCTCGGCGGTTTCGGCCTTCTGGCGCTCAAATTACGGCCGTTGACCGGCTTCGGCATAACCTTTTTCCTGGTAACGATCATCCCCGAGAGTTTTCTGGTGCCTCAGTATTTGTACGCAGGATATCGGCCTGTTTTGCCCATGGTCGGCCTTATCTTCGTTGCAGCGGACGTCATTGGAATAGCAGCGCTCAAACTGAAAGATCGTGTGGGGACACGTGTAGCAGCAAAGACAGTTGCACTCGTTTTGGTTCCGCTGGTGTGTTTCTTCGGAGCAGTGACTTCCATCAAGGCGACGCTATGGAGCAATCAATTACTTTTTTGGAAGCAAAGCCTCGAGAAGTTTCCCCCGTACGGCACGCATGTAGAAAAGAAAGCCTACCTGGACACTCTTCTGAATATTGGAGATGCATATTGCGAAGTCGGTCGATGGAAGAATGCGGTCCATCATTATCAACAAGCGCTTGAAATACAACCTAATTTTGCCACATTGCACAATAATCTGGGGTTCGCATTGCATGAAGCAGGAGAGACAGAACTGGCTTTGGAGCATCTGCACAAGGCAATGGAACTGAACCCGCAAATGCCCGATGCCTTTAATAATGCGGGATTGGTGTTTTTTCGGCTCGGAAACACTCAGAAAGCAATCGATTACTTCACCAGAGCTATCGAGCTGCATCCGGGATTCGTTCCCGCATACGCGAATCTGGGAAGTGCGCTTATCCAGGCGAACCGAATACCGGACGCGATTCGCATTCTTTCAAAAGCGCTGCAGTTAGATCCTTATTCTGCACAGACACATAACAATTTGGGATTTGCATACTATCGGTCGGGTGATTCACCAAAGGCGGTCGAACACTTTCGGAAAACCCTTGAGATCGAACCGGGCTTTCAGGAAGCAAGAGAAAATATGACCCGTGCTCTGCAGAAGAAGTAGCAGAAATGGGGAGTGGCTGAGAGAGAATTTAAGAGAAATAATACTCGAGGAACCTTTTTTGCAAAAGAGGTTCCTCAAACTCCTCCAAAAAACTCTTATCATTTTGTCTAAATCATGGTTTTTTCATTGAAAAAACCATGATTTAGACAAAATGATAAAAGTTCTTGGGATGGGGCTTGGGGAAACCCTTCTTGTAAGAAGTGTTTCTCCAGTATTTGCTGATTGAAAGCGAAATTGCCATGAGTTGATTTAGGTTGACAATCCGGTGCTGACGAGAGAAAAATTGTCTCGCAATTATCATGTGCTCGTAAGGAGGCACTTTGGAAAGAATTGTGGATTGGCTCAGAGGTGTCCGAGTGCAGTTCTTGTCGTTATCTGTTGTACTGGTGTTCTTGGGCACATCAATAGCCGTGTCGGAGGGATTGCATAATCCGGGCTACTCTGTTTTGGCATTACTTGGCCTTCTCTTGCTCCATGCCAGCGTCAATCTCTTGAATGACTATTCCGATTATCACAGCGGAATCGATTTTGCTACGAATGCCACTCCATTCAGTGGTGGCAGTGGAATGCTGATTGCCGGCCGTATTGCGCCATCAGCCGCTCTCTGTGTAGGCATTGCCTGCGTGGTGGTCAACATCGTTATAGGACTCTATTTTGTAAAGGTAACGAACTGGCAGCTTATGCCGTTACTATTGGTCGGAGTATTCACCGTTTGCTGTTACACGGATGTCCTGGCAAGGTGCACTTTGGGAGAAATCTTTGCGGGGTTGGGTTTGGGCCTGTTACCCGTTTTGGGCTGCTATTTTATCCAAGTGGGGCATTATTCTGCGAAGGCTTTTGTTGCAGGAATTCCTGCCGGATTGCTCACATTCAATTTGCTGCTTCTCAACGAATTCCCGGACTACCCTGCAGACTGTAAAGGTGGACGCAAGAATCTGCTGATGCTGCTGGGCGTCGAGCGAGCCGGTCGATTGTACGCTTTTGTGATGGCTCTCGTGTATATCAGTATAGCAACAGGGGTGGTGTTACATTTGATACCAGGTTATTGCCTGCTTGGATTGTTGACGATTCCTGTAGCACTCAAATCCATAAAATGGGCCTGGAATCATACAAACGATCTGGGCACGGTAATCCCGGCGCTTCAAGCCAACGTGATCGCAAATCTGGGAACACAGACGCTCCTGGGCGTTGGTTTTCTGGTCTCATCACAGGGATGAATTCAGAGATAAATTCCAAAAGCGCTGCACGCGAAAGATCGTCTGGAATTGTGCAGACAACTTCGTCTGATGAACCGTTGTTTGTACTAACGTACCAAACATACAAAGTTACATTAAGAACCATCCTGTATGCCATTTGGATTCCTATGCTTGGAATTGGTCCTTTTATATTTCCGTGGGAAGATGACGTGTTCAAATCAGTATGTCAGAGAGTCCTCTGCATATGCCTATTCTTAACAACTACTCTCCTAGCCGTTCATATTCTGTCCCTAAAGGAAATAAGACTCCATAGAGATAGAATGGTAAAAGTGTGTCGATTTGGCGGACAAAAAGAAATAAAGTTGGAGAATGCAAGGTTCACTGGCACGAGGTTTCGTTTAACCAATATAAAGAAAATCTGCCATCAAGATACGCATCCGTTTGCATTACATAAAGCAATCATGTACGACGAATATCTGGCCGACGGCAAGGCTGTAACAAAGCTAAATGCACTTTTAGCCGAGCTTTCCGGCAGAAGGATCGAGGAATTTGAAGGAAAAACAGACATGGACCCTTTCATCAAAAGATGAGGAACATGCGAATCTTGTGAAAAGAGGAGATCTCGACAGTTATTCCTGCGTAGATCCGGCCCCCGTTTGTGAGGACTGCCCGATCAATTCGCTCCAGTCACGGGTAAATCTGTACACCTGTCCGAGTCCGTACAACGAAAGGGTGAGGAATACTGTTTGATCCGGGTCCTTTATCTTTTGAGTTACCGGGTCCTGTTCGCGAACTTCCGAATATCTGAGCACCACATTCCAGCACTGCGGATGGTAATTCAATCCGATACTGGTGAAGTAAGCAAAGTTAAACTGATGCGTATATTGATTCTCGAAAAAACATTCCAGATTTGAAGTCAATTTGACCTGAACGTTCACATTGGTTTGTCGATTCAAATCCTGCAAACGGTCACCCTCGGTGAATTGGTGCAATATTCTTACGAGATCGCCTCTGTGATCCATGAGTCCCAGGTTGAGGCTGTACCGTCTCATGCGGTTGAAGACCGGGTCGTATTCGGTTTGAGCGCCGAAATCCACCATGGAATGAGGCTTTAAAATCAACTCGGCCCGTGTGTTTGTCCAGCGAGTGTCCCCCAGCAACAAGCTACGTTGTCCGAGCGGATCGTCTGCAGATCTGGTGCTGTAGAAATCGTATCCCTGTGACAGGGTGAGTGTCATGAAGTCGAAATACTCGTCTTGACTAAGTCTACCGGTAAGTACCTGTCGCATTTCTGCAACCAGGAGACTCACCTGGTCGACTCTATCGCTGTCATCAAAGAAAGGGTAGGTTTGCTGTCGTGCAAAGGGCCGGTACGTCCAAGACACGCGAGGGCGTACCCAATGCTTTATCCTCTGGAACCCCAGACCGCCATTGTAAATGGATTGGAAATCCGTGAACACGTCAGCGCTTACCTGGTACAAATCCGGTCGAATTGTGTTGACCGAACTGACACTTTTTCCACGTTCGTAATAGTCGGCCAAGTACGCTTTGGGAAAGTACGTCATTGAAGGTTCTACTTTGAGATACCTTCCGAGCGCCAGGGGAAGACTCAGGCGAGTATCCATCTGAAAACGGCTTCCAAGCCACTCGCGGTCTTTGATTGGAGCAAAAAAGAAATTATACGCGAGATTGGAGTTGAGATAGAACGGCGTGTACGGAATCTTCTGGTAAAACAGGACCGATCTGATCGTTGGGAGATTCTGCACTGTTGCAGCATTGTCCGGCATATCGAGATTCTCGAAATGCCTTGCCTCTGCAGAAAAGAGAAAGTTGTTCAACTGTTTGTACAGGACAACATTCGATTCCAGGTATCGCACGCGAACTCTTCTGTCAAAACGTCCACCCCAGACTTCGAAATAGCCGCGATCCGAGACCCAGCTTCCATTGGCCTGTAAGCGTATTGCAGACGGCAAGTCCTGCTCGTGTCGCCACGTGACATAAAAGAGATGGCTTCGCGGATTCGACTCCGACCCGAACTCCCAATCGTAGGTGTACTCCCCGTGAAACCTTCCCTGAAAATCTTCATAAGGGAAATACCTGAATTCGAGGCCCAACTGTAATGCTCTCCGGGTGCACACTCTGGGGACAATGGTTGCGTCAACGCTTGGCGAAATGTCCACGAAGATGGGTAGCCGTACATCGAATCCTTTTTGGCTGCTATTTGCAAAGGTCGGCATGAGAAGGCCGCTCTGCCGTTGACGTTTTGCCGGATATATCAACCAGGGAAGATAAAAAACCGGGATATCCTTGATATAAAAGAAACCATGCTTCAAGGTACCATAGCCTTCCATGGTGACGTTCAGGTCGCGACCTCGTATCCTCCAATCCGGAATAATACCGTCACAGGTGGTGAAGCTGCCTTCTTGAAGGCGATAACTGGAAGGGCCGGTCTTTTCCAGCACCTTTCCTTCAAGATAAATATTATGTCGAGTGAGAAGCAGCTTGCCGTCAGTCAGCTCGCCGGTGGCATCCTTGAGCCGCACCAGCACCTTGTCTGCTTCAATAACATCTCCTCCCATGCGGACGATGACTTTCCCGGAGGCTGTCAAATTTCCGGTATTTTCCTCGAACACGATGCTGTCCGCACGAAGCCGAAAATTCCCCTGGGCAACTGTCACGTTCCCGCTGGCAGTCCACGTATTGGTTTCACGAGTCAGTGAGACACGATCCGCTGAAATCTGAATCGGTAATTCTCCGGGAAATATGCTCTTCGGTAATGCGGAAATGTCAAAATCTTTGGATTTGGATTCCTGAGCGGAACTGTCAGATGCACATATCAATACTATCAGCAAACACCAGGAGGCCAGCAGGCATCGGAAAACGGAGCGCACCCGATCTCGAGACACGTGCGAGCTTTTCCATAAGGACTGCTGGAAGATTGTACAACGCATGAGCATTTCAATTGTCTTGTACGCCGCACGCTCTCCTTACCGGACCAATCATATACAGAGAGCCTACAGCCAAGATAATGTCATCCGGTGAAGCCTTCTTCAGGAGTAACTGAAAACCTTCTTCTATATCCATTACCGCACTTGCCGGAACGCCTTGAGCCCTCACGATCGCGGCAGCCTCCTCGGGGAGCAGGGCTCTGTTGCTTTGTGGAGGCACACAGACAACCTCGCGAGCGAGGGGAGACAGAATCTTGATGAGCTGTTCGTAATTCTTATCCCGGAGCATTCCAAGAAGCAGAAGAGGCTTTACTCCCGGGTACAATTGAGAGAAAGTACTCTTGAGAAGTCGAGCTCCTTCGGGCGTATGCGCCCCATCGATGATGACGTCCGGCTGCGATCTGAGAAGCTCGAATCTTCCGGGAAACCTTGTCATTTCGATTCCCGATCGGATTGCCCCTTCGGGAATGCGGTATTCGAGAGATCGTAATTCCTCGATTACAGCAATTGCCAATGCAGCGTTCTTGATCTGAAAACTTCCCGGCATACTCGTTGAGAGATGTTCCAGAACAAGGCTTTGGGACCGGTACGAGAATGAATTCTTGCCGGTACGAAGCCCCATGAAATCGCGACCGAATTTGTGAACCTGCACGTTAAGATCGCGAGCGGTCCTTTCAATGACATTCCAAGGTTCCGACCTGCTTGCTCCGGTAATGAGAGGAACTCGTTTCTTTATTATTCCCGCTTTTTCTTGAGCAACTGAAGCCAATCCCGCGCCGAGGTAGTCTTCATGTTCGCGGGAAATGTCCGTGATCACCGTAACCAGAGGATTGACCGTGTTTGTCGCATCAAGTCTTCCGCCCAATCCTACTTCGATTACAGCCACATCGGGTTTGGCACGTGCAATACAGTCGAAGGCAGCAGCAGTGGAAAACTCGAAAAAGGTGGTCCGTTCCGGATCGTATATGCTCCGCACTTTCCTGATGGCGGTGAGCAGAGACTCCTTGGAAACGAGAGATCCATTCAGCCGTATGCGTTCACGAAAATCATTGAGATGGGGAGACGTATAGAGCGCGGCCTTATAACCGGATTCCAGCAGGATGTGGTAGATAAATGACGCAGTTGACCCTTTGCCGTTGCTTCCCGCAACATGCACTACCGGAAATTGAGCTTCCGGATTACCCATAGTGCTCAGAAGTCGTGTGATATTATCGAGTCCCAGGAGAATTCCAAAGCGCTCCAGCGAATACATAAAGGAGATCGTCTCCCGGTACTCACGATCCAATTCTTTGTCTTCCAGCAGAGGCTACCTCCGGAAAAGTTAAATCGCGACTGTTTCAAAGCGGTTTCGCTAAGATACATCTGGAGTGCTTATAACATACCGAAAATTGCCCGTCAAGGTCACTTGAGAATAAGTACCCGGATTAATTTAACAATGGGCGGCAACAATCTTTCGGGAACATGCATTCGACATGTGTGTCTGAATTACTTGCACACCTTTAATCTTTTTTTCCTTTTCAGAGAGGCTGAATTGATGTGGGAGAGGCCGTGAGTGGCTTTATCCTGGCGGCAAAGGAGGCAGTTCATGAAGACGAGATGTCCTGATTGCGGCCGTGAATTCAGCATTCACTACTATCCGGAGCGGGAGCAGACAACGTGGTGTCCGGAATGCGGGACCTTCTTCAGCACTGAAGAACATCTGCTCGCTGAGTCTAAGGTATCCTCACAAGATGAGACGTTTGCAGTAGAGTGGCAGATGCCGGGCTGACCGTTTACCTGCATTTCACCAGGATGGACGGTTCCTTGATCCATGTAGTGCACAGGCGCTCGGGTGCGACCGGGTAATCGCAGATTCTTGTCGGCGCAAGAGGAAGCACGCAGTCGCGCACCGGGGCCACCGGACCCGCACACATCCGGAGAGGAACAACAGGAATTTCGCACAGACGCGCAGGCAAAACAGGATTTTCGCATATTCGCGGGGGGGCAATAGGGGGTTCACACAACCTCATCGGAGCCACCGGTTCTGCATATATTGCAGCAGGTGCTACAACGGTCGCACAGTGTAGGGGAGCAGACGGGTGGCATACAAAACCGAATCCTGCCGCAGGGAGCACAAGAATAAACGCCAGAATCACCATCAGCTTTTTCATTGACACACCGGTCCCGAATCTCCAATAAATAGAGCGTCATTTTATCACGTTTCGAGAAATAGGACACACCAAAAATGAAGATTCAGAGATCTCTTCTGATTCTCCCGGTTAATGTCCCTCGCTTCATCGATAAAGCTCATCTGAGAGGTGCGGACGCTATAGTACTGGACCTCGAAGATTCTATTCCCCCAAGCGAAAAGGACAGCGCGAGAGAACACGTTTCATCGGCAATCGGTAAGGTCGGTCGCGCAGGCGCCGATGTCTTTGTTCGGGTAAACAACGATCCCGCTCTTTTTGAAAAGGACATGCACGCGGCTGTTCGATCCGGACTTTATGCGATTTTTCTCCCGAAAGTGGAATCGGAGAATTTCGTTCGAGAGACGGAGACTCTTCTTTCCCAATTGGAATCGGAGCGCGGCGTACTGGCTGGTTCCATAAAGCTATCCCTGCACATCGAAAGCCCCAAAGCTTTGTTGAACCTGCAATCTATACTTGCAGCGGGAACGAGAATCGAGTCCATAAGTCTCGGCACGGACGACTATTGCCTGGAGCTTGGAGTGGAACCTACTCCCGAGGGAACCGAGTTGTTCTTTCCCTTGGTGATGCTGATCACTGCGGCAAAAGCTATGGGAATTCAACCCATGGGAATTCTCGGAAGTGTTGCGGGATATCGTGACCCGGAGGGGTTCAGGAAAGCGGCTGAAAGAGGAAGGCAGTTGGGATGTACCGGCGCATTCTGCATTCATCCGGATCAGGTGGATATTCTCAATAAAGTCTTTTCGCCGGATCAGGCGCAGGTGGATCAGGCTTTGCGCATTAAGGCAGTATTCGAAGAATCCATGGCGCAAGGCCGGGCCGCAACAACGCTGGACGAACGCATGATTGATACTCCAATCTACAAAAGGGCTCTCAGGACTATTCAATTGGCTGATGCAGCGAAAGAACGCGAAAGAAATGCTGGAGCGGCAACGAGGAATCTGTCCGAGTGATCGCTTGACACACTATTGAACCTCACCTAACAATGAGAGTCCCGGAGTTTATCGCTCTCCTGACGAGCAGAGCGTTGCCGTGGAATAGAAACCCTTGATGTGGTGAATTATATAGTCATTGCCAAAATAAATGACCGAAACTCTGTAGATATGAGTCGAAAAATCCCCCCTGACCCCCCTTTAATAAGGGGGGAATTGAGGTGTCGCCTCTTACCCCCCCTTTCGTAAAGGGGGGTTGGGGGGATTTGAATCGGACAAAATTTTTGGCAAACACAATATATAGAGGACTACATGGTCAAATCAGTTAATGCGTCCTGGTGGATACAACGCTGGAATGAGCTCCAGCCTGAAAAAACTGCAATTCTCTTCGAAGATCGAAATATTAGCTACCGACAGCTCCACATGCGGTCAAACGCAACCAGTTGTTGGCTTCAGTCGTTAGGAATAGAAAAAGGCGACCGTGTTGCGGTCCTTCTGGAGAACTGTCCGGAATTTATAGAGCTTTACCTGGCGTGCTCGCGACTCGGCGCCATCTTTGTGCCGATAAATTTCAGACTGGCGGCTCCTGAAGTCGATTACCTGATAAGACACAGCCGTCCGCGTTTGTTCGTGTTCAGCAAACGATTCATGAATACGTTCCAAAGTCTGGATTCCGAGTCGTACAGGCCGCCTCTCCTGGCTGCTGTTGTGGGCGATACCAAGCCATCCAATCGCATTTTCAATTACGATCTGGATACACGGAGTTTCGAAGGCAAAGCTCCCTTCATAACGCCATCGCTCGGTCCTGCCGATCCTGAAGAGCCTCATGTAATCATGTACACCTCCGGGACTACAGGTCGGCCGAAAGGGGCTGTGCTGAGTCATCGAAAGACCTTTTTCAATTGTCTTAATGCGGAAATCTTCTTTCAACTCTCTTTTCAGGATAACATGCTCGTGATGCTCCCGCTATTCCATTCCGGCGGCCTGTTTATCCAGGCTTCACCGTGTCTTTTCAAAGGAGCTACCCTGGTAATTCATCCTCGATTCGATCCCATCAAAACATATCGGGATATCGAACGATTCAAGATCACGAAACTCCTGGGAGTTCCCACCGTATTCCGATCTCTTCTGAGCGTGGATCCGAGAGAACGAGGAGACCTTTCATCATTGCACGTGTGCGCAATCGGTGGTGAAAAAGTCACTCACGAACTTCTGGTAGAATGTCGCGAGAACGGGTTTCCTCTGCGGCAGATCATGGGACAGACTGAAACCTCCATTCTCTTGTGGGCTTCGGAAGAAGAGTCAATTGCCCGCCCCGGAACGGTAGGAAGACCGGTGTTTCATGCGGAGGTCACGCTTGTCGATAAACAGGGTAAACGGGTAAGCCCCAATGAAGTGGGCGAAATAGTCGTTCGTGGATCCATCATGATGAAGGAATATTGGCAGGATCCTGTCCAGACCGAACAGATCTTCAGCGGAGGTTGGTTGCGTACCGGCGATCTTGCCCGTATGGACGACGACGGTTATTTCTACCTTGTTGACAGGGCAAAAGACATGTACATATCCGGCGGAGAAAACGTGTACCCCGCGGAAGTGGAACGAGTGCTCAAAGAACACCCCGCAGTGGAAGATGCAGCAGTTGTCGGCGATTTTCATGAATTATGGGGAGAATGCGGGCACGCATTTCTTCTTCTGCGCAAGGATTCGTCATTGACCGAGGACATGTTGATCGCGTTTTGCAAAGAACGACTCGCATCGTATAAACTGCCTCGAAAAATAACCTTCTGCGTCTCGTTTCCGCGTACACCTCTGGGCAAAGTGCGTAAGTTTTTGCTCAAGAACAACTCGCATTCCGAATCGGGTAAGTGAGAGTTCTTGTTACTTCTACTCAGTTATCTCTACCGATTCTCGAGAGTAATCACGGATTGTGAAGAGCAGCTCCCGGCAAATTGGTAGCACCGGCCTCCGGAAAGTGTCTCAAAATTCTCGTATGCACAAAAAATCGTGCCACGATTCATCATCCTTGTAGGGGCAGGTCTCGTGCCTGCCCTCCCGCAATGACCGGCACGGAGGCCGATCACTACCGGGCACCCACGAGGCGCGCCCCTACAATCAGGCCGTGAAGATGATGAGAATTTCGTGTCACGATCTGGGATAAATTTCGACTTTTGAGACAGTCTCTCCGTGCCGGTGAACAATTCACCGAACAAATCAATCAGTTCTCGCCGGCAGAGACGCTGGCGCTACTGATTCTTCCCATTGCAGGCATTGTATTCCGTCAAGACTTTCAATAACCGCTATAAGAAAATCGTAAAAGTATTCTTTGTGGGACAGGGTCTTCCAACCTGCGGCATCTCAGAGCGTTACTCAGCGGAACGAGCGTCACTGTCCGGCATTGTGAAATAAAACGTCGAACCGACCCCAACTTCGGATTCAACCCAGACTCGCCCTTTGTGACGTTCGATTATTTTCTTTACGATCGCGAGCCCCATACCTGTCCCTTTGAACGGTCCTTTTTTCTGTAGTCGCTGAAAAATCACGAAAATACGATCATGGTGACGCTCGGGAATACCAATCCCATTGTCCTTGACAGAAAAGACCCAATCACCACTTCCATTTCTCTCGGCAGAAATGTGGATCTTGGGCGGTTCATCACGCCGAAATTTTATCGCGTTGCCAATAAGATTCTGAAATACCTGCATGAGCTGCACAGGATCGGCGTTGACAATCGGCAGAGGATCATGAGTTATGCAGGCTCCATGCTCGTCTATGACATATCTCAAATTGACCAACGCCTCTTTTGCTACTTCTTCGGAATCCGTTTCTTCGAGGGAATTCCCTTTCGTGGAGATACGCGAAAATGTCAGCAAATCAATGATAAGTGACCTCATCTTCTTGGCGCCTGCCACGGCCCAATCTATGAGTTGATCTGAATCGCCTCCAAGCTTGCCTTTGTGGCGTTGCTCCAAAAGTTGCAGACAGTTGGCAACGTTTCGTAATGGTTCCTGCAGATCATGCGACGCCACATATGCAAATTGTCTCAGATCCTCGTTCGAGCGTGCCAGTTCTTCGACTCCACGTCGCAGAAGCTCTTCCGTCCGCTTACGTTCAGAAATATCTTCAATCATGCTCAGGAAATATAACGGCTTCCCTTCGGAATCCCTGACAATGGATCTTGTAAAACCAATCCATACGATCTCGCCCTGTTTCCTAACAAGACGTTTTTCCATCTTATAATAAGGTATTTCGCCTCTGTACAGTTTTTTTGCCTTTTCAATATCCTCAGCAATATCTTCCGGGAACGAGATGTCCGTAAATGTCAATTTTCTGAGCTCTTCCTCGGAATATCCCACAATTTGAGAATAGGCCTTATTACAAGTCACAAAACGATAATTCAGGTCCGCTATATGCATGCCGAGCGGACCTTGTTCAAATACTGTCCGGAAACGCTCCTCGCTTTCCCGGAGCTTTTCTTGATTTCGCTTATGTTCGGCTACCAGCTCCCATTGCTGCAAAACCCGTAAAGCGAGATACGGCATGTCTGCGAACGCTAGCGGGGATTTTACCACGTAATCCGCTGCGCCTGCTTTCATGGCATCCACAGCGAGCCGTTCATCCCCGTGGCTGGTCATCAGAATTATTGGAAAAGAACGATCTTCCTCACCTGCAGGCAGAATATCCGTGCCTTTGCCATCCGGCAGCAGCCAGTCCGAGATAACGAGATCAGGAAAAGATTCACTCAAATATGTCAATGCATCCTCGATATTGGAGACGCAGGTCAGGTTCACAGGAGGGCCCTCAGCTTTCCGAAAGGCTCTTCTAAGGGCCTCTGCATGGGCTTCTTCGTCTTCAACCAGCAAAATATTGATAGATTTTTCAGCCAATTCATGGCTCCATTTTTAAACCGGGGCATCACCAAGGAAGGGATTGACATTCCAACCGAGCCAGTAAGAGCCGAGATCTCGCATGAGTTCCGTGAACTTGCTGAATTCCAACGGCTTCACCAGATAACTGTTTGCATGATAATCGCAGGCCATCTTCACGTCATTCCCTGCCTGGGAACTAGTCAAGATGACCACCGGAATGCCGCGTAATTCCTTTGTCTGTTTTATCTCCTTAAGCACTTCCAAGCCATCGACCTTCGGAAGCCGGAGATCCAACAGTATCAAGTTTGGTCGGGGGCTTTTCTCCGGATTGGTGTAATTGCCTCGTCGAAGTAGGTAATCCAGCGCTGTTTCCCCATCTGTCACATGGTGAATGTGATGAGCCGCATGATGGACCTTAAAACTGCGCATCACTATTTCCGCATGATCTTCGTTGTCTTCTACCAGTAAAATCATTGGAGTTTCACCATCTGCAATTCAGTCTCGTTTCATTTCTCGTCATCAGGCGCAGGGCAGGGGAGAGTGAGATAAAAGGTGGAACCACTTCCGATGCCTTCTGATTCTACCCAAATACGGCCACCATGCACTTCGACGATTCGCTTGGCCAAGGCTAATCCTATGCCGGTTCCTTCGGTTTTTTGATCCAATTTGTTAAAAAGTCCGAACACCTTTTCATGGTAAAGGGGATTAATGCCTATGCCATTGTCTCGAACAAAGAGCAAAGTCTCATCGCCATTCTCTTTTATGCCAATCTCGATTCGCGGATGTGGCTGATCTCCCATAAATTTCATTGAATTCTCGATAAGGTTTTGGAAGACTTCCAGTAACCGCGGACGATCGACGAGCAGGATAGGCAGATCCGGAGCCACCTGTACCTCCACGCCATGTTGCGCAATTCTTCCGGACAACAGTTCCAGGGTCTCATCTACCAGTTCTCGCATAGGCACTTTTGTCGGCGGATTGAACAGCCTGCCGACCCGGGAAAGCTCCAGAATCTCTCCCAGAAGTTGTCCCATCTTCTCTGCTGCCTTGTCAATTCGATCCAAGTCAGATTTCAGGTTTTCAGTATTTCCATTGGTTACGTTCTCTGCGACAAATCCTAAGAAGGTCCTGATGGTGATCAAGGGACTCCTCAGGTCATGGGAGACCGAATATGTAAATCTCTCCAGTTCGGCGTTCTTGGCTTCCAGTTCCGTGATCAGTCTTTCACGCTCGATCTCTGCTTGTTTCGCTTCTGTGATATCCCTGTCAAATCCTGCGACTCCACCAACATTTCCGTTGGCATCAAGAACAGGATAGAAACTGGTGTAATAGAATCTGCCATCCTTCTCGTCTTCGAAGCGCACTGCATAACCGGTTTGCAATACCTCGTTAAACTTGGCTCTGCTTTTGGCTTCAATATCCGGTGGCAGAATACTGGAAAGTGACTCCCCGAGCACTTCGTTGCTTTTCCATCCAAACCTTAATGCAGTGGCTTCGTTCAGTGCAACAATGGACCAATCAGCCGATAAGAGGAAGACGGAGTCCGCACTGGCATTCAATATTGCTTCAATGTCTCTGTTTCTTTTCGCGAGGGCTTCTTCTGCCTTTTTGCGAGCACTAATATCGCGAGCCGCTGCAAACAGGCCGATAATCTTTCCTGATTCGTCGCTATATACAGAGGCATTATATGTGACCTGAGTCAGATTTCCGCTCTTATGCCGGATCTCCAGTTCATAATCCCTGACCGATCCATCTCTGAATGCCTGTTGATATCCGGCTCGGGCATTTTCGGGACTGGTGAAATAATCGGCAAAATCCGTCCCGACGAGCTCATTTCGTGAATAACCGGTAACCCGCTCTGTAGCTGTGTTGACGTCATTAATCTTGCCTTCGGCACTAATAGTTACCAGAGGATCCAAACTGGCCTCAATGAGACTTCTGTTATATGCGCTGGCTGTCTGCAATGCCTCTTCTGCCCGCTTACGGTCACTGATGTCACGGGCCGCTGCGAACACACCGACAATATCCCCGGATTCATCCCGGTAAACCGACGCGTTATACATAACCGGTGTCAACATCCCATTCTTGTGCCGAATCTCCAGTTCGTAATCTTTCACCAAACCATCTCTAAAGACCTGCTGGTATCCGGCTCTCGCTCTTGAAGGATCGGTGAAGTAGTCGGCAAAGTCCGTCCCAATGAGTTCATTTCGTGAGAAGCCGGTGACTCGCTCGGTTCCGGTGTTCACATCCGTGATTTTTCCTTCCGCGCTGATGGTCACCAGAGGATCCAAGCTGGCCTCGACAAGGCTTCTGTTATATGCGCTGGCTGTCTGCAACGCCTTTTCTGCCCGCTTACGGTCACTGATGTCACGGGCCGCTGCAAATAGGCCGATAATCTTCCCGGACTCGTCACTATATACTGAAGCATTGTAGGTAACCTGAGTGAGGTCGCCGTTCTTGTGCCTGATCTCCAATTCATAGTCTCTCACCGATCCATCCTTGAATGCCTGTTGGTATCCAGCTCTGGCCTTCGCAGGATCTGTGAAATAATCGGCGAAATCCGTTCCGATCAGTTCGTTTCGTGAATAACCGGTAACCCGCTCTGTAGCCGTGTTGACGTCATTGATCTTTCCTTCCGCGCTGATAGTCACCAGAGGGTCCAGACTGGCTTCGATGAGGCTTCTGTTATATGCACTGGCTGTCTGCAACGCCTTTTCTGCGCGCTTGCGGTCGCTGATGTCGCGGGCTGCTGCAAACAGGCCGATAATCTTCCCGGACTCGTCACTATATACTGAAGCATTATAGGTAACCTGAGTGAGATCGCCGTTTTTGTGCCTGATCTCCAATTCATAGTCTCTCACCGATCCATCTCTGAATGCCTGTTGATATCCAGCCCTCGCATTCTCAGGATCGGTGAAATAGTCGGCAAAATCCTTCCCGATCAACTCGTTTCGTGAAAAGCCGGTGACACGCTCGGTTCCGGTATTGACGTCAGTGATCTTTCCTTCTGCGCTAATAGTGACCAGCGGGTCCAAGCTGGCCTCGATGAGGCTTCTGTTATATGCACTGGCTGTCTTCAATGCCTCTTCAGCGCGCTTTCGGTCACTGATGTCGCGGGCTGCTGCAAAGACGCCCGTGATTCTCCCTGACTCATCCCGATAGACGGAAGCGTTGTACATGACCGGAGTCAATTCTCCGTTTTTGTGCCTGATCTCCAGTTCATAGTCTTTCACTAAACCATCTCTGAAGACCTGCTGGTAACCAGCCCTTGCTCTTGAAGGATCTGTGAAATAATCGGCAAAATCCGTTCCAATCAGTTCATTTCGTGAATAACCTGTAACCCGCTCGGTTCCAGTATTGACGTCAGTGATTTTTCCTTCTGCGCTAATAGTGACCAGGGGGTCCAAACTGGCCTCGATCAGACTGCGGTTATATGCACTGGCTGCCTGCAATGCCTTTTCAGCACGCTTACTTTCGGTGATATCGCGAGCTGCTGCAAAAAGACCGATAATAGTCCCGGATTCATCCCGATAGACGGAAGCGTTGTACATGACCGGAGTCAACTCTCCGTTTTTGTGCCTGATCTCCAGTTCATAGTCCCTCACCGAACCATCTTTGAAAGCCTGTTGATAACCGGCTCTGGCCTTTTCAGGATCTGTGAAATAATCGGCAAAATCCGTTCCAATCAGTTCATTTCGTGAATAACCTGTAACCCGCTCGGTTCCAGTATTGACGTCAGTGATCTTTCCTTCGCCACTGATTGTCACCAATGGATCCAGGCTGGCTTCAATGAGACTTCTGTTATATGCGCTGGCTGTCTGCAACGCTTTTTCAGCACGCTTTCGGTCACTGATGTCGCGAGCCGCTGCAAATAGGCCGATAATCGTTCCGGAATCGTCAGAATACACAGAGGCATTGTACGTCACCTGAGTAAGGCTTCCGCTTCTATGCCTGATCTCCAGTTCATAATCCCTCACCGAACCATCCCTGAAAGCCTGCTGATATCCTTCCCTTGCTCGAGAAGGATCGGTGAAGTAGTCTGCAAAGTCCGTCCCGATGAGTTCATTTCGCGAATAACCGGTGACGCGTTCAGTCGCGGTATTAACGTCGGTAATCTTACCTTCGGCACTGATCGTGACCAGCGGGTCCAAACTCGCTTCGATCAGACTTCGGCTATATGCACTGGCTCTCTGCAATGCTTCTTCCGCTCGCTTCCGGTCACTGATATCGCGTGCAACGGTCGAGGCTCCTACAATTTCCCCGGATGCATTCTTAATTGGCGAGACGGTCACAGAGACGTAGATTTCGTCGCCATATTTGTCCATTCGTTTTGTTTCGTAATGCTCAACGGTCTCGCCCCTTTTAATTCGCTCGAGAATTTTAGGTATTTCGTCCTGACGGTCCGGCGGCACCACGACGAGAATGGACTGGCCGATGGCTTGTTCGGCGGAGAAGCCGTACATTTTCTCTGCAGCGGCATTCCAACTCAGGATTGTGCCATTCAACGTTTTTCCGATAATCGCGTCATCCGAGTATTCGACTATGGATGCTAAAAGGGCCCTCTCCGCGCTCGCCTGGAGAAGGCCCTGGCTATACTCTTTAGCCCTCTGTGATGCCTCTTCAGCTCGTTTTCGGTCGCTGATGTCGCGGGCGATCGTGCAGGCCCCTACGATTTCCCCGGATGGATTCTTAATTGGAGATACAGAGACTGAGACGTGGAATTGCCGGCCAGTGTGACTCATTCGCTTTGTTTCGTAATGGTCGACTGTCTCGCCTTTTTTCACCTTTTCAAGAATTCTGGGCATCTCGTCCTGACGGTCCGGCGGAACTACGATGAGAATGGACCGGCCGATGGCTTCTTGCGCGGAGTAGCCGTACATCTTTTCAGCAGCAGCATTCCAACTGAGAATAGTGCCATCTAACTTCTTTCCGATGATCGCATCGTCTGAGTATTCCACTATCGACGCCAAGAGGGCTCGTTCAGCCAGGTTAATTTCCTCCGGACCTACGCAGTCTTCCGTCCCATTGATCATTAATCGCACCTCCAGAGCCGAAAATTGTAATTTCTTCTGGGCTCCGGGTCCTAAGAGTTGAGGATACCCCGGAGAGTTGATCTTTTTCGCAACAACGATTCCTTGCTGGAGCATATGCAAGGCAAATTATTCATGTCAGATCACAACAAGTACGGCATGTAACATAAGTACGGATAATTTGAGGTATTCTACAAAATGCTGATAATCTCTGTCAAGATTATAGGTTTGCTGTTCCAGACTCCGACTGCCTGATTTTGCTTTTTCATAATCCGCTGCAAGATCGCGGTGGGGGGCATAATTGTCTGTGACTTTGTCAAAAGGCATTCTCGCAATCCGGTCGGAACGCTGCAGGCCTTTTGATTGAGGTCTCTGCGGCCGACGATCCGGTTGAGTGCGACTATCGGCGGGCGCTTATTCAAGTTCGTCGACCATTTTTTTGACCTGATCTATCACTTCAGTGACCTGACTCTGTGTCACGCAGAGACGTTGGGCCAATTCCAAAGGACTTACAAATCCCCCGATAATGAGCTTTCGAAAGAGTCGTTGAAGTTGCCGGTACGTAAGAGAATATTTTTCCATGAGCATCTGGTCGTCGAAACCGGATCTCAGGTCTTCCAGGACTTCTTTCGCACTCAAGGTCCGTTTCTCTTTCGTCATATGCGAATTCCGGAACTCCTAAAACGAAGTGTATGGGTAAAACCGACGAAACATTCTTGCGTGTATTGCTCGGATACTCAACAAAAACTTTGATGTTCGCAGTAAAATAGTGCGATAGATGAGGCCACGAATAAAGTGACATTATGGTATCCAGTGATGCATTATTCATACGGCAATGTCAGTTCTAGGATGCATGGAGCAGCTTTGATGCAGCAGAGACATGGGCTTTAAAGATGGCACGCGAATTGCTCAATTCGCAGTGTGCCATGTGGCTACCTCCTTGAAAGTCACGAGATACTGAAAGCCCTGGAAAAGCCAACTCTCCAGGGCTTTCGTTTTTGATTGCTCTGATGGATAAAATGGGTAGACTATCGGGAATGGAATAAAGGAGCAATCGAATGGAAGTGTGCAAGCTCTACTCTCTCAGTACCTGCAGCCATTGCAAAGCCTGCAAGAGATTCCTGGGTGACTGCGGGATCGAATATGAATTTACGGATGTGGATCTACTGCCGGATGACATGCGTACAGAGGCTCTGGACGAGATCAAACGACTGACCTCCCGATGCGCATTCCCCACTATAATTATCGGACAAAAGGTGATTGTCGGATTCAAGGAAGCCGAGATTAGAGAGGCTCTCGGGCTTTGAAGATGCGTGTTCGAGTGCAAAGCAGATTCTTGCATTGTGGGAG
This sequence comes from Desulfomonile tiedjei DSM 6799, assembly GCF_000266945.1. Taxonomy (NCBI): domain Bacteria; kingdom Pseudomonadati; phylum Thermodesulfobacteriota; class Desulfomonilia; order Desulfomonilales; family Desulfomonilaceae; genus Desulfomonile; species Desulfomonile tiedjei. Next base: position 5,891,382 of record NC_018025.1, read on the forward strand.
GAGTCTCCGGGCAAGAAGACGCATGCCTTGCGACGTCGTGTTTTCTAAACAAATACAGGACCGTAGACTCTCGATGCCATGCTTATACCATTTGGCAGTTGTGCACATAAGATAGCGAAGGCTGGGGTATCTTGAGCGGAGTGATTAGACGGCTCTGCGTCGTCCGGAGCGAGGGATACCTCCAGCCTCCCAGATTATGAGAAGAAAAGCGAATCCGTGTTACAAGATCGGGACTTCATTTTATGGAGAACCAAACATCTCTCTGCCAGTATGCTGCGCTGGTTTCAATAAGGAATATTGCGAATTTGTCTCCTCGGGGACAATTCCAGTACTTCAAGAATCCGTTTTGGAACTTGCCCTGCCAAGTTGTCCACATGTTCTGTGGATAACTTGGGTGTAACCCTGTGGATAATTTGATGCAACATCCTCTCTGACCACCTGATCGGCAAAACGCTCCAATCCGGAGCAGTTCAGTTCTATCGTAATAACGGGATCATAGTTGGAAGTGCCTGTTTATTTAAGGTGGTATGGAAAGAACAATGAGTTATTCACACCTGTTGATAAGTGGAACGTACGGAGGAAAAGCTTCAGAGCGCATTCGAGTATTCCTATACCCAAAAGCCTACCCGTTTGTACTGAGTAATACGAATGTGCGTTCAAAGAAGTAACGTCTAGCAAATCCGGTCCCGGCATGTCTCCGAAGCGAAGTCAGGCGGTGCCGTTCGTAGCGAGGGAGATTTGCCGGGACCGGCAAATAACAGGTTTCTCAATATTCCTTCTATGAAAGCATTTTGGTATAAGTCATGGTTAGGCTTCAACGGTAATAACCTGCCAGAATAGCGAGTAACACGTGCAGTTCAGAATGTTCTTTCGGCTACCCGAAACTGTTTTTAGAACCTTGTTGGTCATGGAGTTCTTTTATGACGAGGATATGGACTGGTATGAAGTAAAGGTCTTCCGAGGATCCGATTTGATTGGGTATGTGCATGGATATGCGAACCGAGGCTGGTCTCCTCAAGTGAACAACATCTGGGTAATGGATAAATATCGACGGGAGGGGATAGCGTCCGCAATGATGTCCAAGATTGAATCATATTTCGGGCAAATCCCTGTCCCGGGAACCCCGATTGAAGAAAACGAGGGGGCGGCGGCATTTTGGAGAAAGTACTTGTCCGGGAGATCTCCTCAAGGACGCGATCCAACCGACGAGAATGATTCTTTCATAGAGAGATGATATACATTCAGGGGGGATGAATTACATGTTCAAGAGTTCGAGTCCGACTTACTATGCGAAAACTTAAAGTCAAAGTAGACAGAAAAAGTGCAGTGGCCGCATTCAGGGCAGGGGCAACCGATGCAGACATGATGGAGAAGTTTTATCTTTCCGCACAAGGTTTGCACAAATTGTACGAGAAGTTGATTGCACTCGGGGAATTGGACCAGCGAGAAGTCAATCGGAGAATGTTCGCATCTCAGCAGTCCCATGTAGTGGAGTTAATTATGCCCAAACCTGTTCCCCATAAGAAAGCCGTAGTAGATGCGGAACAGGCGGTAAAGGACATCCGGGCGGGTTATAGCGATATTCTTCTGATGCAAAAGTACAATTTGTCCGCGAAAGGGCTCTCGTCGCTCCTGGAGCAACTCGTAGCATCGTCTCTGATAGAACCGTACGAGCTTGAAAAAAGGGAGAATCGCGTGAGGAAGTCCGACGTGGTTTCCGATCGCAACGAGGATACCACTGGGGGAGGGGATTGGAACCCGGAAGAATTTGTCCCTGCGAAAAAATCATGGTTATCGCGTCTCTTTGCGGATCACCAGATTTTCGTTGCCGCGCTTGCGGGTGGGATCGCCGGAATTCTTCTTGTAGGGATCTTTATCATGATTTTAGAAGGCACAGAGCGATTTTCCGCAAACCGTATTTCGCGAGAAAAGGAACGGGCGTTACAAGCAGCGAATAAGGCTTTGTTGACAGAGGCGCAGGACATGATAAAAATTCTGGATGCCATCGCACGGAACGAAGTTTCCGCTACGAACGGTTCAAGAAATCTTGCGTACCAGGAGTGTCTGCGTAATTGCGAAAAGAATCACGAATCTGAAGACGAGATGGATAAAGTCTTTGTCATAAACTGCAAGAAAGAATGCCTGGCTGTTCACAGTGAACGATTCAAGCGGATCCGTGAATTCTATCATTAGTCTGATCTTTCCTCGAGGGGTCCGCATGTCCGCTTCCACAAAAGGTTATCTCTGTGTGCTGATTGCTGCGGTTCTCTGGGCCTCTTCGGGAACTTCAGGAAAGGCCCTATTTGAGTCAGGCGTTGAACCGCTGGATCTCGTTCAGGTCCGTGTAACATTTGCATCCTTATTCCTTGCTTTCTTCCTGAGCATATTTTCCAAATCTTCGCTGAAAATCAGATGGAAAGATCTCGCCTATTTCCTGCTTCTCGGCGGTGTCGTAATGACACTGGTGCAGTTTTCGTATTTCTTTACTATCAGCAAGATTCAGGTTGTCGCTGCCATATTGTTGCAGTACCTTTCGCCGGTTGTTGTTGCTCTGTTCTCCATATTGTTCTGGAGCGAGCGTCTCACTGCTCTAAAATTGATTGCGTTGGTCGGTTCTTTGATCGGATGTTATCTCGTGGTAGGCGGATACAATCTCGAACTATTGCACATGAACCGGGTAGGAATTGCCTCGGGATTAGCTGCGGCCGTCTTTTATGCTTGTTATGCCCTCTTGGGAGAACGAGCGATGCATCGGTACAGTCCCTGGACGACTGTGTTCTATTCTCTCTTTTTTGCGGCTTTTTCCCTGAACCTTTGCTGTGGACCTCTCAAATTCCTTTGGCTCGGGTACACGTACGAGCAGTGGGCTCTCATGACGTATATTGTGTTATTCGGGACAATATTGCCGTTCGGCTTTTACTTTACCGGAATAAACTTCATCAGGTCGACTCGTGCCATGATAACTGCCACCTTCGAACCAATTTCCGCAGGCGTTATGGCCTATTTCTTCTTAGGCGAAAAGCTGGAGTATCTTCAAATCCTGGGAGCGATCCTGGTGCTGGCTGCTATTTTACTGCTGCAATTTCAGCAAGCGTCGGATCCCATGACTCCTGACCGAATCCGACGTGAGCGGAGCCTAATTCAGGATTGAGATTGCAGGAAGTTAACGTCTGTTTCGGGAGCATTCACATAATATCTGTTCGGTCGGACGAGCCAATCTGCAACATTGCATTCAATATAGCCCAAAAGTCTCTTGCCCTCGTTACATTTCTGTGACAGGCTCACAGCAGGGCGCACGGAAAATCACATTTATTTCATAACCTTGGATGCCTCAAGGGAGACGCGGCTTTTTTGCCTTTCCAAAGATCATCATCCGTTTGATGATCGGGTTCGCACGGAGTCCTGGAGTTTTATGAAAACACACGCGAGCTTTGAAGCAAAGACGTATTCCAAGGTTGACAGGCGTCTTATTCCATTCCTCTTCTTGTGCTACATCCTTGCATACCTGGACAGAGTAAACGTAGGGTTTGCAAAGCTGGAAATGCTCAATGAGTTGTCACTGAGCGATGCGGCTTTTGCTATGGGGGCAGGTATTTTCTTCATCGGCTACTTCTTCTTTGAAGTTCCCAGCAACATCCTTTTGAAAAAGTTCGGGGCTCGGATGTGGATTGCTAGGATCATGGTATCCTGGGGTATCATATCGTCGGCGATGATGTTCGTCCAAGGTGAATGGTCCTTTTATGCCATGCGCTTTCTTCTCGGAATAGCAGAGGCGGGCTTCTTCCCGGGAATCATCTACTATTTGACATTGTGGTACCCTTCCAAGATTAGAGCGACCAGAACCGCATGGTTTGTGTCAGCCATTGCCGTTTCCGGAGTAATAGGTAATCCCGTATCTGGTTGGATCATGGATACGACCTCGGGTCATATGGGAATGTCGGGATGGCAATGGTTATTTCTTATTGAAGGGATACCTTCTATTATAGTCGGAATATGGGTTTTCTTCTATCTGGACAGTAGCATTCAGGAAGCAAGATGGTTGAATGACAGAGAGAAGAGACTGTTGATAAAGAATCTGGATGTGGAGGATCTTCATAAGCATGAAGTAAGGGTTATCGACGCTTTCAAGAGTGGCAAAGTCTATGTTTTATCCACAGTCTATTTCACTTTGGTCATTGGTCTCTATGGCGTTACTTTTTGGCTGCCCACGATCATAAAAGCCTTCGGTATTAAGGATTATTCCGAAATTGGCTTGATTACTGCCATACCTTATGGCGTATCGGTAATTGGAATGATTCTTCTCAGTCGTAGTTCCGATCGAACAGGAGAGAGACGCTTTCACTACATATTCAACATCACTGCAGGCGCTGTCGGTCTGATCCTCAGCGGAGTTTTTTCTACCAGTCCCATTCTGTCCGTAATTTTCCTCTCAATGGCAACCGTCGGAATCATAGGGTCAATACCATTGTTTTGGCCCATACCTTCGGCATTCCTGACAGGCACGGCTGCTGCCGCGGGAATAGGAATCGTGAATTCAATTGGTAATCTGGGAGGTTATATAGGACCGAATGTCCCGATATGGGTGAAAACCTTTTCAAGCAATCCTTCCGCCGCTCTGTATGCCATTGCAGGCATACTGCTCATTGGCGCTCTTCTCGTAATGGTGTTCATACCGGAAAGTGTCAATACAAGACCGTCCGTATCTTTCGATGAGGAACAAATAAGTAGAGCCAAAAGCGCATAGTAGCGGTAGATTTCTCAGCACTGCAAAGAATACATTTTACTGGCTCTGTTGGGCAGGGCACATTCCCATGTTTTCGCGCCACTGCCTGTGCCCTTTTCCCATGCCCATCCCCATTCTGGGCATGAGGCACGCTCGATTTTTCAACACCGTGAGGAACACCTGTCGTTTTTCTTCGGGCAAAACAGCCATTGTTCTACTTATTCGGGAAAGAGCCTGACGCTCCATTTGCTCTTTCAGAGCGACGAGTTCTTTGATTTTGGGTTCTGCACTATTCAGGTCCTGAGGATTCTTTGCAATAAGCTCCAGAACCTCCAGGTTCTTCTCCGCGAGCTTGGAACGAATCTCGAGAAGACCGGTTCTGTCCTGCTGAGCCATGATCCGTCTGATTCCGCGTATGTCTTCAGGATTCACTGGGGCTTCGGGCTTATCCGATAATGCGATCATGGTGGCGCCGGTGACAGAACGTTCCTTCCAGATATGCCAACCGAGGGTGGCTGCAACTGCCAGATTGAGGGCAAGTGAAAAGACAAAAATGCCGATGAAGAGAGTCTTTTTCATTGGGAATTGTCCTCTGACCCGAACTCCACCAGCACATCGGAAAGCGAGTTACCCTGATCCGGAACAATAAGGTCCAGCGCTGAAGTATAAGGGTTCTGCATATACAGTTCCGAAATGGATCGACCCGCCAGATTGCCCAGTCCGATGGCCAGCAGCACAACCATTGCAAATACCGGAAGCTTTCTCCAGATGAGTTCCCGCTGCCGGGAGTCCCCTCGGACTAAACGGTCTTTGACTCTGACAGCCAGATCGGGACTCGGATTGGGATGCGGCAGATTCTCCAACGTATTGTTTAACAAAATCAATTGCTCATGAAACTTGCGACAATCAGGACACGAGGCTTCATGAGCAGTTAGCGCGTCATTTGAAGCCAACTCTCCATCGAGCAAAGCAGAGAGTCGTTCCTTGAAGTCTTCGCAGTTCATCTTCCTGTTCCTCCGTACCTACGTACCTATAATACAGTTTCTACAAAAATATCCCGCGGTTATTTTTCCAAATTCTTTAATATTTCCAGGAGTCGTTTCCTCGCACGAAATATGAGGGATTCCACAGAGGAGGCCGATGCGCCCATAACGGCCGCAATTTCTTCATAACTCATGCTTTCTTGAGCTTTCAGGAGAAGTGCTGTTCGTTGACGTTCCGATAATTGTGCCAAAGCTTGTTCGACTCTTTTGTGTTCTTGTTTTACGGTAAGCACCTTTTCAGGATTTCCGCACGCAGAGTGAGGATTTCCGGCAGAATCGAAATCGCGCTCATCATCATCTGTTGACGTGACGAACCGCAGAGTCTTCCGTTTCAGAGCGCTAAATACGTTTATGCTCTGGTTTCTGGTAATAGTAAGCAACCATGTTCTGAAATTGGCTTTCTCAGGGGAGAAACCGTCTAGGTGCTTGAAAGCTTTAAGAAACGTCTCCTGAACGATGTCTTCGGCTTCCTGCGTGCTGCGAGTGATGCCGTACGCCAGACGAAAGACCGCGTTCGTGTGGCGGTCTACCAGTATACTAAAGTCGAGGTCTGACCCTTTCTGAGCTTCTGCAACAAGCTCTTCATCGGTTTTTCGGCTATCCGGAATCATGTTCGTTTTGGAACTCTCACTTGCGTACGCTGAGATACCTGTATGTATACTCAAATTCTACCATCGAGGCTACGTACTCGATATAGTGTATCCATGAATTCGTCAACTATATGAAATGTCTGGATACGCCAGCCGGGAGCTAACCAGGGCTTCCTTTTATTTGACGAACCGGTATCCCTTGTCGTACACTGATCAATCCTATTCCATTACAGATGTGGTGAACAGCGATTGAGAGGAAATCGCAAAAGAGAATTGGGAGTATTTTCGCGTTTATGCGCATGGATTGTGATCGGAGGGCCCATCCTGATCCTTCTCGGTGGTCTGTCGGGAATCCTCGGAGGAGTAATCGGCTCGTTCCTGGCGTTTTCCGCTCATCTTCCCAGCATACCCGATCTCAAAGCATACAGGCCCAAGACCGTTTCCACGTTTTTCGCTGAAGACGGGTCTGTTATCGGCCTTTTCTACAGGGAAAGGCGTTTCCCTGTCCCCCTGAGTGAATTGCCCCCCCAAGTGATCCATGCGTTCCTAGCGGCTGAAGACGCCCGGTTCTTCTCCCATACCGGTATAGACGTATTCGGAATAATGAGGGCTTTTGCCAAGAACCTCTCTACAGGGAATTACACCCAGGGAGGAAGCACCATAACACAGCAGGTCACTCGGAATTTCTTGCTTTCCAAGGAGAAGAAGATTTCCCGTAAGATTCGGGAAGCTATTTTGGCATTCAGGCTGGAAAAGAACCTGAGCAAGAACGAAATACTCGAATTGTATCTGAACGAGATTTACCTCGGTCGAAGTTCGTACGGCATAGAGGCAGCCGCAGGCACCTATTTCGGAAAATCGGCCAAGGAATTGACTGTTCCTGAAGCTGCATTCATTGCCGGGCTCGTATCGAATCCGTCCAAGCATTCCTCCAATGTGGATTCCGCGATGAAGCGCCGCGAATTCGTGTTGGGCCAGATGCTGAAACATGGGTTCATTACTGCGGAGGAACATAGACAAGCATCCGCTGAAGAGCCCAAATTCCGAGAGAATCTGCCCAATCCGTTCGAGAGAGTGCCGTACTTTACCGAGGCCGTACGCAAATACATCATTGAAAAATATGGTGAAAACCGGCTCTACAACGAAGGGCTTCAGGTGTGGACCACCTGTGATCTCAATTTCCAGGACAAAGCCCAGGACGCGTTGATTGCAGGAGTAAAGGCCTGGGAGAAGAGAAGAGGCAGACCCGCAGGACTTGTGCGAAGACTCAAGCCCGCGGAAGCTCGCGCATTCTTGCAGGCTGAAGGTCCTTCGGTCTACAAAATGGGTGACATTGTGCAGGCCGTTGTCATTACAAACCATGCCACAGCGAAGAATCAGAGTAAACGGACAGCGGATAAGATTCAGAGATGTACCATGGGACTGCCCGGGGGCGCTCAATTCAGTGTCGACCTGGAGAGCGATCTCAAATACCGCGTGAACGATGTGTTGGAGTTTCGCGTTGATGAGACGCAAGGTTCGGTCTTGAGTCTCAAACAGGAAATGTTGCCGCCCGTTCAAGGGGCAATGGTTTGCATTGAAAACCACACCGGATATGTGCGTTCACTGGTCGGTGGACTGCAATTTGAGCGTTCGAGCTTCAATCGAGCCCTGCAAGCGGTTCGCCAGCCGGGAAGCGCTTTCAAGCCTTTCATTTACGCTGCGGCCCTGGAATGGGCCGGGTACAGTCCACAGACTCTGATTGTAGACGAACCGATTGCAGTCAATCTGAATCAGAACGGCCCCCCGTGGATGCCAATGAACTCGGATGGTCGTTTCCACGGGCCTATGACGTTCAGGCAAGCCTTGGCTCATTCTCGAAACATTATTGCCGTCAAACTGCTGATGGACGTGGGAATGGATCAGACAATCGAAACCGCGCGCCTCATGGGCATCAGCTCACCTTTGCACAAGAATCTGTCGCTCGCCCTGGGAGCATCGGAAGTGACCCCTTTGGAGCTGACGTCGGCTTACACTGTCTTTCCTAATATGGGCGTACGAATGAACCCTGTTATGGTCAAGAAAGTTGTCGACCGTTTCGGACGCGTTCTCGAAGACAATACTGTTACGCCCCTGGACGTGTCTGCTCGTACCATTCAGGATGGCCTGCGTGAACTGGAAACCGGTCCGGATGAGACAGATGACGTCGAAGTTCTTCAGCATACTGAAAACGAACAAAATCGCGCGTCTGAACAGAGACCAAAGGAGAGAGCCTCGATTGTCGAATCGATCATCGGAGAAAAGATTTCATCTGACGCAAATATGAACATGCAAAGAGTCTTGAGCCCTCAAACAGCTTTTCTGATGATCGGCGCTTTGAGAGAGACCTGCGTATCCGGGACTGCCGCAGCCACCGGCAGATTGCGAAGATCCGATCTTGCTGGCAAGACAGGAACTACGGATGATTGCACGGACGCATGGTTTGTTGGTTTCAACTCTCAGTACACCACTGGGGTTTGGATGGGGTTTGATGCAAAAGTCCCACTGGGCAGAAACGAATACGGCGGAACCGCTGCTCTGCCAGTGTGGATGAACTTCATGAAACAGATTCTGGCCGGAAAGCCTTCTACAGGGTACTTGCCTCCACCCGGTATAGTCTTTTTTGAGAACATCGACCGGGAGAAATCGCTGCAACCGGATCCAGCCTTGCTCATGGCCGCACCTGATTTGATCCCCGGACAAGCTATCAAGCAAGTATGCCCGATTGATACCATGTACGCGCCGGCGTCAGCGCAAAATGAAGCATTTCTCTACGGTGCTTCCACTCCCGATCAAGTTTATAGCCTGTATCCGCACTCAGTCCGGGTGCTCGCTCCGAATGGGCAAACCTTGGGATATGCTGCCTATTCCACGGATCAGAAGGGAAGGCTGACAATCGAACGAGACAGTATGATAGCCGCGCATGCAGATCCATACGATGAGGTGGAACAGACAATCCCCGAATCGACCTTTGAAGGATCGGGAGTGTTCGGGCAAAGACAGGGATCGGGGGCCACGCCTCAGTTTCTTCCACAAGGATGGTACCAATGACCGCTACTCGGAAATGGTCCGTATTCATCACACTCCTGGTGATATTCGGAGGAGGACTGGTCGTCGGTCTTTGGCTGAACAAACCTGTACCTACTCAGATGGTGATACCGCCGCCCAAATACGAAGCTCTCGAGTCCGGTGAAGCGGTGGTGATGCATGTATATCAGACGATCAGTCCTGCAGTGGTCAATATTGTTGCCACAAGTCTCTCGATGAATTTCTGGATGCAGCTTGTTCCTCAACAAGGTCAGGGCACCGGATTTGTCATCGATGCGGACGGGCATATCCTCACGAATAACCATGTGGTAGCAAACGCCAAAGAATTGGATGTGAATTTTCTCGGGGAAAAGAAGGTTCAGGCTCGGTTGGTTGGGCGAGATCCTGTGAGCGACCTGGCGGTCATAAAAATTAAGCCGTTCGCCCAAATGCAGGTCGCTCCTATGGGAGATTCGGATGTCCTTTCCGTTGGACAGCGAGTGGTTGCCATAGGAAACCCGTTCGGATTTCAACATACCGTCACCGCGGGATTCATCAGCGCTTTGAATCGCGATCTTATTATCGGTCAGCGGACCATGATGGGAATGATCCAGACAGATGCGGCCATTAATCCCGGTAACAGCGGTGGCCCACTGATCGACTCCAGAGGCCAGGTCATTGCTATCAATACTGCCATATACACACAATCAGGTGGTTTCGTGGGCATAGGTTTGGCAGTCCCCATTAACAGAGCGAAAAAAATCGCTGCTCAGATTATCAGGTTTGGTCGTGCCATCTACCCGTGGCTCGGGGTCACCTCCTGGATGGATCTCGATCCGAGGACAGCCGAACTCATGGGACTTAAGCCCGTGAAAGGAATACTCATATTCGAAGTGGCGGCAAACAGTCCAGCGGCCCGAAGCGGTCTCCGTGGAGGAAACCAGATAGCATCTTATCAAGGCAGACCGCTCATCGTGCGAGGGAGGCCTCTGGTTCTGGGCGGTGACGTAATTCTGGCGCTCAATGACATAGCTACTCCAACATTTGACGATCTCCAGAATCTTATCTTGGAACGAAATGTGGGGGACAAGGTTCAACTGAAATTGCTTCGCAACGGACAAGAGATGAATGTGGAGGTAACCCTGACCGAGGCCCCGCGCGTATCGCAAGAATAATGGTACTGGCCGGGTGAGGTTCTTTAGAATTTATCACCATTTCTGACACCATTTCGCAATTATGCATATAAGACAGCGCAGGCTGAGGTGTTCTGAGCGGAGTGATTCTCTTTATCTGGAGCAGTGCCCTCCATGGGTATTACTGGATGAAACTGTAATCCGATTTATGTGCGGGTTTGTCAGTATACGTGAGTTGGCAGATCATCCAGGCACTCTGTTGAAGTTCTCTCATGATTTGCCGAGTACAGCCTTGACTTGGAACGGGGATTAAAGTAGCACCTTGACTGTTCAGACTACTTCCGAGCATTCTTTCTGTGAAGAGGAGACAACATGAGACAAAAAAGCTTAATATTTTGTGCCCTGATATCCATCATTGTTGTTATGTCGTTTGCATGGGCAAAAGGGCCGGATCCTCAGATTGAAAAAGAAGTAAAGCAATATCTCACTGATTACATACAGGCGTACGAGAAAAAGGACCTCGCTGGAGTCATGGCGATGGTTGCCCCGGATGATAACGTAGTTTTCATAGATCCGGGCCCGAAAGGTCGTTATGTAGGTCCTGAGCAGATCAAGAAATCGTACGAGCAGGACTTTGCTCAGTTCAAATCGCTTGCCACAAAATACACGTGGATGTCGATTGACGGAAAAGGTGACCTTGCGTGGTTTGTAACAGAACTCACGAGCGAGGTGGATTTAGGTGATGAAAAATTCAGTTTGCCTGCACGCTGGTCCGGTCTTCTGGAGAAACGCCAGGGCAAATGGCTGCTCATCCAGTCACATTATTCGGTAGTGGAGCCGGAACCCGAACTGGAAGCGGAACCGGAAAAGCCGAAACCCAACTAGGACCGATTTGCTACCCCGAGAGGGATTTCCTCTTGACAGGAATGTTTTGTTTGCGATACATTAAAAAGATATCAGCAATGGGCCTTGTCACTGGGCTAGTGACCGAGGGCGGGTAGCTCAGCGGGAGAGCACCGGCCTTACAAGCCGGGGGTCACAGGTTCAAATCCTGTTCCGCCTACCACTACCGCTGATGTTGAACACGGGGGCGTAGTTCAGTTGGTTAGAACGCCGGCCTGTCACGCCGGAGGTCGCGAGTTCGAGTCTCGTCGCTCCCGCCACTAAAAGATAATAATGCCAAGGAGTTACCGAAACAACCCCTTGGCTCGTTTTTCAGTTGACCGCAGATTTGGTCACAATTTGATCACATACTTGCCGATTGAGGCCGTAACCCTCAGTCGGTTTTTTCTTTTTGTGACTATTTATCTGGATCTCTGTTTCTCCGTGGTCAAAACTCATCCCATCAATGGCGCGTATCAACTCCGCATCGCTGATCCTTCCATACCTTTCATTCACGCTGCGCCCCCGATACCAATGACCCATTATGGCTTCTCGTATTTCTAGGTCCATACCGGAACGTCTAGCGTTTGTTTTCCAAGCATGGCGTAAATCATGAAAATGCGGAATAGGTTCAAGACCAATTCTCTTAACAGCCTGAACCCAAGGTTTCCGAAGTGAATGTCTGCAGGGGGGCCTGCCCTCGATCAGAAACAAGCGGTCACTTCCCAGAGAGTGGACCTTCAGGACTTCTGTCAAGACAGGAATTAAGTCTTGATGTATGGGCACACGTTTCCACTGGCCTTCTTTCACATCGTCAGGTCCAAGGAGAATCATGCGGCGGTCAATCTTCAGATGCTTTCTGGTGAGCCCCAAAACTTCGCCTCGACGCATTCCTGTGTAGTAGGCTGTCAGAACAACCGGTCCCATCCATCCAGGCAGTTTCTCCACAATTCGGCAAAAGTGCTGAAAACTAATGTAGACTTGCCTTTCACCGGATTTTTCATTCAGGTTTTTGACGAGTCTTGCCGGATTAACGTCCATCAAGCGAAGGTCCATCAGCACCTGAAACATTCTTGATAGAGCTGACTTCTCCTTGTTGATGGTTGAAGGTGCCGCCTCTTCATTTAGTCGTTCTACCTGATACTGTTTTATTTCTGGAATCCAGATATTCTTAACCGGAAAATCCTTGCCCAGTTTTTCAACCAGACGGACGAAAGAGTGCTCATGCCTTTGCCTGTTTTGGCTATTCTTGATTTCTGGATATTTGATACACAGTTGCATAGCCTTCCACAGCGTAAGTTCTTCTGTTGGTTCAGTGTCTGACAAATCCGGAGGTATTTCCCAAGCCTGATTCTTGAACAACCTGACACATGCTTCGCGGCTCACAGGATCGAGTGCCCGGTAGTCACCCGCTCCAAGAGCTGTCAATACAGCTCGTTCTGTTCTAATTGCTTCAGCTTTGGATTGAGCCATTGTCTTGACATTGATGAGTTTGCCGTCAAAAGGACGAATTCTTAGATAATAAACCTGTCCTCTTTTCTTCACTGCCATGAGCGTATCTCCTTAAGAAGATCCGCCCTGTTGAAAACCCTCGACGATTTCGCACCTCCTTTCCTACCACAGGATTGTACGGGGGTTAGATCTCTCCTGTCAACACTTGCCAGGAAACTACATGATTCAATGTAATGATTTAGTTGCTCGTGAGTAAAACGACGATCTCTTGACGTCACTTGAACAAAACCGAGCTTTCCTTGCCGAGCCAGCTTATGAACAGTTTTGGTCGTTATCCCAAGGAGTGCCGCAACGTTTGCAGCATTTAGAAGTGGTAAAATAGGAACACATTCTAGTTTGCTGTTGAGCATCAACATCCTTTCCTCAGGAAGTATCCCGAAAAGAAGAGCGCTGGTTGATGTGTACGGAGATCAAGCTTCCACCAAAAGCATCTACCCTATATCGCTAACAAACTCCTTTCTTGGCAGGATCACACTGGATTCCCCTAAGCATACCCCGGGGGGAGGGGGCTAATGCGAAATCCCGTAACCGACTAACAGAGGGACCCTAAGTGACCTCTTGCATGTTGGGCGATTTTCGTGAAAATCGGAAACAACCGTAGTCAAGTTTCCATAGCTGGAACTGCAAGATCAAAAATCTTGCCGACAGCTCTTACTCAGGCAACCCTATCGATAGCGCCGTCCAGGAATAAGTCTGCGTACTTTTTTGTCAGGAGGTATGGATATAAAGCGCAAGCTGCTTCAACCCGACAGTACTCAGGGCGGTTGCCATTCAAGCAAAAGTAGCATTCGCTCCTGATTGCTCGAAACATCTGCTTGGGAGATGTGGACGGTTTTACATAGTAAAGGGCGCAAGGTTTTCCAGTGTTCAGGCATTCACCTACACATATTGGTCTGGGATTTTGATCTGTTCGGGGAGGAGAATCTGGGGCACAGTTTTCACACTTCTCAATCAATGCCATCCACATCTTCTCTTGAATCATTCTTTCGCATTCTGCCAAAATTCTTTTTCCTGCCATGCCTTACCCCTTTCATTTTAGTTTGAGTCCGTTATGCGATTGCATGTTTATAATAGACTGAAAATACACAGCAAAATATTGCCAAAAAGTGATATTCGCCATTTCTAGTGGTCATCTCTATGATTTGCCTTCCATGAGACCTCCATTTATGACTTGCCATCTTCGGTGGTGTAGATCTTTAAGTTCGGTATTGGACATTGTTCTGGAGTCTTCACAAACATCCTCCCTGTTGGTTAATGGTTTAAACGTCGCTGTGCCTTCATCCCAATAGAGCTTTACCTCGCCACAAGGACCGCTCCTGTTCTTCAGGATCAAGCACGATGCAGTTGTATCCGTAACCGAGTCGTTGTAATAGCCTTTTCTAAATAGCCCCAATACTACGTTTGCGTCTTGCTCTATTGCACCGGACTCTCGTAAATCGGCAAGGCAGGGGGGCCCACAATGTGATCCGGGATTTGATTGAGACGATTTAGGGACGTGAACCAGCGATACATTTGAGATGAACCTATTCAAGAGGCCAAATGAAGGCTTCATTAGCTTTGTTAATGGTATTCACGTATATTCTGTACGGATATGCCGTCATGTATACCGGCAGAAGAAGAAGTGTTATTGCTGTTGTTCAGAGTGTGCACACACGAAACACGTTTGAAAGGGGGAAAGGTCTGTTTCAGCTGCTCCGCTCATAGAAGCGCATATTTCACGACTGACGGATGTAGAGATTTTTATAACCTGAAACCCGCAAAGTTGTTCTGGGACATGATGTGCTGCGATGATTAACTTCAACGCGTCAGACGTATGGTTTAAGGATGTATTTTTCCATCAAGAAGGTTTTTTGACATGAAGATTGACCCGGATACTTGAAAAAGCTATAGTTGCTCAGCCGATAATCATTAAATTCGCGATAAGATTGTTTGTTTACGCAACCAGACTATATTTATTCAGACAGTCAACAGGCATGGCGAGAGCTGGCCAAACAGGTAGCGATAAAGGAGTATTAAAATGGAAACAATGAAAGATCTGGTTAAGGAAAGGGATAGATTGGTGCGTGAGCATGACTATGTAACAAAGCTGTTACATGAGCGCATAGCCATGCTGGAAGAAGAGGTGAAAATATTACGGAAAAAGCTGTCTAAGTTTGGCAGTCATGAGGGTATGGTTTTTGAGAATGTTTGTGCGTATCCGAAAGACGATAAGGGGGACTAGTATGAATGATACAAAAGAAACATATCTTACATTTGAAACAGTAGACCAGTTGCTGGAGGTAATGGATATAACAGAGGAAGATTTAACAACATTATCTGAGCAGGGGAAAGACTTAATAGCAGAAACGGAAACAAAAGAGAGGGATTAACCCCCCTCTTTTGTTTTATTTAGGCAACCAATCCATAGTTTTAGGATACATATCCCTTGCCCCACCAACAAAACCAGCAAACTCTGGGTTCGTTCTCATTATAAAACCTAGCAATTCATCTACACTTTCTTGTCCAATATTAAGTCTATTAGATAATGCTTTCGGGTTAATGGACTCTGCCATAAACTCTTCCCCTAGTTTGGGGTAGTTCCCCCGCAAGGCCGTCCAAGCGTTAAATGGCGCTTGATGTTCAGGTGACAACATTCTAAACTCAAAACCTAGTGACTCTGGTATGTCTCTTGCTAGTTTGTTTGGACTCACTAACCCTGTTAAACCCTCTGGTATATTGGCAAAAAAACGTTCCCTAGCCATATCAGTTATGTGTTGTGGTCTACCAAGGTATTTCTTGAACAGGTTTCCAAATTCATGTTTTAAAATATCATCTTGATTTATGATTGAAGACAATATCGTGTCTTTGGCAAACTTACCGTCAGGATATTTCCAAGTGGTCTGCATACCACGAGCATTGCTATATTCCTTCGGATCATAAAGACTTGGATGAAGGACTTCTGGAAGCGTTCGTGATGTAGTCTTTTTGGTTAATGGTTGCCCTGCGTCTGGTATATAAGGGATAACAAGATCAGATTTATTTTTTTCTGCTGTAGATGTGGTTTTTATAAGAAAGTTTTTAAACTCTTGAGGTAACTTATCGATATCTCTTGACCAGTTTCCTGTTATATCGACCGGGTTTATTCTCACACCAGCCATAGCCTGTGTCGCAGGATTACCCTCAATGAGATCTGCCAGGATCTTAGACAACGGCTCGTCTGTGTAACCTCCACTGTAAGCCTTGCGTGCAGTCCTAGCCAAATTGGCCATTAGAGCGTGTAAACGCCGGTTGAAAAACGCGACGAAAGCCGGGGCGGTCTAAAATCGCGGCACCCTTAACGAGCCTCACGTGATAAAGGACGTTCGGGAAATCCAGTGGGTTTCTCGATCAGTCCTTCATGAGGAGGCGAGAGGGGTGTACCGAGAGATGAAGAATTGGGCAGACATACGTTTTCAGGTTTTAAGGGAGGAGAAAAGCAGGCGTTCTGTGCTCCGTGAGACGGGTATGCATTGGACGACATTGAAAAAGATTCTGGATCATTCAGAGCCTCCAGGGTATCGCTTGAGCAAGGCGAGGCCCAAGCCGAAGATAGGACCTTTTCTCGATCGGATTGCGGACATCCTGGAGAGTGACAAACAGATACCCAAGAAGCAGCGTCACACGGCTAAGCGAATATACGAACGAATCAAGGGGGAGGGTTACCAGGGAAAATACACTCAGGTCAAAGAAGCGGTCAGCCGGATCTTCGCCGCGTTTTTTTAGCGTGGTAACAACGGAGGTAAGAATACTTCGTGTCCTGGCACCACTATCGGTTATGGAACCAAAGCTGACCTTTCTTGCAATCACTGAAGGTCGGAGATCTCTCTCCGCTAGGTTGTTGTCTGCAGGTATGTCCCGTGCTACAGCCCAATGGTACAAACGGTGTTCATTTTGGCGGAAAATGTCCTGCATTCGGCGAATCCCCTGATGGAGCGCCGGTTCATTCATGGCGGCTTTGATTTCTTCAGTGAGCTTAGCCGCTCGCTTATAGAATTCCTCATCGTCAGTCCGCTGGTTACGAAGCCCCTGAGCCAGGGCAAGCAATGGGGCTACCACTGCCACAAAGGTGGATACTTCCGCTTGATCGGGAAACTCTTTCTCCAAATCCTGTACATCACGCAAAAGATGGGCATAACAGTATTGAATCTCACACGGAGCCTTGTTGTAGGCCGCGTACCTATCTGCGACGAGAGTCCCCGGCAGAGGGTCTTTGCCAAAGACTGCTTGGGGAACCTTAGCCGAACGGTTCTTGCCGAATTGGAAGATGCTCAGATTCGGAGTCGCAAACAGCCATACATAGCCGTTTTCACCATCAGTCCTCCACCCCGTTTCATCTGCATGTTTTACCGGAGCTTGTCAATATTCCTCAATCAACCTTTGAGGCACCGACTCAAAGAGACGAGCACAGCGATGGAATATTTCCGTCAGGCTTCCCGAGCCCACTCCAGTTGATTCACAGATGCGCCCCATAGGAACGCCGTAGAAATAGTGCATGGCAATGGCATTGGCCATGAGCTGATTTCCATACAGACTCTTGGGAAGCACACCAGGAGCCGGAGACGTGAAGGAGCGCCCGCACTTATAACAATGTGTCTTGGGCAAACGAAACAACACCTTTTCAGGTTTGCCCGAAGGCATGTCCAGAACACTTCTTTCTGCCATGCTTTTTTCTCTAGAGGACCGCCGCATTCAGGACACAGATCGATGTCGGATTGCAAGTCCACAATGCGATCAGCCGATTCAGCCTCATGGCTTTTTCAGCCGTTACCCGGATGACCTAGCCTAGCCCCCTTGGGTTTCTTTTCTCTCTCTTCTGTGTTTGGTTTGATAGGTATTTTTGACGAGGGGGTAGAGGAGCCAAAAGCCCCATCTTCCATCTTACGTTGTTCCCGACGCAAGGCTGCTCGAAGGCTACTATTCTCCTCTTTGAGATCGTCGATCTCTCGCTGCTTGTCTAAACAAAGAGGACAAGCATTTATCGCCATCCGAGAACCTCAGAGCTAAGCATTCCGACACCTACTTCATAGTCCAATTCTCTACGAAACGCGATTCTAAAATTAGCCACTCTCCAAATTCAAATCAAATCACCGACAGTGACTGAGGCGTTACAATGACTCATCATTTCTTACTTGACATTTCTCATTTGCAAGGGTACGTAATAAGTATCTTATTTCGTTCCAAGTCTTAAGGCCGTTTTTTTGCGAGGAGAATGCGCCATGAGAGGATTTTTTGCAAAAGGGCTCTTGGTGCTGACAGGTGCTTTGTCACTGCTCGGCATAAACATCTCGTCCACAGATGCTTCTCCACAGCCCGTCAATGATGTAACTTCGATAACCAAGAATTCGCCACTTCATTTGCAACTCGGTTCACAATCGGATTTGAATCATGAATCCAGCTCAAGAGCAATCCTGAGTTGGCATCATTCGCATAGTTCACATGTGTCCCATGCTTCGCATCATTCTCATTATTCGTCACGCTAATAATCGGACTCCGTAATCGTGGTTGGATAAGAGTCAAAGCGCTGAGCAACGGTAGTAGTTTTGCAGAAATCAATGGCCATTCAAGTTGTTGAAAACACTAAGTCGCTCGATATTTTTGTAAGTAAGGCATTCTTCGAAAAGGTTGCTATATTTGCCGCTGCTTATAAATTGACGAGAGATTTCGTAGTAAATATAGAGCCTGCCCCAGACAACTGCGTTAAAATCTCAATTCAGCCAATATCCCCAGCATCAAATGATTTGTCCTATGCAGCGACAAATTTTAGGAACAATCTAATTGATGAGCAGCTTCGTTTAGAATTGGAACATAATTACGGTGGAATCAGGGAATTGATTGTAAAACACGCTTTCGCTCCCCTGGAAAATTTGTCTGGGGAGGTCAAGAAAATTGCAGGGCGAGAATAAGCCCTATTTCATTTTTCCTTTTCATTTTGAGCGTCATCGTGAACAGGGAAAATGCCTGCTGGTCAATCTAGTAGGGGAATTCATTTTTTTGTCTGATGATCATTTTGTGAAAATGGTGGAATATGATTTGGATTCTACCTCACCAGAATTCACCAATTTAAAGGCTAAACACTTCCTGACCGATACTGATATTGCTCCCATCGTGAATCTTCTGGCGATTAAATATCGAACTAAAAAGGCTTACTTAGATGATTATACGGCTTTACACATGGTCGTGGTAACTCTGCGCTGCAATCACCGCTGTAATTATTGTCATGCATCAAGTCAATCCGCAAACCAATATAATTGGGATATGCATCCAGAGACTGCACTGAATGTCGTTCGCACCATAATGGACACGCCTTCGAAATCAGTTAAGATCGAGTTTCAAGGTGGTGAGCCGGTCTTGAATTTCAAAACTATTCAGATCATTGTTGAAGAAGCTGAGAAATTAAATATACGAAAGAAAAAATTGTTATCTTTTGTGCTTTGTACCAATATGTCTTTGTTGACGAAATCACATTTTAGATATCTCAAGAAACACGGCGTCATGATATCTACTTCGTTAGACGGGCCTCAGCACATACATGATCTACACCGAACAATGCGAGACGGAAATAGCAGCTACAATATTTTCAAACAAAAATTGGAAGATGCTCGTTTGGTTATGGGCAACCAAAAAATTTCAGCTCTTATGACTACTACGAAAGACAGCCTACCTAATTTAGAACAAATAATAGATGAATATGTTTCTCAAGGATTTCACGGTATTTTTTTGCGAAGTCTTAATCCGTTCGGATATGCCCGTTCTTCAAAAAACAGATCGAGACTAGACTATCCAATTGATGACTTCATCGAGGCGTACAAGAAAGCTCTATTGTATATAATTGATCTGAATTTGAAGGGAGTCTTTTTCCCAGAATATTTTGCGACACTATTGCTCAAGCGTATATTGACTCCTTTCTCAACCGGTTTTGTGGATTTGCAATCTCCAAGCGGAGCTGGCATCTCGGGAGTGATCTACAATTTTGACGGAGATGTATACCCGACTGATGAGGCACGAATGTTAGCCGCAATGGGGGAGAAAAGATTTTGCATGGGGAATGTTAACCGTTCCTCTTTCGCTCAGATTTTCTCTGGGACTGTAATTGATGAGCTCGTAAATAAGTCTTGTGTTGAAACTCTCCCTGGCTGCCATTCCTGTGCGATTCAAACTTATTGCGGCTGTGATCCAGTAAGGAATTTTGCCGAGCAGGGAGATCCTGTAGGCCATCGCCCGACGAGTGATTTCTGCAAAAAGAATTATTCAATTATTTATTTTTTGCTGGGGCTAATTGAGCAAAATAACGATAAAATAATGGATGTCTTATGGTCGTGGATAACCGATAGGCCACTGAATTCCTGCGGAGGTAACTCTTGTGAAAGAGTTTAAGGGGAACTGTTTGCGCTATGGTGGCCCTGTTATCGGTCGCATCAAGCGGAATCCAAGATTGAGCCCGGGATCAGAAGCAGTTCTAGTCCTTTCTGAGCCATACGATAGTATTAGCCTTCGTTTGTCACTACCATTTTGGCCAATCAAGAATTTAGTTGGAGTTTTAATAGATGCCGAGGGCTTATCCCAGGCGCATTCCAGTATTCCCACCGTGGTATCATTTTCCAGAGATTGTCTTGAACAATTGGATGACGGTGACGTGATCCTTATAGAACCTAATGGAAAGGTAGTGGTTCTTTATCAGATTAACTCTGATCACAACAGTATATGTATAACTAAGAAGTGCAATGCAGCCTGTGTGATGTGCCCCCAGCCACCTGTGAATGTAGACAACGATCTGGACAGTATTCTTAAATTGATTCAGCTAATGGATTCTCGTCACACCAAATGTCTCGCCATTACTGGCGGGGAACCCACATTGAAAGAAACGCATTTAGTGCATGTCATAAAGGCTTGTCGCAAAAGTTTGCCTTCAACACAATTAGTACTGTTAACGAACGGCAAAAAGCTTTCCGACTTGGAGCTTGCAAAACGGATTGTGTCTGCAGCTAACGGACTAATTAGATTTGAGATTCCCTTGTACTCAGATAATGACATAAGCCACGATGCCATTATGGGAGTGAAGGGCTGTTTCTACCAAACAATCGAGGGAATTCATAATCTTGCCTTACTCAAGCAGCCTCTGGGGTTGCGTATAGTCCTTCATAAGATGACGGTCGAGCGCCTCCCAAATTATGCAGAATTCACTTATCGTAATCTGCCGTTTGTTCGTCAAGTGGCTTTCATGGGTATGGAGACAATCGGGCTGGCTCACACGAATTTGGATAAATTGTGGATTGAGCCAGTGGACTACTTGGAGCACCTTTCACGTGCTGTGCGACATTTATCTCGCAGAATGATGGGAGTCTCTATTTATAATCATCAACTCTGTTTGCTGCCGCCCGATCTGTGGCAGTTTGCCAGAAGATCAATTAGCACATGGAAAGAGCACTACCTAGAAATGTGCGATGAATGTGCTGCTAAAAAATTCTGTTGCGGCTTTTTCTCCACAGGAACAAGAAACAGCGACTTTGTACATCCTCTTTCGGATCATGAAATACCCTCATATTTCTCTTGGTAACTAAAGGCTCCATGTGTCGTTATCCAAAATGGCCGGAGAGGCAGCCGTTGACACTCAAGAGGGGATTTTAGTGAAAGGAAAGCTTGAATGGGTCTTGTCAGGAATACTGCTCCAAGAATCACCAGTCGTCTATGGATCATTTTTCTCTGCCTTTTTCCTACCGCCGTTTTCTCATGGTCTGGAAAATGTGTGGCGGTGACCGACGGGGATACCATTAGCGTCATGCATCATGATACAGCCGAGAAGATCAGGCTTTACGGTATAGATTGCCCCGAAGGTCATCAGGCTTTCGGTAATAGGGCGAAGCATTTCACGTCCAATATGGTGTTCGGTAAGCTTGTCGAAATAGAGCCAGTGGCTACAGACCGATATGGGCGTACAGTTGCGTGGGTTATTGTTGATGGAAAGTCAGTAAACAAGGAATTGGTCAGAGCTGGCATGGCTTGGTGGTTCCAGAAGTATGCGCCTGATGATTCTCAAATTAGAGAGCTTGAAAAACAAGCAAGAAATGCCAGAGTCGGATTGTGGGGTGATCCCAATCCGGTGCCTCCATGGGAGTTCAGACGACCACAATCACTTCACAAGAAAATTAAGGAAGCTATTCAAGCGAATAACAGCATCATTTACCACGGAAATATTAAATCGCAGGTGTTCCATGGTCCCTCCTGCAAAGCATACGACTGCAAGAATTGTGTTGTAAACTTCAATTCTAGAGAATCAGCAATTTCTGCGGGGTACAAACCCTGTGGAACATGCCGACCGTAACGTCTGATTATTCTAATATCTCTGACTGTTGACGTCTGAACTTAGCGAACCTCAGTTTGATCTTTGCACTATAAGACTTCAACTCTGGATAGAAGCCGAGAGGGGATGCGAGATAAACTATGGTCATAGTAGTTCCAAATGCTTCTTAAGTGCCGGATTGTTTTTGTGACATCGCTTTTGCTAGAGCTTCTTCAAATTCCCTGCGATCCGCTGATTTTTTTGGCTTTGCGTGATTGCTGAGTCTCCTTAGCCCAAGCTGCTTTGACAGTGTGACCAGAGCCATGTTTTCCAAGCTTTTCGAATTTGTCGTCCTGCTTTTTGCCGATCGGACCTCTCTGGCAACTACTCAGGCTTTTTAACATTCTTTGACACTTGTTATGGCTCGGATGATCTTGCATCTAATACGAGTGACCGCCGCCAGGATCGGGGACTGCCTTAGCACGCTTCTTCCCTTCCTCGGAAACATCTGCATTTTGAAAGCTAAATCCCATTTGTTAACAAATCCCCATTTAATTCGCTTTCTCGGCTCGGTAATAGTAACAGTCACATAACAATTGATTGACAACTTTTCCAAAATGGCGTCTTTTACTGCCTTAATATAGCTACAGAAAAGGAACACGGTTCAATTTAAACCCTTATTGCTTTCAGTGCCCAACCATTGTTATCTTTGTTTCAAGAGGAGATTTATCATGAGCAAGAGCTTGGCGAGTTCATGCTTCACACATCTGGGCTATATCCGGGGCAACACTCGGTTTCTGTTTATACTTAATAATTATGTTATTTAGGTAAGTTCTACCCATCGTTGTGCTGCATCTACCGGCGGCGAATGAAGTCAACCGAATGAACCCAGGCTTGGGGAGCCGGAACTCTTCTCTAATTTCGTACTTCATAATGCCATTTCGTCTGGTGGCGGACACTATTCGTTCCTCCACGGGGTGCACTCGGCTTTGACTTTTTAAATCAGGCAATCTATACGTTTTTCCAAAGGTTAACTATATTTCGGTAGCAATAGCAGTTAATTGGTAGCACGCCGAAACTTGATGTGAGTAAGAATCTGGCTCACTAACGCGCTAAGCTGAATTGGTAGTATTCAATACCTCATCCACTATGCTCTCTGGGATCACTGGACCGCATAATTTCCAAGAATCGATTCTAGCATCCACGTCTTCAACTTTTTGCTCCACCAGCTCTTGTATACGCCCACTGATAAGACCCTCAGTGAATTGTCTATGCGTAGGCTGTCGGCCATGGATTCTACAATTGTCTCGAACCCAGCACCAAAGTCTCTTGACGTCCAAATCTGGAAAGGCGACTTGTAAGTAGTCCATATTTTCACTGAGGCCACCAGTATAATAAATTTTGTTTTTTATCACATTAACAGCATACCCGAAAGGGTTGTCTATATAATATAGTTCCAAATCATTCTTTGTAGTTGCTATGGCGTATTCTACCACTTCAATTCCATGCTCATTGATGTACTTTTCCCATACTGTAGGCTGATAATTTGGCCAAGGCAAGCTGCTTATACGCTCTAGCAAAGCCTGTTGCTCCAATGATAAATCAATAGAAGCTGAAGTCGGCGAAGCTGAAGGCGAAGGCGACGTACATATATTATTATTATATCTTATTCTATTAGTATTATTAGATGGACATTCTTGGGAGGAGGGAATGGACATATTTGGGAGGGGGGACTCCCGGATTTGGGAGGAGGCCAGTTCGCTGTTAATATTTGATGGTGTTGAGTGTAGTACGTATATATTTGATTTATTGAATCGCTGTATTATTTCAACATAACCTTTTTGCTCTAATGACTTGATGATTCTGCGGACCTGTTTTTCCGACAATCCTGACTCACTTGAAAGTGTCGCTAAACTAGGGAAGATATCACCGTGTCCGAAATCAAAGCTCTTCAGTATCGTCCACATCGCTTTTTCACCTAGAGTTAGGTCAGGATTTTTGACTATCTCGTTAGGTACTTGCGTGAAATTTCCGACCATTAACCGTCCTTTCGTTCTATCCCTTGTGCCGTCCTCGTAGAGATGGGAGGTGACAACAGGGCTAGGACGGGAACCCTTAAAGCCACCGATTGCTTCTGTCACGCCCGTAAACTTATCTTCAGATATCAACCTTCAATGGACTTAAGAGGCTGCTTGCTGGAAAATCAAACACCATTTCTAGCGCTTCTTTTAGACGGTTGCTGGCCTTTTCTGGCGAATATTTGCCGGATTCAATTAATCGAAGATGCCTAGCGTTGTAGCCAATTTCTTTTGCCAAAGTTTCTTGGCTCCAGCCTTTTTGTTTGCGTACATACGTGAGCAGCAACATACTAATCCTCCCTGCAGTTTTGACATATGCACATCAGGTCTGGATGATAGGCAAAGAAACCCGCCTCCTTATTGGTTGTGTACGCCATTCTATATGCGGTAGAATGTATAGCCACATAACCACTATTCATGTTTTTCCATATCCAGCTAGCTTTCAGCGCTCGATGCAGCTTGATCCAGCCATTATCCACTTTTGCTTTTCCTTTCCCATTGAGAATTTTTCGAGCAAAATCGCTCGGCAACCTCAATTATGAAGATGGAGTTGATCTCTGTTGCGCAGTTTGTTCTTACTTCCCTAGGGTGTACTCACAATTCTGCGTATTTGAGCCGTTTTGGAAGAAGAAAATACATAGATGGATTCTGGTGAATTGGGAGGATCGAATTAAAATAAGGCGAAGCTTCCTTTTGGATGTTTCACTGATGAGGAGACACCTGTCCTGAACACAATGAACAGAAAAATTATTCTTAGAAAAAATTTCGTACGGTTATAAATGCTTTACAAGTTAACCCAAGAAGTTATCAAAGGCGTTGCATAGTTCATCTGATTACGATGAGTTATCACCACATTCTTTTCAGTTGACTACATCGGACCCAACGTTTTATATTTCGGCAGTGATCTTCATTCCTTTTTATGGAGGTGGCTTGTATGTACGAATATGAGGCTATAGACAGGGGTACAAGCCCCAGAACAATCATCCTGGAACAACTCGAAGAACGAATTGTGTTGGAGGGAGCGGCCACAGATACGAGTGAAGTTCACCACGAAATTTCCGATACAGGTTCGGTAGACAGTCTCGGCTGGGTGTACATTAATAATGGATGGTGGTACGAGGACAACGGAAGCGGATGGTGGTGGGAAGAAGCAACCGGATGGTCCTGGAACGAGAACACCGGCTGGTGGGTGCTCAATTCCGGTGACTTTTCCTACTGGTATCACGGAGAGCATCAGTATTGGGCGCATGAAAATTCCACGGATGCCTGGTTCTGGTGGGACGACATTGCCGATCAAATATGGGAGCCGGCATTCACATGGTTTGCAGACCAGATCAATTCACAATGGATGTGGGTCTACCACGATTGGAATGGAACTCAGTATTACGCTGACGATCTTCATTATCTATACCAGGATCACAATGGCAACGTATGGTGGTGGTTCGATGCCGTGAATGATGCCATTTGGGAGCCTTACCAGACATGGTTTGTGGATAGCTTCGGGACCAAAGTCTTTAATGATTGGGATCACTCTGAGTATATTTGGGGATTATATGGCACTTTTTTTACCCAGCAACATACATCTTCATTCGAAAATGATGCTCCAATCGGATTTGTGCCAATCTCTCAGTCTATGAATGAAGACGTTGATCTACAGATGATCCCGATTCAGGTTTATGATGTCGATTCCGGCAGCAGTCCTCTTCAAGTTACCCTTTCCGCAGCTCATGGCACATTGACCTTATTGAACCCCGGCAGCATTATGTTTGTAACCGGGGACGGCAGTCAGGACCGCGATATGATTTTTCAGGGGACTTGGGCTCAACTCAATGCCGTGCTTCAGGGAATCATGTACCGACCAGAAAACAATTTTCATGGGTTGGATACGTTAAATTTTTGCATAACTGACCTAGGAAACTCGGGTTCAGGGGAAGCTCAGTTTTTTGCAAAAGAGATCATTGTGATGATTAATCAAGTGAATGATGCCCCTGTCTCAAATCCAATATCTGATATTGAGCAAGATGAGGATTTCGGGACCTGTTATTATGATGTGTCCGGCCACTACATTGATGTGGATTCCTCCTCTCTTACTTTTAGTCTTGGCACAGTCGCCTATCATGATGGGTTGATGCTGGATAATTTTTCCATTGATCCCAATACAGGCATAATATCTTTCACCAGTCATGCCGATTCGCATGGCTCTATGTCTTTGGAAGTTGTAGCAAGCGACGGAGAGTTCGCGACATCTCAGACTTTCACATTCACAGTTAATCCGGAGACCGACACACCACGAAGAGTTGACGATTGCAACCAGCTTATTTGGTCGAACATGGTGGAATTTCATGGCAACATTTATTTTGCTCAAGGTGACGGCAATGGAAGTGATCTCTGGGTTTATGAGCCAGGAATCGGAGCACGTTGTGTTGTGCAGGATGAGACTAGTTGGGGAGATGGACGGGGATGTGGAATTGTTACGTCGGAAAACGGTCTTTTCTTATTCGTAAATGACGGTAATGGGACTGACATATGGTTATATAGACCGGAAATTGGTGCAATTTGTGTGGCACAGGATGAAACTAACTGGGGTAATGGGCGGGTAATAAGTAATTTTGTCATTTTGGATGACAATCTCTATTTCTTCGCTGCTGATAGTCAGGGAAAAGATCTCTGGGTTTACAAACCAGGTGTGGGGGCAAGCTGTGTTGCACAGGATGAGGCATACTGGGGAAATAATAGTAGTCTGAGAGAATTAACAGCTGCAGAAGGAAGTCTCTTTTTCATCGCACACGATGACTATGATGATGTTTGGACGTATAAGCCTGGCGTCGGTGCAAGTTGTATTGCTAATGGCTCTTCGCTTTGGATGAGCGGACGTGTTGAGTACTTGGCGTCATTGGGAGATGATCTTTATTTTACTGCTGAATCTTCAGCTACTAACAACCTTTGGACTTACAGACCAGGTGAAGGTCTAATTTGTGTGGCACGCGGTAACATTAGTTGGGGAGGATTCAAAATCGCAGATTTGACAGCCGTGGGAGATAATCTATATTTTTGGCTGGTGGAGTACCAGGGGTATCTTGCTTTTTATCATATTGGAGGATATCAGCCGGGTTTTGGAGCGGCTCTTGTACTTAATTATACGGATTGGGGAGGAGGAGAAGTTTCTGATTTGACCTCATTTGGAGACGTTCTCTGTTTTACGACATCCGAAACTGATCTCTGGGCTTTTCAGCCCGGCATTGGACTAACTTGTATTGGACAGGCCGACTTCGGTCCGGGAGCCACTCAGTTTCTGACGGCTGGAGGGAATCTCTATTTTACAACTGGAGGGAATCTTTGGGTCTGGACAAATTGATAAGTCTGGCTGGTTTATTGCGGATTCAATTTGGATACGAGGACTCCAATTGATCAGAAAGCCGGTAGGTTAAGGCAGGGAAAGATTTATTCACGAGTCACAAATGCTGAATCTAGATCAAAACTTATATCTCATTTCTCTGTTGCGCTTTGTTCAAGCGCTCTGTAAGAAAGAATTTATTTAAAGCGGTGGGGCCGGGAGGCCACGGGATTTCTTATCTATCAATCAAAAGTCTTGTCCCCTACCCATTCGGAGATGCGTAATTCCATTATCCGCTTAACCAGCTTTACGATGTGAGAGCCAGATGTGAATCTTTGTAGATCCGATCCCTAACAATGGTGAGTTCATCCAAATTCTATCATAGTGTTTCAGGCCCGGTTTGACAGAAAATGTGAAGGGTGTTGGTCGAAGGCGAGGGCATTCGACAAGGACCGTGAGAAGGGAGATGAGTGCCTTACACGTTGCGATCAGAATCGACAGAAAGATAGATATGGAATTGTTAAGGGCAAAGCGCCCGATCTCATATTCTCGTATCGATTTGCGAGCAGGTAACAGATTTATTCTTACTACTGACAGACCCTCCATTTATTTTTCTTGCTTATACTATAGGGCCGGGATACGGGTCAAGGCAGAGTCTTATTTGGAAAACTCGCCTTAATGGTTAGTTATTCCAGTATGTTGCAAAGGCTATTTTCGCAATAGGCATTGATTCGCTTACAGGGTAAGGGTAAGTATTCGACACAAGAGATCGTGGCCGAGATGCGAGGAAATTGACGAAAGGTTTTCGATTTTAGGGGCGAGATGTTCCGGAATGACTCCAATTATTCTGAGTTCATGATTTGACAGCGCTGTCCAGCTTGTTCTGATCACATTTTGATCACAAGCTGAGAGATCGAAAGGGATTAAAAGAAACTGTATAGGATGGAGAAGGCTTGAAATCGTGAGGGTATCTCAACAAGACGCTGTTTTTGTTATGGCCTTAACTGGCCTGTCACGCCGGAGGTCGCGAGTTCGAGTCTCGTCGCTCCCGCCACTAAAAGCCAACAATAACAGGAGATTGGAAGTTTTAGCCATTCTCCTGTTTTTCGTGAAGTCGAGACCGTGTTAACAATTTGTTAACATTTTTCCCGAAGGAGGTACCAGCTCTTTCGGGTTTTTCTTTTTTGACTCGGAGACTAATATTTCAGTCTCACCATGTTGAAAGGTCACCTTGTCTATTTCTCGAAGCAAATCCGCGTCGCTGATCCTACCGTAACGCTCGGCAACCGTCTTTCCTCTAAACCAGTGTCCCATGATGCTCTCTCTGATCTCAGGATCCATGCCTGACCGCATGGAATTCGTTTTCCATGTGTGCCTGAGGTCATGGACTCTGGGCTCTGGATCGAACTTGAGTTCTTTCACTGCCTTCTTCCATGGCTTGCGTAAAGAATCCTCATTTGGGGGTTGCCCATTTATCAGGAAAATCTTATCGCTTCCAATGGATCGTACCTTCAGGACTTCCTCCAATACAGGAACCAGATCTCTGTGAATGGAAACGCGTTTCCATCTGCGTTCCTTCACGTCTTCAGGTCTCAACAGAATCATTCGTTCTTTGAGGTTCACCCGATCTCTGGTCAGTCCTAAAGCCTCTCCTCGTCTCATGCCTGTGTAATACAGGGTTTGGACAACGGGACGTTCCCACGGAGGCAGTTGCTGGACAATCCTGTTGAAGTCTCTATGGCTCAGATAGACTTCCCGCTCACCGGATTTTTCATTGAGATTCTTCACCAGCTTTGCCGGGTTCACTTCAATGAGCCGCAACTTGATCAGCACATTGAACATCTTTGAGAGCGCTGCCTTCTCTTTGTTCACCGTAGATGGAGCCGCGCCCTCATCCAATCGGCGCACCTGATACGCTTCAATGTCAGGCACCCAAATGGATTTTATGCTGCGATCTTTGCCTATGAGACGTGCTACATGAAGAAACGCTTGCTCGTGTCGTTCCCTATTGGATGAATCCTTTATGCCAGGGTAGGTGAGGCACTGCTGTATCCCCTCCCATAAGGTCAACTCTCCCGAAGTCGGGACAGTAGCCTCCAGTTGGTTAGGGAGAGTCCAACTCTGGTTTTGGAACATTCGCACACACACCTCACGTGTGGTGGGGTCCAAAGATTCATAGTCTCCAGTGCGGCATGCCTTCAAAAGTGCCATCTCAATCTGCCGAGCTTCAGTTTTGCATCTTGCATCAGTTGTCACCCCCACAAGCTCTTGCTTGAAGGGGCGGAAGTAAATGTAATAGCCCTTCTTCCTCTTCGTTACCGCCATGACTGCATCTCCTGTTTGAGAGCGGTCCTGGCAAACCCCAATGATTTCTCGCCTCCTTTCCGTGGGAAATTTACTGGCCTTAGGTCCTTTCTGTCAATTGGTCTTTCGATTGTTCGGGATCGGACAAATTCTTGCACCTGTTCCTGAGTAAATCTTTTCTCTTTTGAAGTGACCTGCACGCACGCTAGTCTTTGGTCCCTCACCAATTTGTGGACCGTCTTCACACTAATTCCCAAAATGTCGGCAACTTCCTTAGGACTCAAGAGCCTCTGGATACCGATCTGGTCGTTATCATTCTCCCTTCTGCCTTCGCTGTTCATAATTCATGTTTTCCTCCAATGGAATAATTTGCGGGACTACACCCGCCTTGTGCCCCCCTGCCGTTGGAGGTAACGGCAGAAAGGGCCTTCAAAGACATTGTGTCTCAGTCTTCTTTGTAATCTTCGGGATAAAAGTATTCTTCGTCATCCTCTTCAGGAGCGTTGTCATCGACAAATGGGCATTCTTCTTCATCACTGTCAGCATCATCATCGGGGCTTTTCTCGCTTCCCTGTTCGTTTGCCCACCCTTCAGGATAAAACCATTCTTCCTCATCGTCTTCGTCTTTCATGTCACCCTGGTCACTCGCTACGGGATTTCTTTCATCCTGCTCAGTCTGGGATTGAAGATAGAGCTCAATAGCGTTGGCCACGTGCTCCTCGGCAAATCCACCCAACTCGTTCAGCGCCCCGAAGTGCTCCATGCTGATGAACACGGGGGCACGAAATTGAGAGACCTTGCTGTCATCCTCCTCTTCTCCGTCGATGATTTCGCCCTGCAAAACCTCAGCAGAGGATTCAGCTTCAGCCCGCTTCCGGTCCTTCTGCGTCTTTTGATATGCCTTGTTGATCGAAATATCGTTTTTCAAGACGGCCTCTTTAGTCTCAGGGCTCCCGCGATTAATTACAGTAAGAGCCTGTTCAACCTTCCGAGTGCTTATGTTGAGCAATTCAGCGGTTCGTTTGGCGCCAGCAGATCGACCGTTTTCATTACCGCAACTTTGCGGTATTGATTCTTTTGCAGTTTCACTTCTCCGATTTCCGCCTCTGGGCTTTTGTTCATGCAGTCGCTGAATACAATGGATCAGGTCACCATCGGTGAGGATTCGGCGGTGGCTCTGTAGACGTACCGCATATTCAAAAGCGCCTTCTTCCGTCTCGAACTCGTACGAGCAGACGAAAACCTCCTTGATTCCTACATTAGTGGCTGCTTTCAGCCGAGTATGGCCATCAATGCACACGGGGTTGTCCTGTCCCGGCCAGGTCCCCAGGATAATGGGCTGGGAGTCGTCGTAATTCTCTTCGCGCATGTTTTGCTCGATCTTTGCCAATAGATTTTTGTTGATCATGAATAGTCCCTCGAATAGGGGATGGGTCTCAATTTCTTCAATTCTTCTCGTTGTTATCATTGCTTTGCTCCTTTCAGGGCCGTGATTGAATCTATTCGGCCCGAATAGCAGGAACACCATCAATAGCTCTCCTCTGCTGTGCAGTGTCCCGCCTGTTGTAATTGTTGGTGAATCTGGCTATGAATTGATCAAGGGCTGGCCCATTCGTGGGTATCTGGACCAGCCGATCAGGTAAGAATCTGAAGACTATGAATAAAATCTGGTGACTATGAATAAAATCTGGTGACTATGAAATAAATCATTCTAAACTGTTCAACTACTCGCCCCGGCCTTCCTCATCGGCAACCGAGGCTTTCTCATAAATTGTCCTTCTACTTATTAACTAGTACACAGATCCATCTCTCTTGAGATTGTTATTTCAGTAACTTGAAGGTAACGCCCCGAAATAACGACTTCGCTTTTTTTCATTTTTATGTTCGAGATTGAATGTTCATAAAACTGCCGTAATATTAACATATTGAGTGACAGCGGTCTTTCTGAACCGTCCGACGGCCCTGTACGAATAACTCTCCCGACGCGTCGGGAGAGTAAAAGTTGGACTCAAGTCTCCTCTTTTTCAGATCATGAATAGCTCGTCAGACGATTGCCAAGGCCTCCTCCGTAACATAAGGTTTGGACTACCGCGACTAGGAGGGATCTTGACGTGATATAGATTGGTGACCGCATATCTTGATTCAATGTAGATGCAAGCTATGGCTGAGTCTTCATGATAGTTGAAGGGAATTGAACAATGGGGCAGAAATAACTATTTGACAACAATTCCGAGGTTCGTATTGTTTGGTCTCTGGGGGCAGATTCTCGCAATGGAAGGACAGACATAGACTACAGCTTGGATAATTCTGATCTTTGAGCATGAGCCAGAGAGATCTCTTGCTCAACGAGATCGCTGTCCCTGAACATCTGCTCAGGCTCGTACGACTGGCTCCGATGAGGAAAGGCCTTTTCCTTATCCGACTGTCAATGGAACAGCTGGACGAACTCCTGGACTACCTCGAAGACAAGACGGGCGAGACCTCAAACAAGAAGCTTCAGAAACAGATCTATGACCTGTGCGAGGCCATGGAACAGGTTGGCCTTCGCAGGATTTTGGAAACAGACATGAGCAGAGTTGAGTTCGATGATCCCGGTGTGGAAAATAATAATAAGGTGGTAAACCCCCGGCTCTGCTGGGGGACTCACAGAGTTTGACATTTCGGGGAGTCTATCGGAGCCTCCTCCTTCTGAACCGCTCAAAGTTCAAGAAAAAAGGAGACATCCGATGGACGAGTTTCAAAGCCTAAGCCACACGGTGTGGGATTGCATGTATCGTGTGTCGTGTGGATTCCGAAATACCGCAAGAAGGTCCTTTATGGGAACCTGAGAAAGCATCTGGGAAGCGTTCTCAGGGAATTGGCAATGCAGATGGAGAGCAGGGTAGCGGAGGGGCACCTTATGCCCGACCATATTCATATGCTCGTTTCAATTCCACCCATGTACTCGGTGGCACAGGTGGTTGGATTCATTAAGGGCAAGAGCGCAATACAGATTGCAAGAACCTGTGTTGGACGCAAACGTAACTTTGTGGGCCAGCATTTTTGGGCAAGAGGGTATTTCGTTTCAACTGTTGGACGAGACGAGACTCTCATCAGAGAATACATAAAGAAGCAGAAACAAGAAGATCGTAGGCTAGATCAAATGAACATGTTTGAGTAGGTGAGCCACCTTCAGGTGTCCCTCAGACTTCAACCGCTTTGAGCGGTTCCCAACATCATGCCTCCGGCAAAGTCGGAGGTCTATGGCGCCTGGTGTTGCACCAACACGCATTCTGCAATACGCTTCATCCAGCGTCACATTCCTTGTCTGAATTGTGAGTTCGCTTCCGTTCGGCATTGAGCAAAACAACTCTTAAATAAATACCCATAAGTCAAGTCTGACCTCTTTACAAAAACCAGACACTCGTGAAACAGTCCCGTTCGGATTTTACCGCAAAGTTCCCCTTTTGCCCTGAAAGCCTTGATCGAGTTTGGCTTCACTCGCTCTCTCGCCATCCGTACCGGCCATAGGACTGCTTTACAGCACTCAGGCCCAATTCAATCAGTGAGAGCAGGCCCTGCAGCTTGGCGGGCTGAGGTGATCGGGCCGTTCGTTCCATTTCGGCAGCGACATCAGATAAAGAGCGTGCGCTGATGTTGGCAGACGCACCTTTTAGGGTATGTGCTACATGGGCGAGTCTCCCCCAGTCTTCCGCTATTAAGGCGGCGCGCAATTCAGCCAAGGTCACTGGGATTTGCTCACAGAACAATTCCAAAATCTCCTTGCACAGTTCTTCGTCTCCACACAACCGTTCCAGAAGTTCCCGTTCATCAAAACCCTCTATTTCATAACCGTGATCCTCCGATGGTGTCATTCGAAGGCTTGAACCCGACACGACGTTCGGGGACAGCGAGTCTGAGGTCGCCTGGCTCCCAGAAGGCGCCCCAGGCCCATGAGAATTGTAAAAGTGTTCCAGCACTGTCAGCAACTGAGGGATTCTTAGAGGTTTTGGTATATGTTCGTCCATGCCGGCTCTCTTACATCGGTCTCTATCTTCTTTGAAGGCATGAGCCGTCTGAGCTATGATAGGAATTCTACCGGATGTCTCCCTGGATCGAATTATACGCGTTGCTTCAAATCCGTCCATCTCGGGCATTTGCACATCCATCAGGATCACGTCAAAAGGTTGGGAGTCGAAGGCTTGAACCGCCTCTTTTCCGTTGGATGCAAGCGTTACTTCGCACCCCTGCTTCCTCAAGACCTCCATTGCCACTGCTTGATTGAAAACATTGTCCTCAGCCAAGAGCACTTTCATGCCGGAAAGATCAACCTTAATCATTTGCTTTTCGGCAACTTCCGGAGCAATTCCCTCAGTGCATTCGGCCCGTCTGAACCTAACCGTGAAATGAAAGGTACTCCCTTTCCCCACTTGGCTATCTGTCCAAATGTCCCCTCCCATCGCTTCCACTAGCTGAGCACAAATTGCCAATCCCAGCCCCGAGCCCCCGTACTTCCTGGCTGTAGACAAATCGGCTTGCGTGAAGCGATTGAAGATTGAGTCCAACTTGTCCGGAGGGAGGCCGATGCCGGTGTCCGACACTGCAAAATGAAGGAACACTTGATGACTCATCTCTTCCTGTACGTCCACCTGGATTGATATCTCTCCATGATCAGTGAACTTGACGGCGTTGTTACCTAAGTTGAGCAGTATTTGCCGTAGTCGATTGGGATCGCCGCGCAAAGCGATCGGGACATCTTGGGCCACCCGAGCTCTCAAATTCAACATTTTTTCCCTTGCCCGTACTTCTAAGAGAGATTCTACACTATGCAAGAGCGGCCTCACGGCGAAATCAGTTTCTTCCAGTTCCAATTTGCCAGCTTCGATCTTGGAAAAATCTAGGATGTCGTTGAGTAGGGCGAGCAAGGCATGTGCAGCGGAGTGGGCGATCGTAGCGCGCCCATGCTGCTCCGCCGTCAGATCCGAGTCGAGCATAAGATCGATCATACCCAGGACACCGTTGAGGGGGGTTCGGATTTCGTGGCTCATATTGGCAAGGAATACTGCTTTAGTTTGGGCCGCGGATTCAGCTTCTGCTTTGGCCTGGTGGAGGCTTTGGTTGGCTGAGAGAAGCTCTGTGGTGCGTTCCGCGACTCTTTGTTCCAATACATCATACAGGAGGGCATTTTCCAGCGAGATGGCTGCCTGAGAACACAGGAGTTTCACGAGTTCCACCCGTCCCTGCGAAAAAGCCCCTGCGATTGAGTTATTCTCGAAGTAGGCGATTCCCGTGATCTTTCCCTGGTGAATCAACGGAGAACACAGGACGGATTTGATGCTGTTGCTCACAACGTACGGGTCATTGCTAAAGGCGCCTTCCCGTGTCGCGTCGTTCAGAACAACCGTCTCTCCGGTTCGTGCCACAAAGTTTATGATTGCTCGTGAAAGTTCGTTGCTATCTTGCACCGGTGTAGACTGTAGTACTCTAATATCAGTTTCTTCCGCGTATGCTTCACCTTCTATACTCAAGCCATTGGCCGTCTTTAAGATCAACATGCCTTTCTGTGCGCCCGCACTTTCAATTGCGATGAGCAGCACCCTATTCAGGAGATTTCCGAGTACGATCTCACCTGAGATGGCCTGAGCCGACTTGATCACTGCCGCCAAGTCGAGTTCCTCAGCATCACTGGAGGTGGTGGTGTGCCGTGTGAATGCGCTAGAGTCCTGGGCTGAAGTCGATGAGACCGGTAATGGCAGCAGCAAGTCCGGGTACCGTTCGTTCAAATCTTTGACTTTTGCCAGGGCTCCCCACCTTTGGTAGCAGTACCGCGCTTCGGTCAAATATCCCTTGGCGATTTCTCTACGACCCATGGAGAAATGGAACCGTGCTCCTATTTCGTAAGCAAGAGCTGCCTCATGGATGTACCCGTTTTCCCGGGCTAGTGCCGCAGCCCGATCATAGGAGTTTGTTGCCTGATGCTCCTTACCCAGCACCCGGTAAAGTTCGGCCTGCATAAGCCACCATTTGTGCAAGTGGTTTTCCGGGACGTAATCGGCCCACCGCTTCATTCTCTTCAAGTTGACCCTTGTCCGTTTGAGAACCTTCCTTCTGTCCCTCTTGGACAACTCCGAGAATATGGCAAGACCGGCCAATGTGGAATGGAAGACGAAAAGCACCATTCTGGGATTGGAGAAAGCCCCTTCAACTGACTTCTCAGCGATTGCGGCGTGTTCGAAAGCCTTACGATAATTTTGAAAAGAGTAGTTGAGATAGAGCTTCCAGTAATGCACCATATGGATAGCAGTTATATCTTTGGATTCTTCATGAATCGGCAGCATGCGCGTTTCGTCGTATGCCGGTCCTACCAAATTACAGGGGTCCTCATTGTGCCCGAGAAGATTGAGAATGACTTGCCAGCAACATCCGGTAAAGGTCAACGCTGCTTCTTGCCCAAGCTTGCTGAGTCTGTTAATGATTTTGGACGCTTGACGTTCCTGCTCGGTCAGTTCCACACCGGTTATGAACGAGAACATGCAATAGTAGAATGCCGAGAGAGCCGCAGACTGCAAATCCCCCGCCTCTGTAGCAGTACGGCAGTTCTCTTCAAATTCACCGAAATACACCTTGATATGCTCGGTCCAATGTCTGATAAGGGCATTAACTACATACGTTGCCCTGGATTTGGCATGGGGGGCCTTTGACCCTTCAGCCGTCGTCAAGGCCAGTTTTCCGAACCGAGTCCCCGTAGCCAAATCCCCTACCTTGCCGCAGAATATGGCTCCGTAAAGGGCCCACCAAAACGAAGACTCGGGTGCATTGCCGTACTTCAAGGTAAGCTGGACACCTCTGAAAACCAGAAGGGGTAATAAGCGGGGCATTGCATAGTATGTCGCTTGCGCCACACAAAACAGAATACGCATAACAGCCAATGTTGTTTGATCAGTCATTTCGGGAAGGAGCGAGAATTCTTCGATTTCTCTGCCGGATATGGCCAGTCTGGTTTTCAGGAATCCGTAAAGCACGTGGAGCGGCCCGGGTTTACTAGGAAAACCCTGACCCAACAGTTCCAGGACCTCAAGTGCCATCCTAATGGCTTCCAGCCACTTCTTTTCAGCAATGCGCCCTTGGATTTTGACCTCATGGACTCCAACCTTATCGAGTAGGCCCGTGGCATGCTTGAGAGCTTCGGCAGCCAGCGCCTCCATTTCTTCAAGGTCCGCGCATAAATAAGCATTTTCTGCTCCTTCGATATACAGTGACAGCATCAGGTCATAGTCCTCGTTCCAACAGCTCTCTCCGAGCAACCTGATCCCCTCCTGAAGGTACCTAAGTGCAGGCTCATAGGCAGCGGACAACTTGGCCCTCTTCCCGGCCTGAAGGCTGAGACGAGCTAGTTCCAGTCTTTCAGCGTGGCTCTGAATATCGGACATTCCAGCGTGAAGCTGGGTTACTACTTCGAAGACCTTGGGGTTGTACGCCGCATCGGGGTGGATTTGGAGCAAGGTTCGACCGATTTGCCGATGGATCTTCGGAGCTTCCGCCACGGGGATCAAGGAATACACCGATTTCCTGATCTGGTCGTGAGCAAATCTGTAATGTATGCGGACGCTTTCGTTCTCTTCGGTCAAGCCTAGCTCCAGCGTTTTGTGACCCTCCCCCATCGGCAAGAGTATGCCTTTTGAAACGGCTTCCTGAAGTGACTCCATCACGAGCGCCGGTGGATCTTCTGAAACAGTGGTAAGCAAATCCAGCTCGAAATAGTCGCCCATGCACGCGGCTATCTGCAGCGCCCGGAGTGTTGAACGCCTCAATTTGCCGATGTTTCGAGCCAATAGATCTGCGACGTTCTCGCTGATCCCCAGTGCGTAGGCCCTTGTCAGGTCGCACGACCACGTACAGGTCTTGGGGTCGAAGGTAAGGGCTCCCTCGGCATGGAGAGCCTTCAAAAAGGTGCTGACAAAAAAAGGATTACCTCCTGTTTTCTGTTCCAGCAGCTCGGCGAGAGGCGCCATTGCCCTGGGCTCTGCGTGAACGGTGTCGCAAATGATATCCGTGAGGTCATCAAGATTAAGCGGCCCTAAAGAAAGCTCACCCACGACGGCCCCGTGGCCCTTTAATCGATCCAGGGTCAGCACGAGTGGATGGGCCTCGTCGACTTCGTTGTTTCTATACGCTCCTAAGACCAAGATGTAGGCTGTGTCCGAATCACTCATCATGGATTCGAGAAACGTGAGAGAAGCCGAATCCGCCCACTGCAGATCATCAAGAAACACAACCAGCGGATGATCGGCGCTGCAGAAAGCCCCCAGGAAACTTCGAAACGTCAGATCAAAGCGATTCCTGGACGCTAAGGGATCAACTTCCTGCACCGGAGGCTGAGGGCCTATGATGAGCTCCAGTTCAGGAATCACTTCTGTAATTACCCTGCCGTTGGTGCGGACCCTTTCAAGGATCGCCGTGCGCCATTCTCGTAGCAGGGTCTCGTTTTCTGTGAGTAGCTGCCTCACGAGATCGCGAAAAGCGTCAACGAAAGCGCTGTAAGGAATGTTGCGTCCGAACTGATCGAATTTTCCCGAAACAAAATAGCCTCGTCGGAGGGTGATGGGCCTATAGATTTCTTTCACCAACGAGGTCTTCCCTATTCCCGCCTGACCCGAGACAAGGGTGATTTCGCTTGCTCCTCCAGCTACTCGGTCGAACGAGTCCATGAGGGCTTGGATTTGTTTCCCACGACCGTAAAGCTTCTCAGGGATTCTGAATAATTGCGGAACATCCTTGTGCCCGAGGATAAACGTGGGGATCGCTCCGTGTGCATCCAGTTGCCAGAGGCATTCCTCCAGATCCGCCTTGATTCCGATTGCGCTTTCGTACCGGTCTTCAGCGTTTTTCGCCAGGAGTTTCATGACGATTTCGGAGACAGGTTCCGGTATCTCAGGGTGGCAGAGATGTGGAGCGACAGGATGCTTGGCAATGTGACAATGCACCATTTCTGACGCGTCACTGGCGCTATGTGGGAGCATGCCTGTCAGCAATTCGTAGAGGGTCACCCCCAGTGAGTAGAAATCCGTTCGGTAATCCAGAGTTCGATTCATCCTGCTGGTCTGTTCGGGTGAGAGGTAGGGTAGAGTGCCCTCGATCACCTCCGGGTTCATGATGTCCGGGTTCTCCAAAGAAAGCTTTGTCGCGATTCCGAAATCGATAATCTTTAATACGCCCGTCGACTGATTGTATACAATATTCGACGGGTTAATGTCTTTGTGCATCACCTTGGCATCATGGATCTCCGCCAAAGAGCCTGCAATCATGATTGACACGTTCAGAAATTCTCTCAACCCTAGAGCCCTTGCTGTGATGATTCTGTCGAGAGAGCATCCGCCAAAATCCTCAAGGACCATGATCAAGGTATTCTGGTGTTCCCGAAAGTCGTAGAGGTCGATGGTTCCATTAAGGTCCCGAAGGCTCAGGGTAATCTGGTATTCTCGCCTGAATTTGGTGATCTCGTCGTAATTAGGGTGGGATTTGTTGAGTAATTTCAATATGACCGGTTGGCCGTTACCCTCTGTTCGAGCACGATATACCAGGGATTTTGATGCGGCGTGGATGGTTTCCAAAATGCTGTAGCCGGAAATAGTGGTCATGGAGAACGTCCCTGAACAGTGTTGAGATACGTCGACTACTAATAGTGTATCACAGAGCAGCCGCCATGTCACAAGCCTGAATTATGCGGCTGTCTTGCCA
Organism: Desulfomonile tiedjei DSM 6799; assembly: GCF_000266945.1. Taxonomy (NCBI): domain Bacteria; kingdom Pseudomonadati; phylum Thermodesulfobacteriota; class Desulfomonilia; order Desulfomonilales; family Desulfomonilaceae; genus Desulfomonile; species Desulfomonile tiedjei. Next base: position 5,931,038 of record NC_018025.1, read on the forward strand.
TTTTGCCTGTGTTGGGACCCTTGAGGGCAGAGAGGTCTTCCCCCTGACCTCAAGAACTGTTCCCCACATGCGTGGGGATGAACCGAAAGATGCTCCTCTTCGCGGAGGACGTTTTCTCTCCTTGGACGTTCTGAGATGACGTAACTTATTGACATCGTGATGACATGCCCGCTCTTTACCCCAAGCACCTGAAATGTGAAGGAAAGGACCACCCCCTACTTACCCCGATTTGAGGCGTTACTCGCAATCGTTCTCTGGCGCATTTTCGAACGATTCTCGCGGACGGATGGAGGTGTGGAAGCGAAAAGGGACGACCAGCCCACCTATCTCGTGTAGGATGAAGAGAAACTCAACGAGGAATCAGTGCCTCAGAAAATCCGTTCTATTCCGACACCGTACCCGCGTAGAAGTCCTTTTGAGCCGTGCTGTGAAATCTCATCAGTGCGCAGAGTCCGTCCAGCCTGTTCAGATTTGGCCCATTTTGTGATGTACTTCGGCCACGTGGCCGAAGTTGAGCGAGTTTTGTCCGATTTCGTGGCTCCCATTTCACGCTCGTGATACACTTCGCCATCTTATCGAAAAGGAACGCGGCCATGCGCCTCTTCGGGACACTCTGCTTGAGCCAATCCAGTGACCCCTCGTTTGCTGCCGAGTCAGGAAAGGACCGCATCGGAGCACAATTGTGGAGAAAAGCCCCTCACGGGAGTCACCATGAACAAAAGCGAGCCTCGGGATAGTGAAGCCGCCGTAGACATCTTCTTCAACCTCAACTCCAGAGTTTCTTTACTGCCAAATATTGGACGACGTATGTCACGCAAGCATTCCAAAAAAATGGCCTGACCTCCGACTTGATCGCCACTGTCCTGATATCCGGGGACATCTTTATCGAGAGAAAAAAGGGAAGAATCGGTCAGCAAAGGATTCGTCTCAATCATTTTCATGCTATCTTTTACTCTCTTGATGCGATTGGCCAGGAGCATTGAATTGAGGTTCCCCAGTGTTTTCATTTGATCATGCACTATTTGTTTTTGAGCATGTCTATCTTGTAAGTAAGTTGCAACGATGAAAAGTGCTTCAATCGAAATACATACGAGAAATAGAGCCAACAAAGCGCTTCGCCCAAAGGTCTTCTTTATAAATATTGTAGAAGCATAACCTGCGATCAATATTAGGGTAAAAATAACGGGAAAAACGAAATTGACAATTGGTATTTTATCTAAATTTTTATGTTCGCAGAAAGGCGAATTTGAACTGATGAGAGCAAAATATTCACGAGTATTCTTTACTGTATTCAGACCGGCGTTGAGCTTTTCTACCAAATCTTTTCTGTCCTTAAGCGCAGCAAAACACACTTTTCGAGTTAAGACCGGATACGGCTTAACTTTAATACTCGATAAACTGTGTTTTTTGACAAATGAGGTTCCTATCTCTCGTGGGCAAAGAGCCGCGTTGAGTTTTTTTTGTGATAGCAGAAGAAATAACGAGTCAACATCCGAAATCATCGCTTTTGATGTTGCAGGCAAGAAAATAAAGCTCTCCATATCGGCTATCATCTCGTATATTCCTACATTCATTCTCTGCATAGTGGGTTCATAAGGAATAGAGGGGAATGAGAGTTGATCGTAAGAAAAATAAGCGAGCTCTATATTGGAGTGCGGATCGGAAACTGCAAATTGCCAATTTCTATCATCTTCCGCGAGGATGCCTAACAGAAAATCAGCCGTTCCTTTTTCTATGGCTTCAATAGCTGAGGACCATTCCATCAGCTTGATTTCCAGCTCCATACCTGTCTTATTTGACACCATCTTAGCGATATCGATATATATGCCTGCCGCATTTCCTTTTTCATCCATGTAGGAATAGGGAAACGCATCGGCCAATCCAACAGCTACAAAATGCTCTTTTTGAGAAGCCCAGATGCTAGTCGAGCATAAAAGAAGGACGCAAGCCAAAGAAATAAACAAAAGCTTTTTTTTTACGAACAAACGATTATCAAGTATGGTGAGATTGTAATCCATCAGGAATGCTCCTTATCTAATAGTATCAAAACCCATGCCACGGCTCAACCAGTAACCTATCGAAAACTCTCTGCCCTTTAAGAGAGAGGGATTTCTCGTTATCTGACATTCTCCTCTTACTTTAAACCGATTCGCCATTGCTTCTCCAGGATCCCCAGATACTTTCACCGGATCGTGGAGGCACACGGGGCGCTGCATCTCCTTCGACGTTGCTCGCCAAGGCTCAGCGGTCGGGTGTTAGCGTCTTCTTTGTCCGGTTGACGCCTTCACCCTCTGTACTCGTATAGACAGAAGGTGTACGTTTCTCAGGGATCGCCGGCGTCCCACACTTTGAGATCGAGACTGTTCAAAAGATGATCAACCGCCTATGGGATTGAAATCAGGCCGAATTGATTACAAGACATAATCTCTTCACACTCTTGATGCCTGTCCTTCTTGGGTCAAATTATGTGACCAGTCATTGAACAGGTCTGGACAGTAACTGGTCAATATTAAACATCGTCACATACTCACAGGTAAACGAAAAACAGCGTTCGATTGGATCTTTCGGTGCAATTCCACGGTCTGAAAAATGCTTATGGCAGGTGGTACAAGCTTTGCTCTTACGCAAATCAAACGATAAGCAAGCCACACGTACTGCCGGTTGAATCGGCAAATGAGAACCAACGAAAGAAGAAGGAGAAACCGATGAAAAAACCGAAACGCCCCGTTATTTCAGAAAAAGTTTTGGTACTTGGCATTGATGGTTTAGATCCGAGGTTGATGAAGAAGTATGTTGATGAAGGAAAGATGCCCAATGCTAAAAAATACATTGACCGCGGCTCTTGTCGTGAAGATCTCGTGCTTTTGGGTGGACATCCCACGGTTACACCGCCTATGTGGGCAACGCTCGCCACAGGTTGCTACGCCAATGTGCATTGCGTCACCGGCTTTGATATTTCTTCTCCCAAAGGTCTGGATTGGATCCGCTACAGTCTCGACTCCACAAGCTGCAAGGCTGAGCATGTCTGGAATTGCTTTGCCGAAGCCGGCAAGAAGACCCTCGTCTGGCACTGGCCTGGATGCTCTTGGCCTCCAACCTCCGACAGCCCCAACCTGCATGTCGTTGATGGCACCAGCCCCGGTTCCGTCGGTATGAGCTTCGCGCAGTTTGAGGGCGAGATGATATTGGGTGCGGACACTAAAATCCAGGAGGCGTCGTTCTTCAAGAACGTCAGCGAAAACGCCGTTACCCCGTGCTCTATTACCGGAATGGATATTCCTGATGCCGATGGATACAACATCCTCGAGTTGACCGGGGCGAGAGAAAATCACAACATCATTGTGGACAAAACCCGCGGTTCCCAGGCCACTCCCGATGCACCCGTCAATATCGCCCAATCTCCCATTAAAGATGCCACAGATTGGGCCAAAGCACCGGCTGGTGCCAAGGAAATCACCATGCTGTTGTCAGGAGGTCTGATCCGCAGGCCTTGCTTGGTCCTTAAGAATGAAAAAGGCGTGTATGACAGCGTTGCCGTCTACAAATCGAAGAAAGAGGTGCAGCCGCTAGCTGTTCTGGATTTAGGCAAATTTGTCGATCGCATTGAGGATGAAGGCATCCGCGATGACAAAAGAGTGGACGTGGTTCGCAATATGAAGCTGCTGGAACTGGCTCCCGATGCCTCGAATCTGAGAATTTATATATCCGCTGCCATGGACAAAGACATCAAAAAATGCGTTCATCCCGCCCAAATGTATGATTGGATCGTCGAAAGTGCTGGATATGCCGCTCCCACCTCTATGCTGGGTCAGCAAAGTAAAGAATTGATCAATGATATCATGCTGAACAGCTGGTATGTCAATGCGGACTGGCAAGCAAAAGCGATTACGGACCTGATCGACAATCACGGCATCGAAGCCGTTTTCTCTCATTTCCATTGCATCGACCTGCAGGAGCACATGTTCATTCGTTACATGAGCGATAAGGGCTACAATAAGCTGCCACCGGAAGATTACCAGAAATTCATGGAAGACCTCTATGTCCTGACTGACTGGTATTTTGGCAAGTTTCTGAAATATCTGGATCAAGGCTGGTCGGTCCTAATTGTTTCCGATCATGCACAGGTTTGTTCAAAACACGACTTCCTCCTAATGGGCGACATACTTGGCATCAGCGTTGGCTTGATGGAAGAACTTGGCCTCACGAGATTGAAAAGGGATGAGAAGGGCAACCGGCTGCCAGAAATCGACTGGGAGAATACATTGGCCATTGCCCAAAGGGAGACCAACATCTATGTCAACCTCAAGGGACGTGATGCCCATGGCATCGTCGATCCCAAAGACAAGTATGAGGTTGAAGAAGAGATCATGACCCGTCTTTACGGATATAGACATCCCAAGACAGGAAAACGGGTCATTGCTTTGGCTGTACGAAATAAGGACGCTGTCCACTTTGGTCTTGGCGGGCCTGAATCGGGTGACATCGTCTACTTCATGGCGGAAGGCTACCAATGGGACCACGCAGACAGCCTCTCCACATCCTGGGGTGAAGCCGATACCTCCGTCTCGCCGGCTTTTATAGCTGCCGGAAAAGGGATCAAAGAGAACTTCAAGACGGATCGTGTCATACGCCAAATCGATGTGGCTGCTACTGTAGCCGCTTTGGGCGGAGTCAGATTCCCTAGAAATTGTGAAGGCGCTCCGGTATATCAGATTTTTGAGGAAGAATTTTAGGATGCCCAACATTCACCGGGTGACCGGGTAGCGCAGTTGCTATGAAAGAATGGTGTGCCTCTTTAAGGGCTAAGTCTTCGCCATCTCTGACGGTGAGGAGGCGCACCATCGAAACAACAATCGTAAATGGGAGAAAGTCATGAAAAAGATGATTCCAAGCACAAAAATGGCGACGGTTATTTTTTGTGTTGTGGCATCGCTACTGTTGTGGCTTGCGCCTGCTGCGCAGTCAGCCGAGGGAACAGCGGTCATCGCCATCAAGGCGGCTTCGCCGCCCCACCCCGTTGTGCACCGGTTGACCAAGGATGCATACCAGTTGTTCGGAGACGAGGTGGAGCGGCGCACCAACGGCAAGGTGAAGTTCACATGGTTCTTTGGCGATAGCCTCGTGAAGATGCCACAGTCGTATGAATCCGTTCAGTCCGGCGTTGTGGATCTCGTAGTAGTCGCCGCCTTCCTCTACCCGCACATCTTCAAGATTACCGAGGGCTTAAGCTTGCCGTTCACTGTACAGGGCGCCGCGCACAGTGCGGACATTGCCTGGAAAATGTACCAAACGATGCCCGAGATGCAACAAGAGATGAAAGATATCAAATTCCTGGGGGTTTTTACCACTGACGTGATAAACCTCTCCACAAAAGACAAGCTTGTCAAGACCCTTGACGACATGAAGAATCTGCGCGTGGCCGTGGGCAGCGGACTGGTTGCGCAAATGGCCCAGCTACTCGGAATGGCGCCGCAGCCGGTGGGGTATTCCGATGTCTACATGGCGATTCATCGGGGAATGGCAGAGGCAACCCTCTTCCCCAACGCTCCCCTCCGTTCGTACAAAATCACCGAAATCACCAACGCCCATACCATCGCAAACTTCAAGGTTGAGCCGATGGTCATCGCCATGCGCAAGGAAACATGGGACAAGTTGCCCCCAGACGTGCAGAAGGTCTTCGATGAGTTGATGCCATCGTTTGCGCGGTTGTGCGGGCATACCCTCACCAACGAAGGGGCCTGGGTGCTTGAAGCTCTGAGCAAGCGAGGCGATAAGTTTTACGCCCCGCCTGGCGACGAGTTCAAGAAGTGGAAAGATGCGGTCAAACCCATGTATGACGTCTGGATCAAGAAGCTGAATGACAGCGGCATGAATGGACAGGCCATTTTCGACCGTATAAACGAAATAGCGGCGGAAACGAAAGTAGCTGACACTCCGGAAGATGAGTGGTGGAAGCAGGGGCGGATCGGTAAGAAGACGGAAAAATAATGCGAGCACGACCTGTCATCAAGGCCTATAAGTACCCCAGCGCGATTAGGCGGCTGGAATTTCAATCCCGCAAGGCCGAAATCTGAAGCGGTGTCACGTTAGGCTCGTTACGCATGAGAATTGCGCATCGTGTCTTCCCTAACGAAACACGAGGTGAACAGGTCATTATGTCACTCAACATCTCTAGTCCAAAGCTCGGCGGCACAACTACCGCCTAACCAAATAACGAATTCCTACAAATTGCATATGGCTGCGTGATCAGGATCTTGAGCACCTGTCGCCGCCAACGGGATAATTGGAGGAAAACCAATGGAAATGGATACCTGTGTAAACATAGTGGACGAGACTGTGGTACCCATAGAAGCGCCCCGCGGCAGTTGCTCGGTCAGTGCAGCACTCGCCGGCGTCGGCCAGGGAATGATGAGGGTTTTGAAGCCGGTCAGTCTATGGAGCGGCCGGCTCGCTGCAGCCATGATCATGATCATGGCCTTTGCAATGGTTCTTGACGTCCTGCTCAGAAAGTATTTTTCAACCACCATCCCGCAGGTCATGGAATTTGAGCAGTGGCTCATGGCATCGGTGGTGTTCTTCAGCATTGCCCACACACAGATACGAGGAGGGCACGTTTCCGTAGATATGCTCAGTTCCAAGTTCTCCGAGCGCACGCGGATTCTGACGGAAAGCTTTGGCCTCTGCATTGGCGCCGCCTTGTTTGCGATCGTCGCCGTGGAGCATGTGACGAAAATTCAACATGCCATTGCCATGCATGAGATCGGAATCGTGTTGCAGTGGCCGTTGTGGCCTTTTTATGCCATTGTCGTGCTGGGCTCTATCCTGATCTGTCTCGTTTTTACAGCGCAATTGCTCACCTATTGGGCCAGGTTGTGGGAAGTGAGCCGAAATCCCATTCTCGCCATGGCAATGCTACTCGCCGCTGTCGGGGCCGTTGTCTTCCTTCCTGCCATCCTCAAAGCGCTCTCCATCCAGATGACTGTCTTGAAGGCAGGGATAGCCGGCATACTGCTGCTGTTTTCCCTCATGGCCATCGGCTCCCCCATCGCCTTTGTCATGGGCTTCATAGGGATACTTGGAAGCTGGTATCTGAGGGATGCCGCGGCATCATTTTCGATCGTGCAGATGGCGGTTTTCCCGACGGTAGGGGATTACATATTTACTGTTATCCCCTTCTTCGTCGGAATGGGCTTTCTGTGCTTTGCGTCGGATTTCAGCAGGAACCTGTTCGACGCAGCCTACAAATGCTTTGGGAATATCAGGGGTGGATTAGCGATTTCCACGATTATGGGTTGTGGAGGTTTTGCGGCGATCTGTGGTGACAGCATGGCCACGGGTGCCACCATGGGCAGCGTAGCGATTCCCGAGATGAAGAAAGCGAAATACGACATGAGCATGGCCTGTGGAGCCGTAGCTGCTGGAGGCACCCTGGGCATTCTCATCCCGCCGAGCATCGGCTTCATCGTCTACGGGATCATCACCGAGCAATCCATTGGAAAGCTTTTCATCGCCGGGATCGCGCCGGGCCTTCTGCTGACTCTAATGTACTGCACCGTCGTCTATGTTCGCTGTCGCATGGATCCTCTGGCCGGTCCTGCTGGAGGACACACCACAGCCAAAGAAAAATTTGAGGCAATCACAGGGATCTGGCCCGTTTTGATCCTCTTTTTCCTTATCATGGGTGGCATCTGGTTTGGCCTCTTTACTGCGAATGAGGGCGGCGCAGTCGGTTTCGTCGCAGCGTTGGCCTTCGGAATGATCTTGCGTCGGTTCACCTTTAAAAAATTCCTGGACGCCATGATGGAGACGATCGAAGTGACCGCCATGATCTTCACCATCCTGCTCGGCGTCACCATTCTCAACTACTTCGTCGGCATGAGCGAATTGCCCCTCGCCATGGCCGACTGGGTGAAAAACCTGGGTATCCATCGCGCCTTTGTCTTCATGATCATCTTGGGAATATATGTCATTCTTGGAATGCTCATGAACATCATTCCCATGGTCATGCTGACGCTTCCCATGATCTTCCCGACCGTTATAGGCTTGGGCTATGACCCCATCTGGTTTGGCGTCATCATGGTCATCATGATGGAAATGGGGCAGATCACGCCTCCCGTCGGCGTCAACGTGTACGTCATAGCCGGCGTGGCCAAGGATGTTCCCATGGCGACGGTTTTTCGAGGGATAGTACCCTTCATCGCCATGCAGTGCGTGTTGATTTTAATCCTTTACATGTTCCCGATCGTCGCAACATATCTTCCAAGCTCAATGGACGTGCTGGAAGCGATAAAGGATCTTTGACGTAAGAACACACGGGAGCCTCCAACTTCATCAATGACTTGCTGAGTGTTCACTGCTTCCTTTTCTGCTTCAGGAGGGGAGCGGTAGCTCTCAGAGAAAGAAGCCGTCATGCTCGACCCTCATAAAATGAAAGCTGCTAAGTCTATGGTATGGCCAGCTTCGAAGGAAAGAAAAGAGCTCGATCGCATCGCGGCCCAGTACGCGGGTCCCCGCCTCGTAATGGTAACAGAGAATGTCTATACTGCGATTGGCTATGGCGTCTCCAACATGATTCTCGTTGAGACGGGAGAGGGCATTGTCGCCATCGACACGACCAATAGCCAACGAGCCGCTAGGGATGCTTTGGACGCCTTTAGAGCTATTTCCAAGGCCCCGGTGACAGCGATCGTCTACACCCATAGCCATCCGGATCACGTATTGGGCGGGAAGGCCTTTTCTAACAATAAAGTGGAGGTCTACGCCCACGAGAGCTTTCTCGATGAGTTGCCGTTACAGGCGCTTCTAGGGAAAAGCGGAGCGGTGCGAGGTGCGAGGATGTTCGGTGCAAGCCTTCTCCAGAGCGAACGGCTAGCTCCTAACATCAGCGAGTATCCCTTGCCGATCGCTGCGGAGTTTATTTTTGAGCCGGTGGCGCCAGATAGCGTTGTGAAGCCAACGGAGACATTTAATGGAAAGAAGACCTCCTTCGACATTGGAGGCGTCACGTTTCATCTCTATCATACGCCGGGAGAAACAGCGGATCATACCATCGTTCATATGCCGCAACTGGGAGTCGTTGCGTGTGGCGATATCTTCTACCCGAGCTTTCCAAATCTCTATACGATTCGAGGGTGCGGCGTAAGGCCGGTCCTGGAGTGGGCTGAAGCGCAGAACCGCATCATTGCGCTGCATCCTCATCATCTTCTGCAGGGACATGGGTTTCCCGTTCAGGGAAGAGAAGAGATTAGAACAGTTCTCTCCAATTATCGGGACGCCATCCTGCATGTACACGATCTTGCCCTTGGAGCAGTACAAAACTTCGAGCCAATTGATGAAGTGGTAAAAGAAGCGGTCTTGCCACACCATTTGGCCCGTCTTCCCTATCTCATCCAATCCTATGGTCACATTCCTTACTGCATTCGGAGCATATACAACAGTTACGTGGGTTGGTTTGACGGGAACCCCGCTAATCTTTCTCCTCTTTCGAGAAAGGAGTTGGGAAAAGAGGTGATTACTCTCGCTGGATCTGTCAAAGACGTGCTGCAACATTTAGAAAAAGCACAAGAAGAGGGTCGTCATCAGGCTGTCTTGGAGTTGTGCGAGATGGTTCTTGGGAACGATCCCGACAACGATACGGCAAGGCGACTGAAGGTGAATTCTTTGATGGCGATGAGCCACTTGAGTGCTAACGCTCCAACGGCCAATTATTACCGCTCTTCTGCTGAGGATAGCAAAATAGAAAGGGAGTAAAAGAAATGATCGACACGACTTTGCAGAGACTGGATACCGATTCCTTTGAACGGATAGTGTACGAAAAAGAAAGCCCTTGTTTGGTAATATTTATGAGAAAAACTTGTCATGTGTGTGAAGAAGTCGTTCCGACTTTGGAGGAGTTGGAACCCGAGTATAAAGAGAAATGCGGTTTTTATGCTGTCGATGTAGAAGAGCAAAAGAAACTGTTTCAACGATTTTCTCTAAAAAGCATTCCACAAATTCTCTTTTTTAATGATGGAGAGTACCAGGGCAAAATGGCGGGCCTGGTCGAAGATGATGCAATAGAAGAAAGAATAGCCGAAATTTTTGGATGAATGCACACTAGGAGTTAACCCATGGATAATCACTATGATTTACTCATAATTGGTGGCGGCCCTAGCGGACTTACCGCTGCTATTTATGGCGGTAGGGCCAAGCTGAAGACTGTGGTGATCAATAAGGGATCCGTTGGCGGATTGGTTAACAATACAAGAGAGATAGCCAATTGGCCTGGCATCGTCAATATATCCGGTCCGGACTTAATGGCGACTTTTGAAAAGCATGCAAAGGCCTTTGGCGTCGATTTCCTAAAAGACACCGCAGTTGAAGTAGACTTTTCCAAAGAAGAAAAATTCGTTAGAACCAGAAAAAAGAAAGATCTTTATGCAAAGGCCGTGATCATAGCATGCGGCAGTGAACCGAGATTTCTTAACATCCCTGGAGAGAAAAAGTTCATGGGTAACGGAGTGGCGTATTGCGCCACCTGTGATGCAGAGTCTTTTGAAGGCGAGGATGTCATTGTGGTTGGCAGCGGCGATCAAGCCATTGAAGAAGGAATGTATATCACCAAGTTTGCGAATAAAGTCAAAGTCATTGTCCTGCATGATGAAGGAATTCTGGATTGCAACAAAATAAGCGCTGAGAAGGCGCTCTGCCATGAAGGAATGGAATTCATTTGGAATTCTACGATACAGGAGATCATGGGTCATGAAAATGTGGAGTGCGTAAAGGTGAAGAATCTGAAAACGGGTACGTGTTCAGACCTGCCATGCCAGGGAGTATTCATGTTCGTAGGCATGGTCCCGTCCACCAGATTCTTGGACGGCAGTGGGGTGGAGATGGACAAGAGGGGATATATTCCCGTGAATGAGCATATGGAGACTAATATTCCGGGCGTTTATGCCGTGGGCGATAACAGGATCAAATATTTACGTCAAATCGTTACCTCCGCCGGAGACGGCGCCACTGCAGCAGTAGCTGCTGAAAGATATATTAGCGAATTGAATGATTTTAGGACATCCGTGATGGGCAGCGAAGGAAAGGTTTTGTTGCTGTTCTTCGATGCCAAAGACAATTCAAGTCTGGAATTTGGCACATTGCTTGAGGCGGTTAATAACGAACAGAGTGGAGCGTATAAAATAGTAAAGATTGATGTTGCCACGAAAACAAACCTGGCCGAGAAATATGGAGTCAAAGAGGTCCCAGCGGTTCTGATTCTGGACCGAGGATTATGCGTAAAACAACTGGAGTGTACCATGGACAAAGAAGATTTGGTCGGCCAGTTGATTTCTTGCAAAACAGTTGTGAATTGTCACCCGACCGACAGTTAGGGTCTTGTCCTTCTTTAATAGCGATAATGTTGCATCGCTTGATCTTAACTTGTGGAGAGTTTTCATTCTCTTTCTTCGTGTCTTGAAATGAGGAATAGGAACTATTAGCAGACACAACATTTTATTAAGAGAAGGGAAAAAAAATGTCAATCATTGTCATAAGCAGAGGATGTTATAGCCGCGGCAGTCAAATCGCTATGAAAGTGGCCCAAACTCTCGGCTATAAATGTATATCGCGCGAAATCTTACTGGAAGCCTCTAGGACTTTTGACATTCCCGAGATCAAGCTTATGAAGGCCATCCACGATGCTCCCACGATTCTGGAGCGATTCGGCCACACCAAGGAAAAATACTTATCTTATATTCGCACCGCTTTGCTGAAGGCCGCTCAGACGGATGACATGGTTTATCATGGAATCGCTGGACACTTCTTTCTACAAGGCGTACCTCATGTCTTGAAGGTAAGGATTATCGCTGATTTTGAAGATCGAGTGCGAGAGGAGATGAGACGTGAGAGCATTTCCGAAGACGAAGCACGAACCCTCCTCAAGAAAGACGATGAGGAGCGACGCAAATGGGCCCTGAGCATATATGGCTGTGACACGGCGGATTCATCGCTCTATGACATAGTCTTGAATATCAAGACTCTCACTCAGGACATTGCCGTGGAAACCATAGTTGATATGGTGAGTCTTCCATCATTTCAAACGACTCCAGAATCACAAAGCCTTCTGGGCGACCTAGCCCTTGCAGCCCAAGTAGAATCAGCCCTGATAGACGAGTTCCCTGAGATCCGAGTGACGGCAAAGAACCATATAGTTTTCATCCATGTCAAGGTGTCGCTCAGTATGATGGGAGATGCCTTCAAGCAAAAGCATGTCATTCGCCGGATTGAAGATATTGCCCAGACCATTCAGGGGGTGAAAGAAGTAAAGGTAACTCTGGGATCAGCCGTTTAGAGGGAGGGCAGATCGGAGCCTTTGCTCCGACCGGCGTCAGGTCACCTTTGGATAGCATCATGAGACGAAGTATGGAACGGTAGAACAATGAAGGTGTGTGCCGGGTCTGGAACATGAGGTGGAATGGCCTTCCCTCATTTTCTTCGTCGGGCTTTTCGTGGTCATTGCAGCCGCGGAATCCACGGGACTTATCCAGGAGATCGCCAACGTAGTGCTTCAGGCATCACAGGGTAACCTCACCATCGCTGTAATCATGATCCTCTGGGTTTCGGCCATTGCCTCCGCGTTCATCGACAACATCCCTTTCACTGCGACCATGCTGCCCATCGTGCTGTTCCTGAGCGAGAGCTTCGGCCTGCCCAAGGACAACGTGCTGTGGTGGTCTCTATCCCTCGGGGCGTGCCTGGGCGGCAACGGCACTGTGATCGGTGCAAGCGCTAATGTGGTCACGGTGGGTGTGGCGGAAAAGGCGGGCTTCAGAATCTCATTCGTGGAATATATGAAGATGTGCTGGTGGCCCATGATGATCACTGTCACCATGTGCATGGTTTACTTGCTCATCGCGTATTGATCAAAATGCCATGCGTTGAGATTGTGTCTCTTCGGATAGTCTGTTTCCGGGAAATGAGGCAACCAGCTCAACTCATTTCTTCAGGAGTAATCATGGGATACAAAAGCGTTAGATTACTCCCATTTTACGCGAGTACCATTAGGAATCCTGTTTTTGCCGCTTCCTGCAGATTTCCGCAGCGCAATCATCGCTTTGAAGACCTAGTGTTCGGTACGGAGGTATCTGGTAGGACGGCATTGCTCAATTTAGCTTCTTTGACCACGCACATTCTTGTGGCAGCGTCTTCATGAACGTCAACAAGGATGTCTGAAGACTGAGGTAAGGGACCATGACGAGAAACCAAAAAAAGCAGAAGCCTCAACCGATTGGCCTCATCACAGGTGCAGAGTCTTTCGCTGCTCCAGCGCTCATTAAGCAACTGGCAACGCAGATGGAGACGGAACCCTTCGATCAGATAACAGCTGTAACCCTCAAAGAACTCTCGAGGATGTTTGAAAGAAAAGATGGAATTGAAGTCTTCAGGGGCACACGATCCTCGTTTGAAGAGGCACTGTCACTCGTGGCGGATATACTGGTTGACAAGACGTTGTATGAGAGGCTTGGGGACTCCTATGTCTGTCACAAAGAGCTTTTCAGCAGGCTCCTTTTCCGCGCGGCGGAAATTGCCGGGGAATTGTGTGAGCGCTGGGCTGGAGAACTGATCTCCGAATTGGATGAATTGGAGGCGCAGTATATTGAGGACATGAAGTCCCCCAACGAATGAGCGACGGCGTGCAGATTACTGTCGTTCTCAAAGTTGATCGCAATAGGAATATGGCTTCCGAGAACTTCCATCGTGAGAATTTCATAGCGTCCGGACTACCGCATGCATTCCAGTTTCCTAACGGAGAGTGGCGTACTCTGCGACCAGCAATTGATGGCACATCGACTGGTACGTCCGACAATTTTATTCTCGGAGCCTCTCGTCAACCTCCGCCCGAGAGGCAAAGGACTTCTGATTTGAGCTCGGTTTGCCCCTTATCTGACCGCACGCCTATCTGATACTTTCTCTACCTTTAGAGAACAACTAGGGCACGCCCTGTGCCTCCGGCTTGGACGGGTCCGCTCGACCCCGATCGAAGGCGATTCCGATTCCTACAGATAATACAAGTCATCAATGAAAAAGGCTCTCAGGCTTAGCCAAATCAATTCTTCCTCCCTCATATCACGAGGTTTAGCCTTTCACGTACATACTGGAAAAGTGTGAGTGACCGTCTTCTCTCAAGCTTGGGATCCCCGGACCGCCAGAAACTGTAAAAATATCTTGACAACTTCGAAACAGTAATATTACGATCATATGAAAAGTGCCACCTGATAACCAGATAGTTACGATCTGTCAAATATCTCAATGAATCACTTTGTGTTCGAAAGTGGGTATTCGGCAGGTTCCCAGGGGGAATGCTGAGGAGGATCCCCTTGACTTCCGCGGCAACGGAAGCCAAGGGCAGGCGGGAACAAGGTCTACCATCCCCGTTTCCTGCCATTTTCCATCTTCCCATAGTTCCCGTCAAGAGGTTTTTCCGGCAAACAGACTGTCCGCTGCTAAGGACGCAGCTACAAGTTAGGCCGTCTTTTGAATACGTTTGACATTTCGATCTTCCGGATCGATTGATGAAGGAGTATGTTATGATTCGTTGCGCGTTCTTTCTCTGCTTCTTCCTTCTTATAGCGAGTGCGACTGCTGGTTTTTCCCAGGGAATGCAGGGGTGTTATCCATTACCCGTTCCGGTGGTCAATCCCCGTGTTCCTCAGAGACCCGCGCCTCCCATAACGCGGACGGTGCAAGTCGATGTTCCCGTGCCCTGTGCACCCGTATATTGCGGTCCGCCGATGCCTTGTCCGCCGAATCCGTGTGCTCCACCCGTTTGTGCACCTCCGCCATGTCCGACAAGACCCGTGCAGGTGAGAGTTGATGTGGTTGTCCGCCCTGAGAATACTCAGCCGTGCGTACCACAGAGATTCTGCTGCGAAAATCCTCCTGTTTTCGAGCCATTCTTCTGTAAGGCTGCCGGGATGATCCAATCCTTGATCGCTGCACCGCTCTGTATCGGTGAGAGGTTTATGGGGCACCCAGTACCTGCCGCTTTGCCCCCGGCCACTCCCATACCTTGCTGGCGTATGTGTGCACCGATCAATCCTGCGTGTGTTCAGCCGCCGCCGGCTACTCGATGCATGCCGGTCTGCCCCCCGGTCGGCTGTGCCCCAGCAGGACCGCCAGCTAAGGTTCGACCATCATGTGTTCCGATATCGGCTCGGACGTATCCGCTGAACTATCCTTATCCAAAATGATCCTGCTGATTGGCAGAAATAAATCCCGAAGAAGAGTTTTTGGGCCACTATGATAGCTTCAAGCTTTTCAAAGATGTGGCGACGAATACTTATAAGGAACTTTTGTCATGAGAGCTTTTTCTCTTCCATATAAGAGGTTTATGATTGCGGTCTTTGCAGTCTTCGCACTAGCCGCCTCTGGGAATATCACCGCATTAGCTCAGGGAACGGAAAGCTCACGGGAGCTTGAACGCGTTGATATAAATCCCCCCGACCGTCGGCCTGCAGCCAGAGCTACATCGGAGGCGGCCCCCCGCTACACTGGGGACCAGACCAATTCTCCGGATTCGTCGTCCTCCAGTGGCCCTGAGAGTGCTGCGGTATTCGGCAATGGAAACAGCGCAGCAGCATCTACCCTTTCCTTGGTGACCGGTAAATCTACAGTGTCCATCGGTGCGCCCGCCCTGCCTGCACAGGTTCAAACGATTACTCCCCAGGACATTCAGCAGCTCAATATCTGGGGCAGAGAACCTGCGGACCTATTTATTAGGACCGCAGGAATAAATGCTTATTATTACAACCAGGGAACCTTGGGTCTGGGCATCGGCATGAGAGGTTTTGCCACTGCCAATGACATTGGGTTTTGGGTAGACGGCGTGCCACAGAACTATCCGTCGGAGGTCGGTCAAGGTAGAGTCGTGCTCCAATGGCTAACCCCTGAGGCGATCGAAAGAATCGAGGTCATCAAAGGTCCCTTTTCCGCTATGTACGGTAACTTTGCCGAGGCAGGTGTGATCAATATTGTGACCAAGAAGAGCGCCCCTTCCTCCAGCGTAACAGCGGAAGGGGGCAGTTTCGGCGCTTTTCGGGGGCTTGCAATTCTGAGTAGCCAGAACTTGGTCCCCACTCCGTTCCTGGTTCAAGACTATTATGACATTAATGGATACCGGGAAAATTCCCAGCTTAAACAGGGGACTACTTTCGATAAGTTTTCCGTCCCAATCGTGGGTGGTATTCTCTCTTTGCGATACAGCTACTTTCAGTCGGACTGGGGTGGCGCTGGATATGTGCCCGTCAATCAGGTAAAGAGTGGACAATGGCCCAGAAAACAAGCCCTCGATCCCTGGGATGGTGGTTGGGTGAGGCGATCCGAATTGGTTGCGAATTATGCTCCAGCATGCGGAGAGCGCGGGCTTTATGCTGATCTCTATATGCATAGATACGACGGTATACGGTGGAGGAAGCTTTGGCCGACCACGAACTCAGAATACGCTGTGTATGAAGGCAGGCCGTACTGGGGTGGACGAGCCTACTACAACCTTGTCTTTGGGGATGTAGCCTCGCTTACGGTAGGTGGGGATACCAGACAGGATACCGGTTCCGAACAGCGATACAACACGATCAGGAGAGTAAGATCCGCTCCCGACACGTTCGGGTACGAGCTGTCATTAACCAATTGGGGGATGTTTTTGCAAGGCCAAATCAAACCCCATGAAAAGGCGAAGATCGTCGGAGGACTCCGATGGGATTACTTTACGCAGCAGTTCGACAATCAGACTCGGCCTCAGAACTCCGGCAAACAACAGCTTTGGGTCAGTTCTCCAAAAGTCGGGTTCGTCATGACTCCGACAGAGAATTTCAACATATTCGGAAACGCGGGTATGGGATTCCGAACGCCGGCTTTTACCGAGGTTTCGCCATACCAGGCAGGAAAGAATGCGAACTTCGGATTGGAGTGTCCAGCGGTTCGAACATACGATATTGGCGCAAATGCGACACTGTTCGGTAGTTTGTACCTCGCTGCCGATTACTATCACACGTACATGGAGCGAGAACTAGTGACTATTGCTAGTGAATCGTTCAACGTCGGCAACACGGTGCGAAAGGGCTATGAACTGGAAGCGAAATATTACCCCAGCAAGAACCTTGACTTTTTCGCAAGTTATGCATGGGTGGATGCCAAGGTAGTTGACCCGACCAATCCAGGACAATTCCTCGTACCCTATATCCCGGAACACCTCATAAAGGCAGGAGTGACGATAGGAAGGGACTTCGGTCCGTACGGAAACATTCTTGCTGACCTGTACTATCAATACTTCAGTGGCCCCCCTTTATACAACGGAACTGTGACGACTCCTCTCTACGCGCCGGACTACGATGTGTACAATTTTAAGCTTCGATACACAGGAAACGGGTGGTCCTCCTTCTTTTCCGCGAGATGTCAACCGAGGGAATACTCCGCGTCGTATTTCTCGAACACTGGAGCGCTTCTGACGTACGATCCCCCACCCCAATGGGAGCTTAATGCAGGTCTCATGTACTCGTTTTATTGACAAAGCACATGCGTAAGCTGCGTGCAAAAGCACGCAGCAAGATTGCATAGGATAGCCCAACACGTGACCTTGTTGCATACGACAAATGAAAACTTTTTCTCTTCTGAGGGGTAAGTCTTTTCATTGAAGATTGCATCCGTTATGAGAGAAATAGCACCTATTGATACGACCCGGGCGATTGACCAATTGCTCGTTCACTGACTCTATGGAATACTATGGATCGATCAACTGACAAACCCATACTTGAAACGATCAATCTCTGCAAACGATTCGGTGAAACACATGCCCTTCATGAAGTTAACCTTCTCGTAAAACCGGGCGAAATTTACTGTCTTCTCGGAGCCAACGGAGCGGGCAAGACGACTCTTGTCAATGTCTTCCTTGGCTTCTTGGAACCAACCTCCGGAACAGCCTATGTCAATGGCCGCAATGTCACTCGGCATGGTCTCGAATGCAAACGGGAAATCGCCTATATTCCCGAGCAGGTAATGCTTTACGGAGTACTCTCCGGCATAGAAAATCTGGAATATTTCGCGGAGCTGGCGACAGGCGAGCGGCAGAATCGTTCGCTTCTTTTAACTCACCTGGAAGAGGTAGGGCTGGATAGGCAGGCAGCGGTACGAAGGGTTTCGACCTACTCCAAAGGGATGCGTCAGAAAGTCGGCATCGCCATTGCGTTAGCCAAGCGCGCTCGCGCCCTGCTCCTCGACGAACCGACCTCGGGGCTTGACCCCAAAGCCGCAAGTGAATTCTCCCAGCTCCTTCGAGAGGCTCGCGACAGGGGAGTGGAGATATTGACCACTACCCACGACCTGTTTCATGCAAAACAAACCAGTTCTCGGATCGGGATTATGAATCAGGGACGGCTGGTGGCAGAATTGGACAGCCACGAACTCGGCAATGCCGATCTCGAAGCTCTGTACCTCCAACACATGAGGGCCTGATCGTGATACGGAGAATTGCTTGGCGCGAATTCATCGAATTTATCCGCGACGGTCGATTGCCCTTGGTTGGCGGTTTGTTTGCAGTGCTTCTGGTAGTATTACTCGCTGTCGGCTGGCGGCAGCAGAGCAACTTGAATATGGAGCGAACCGCTGCCCAGGGCATGGACTACAACGATTGGCTCCACCAGAAAGATCGCCATCCTCATGACGCAGCCCATCAGGGGATGCATGTATTCAAACCGATACCAAGACTTTCTTTGATCGATCCCGGGATCGATCCATATGTCGGTTCGACCATCTGGCTGCGATCCCATCGCCAAAGCGAGGTCAAATTCCGTCCCGCCCAAGACGCCACGGGTCTCCAGCGTTTCGGCACCCTTTCGACTGCCTGGATGCTGCAAGTACTTGGCCCGCTATTTGTGATTGTTTTAGGGTTCAGCGCGTTTTCCGGCGAACGGGAACAAGGTACTCTTCGCCAAACGTTAAGCCTGGGGGTGGCCCCACGGCAAATCCTGTGGGGCAAAGCAACGGCACTAGCCGGAAGCCTGGCACTCTTGCTCCTTCCGGCACTGTTGCTGGCTTTGATTGGAGCCGGATCGGCATTTGAACAAGATCGTCTTGACCTCCTGATCCGTTTGATGTTGCTCGGTCTTGGATATGCCTTGTATTTAGGGATCGCAATCTTTCTCACGCTTGCCGTATCGGCTATTGCCCCCTCGTCACGGGTCTCCCTGGTGCTGTTGATCGGCCTGTGGATTACCGGTGTAATAGTGGCACCACGTATCGCCTCCGATCTGTCCAAAGACTGGCACCCCAATCCCACGGGAGTGGAGTTCAAGACCAGGTTGGACAATGAACTTGAGGATCGGTATCGACAAGTGTGGAAAGAGAAGCTCGGCACCGAAAAGCGGTGGGGCCAGGAATTGCCGCTCAACCGCTGGGGAGAGGCGCTGAAGGTGGACGACCAAGCCGGCTATGAGGTAACCGACGAGCATTTTTCCCGTCTCTGGGACACCTTTGCCCTGCAGCAACGAAGCCAGGAATGGATCGGCCTTGCCGTACCTGTGCTGGCCATCCGCGGATTCTCCATGGGAATGGCGGGCACCGATTTCTCCCATCACAGAGAATTCGCCCAGGCGGCTGAACGTCAGCGGCGGCTGATCCAGGACACGATGAGCAAAGACTTGATTGAACACGCCGATCCCTTGGGAAACCAGCACTTTGCCTACAAGGCAAGTCCCGATTTATGGGCGCGAGTACCGCCGTTTGAGTATTCGCTGCCAAAGGTGGGCTTTGCCCTGCGACAGAACAAGACAAGTTTGTCTGTTCTTCTTGCCGGATTGTTGATATGGATGGGTATTGCCCATCTGGCTATGCCGCGCCGCGCCTGATCGAGGAGATACCCCTTTGACCGATACATTTCGCACTTTCTTATTGATATTCCGACACGAGGGTCGGGTAATCCTCGCTGACCGCAGTCTGTGGCTGGTAACCGCAATTCTTGCCTCACTGATTTTCTATGCCTTGTACAACGGATTCAACGCCACAACAAGTCGCGAGCGAACGATCGCCAATCTGCGCGAGCTGCAGCAGGAGAAACAACGCAGCAATATTGCCCAGCTGGCCAGAATCATGGAAGGAAAGGAGTTACCCGACCCATTTGCCAACCCCGCCGACCCGGCATCCATCGGCAGCGACATGGGAGGTCCTTTTGCGGTCATGCCGATCCTGCCGCTTGCCCCGCTGGCATTTGGCCAGTCGGATATCCAGCCCGACTATTACCAGATAACCTATCGCAGTAAGGCAAATTTCATGTACGATACCGAGATAGAGAACCCGTGGAACCTCCTCACCGGGCACTTCGAACCATCTTTTGTGATCGTCTATGTATTGCCGCTGTTAATATTCTCACTCAGTTACAATCTGCTTTCCGCCGAGCGCGAGCATGGTACCTTGAAGATGCTGCTCTCACAGCCTGTCGACCTCTCCACGATAGTTGCCGGAAAAATTGCGGTGCGTGCATTGCCGGTTTTGGCGTGTGTGACCTTGCTGCCAGCCATGGTGCTTCTTGTTTTGCGGCCAGAACTTCTCCATATCAAAAACCTCTCCTTGCTGCTCTTGTTTATCGCGGAGACAATGGCTTATGGCTTGTTCTGGTTTGTTCTTGCTTTATTGGTCAATGCCTGGGGAGGCTCATCAGCAGCAAACGCACTTGTCCTTATCACCAGTTGGGTATTTCTGGTGTTAATTCTACCGATTATTCTCAATGTCATGGTGTCGACCCTCCAACCGGCGCCTTCCCGGATTGAACTCGCTACTCGCACCAGACTAATCGCCATCCACACTTTGAACCATTATAATGACCTTCTCTCCGCCGATTACCGTTACACCACGCAACCGGAGATATTGCTACCTAAAGACGGCAAAATTGACGTCCCCAAACGGCGTAGAGGGCTCTTTTTTCTCCAACGCGACCAGGATCAAGAACTTCAGGAGATGCTTAATCGATTCGAGACCCAGCTTGCTGCGCAACAGGCACTGGTCGATCGATTCAGCTTCCTCTCTCCGGCAATTGTCCTCAGCGAAGGCCTTACCGCGCTTGCCGGAAGCGGAACCCACCGTCACCTGCATTTCCGGGGACTCGTCGATCGTTTCCACCGTGAATGGAAGGCATATTTCGAACCTCGAATACTTAGGGGCGTGGCGATAAAGGAGGCAGATTTCCAGACGATGCCGGCCTTTACCTGGAAAGAGCAATCGTTTTCGGCTGTCGTTATCGATGCACTTGTCCGACTGTTGCAGATTCTGATTCCGACTTTTATCATGGTCTGGCTGACAAGACGTTTACTGTTCAACTATCGGGTAATTTGATTGAAAGAGCTGAGCTGTAAAGGAACTATGAAGGAATGACAAGAACCTGTGCGTTCTTCCTGGTCTGGTGCTCGGTTTATTCTCATTTGGCAGCTCTTACTAGGGAGAGTTCCGCTTGGAGCCTTCCGGACCATTTCGTATATGTTGAGGATGTTATACCCAACGTCAAGGTGGATCTCCGCTATTTTACGGACAGAAATTTCTTGGGTCGACGTGTCGATGGATATCTCAAACCTAGGCTCATACTCACAAGAGAAGCGGCTGAAGCGCTCGGCAAGGTCCGGGAGGAGCTGAATGGCTTTGGACTGGACTTAAAAATCTTCGATGGTTACCGCCCGCAAAGGGCGTTGAACGACTTCGTACGGTGGGCTAAGGATCCCAGCGATATGAAGACGCAGACGGAATATTACCCCAAGTTTGAGAAAAAGGAGGACTTGTTCAAAGAGCAGTACCTCGTCGAGAGATCGAGCCATTCCCGAGGAAGCGCTGTTGATTTGACTATTGTATTTTCCGACAGACAAGGGGGAACATCCGAGCTGGAAATGGGAACCCCGTTCGATTTTTTTGGACCAGAATCACACCCCGCTAGTGCTCTGGTGTCGGCCGAATGTCGAGCCCATCGCATGCTCCTGCAAGTAATTATAATGGGGCCAACTCTTTGACAGTTACCCTGAATAGCCGCCTTTCGAGAATTTCTCCAGTTCTTAGTGAGCAGGGAGGCGCCATGCATTCTTCCAAAACGAAATTCTTTAACTCTCAAGTCGAAGAAGAGTGGGCCGCTGTTGATTACAGTGATGAGAAAATAGTCAGGATAGACAGGATGCTGCGCTTGGCTCAGGTCCGGATGGGGATGAAGATTTTGGAACCCGGCTGTGGGACAGGGCGTCTGACTCGCATTCTGGCTGATCGAGTAGGCACAGGTGGACATATAGTGGCCATTGATATAAGCGAGAAGATGGTCGAAGCATGCCTCCGAAAGGCCAATTGGAAGGCCCATGTCGAGGTAGTGTGTGCCTCAGTGGAGGAGTATCCGCTTCCTCCACGAGAATTTGATGCGGTCATTTGCCATCAGGTGTTTCCCCATTTCAACGATAAGCTTACGGCTCTTAATGTTTTTTCCACAATTCTCAAGCCATACGGACGGTTAGCCATATTCCACTTCATCAACTCCGCTCAAATAAACGATCTGCACAGAATAGCTCATGAAGCAGTCATGGAGGACCTCATGCCGGCTGAGGATGCCATGACGAGCATGCTCGATTCAGTCGGCTTCCAAATAGATATTTTCGAGGATGACGAAAACGGTTACTTGCTGATTTCACATCTCGTTCATTGACGCAGAAATGGTGCTATCACGCGATCCAGAACTCCTTGCACTTTGGAGATTGCTATGCCGTAATTGGTGATAGCAACAGCGCGTCGCTTGCACTCGTTTATACGTCTGATCATTTCCGTGCGGTTAAGCATGCAGGCACCACAATGCACCACAAGTCGATATTTCTCCAGATCCTCGGGAAAATCGTGACCGGAAACAACATAAAAAGCTAATTCTTTTCCTGTGTACTGAGTTATCCATCGCGGGATTTTCACTCTTCCAATGTCGTCTGACTGAACATGATGCGAGCAACCCTCGCTCATGAGAATTCTGTCTCCATCCTGCAATATGTCTATCGTTGCGGCTCCCTGAAGCACTTGGGTCAAATCTCCTTTGAATCGAGCAAAAAGAGTCGAAAAGGTTGTCAGTGGCGTGTCTTTGGCCACATCGGCAGCGACTTTCAATATTACTTGGGAATCAGTTATGACTAGAGAAGGCTTTTGTTTCAGGTTTAAGAGCGCTTGTTCCAATTCCCTTTCTTTTGCGATCACGCCTACCCCATCGCAGTCCAGGATTTCTCTCAGTACCTGCACTTGAGGCAGTATCAAACGGCCTTTGGGGGCTGCCAAATCAATTGGAACCACACAGACCACCGTGTCCCCCTCACGTATCAAATCGCCGACGAGCATGGGGTCTCGTTTTAATTCAGGAGGCGTCATTGAGATCAAAGCTTCTCTCAGATCAGAGATCCCGTAGTTTGTCTTGGCTGAGATTTCGATGAATCCGATATTGTGAGAAGCGCAATACTCTTTGTCTTCGAGTCTTGGAGTCTCTAAATCAGTCTTGTTGAAGACTACGAGCAGCGGAATTTCGAGACGCTTAATTTCCCGGACAAGCTCTTTTTCCGCTTCTGTGAGCCCCTGCTCGTCAGTCACCAGCACCGCTATATCTGCCCGCCACAGAATCTTCCTGCTGGCCTTTACCCTCATTCGACCCAGTTCTCCAAAATCGTCCAGACCTGCCGTGTCGTAAAACGTCGCAGGGCCTATCGGCAATAGTTCGTAATGTTTGGCCACCGGATCTGTGGTGGTTCCGGGAACATCGGAGACTATGGACACCTCTTCTCCGATAATCGCGTTGATCAGAGAGGATTTTCCAGCATTTCTGCGTCCCAAAATGGCAATAACAAGTCTGACTCCTCTGGGGGCTTCGTTCATGATTCATTCCTTTGGCAAAAACCTTTTGAAGAAGAAGGAACGAGGCCGCATTGGTATATGATTGCCCTGACTGCTTCCACTTCTTCTCTGGCTTTAGAGAAGTTCGTGTTCTTTCCGGGATATATGGTGTAGCATGCTCTCACGGCCTCGGGAGTGATCGATGGCATGACCACATTTGCACCGGACCTAAGAGCCGTGGCTTTTCCTTCAGGATTAAGAACCGCGAGAGAACTGGTTGCAGGAATATTGGCACACGGATTTATAATTCTGAGGAGCGCAACGGTCCTGTATGAAGTCATGAGATCGCCAGGCAACTCTTTGCCCAGCGGAGTATCAGGGTGCGGAACAAAAGGACCCACTGCTATCATGTCCAATTCCAGCCGGCTAAGAGCCAGTATGTCCACAGCCAAAATATTCGTATCCATTCCCGGTAAACCGACTATAGCTCCGGACCCGATCTCATAACCGAGTTTTCTGAGACGGTACAGCCTGTCTAACCGGTCCTCGATTATTTGGCCTGATCTCATTTTTTCATGCAGCCCTTTGTCGAAAGTCTCAATCTTGAGAAGATACCGATCAGCTCCACAATCTCTCCAGTAGCGGTATTCGTCCTCCCGCCGATCTCCCAGAGACAAGGTCACTGCAACATCACAACGGCTCTTTATCTCTTGAATAATCTGTCCGATAAACTCCTTTCCATATGAGTAGTCGTCGCCGGACTGGAGAACCACCGTTCCGATGCCAAATTCGGGTAAAAGGGCTGTGGCTTTCAGGATTTCCTCTTTGGTTAGTCGATAGCGTCTCACTGCGGAATTGGGATTGCGCAGTCCGCAATAGGCACACTTCTTTACACAGTGATTCGAGAATTCGATTACTCCTCTGAGGTAAACACAGTCACCTAAGCTGGACTTTCTGATCTCGTCCGCTCGTGAAAACAAAAATCGGTCGTCAGCACCCTCGAGAAGGTCCTCGATCTCAGCCAAAAGCATCGTGTTCATGACGTTCAAACCCTAATTTGTGGAGGCGCTTGGGAGAAAAGATTCTGCTGGCCTGGTCCGCTGACAAGAAGCCTTCATCGATGGCGGCCTGAACGATTGTCTTGTCCTCAGCTTCAGCCTTTTTCACAATCCTTTCAACATTCTCATAGCCGATCAACGGGACAAGGACGGTAGCTGCTATCTTGCTGTTTTGAACTAGTCGTGTGCAGCGATCGATGACGGGTTCGATCCCCTGAACACATTTTTCTGCGAACGACCTCGTGGCTCCGCAGAGAATTGCGACGGATTCCAGCAAGCTATGGGCGAGAAGGGGCAAGAACTGATTGAGCTCCAACTGGCCCATTGCAGCCACGAGACATATGGCCTGATCGTTGGCCATCACTCTTAGCGCCACTTGAGACACCATCTCCGGGATTACCGGGTTTATTTTTCCGGCCATTATCGAAGACCCAGCCTGTCTCGCAGGCAGCTTGATTTCTCCAAATCCAGCATTCGGCCCACAACTCAGCAGCCTTATGTCAGAGGCTATCTTAAAGAGATTGCTTGCGTATGCCTTGAGCATTCCTGCAGATTCAACGAAAGAGTCCATATTCTGTGTTGCGTCCACAAGGTTTTCTGCCCGGGCAACATTCAGGCCGGTGATGTGCCGTAGGTTTTCAGCCACGCGAAAGATATAGTCTCTCGGAGCTCCCAGACCGGTTCCCACAGCAGTACCGCCAAGGTTGATCTGCTTGATCCTCTCCCGAGATTTGAAGATTCTCCACCGATCCCTGGAGAGAGCCTCCGCATAGGAGCCAAATTCCATTCCTAGCGTAATCGGAACAGCATCTTGAAGCTGAGTTCTACCCACTTTTACGACATCTCTGAATTGCTGCTCCTTAACCTGAAAGCTTTGTTGAAGGGCCGATATCTCTACCTCCAGTGTTTGTAAATCGGAGAGAGCTGCGACTCTCAAAGCAGTCGGATACACATCGTTGGTAGACTGATGCATGTTGACATCATCCAGAGGATGCACAACGGAATAATCACCTCTATGGCCTCCAAGAACTTCTATGGCTCTATTGGCTATTACTTCGTTGAGATTCATGTTGGTGGACGTTCCCGCTCCTCCTTGAAAAGCATCGACGACCACATGTTCATGGAGTCTGCCGGCCATGATCTCATCACATGCTTTAAGAATCGCGCTCCCTTTTCGTTGCTCGAGATACCCTAACTCCAGGTTGGTTAAAGCACAGGCTTTTTTGACCGCGGCAAAGGAGATGATGAACGATCGAGGAACCCTGCACCCGGACACGTCGAAGTTGCGCAAAGCCCGTAACGTATGTATTCCGTAATAAGCTTCATCGTCTATCTCCAGTTGCCCCAGTCCGTCACTTTCCCATCTCATGAAGTCTATTCCTTATCTGATCCGCGAGTGTTATCAAATCACCTACAAGGTGGTCAGGAAACTCAATGGATTCAAGAAACAGGGCAAAATTTCCGTCGAGCTCTATTCGCCATGTTGGCAGTTCCTTGCCCACCTTGTCTCCTGCAACGTACTTACGATTGTTCCCGAACAGCCTCACCAGGCGTACAGGTATCTTGTTTTTCTCCCCAAATTCTTTTAGCAGCCCGTCAATTTGCCTAGAAGTAGAGATCTCGTTCGCCATCATCAATTCTTTTCAACCTCGCCTCCACTGCGGCACACCTGGAATTATCTTCAAACCGCAGTAGCTCTCGTGATATGAGCGGTTGGCCTGATGCTCTCGTCCGGTCAGATGCATAATCATTCAAATATTCTTTAAAAGTGAGCAAAGCATTTGGTTGACAGAACTTGTTGATGAAGGAACTCTTGGCCAATCCCATGAAATGATCTCCAGTTCTCCCCAGGCGATAGCATGCGGTGCAGAAAGAAGGAATGTAGGCAAGATTTTCGGAAAGATCGAAGATAACCTCATCAAGCGATCTGGTGTCTCCAATGGTGAATTGCTGCTTGTCTGGAAGGTTGGCTCTGGAATCCCGATATGCTCCCGGATAGGTTCTGCTCCCTGCACTCATTTGAGAGACCCCGATCTTCAGCAGCTCTTTTCGGAAATCCGCGTTCTCGCGAGTAGTTAAGATGAGACCGGTATAAGGGGTCATAATCCGCAGGATGGCGACGACTTTCTTGAAATTGTAATTATCCACCGGGTTGGGGGGGGTGTAAGATATGGCAGCGCCCAATGCAGGTTCTATTCTCGGAAAAGATATGGTATGCGGACCGACGCCGAAATCCTTCTCGAGCTGTTGGGCATGCATCAGCAGTGCAAGGACTTCGAATTTGTGGTTGAACAATCCGAAGAGTGCTCCCATGGCCACGTCATCTATCCCGGCTTCCTGAGCTCTATGCAGAGCATAGAGCCGCCATAGAAAGTCCTTCTTGCGGCCTGACAGGTGTACCTTTTCATATGTGTCCCTGTGATACGTTTCCTGGAAACACTGATACGTGCCGATGCCCGAACCTTTAAGAATCCTGAAATCCTCAACGCTCAGCGGCGCGAGGTTCACATTGAGTCTCCTTATTTCACCGCTCTTGCCGGATTTGACCGAGTAAACGGTTTCCACGTCCTTGGCATAATGCTCTCCATTGAAATCGCTACGCTCACCGTACACGAGGAGCAGCCTCTTGTGTCCCAGTTCCTCAAGTGTTTGCACTTCCTCACGAATTTCCGTAGCGTTCAAGGTTTTGCGGTGTAGTTCTTTGTTACGGGCAGCGAATCCGCAGTATGAGCAAGAATTCCCGCATTCGTTACTGATGTACAGAGGAGCAAACAGGACGATTCGGTTGCCATAAATCTCCAGTTTAATCTGTCGAGCCACTTCGAATATAGCTTCATCAAGTTCTTTATCTTCGTTCTGGAGGAGAACCGCAGTCTCAAGAGTGGTAAGTCCTTTCTTCTCTCTGGCTCTTTCAAGAACCTCTTCAACCTGTTTTGCTACTGGATGTTGCGCTTGGGAGAGCTCGGACCAGATGCGGTATTCATCGATGAAACTAAACTGTTCTTTCTTCAAAGCTAATTCTGCCATGACACACCTCGCAGTATATGTGTGCATCTACACGATTTCCGAATCGTCTCTCGACAATCCAGTGCCGTCGGATGCAGTTTTTTCACGTTTACACAAGTATCGACTTGACGCGGACCTTTGGCAGCATTCCGAGTTTCCCGGTTAACGCCCCCAATTGATCCGTAGATGCTTCAACGATCAAGCCGATGACACTGATACCTCGTTCCTTGTGTGGCACTCCCATGCGGCCCACGATCAAGTCACCGAACTGACTGAGGAGTGCATTCACTCTGGCCGCACTCTCTTTTCTGTCTTCAATGATAATCCCTATGACACCGAGCCTCTGGTCCATACGTTCACCTTCGAGTTTCAACGTAGATTCCAGTCTTGTCTTCATTTCAGTAAAGGCGACCGAAAAATCCACCTCATGAGAAAAAGACAAAACTCGCTTACGCTTGCTTTTTCGTAGCGGGAGAAGCAGGACTGATTCTGTCGTCTGGCTCAGAATGGCAAGTTCTCGGGAGGCTCTGTAGAGATGGTAACGGCATGTCCTGCAGGGTAGCGGCAGAGTTCTCGTGAGAACTGGCCCTCTGGTTCAGATCGAATCCTCCCCGCAGGCTAACGAAGATTCAGTTTTCAGGGTACAGTGCCAGTTTCACACCACGCTCCTTGAGGATTTTCACTCTGGCCGAGCGGTCTGTGTAATGAGTATGCAATAATCGATGCGCCATATGTGAATTGGGATGATCCAGAAACTCAGTGTAAAGTTGTTTTACACTAGGATTGTCCTGAGATTTGCGGAACTTCATCTCTTTGTCGTGCTTGTAGATCGAACCAAGTCTGTCGGTGAGATAGGATTGGACTTTTTCCGCTGCAGCCTTGGCTTCCGAGTAAGCTGATCTTGCGAATCCCAATCCTGATACAAAAAGCCCCGTAGCAAGACCGGTAATTTGCACAAATCGACGCCTTGTGAATCTTTCCATGATTATGCGTCCTCCTCTGCCTACGCTCTCTTGAATCCGTTGAATCGATTGAATACCATTCTCAAGTGTTTCATGATGCTGGACTGCAGAGTTCCAGGAGGAAGAGGTTGTCCGCCTCCGTTCACACAGCCTCCCGGACAAGTCATCACTTCGATGAAATGGTAGGGAGACTTTTTGGCTCTGATTGCATCACACACCGGCTTGGCGTTGGCCAATCCCCAGATGACAGCGACTTTCACGTCAGTGTCGCCCACCTTGATTGTGGCTTCCTTGAAGTTTTTCTCACCCCGAACTGCCGTGAAATCGACCTTGTCGAGCTTCTTCTTGGTCACAACCTCATACGCGTACCGAAGGGCAGCCTCCATAACGCCTCCGGATGCGGCAAATATGGTTCCCGCTCCAGTGGAGGTCCCGAGCACAGCGTCCGCTTCCTGGTCAGGGAGGCTGTTAAAATCTATGCCCGCCTTCTTGATCATATACGCCAGTTCCCTTGTGGTAATGGTGGCGTCGATGTCACGGTAGCTGCTGGCAGCCAGTTCAGGTCTCAGTCCCTCGTACTTCTTGGCCACGCAAGGCATGATAGAAACGGTGTATATGTTCGCTGGAGAAGTATGCGTCTTTTCCGCCCCGTATGTCTTGGCCAACGGCCCCAGCATGCCTATTGGCGACTTGGCGGTTGAGAGATGAGGGAACAGATCGGGATAATAAGTCTCCATGAATTTAATCCATGCCGGACAGCATGAAGTGAATTGAGGCAAAGGTTGTTTGATCAGACCGGTGAGTCTTCCGACGAATTCCGTACCCTCTTCGAAAATCGTAAGGTCTGCAGTGAACTCATTGTCCCATATGTAACGGAATCCCAGTTGTCTCAGCGCTGCGAACATCTTGCCGCCAGCATAAGTACCAGGCTTGGCGCCGAAACACTCGGCTATGCCGTACCGGATTGCAGGCGCAGGCATAGCAACGACCACTCTTTTGGGATCTTTCAGCGCTGCAATGACTTCATCTACAAAAGAGACCCCCTCGTAGATCGCCTGATACGGACAGTGGTAAAGACACTGGCCGCAATTCATGCACGCGGCCGGATGGACCACTGTGTGTGGGGCGTCATCTTTTCCACCTGCTCCTTGTATTGCGCCCGTGCCGCAATATTCCAAGCAGGTATCGCAGTTTTGACACTTGGCTTGGTCCACTTGGACGAAGTATGTGGCATCTGCGTCCTGGGGACCAGGAGCATTTGTCACGGTCCACACCTTCTCAATTTCTCGCATGAAAACCTCCTTGCATGGTTAGTTTTAAGAACAGGTAAACCCGGGTAACGAACACCCCTTCTGGTCTGTTGTGCCTCGATACACGACTCAGCAGTAACTTTCTCACGGCAATGAATTGATACCACGAGACTTTCAGTTGCTCATTATCTCAACAAGCATCTTCTGCTTATCCGCTCAACGTTTCGTCAACTCGATGACTTCCTATGGATCGGGTTTGCAGGCGTTCAAAGCATTTTCATCCTTGTTTTCTGTTTTGGTTACGTAACACGATCCAGCGCATCCAACTGCTTTGCCGGAATCATCTTCATGCACATGCTCGTGGGTATGCGATTCTTCCGGCGAGTGACAATGAGTGTGCGAGTGACATTCGTCTTCGTGGCAGTGCTCGCCATGTTCTGTTTCAATATCCAAGTTTTTGATGATTGGCATATAAAATCTCTCTTTCATAATGGATTTGGGGAGATCATCTCTTTCGGAGATCCTCGCGTACGGATTGAGACCCCTTCTCAGTGCAACCTGAATTCCGAGTGACAAGTCGAATCTGAAAACACAGGATTACCTCTGAGAGAATCATCGATAACAGACAGACAAATCGAGTCATTTAATATGCTACTCTCGTCCAGGTACTTTCCCCGTGACTTCTCCACTACCTCCAGGTAATGCATAGGGTCGAATGGATGACGAATCTGTTGCTCGACGCTTCCCAGCAAACAGCGTGAAAAATCCCCAGAAATCTTCACTGATCGCAGTGCTGCCACCAGACCGTTTGAAGCATTGATCAGGCCCACGTTCAAAGAGACCCCGTCTTTCAGGTTATGAAAGTCATCCATTGGATCTGGGCGCATGATTGGTGGGTTTATCCACCAGTTGTAATGAGCCTTTTGCCAGGACTGATCGCCGAATCTTCCGAAAAAGAACAGGACCTCCTCGTCAAGGCCCAGAGCTAACGTCGCCGGCCCTTTACGAATGTCATAGATCAGTGAGAGGTCTGGATTTTTTGTCGACAGTATGAGGGTGTGGCCCCCAGTGGTGTAATTGTAATGAATCGCCTCCTCATAGCCGGTGACCCCGGGATGAAAAGGTTGCCCCACTCTAATTCGCTGCATGAGCTTCTCCTTGCGATTGCTAATCTCAGAAAAGTGCTCGGGTGATCCGCTCTCCCCCCTCCGTCTTCGCTTCCAACTGCAGTACCCGGATCACCGGTTTCATTTCTGCCCGTTGCTCCTTCTCAAGAACGGAGACGGGCTCAAACGCCTAAAAACCGCTCTGGATCGCGCGTAGCACGTTCTACCAGTTCGTACTACTTTATGCAAGAGTTTTTTCCGGTTGTTTTCTTACACTTCCAAATTCCGCAAACGAGAACACGCTTGCAGGTTTTGCGGTAGTACGATATTCCTAAAGGTGGTACTAAAGACGGTTCATTCTCCTACGCTGCCCCTGCCGGGGTATTGAATCTGTAACTTCAAAAAATCATGGTGAACAGGAGTTTGGGAAATGGGTGCTCTGCCGCAAGTAAAATATTCGGGAAAAATTCGCGAAATTAGCATGGGAAAGCCGGGCTGTGAAGTGACGGTTGGAGGAGAGACTGCGTACAACTTTTATGGTTTCGAAGGCTTGATGCCTCACGCCCCGAAGCTTGCCCTTCAGGTAGTGGATATCCAGCCCGAGGAATGGGCTCCCGATGCTCTTGAACCGTACGTCGACGTTCTTGGCGATCCGGTTGCTTGGGCCAAGAAATGTGTGGAATACGGCGCGGATATGATTTGTCTTTGGCTGGCCGGGACCGATCCAAACGGCAAAAATCTTCCGGCCGAACATGCTGCCGAAATTGCAAGGCAGGTTGCCGAGGCTATAAATGTCCCCCTCATTGTCTGGGGAGTTTCCAGCGATGAGAAGAATACGGCAGTGTTGAAAGCGGTGGCAGAATCATGCGCTGGTTTTAACTTGGTGCTGGGCCCCGTGACAGAGAGCAATTTCAAGCAGGTGGGGGCTGCGGCAATTGCGTACAAACACATTGTTGCTGCCAATTCCCCCATTGACATCAATTTAGCCAAGCAGTTGAACATACTTCTTGAAAATCTTGGGGTACCTACCGACCGAATCTTGATTGACCCTACGACAGGATCCGTAGGGTATGGCATGGAATACTGTTACTCCATCATGGAACGGATACGGCAAGCAGCCCTTACCCAGAATGATGACAAGTTGCAGTACCCAATTATCAACAACATAGCTGAGGAAGTCTGGAAAACCAAGGAAGCCAAGCTCTCTGAAAACGATGACCCAAGGCTCGGGAATGCAGGCATTCGAGGAATAAATTTGGAGGCCATTACCGCTTTGAGTGCACTTCAAGCCGGCTCGGATCTCCTCATATTGAGGCATCCCGAGACTATGCGCCACATCCGCAATTACGTAGATAACATCATGGTGAAGACTGACTTGGATTCCATGGGAGTAGATCTCTCGTTGGTAACTACGCATGAGGCGCCTCCGTTGGAAAGCAAAGCGACAGAAAGAGCCGCTGCAACTCCAAAACCATCCGTGTCCGAAATACCACAATCAAAACAACCAAAACCGTTTGCACAAGAACCCACAGGAGAGCAGGAGGCGGGCAAAGATCAGCTCTTGCCGTCTGGACCGGCATCGATGGAGCAGCCCCCGGAAGCTGTGAAACAGGACGAACCGTTGGTGATTCACAGTAAGAAAGGCACTCGAAAGGCAAAACCGGCATCTGATTCAGAAGAAGACCTTGGGCTCTCAGAAGAGGACATTGAGGCGCTGAAAGAAATGTCGGCTGCTTTCAGGGCTTTCAAGGGTCTCGTTTTGGGGCTGGCAAGACTCCTGTCAAAGTGACCGAGTGGCTATGGACTCTTTTCTCTGCTGGCGGATAGGCCGGAGTCAGCTTTTCGACGTGCCGCCTCCGGCCGGTTGAATTCCTGGACGCATCCCGTTTCAGTGGGAATGCTCATGCGCCTCCGCCTCGTGAGTTGCATGAACGTGATCATGAGCGCCATGGTCTCCCGTATGCTCGTGAGTATGAGACGATTGCTCGCGGTCATGCTCATGGGAATGCTTGTGTTCGTGGCCGTGTTCGTGGACATGAGTGTGACAATGCTCGTGAGCATGCACTCTATCTCCGTGGCGGTGCTCATGAGTGTGAGAGTGTTCGTGCTCGTGTGAATGCAAATGCTCGTGTTCGTGATTGCCTTCCATGTGTATGGACTCCTTTTTGATTATTTTTGGGTTCGTTACACAATACTCCTTGGCTTTTAAGTTAAGGCAGGCGCCCCATATTGTCAATAAAGTAACATAGTTATGTTGCACGTGATACTGGTCGGGTACGTTTGGCCGGACGGATCGTCATTCATGACACGAGCCGTTCAAAGGGTCTCAGGAGAGCGATGAGACGCGCACACATGATAAGACGACCGCCGCGTAGTGCTCAGCTCGAAAGCTACTACCATGATAATACTATTTTATTTGCATCCCCCCGCATGAAGCGGCATGCAGCCATGGGAGGTTAGTTTATCCGTGGCATGACAACAACAGGAGGAAAAGCATGAAAGTAAAGCTTCAGTTTCGAGCGGTAGTTTGAGAAGAATTTTATTTTTGGGGTTAAATGGTTCTCGCGTTCGGGTTTGAGATGGGGTATAGGCTTGGTGGGTGAAACGCTTGTTCAGGTGATGATGGGATGAGCATAAACGGTTGTCCGGTTTGTTTGGAAAAACAGCGTTGCATTGACGAGTTAAAAGAAAAGATCCAGAGCCTGGAGGCTAAACTGCGCTATCAAGAGCGCAAGGCTCAAGAAGGATACTTCGGCTCTTCCACTCCCTCATCCAAAATACCAATCAAGAGGAACAGTGAACAGAAGGAGAAAAAGCCCAAAGGTGCGCGGCAGGGACACAAAGGTTCCGGTCGCAAGAGCCACGAGTGCGAGTTTGATTATGCGGTAGAAGTGGAGGCTCCAGATATCTGTCCCGAATGCGGGGGTATTCTTGAAAAGAAAGGGGTGGAAGAGAGGAGTGTCCTGTATACGCCTTCTCAAAAACCCGAACGAATAGTATTTCGCTTACCCAAAAGGTATTGTTATTCGTTGTGAACGCACGTTTACCCCCCAGACTCCCGGAGTGCTTCCCAAGAGTCTTTACGGAAATCAACTCATTGCCAATGCCATGACGATGTATTACCTCTATGGTCTTCCCATGGGACGGATCTGTGAACAGACCGGAGTAAGCGAAGGAAGCCTGATGGAGGTATACCATCGAATGGGGCGACTTTTTGAAAGAATTCCTCAAAAGCTCATTGAAGAATATCGACAAGCTCCTGTGAAGCACGCAGATGAGACGAGCTGGCGCACTGACGGCAAGAACGGATACGTTTGGCTCTTCGCCACTCCCGATTTGAGCATTTTCCAATTTGGCAAGAGTCGCTCGTCCCAAGTAGTTCATGCAGT
Source organism: Desulfomonile tiedjei DSM 6799 (assembly GCF_000266945.1). Lineage (NCBI taxonomy): Bacteria > Pseudomonadati > Thermodesulfobacteriota > Desulfomonilia > Desulfomonilales > Desulfomonilaceae > Desulfomonile > Desulfomonile tiedjei. The sequence goes on from NC_018025.1 coordinate 5,965,647, forward strand.
CCTCGGCAAAGATCGGCTACCGGGCGTTTTGGTTGTGGATCGTTACCGCGGCTACAAGAAAGCTCCATGTGAGATTCAATATTGTTACGCTCACCTTCTGCGAGATGTCCAGGATTTGGAAAAAGAGTTTCCCGAAGAAGCAGAGGTCTCAACTTTTGTGGCTGTTGTGGCTCCTTTACTTGCACTCGCTCAGGGACTTCGCAGCCAACCGATTACGGATAAGCAATTCTATCGTCGAGCGGCTAAGCTTCGGACTGAAATTAAGGCCGCTATGGAGCGACCGGCCCGCCATATGGGTATTCGCCGGATTCAAGATATCTTCCGTGAAAATGAAGAGAGGCTTTATCACTGGGCTCGAGACCGAACGATTCCGGCAGAAAACAATTTAGCCGAAAGAGATCTGAGACCCTCTGTTGTGGCAAGGAAGGTCAGCTATGGATCTATTTCTGATAACGGAGCCAAGACGCGCAGTATTCTCACAACCGTCCTCACCACCCTCAAGAAACGAGGTAACGACCCTGCAGAACAGATGAAGAAAACTCTCGATCAATTAGCAACGAATCTTAAGCTGGACCCCTATGAACTCCTCTTTCAAAGAAACGGCCCTCAAGAATAGCTATATCCATCACAATTGCTCCCGCGAATAACTGAAGCTTTACCTAGTGAACATTTTTTTACTTGACATGTTCATATTCGCATTTTAGGCTCACTCTCATTAGATCAGAATCCAGCGGCAATAGAGATAAAAGTCTAATTTGCTTAATGGGTTATTTGAGAGGCTCCTCCGATTCTATATCTTATGTGGGGAAGCTGTCCTTTACCGACTGAAATTCAAAGGGTTCCAGAGATTAAATAATTAACTGCAACTGGCTCAACAGTGCATGAGTTAGCTGAATAGTTATGTGCGTAAGACAAGTGTCTTCTGAGCTTTGTTGGCTTTTCACGATTCGACAACTTGTACCCGGTAAGTCGCATTCGTGATCTTCTCCGGTAATAGTTAGCTAAATAGTGTTAATGTGAGCGTATTGTTCGCAATGAAGTGCTTTGCTTATATTTTTCTCCCGTGGTTATAAGAGGTATAAAAATGTCAGTTCTGAGTCGTATGCGTAAGGCAAGCTTGAGCGCACGTGAGTCAGTCAAGAATTGGTGGGGCGTAAGAAACCTAGTACTGCGCCACTCTAACGATCTAATCCTTGAACCACTTGAAGATCGCATTGTCATGGACGGTGAAGTGTCTTTCTTGCAGAACCTTACTGCTGATGACGGACTGGGGGGTGATACATTCGGTAGTGCAGTATCGTCAGACGGTCAATGGTTTATTGTCGGAGCACCTCAGGACGACGACCACGGTCTGTCCTCTGGGTCCGCCTACTTGTACCGTTTCGCTGATGGCCTCTGGGGCGAGACTCAGAAGATTACAGCCTCGGATGGGGAAGAGGGAGATTTATTCGGGCGCTGGGTAGCGATAGAAGGCGATTACGCTTTGGTCGGTGCTGAACAGGACGATGATCACGGCTCAAATTCCGGGGCAGTGTATGTCTATCATCTGGAGAACGGTACCTGGGTCGAGACGCAGAAACTGACCGCCTCAGACGGCTCTTCATGGGACCGATTCGGTGGCTCTGGAGACATTTCAGGGGATTATGCTGTGATTGGAGCCGCATATGATGATGACAAAGACTTTGCCTCCGGATCAGCATATCTTTTTCATTTAGAAAATGGCAGCTGGGTAGAGGTGCAAAAGCTCATCGCTCCTGACAGTGGGAGAGGCGATCTTTTTGGAGCCTCCGTCTCTTTACAAGGAAATCACTTAATTGTAGGGGCTGCCTACAACGATCAGATCGATTCCAATGCAGGGGCAGTGTACCTTTATCGGCTGGACTCCGGGATGTGCTCGTTGGAGCAGAAGCTCGTGGCGTCTGATGGCTCTCTCGGGGATTGCTTCGGTTCTTCAGTTTCCATATTTGGGGATTATGCAATCGTTGGAGCCGCTTACGATGCTTTGGCCCAGGAGTCGGTTCAGACTATTGGGCCTGAGGCCGGATCGGCTTACATATTTCATAAAGTAGATGGAGTCTGGATTCAAGAGCAGCGTATAACTGCTTCGTATGCCGGTAATTACGATCACTTCGGTATTTCAGTCTCCTTGTCCGGCGAGTATGCTGTAGTAGGTGCGTATCAGGATGATAGTTGGGGAACGGATGCGGGAAATGTGTACCTGTTCCGTCTGCAGAATGGAGCATGGGTGGAACAAGAAATGCTCCAGCGATCCGAGGCAGGAGAGTCTGATTGGTTTTGGGTACAGCGCTTTTACGGATGGGCATCGTATCGTAGTAGGAGCGTGTCACGATGATGACAACGGTTCGAATTCCGGTTCCGCATATGTGTTCAGTCTCACTGAACCCGAAGCGATTGGTTTTACTGTCTTATCATCTGAAGACTACGTCATTCCGGTCAATTATTGGTTGTACCGAGATCCTCAAGGGGATGATGCAACTAGCCTGAAATTCACTCAGCTTCCAAGCAATATGACACTGTTCCTGGACTTTAACGATAACAACATCCTGGATGCCGGTGAAGCAATTGCAGTAGGCCAGGAGATCGGTTGGGCTGACGCAACCAGTAACAATAGGCTAAAGGTCCTTCCTAATTCCGAATGGTCCGGCTCAACTTCGCTGACATACGTAGTAAAAGCCGGTGCTGAGTGGGGCGCTGCAGCTAATGTCATTATTAATATCGATCCGGTGAATGATGCTCCCATAGCCATGAGTTTCACAGAAACCAGCACTGAGGGTATTCCGATAGTCATTGATGGCTGGGATTACACGGACGCTGAAGGAGACGCTGCGACACTCATACGAATAGCTGGATTCGGCACGGGAGGAGGCACCTTCTTTGTCGATTTCAATGGCAATAACTCCGTCGATCCTGGTGAAGAGATCTTTCAAGGTCGTGAAATAGCATGGAACGACGCGAGTGGCGGCCTGATAAAATTTCAACCCACGTATGGTTGGAACGGCTCTTTGTCTCTTTGGTACGAGGTAAAAGATACAACTGATTATGGACAAGCAGCTCTGGTCACTGTCACCGTGAGTGCACCCGAAGCTCCGCGTGCCGGAGCTTTTACCGAAATAGGTAATGAAGACACTGTGACCATCATCAACGGCTGGAATTACACGGATGCGAACGGAGATCCGGCTCTCGCGCTGAGAATCCAGAGTCTCGTTTCAGGGGGAACACTCTTCTTGGACACAGACAATGACAATGTCGTGGATTCCGGTGAAGCTATTCAATATTGGCAGGAAATAACCTGGAATGATGCAACAAGCGGCATGGTGAAATTTGCACCGTATGCGAATTGGTATGGCGGAACAATTGTCAGATACGCGGTAAATGATGCCACGGGCTATGGCCCTACGGCGATAGGGACGATTACTATCAATCCTGTCCCCGATATTCCTCAAGCAGAAGGATTTACTGAGATCAGCAACGGAGTGATCCCGGTGATAATTGATGATTGGTACTACACGGATGCGGACGGGGACACTGCGCCATTCTTGAGGATTGACAGCTTACCAGGCCATGGCACACTCTTCTTGGACAGTGATCGTGATAATCTTGTCGATTCCGGAGAAACCATCATTTCGGGACAGGAGATCAGTTGGTCTAACGCGAAGCAAGGCTTCATAAAATTCATGCCAGACCCGGGTTGGTATGGCTCTGTATCACTTGATTATGCAGTTAAGGATGCTACTACCTACAGTAATTCAGCACGCGTGATAATTTATGTGAATTCACTTCCGCAGGCGGGGGCGTTCACGGAAATCGGGAACGAAGACACCGTGTTTGTACTTGATGGATGGAACTATATCGATGCTGACGGTGGGACATCAACAGCTATACAGATAATTTCTGAACCGTATGCAGGGACACTGTTCCTGGACGTCAATGGCAATGACGAGTACGATTCAGGAGAGTACATATATTCCGGTCGTGTAATAGCATGGGCTGATGCTACAACGAACCGGATGGTGAAGTTCGCTCCCTATGAGAACTGGAATGGTTCATGTACATTCGAGTACATAGTAAAAGATTCGTCAGGAATCTACGGTCAGCCCTCAGTTGTGACCCTCGAAGTCACCCCAGTGAACGATCCGCCGATAATCTATTATCCTCGGGACTCCACGGGTTTCGAATTGTCACCAATCAGGGAGAATTATACCTGGAACAGTGGTGACATGATTGCGACGATCATTTTATCAGACTTTTCAGGGGGATTTTACGATCCGGATACACATGATTACACGGAGAGAGGTATTGCTCTTGTCGCAGTGGACAATTCTTTTGGCACGTGGGAGTACACGACTGACAATGGTGCCTCATGGAGCGCTTTCGGAGTTCTTTCCGACACCTCTGCCACCCTGTTGACGACTCAAGATCTTAACGCGAGGATACGTTTCGTCCCTAATGCCGACTGGAGTGGTACGGTCGAGCATGGGATTACTTTCCACGCATGGGACCCTCAGATCGCTGGATCCAATGGGGATACGGGAGTCAATCTGTCTACAAATCCTGCGGCTTTCAGCATTGAAACAGCTACTGCTCGGATTGTAGTGGAAGATGATGGTCCTTATAGATTAAGACAACCTGACGGATGGACAGAAACTCTTGAAGCCATTTCCACCAACCTTAGTGGTTATGGCCGATATACAGCGTTGGACGGAAATTTTGCTATGGTAGGGGCCAGGGAGGCAGTTTATATATATCATTGGAACGGTATTTCATGGGATGAGCCCCAGAGGTTGTCAGCCCCTCCGGAAGTTGAGCCCGAATCTGAATACAATTATGTCACATCGATTTCTATAGACGGTGAATTCGCCATCGTCGCGTATGAGTCCAACACGTATATGTACAAATGGAATGGTAATTCTTGGGTACAATTCCAGGAATTGACCGCATGGGATCCAACGCCACCAGACGAAGGCAATGAAGGGGATCCCGGCTATGAGGCACTGAGCGGTCCAGTCGCTATTGATGGAAATTATGCTGTAGTATCCGGACACATATATCAGTGGGATGGCACTTCCTGGATTCAGCACCAAATCTTGGAACTATTCGACGTCATAGATGTGGGATGGAGTAACACTGGGTTCGACAGCGTCTCAGTTGATGGAGAGTATATGATTTTCGGAACAACCGGAGACGATCAATGCGGACTCGATGCTGGTGCAGCTTGTATTTATCATTTGGAAAATGGCATGTGGACGCCGCAGCAGAAGATCACTCCCGCAGATGGTAGCGAAGAAGCTCTTTTCGGGATCTCGGTATCTATTGATAATGACGGATATGCAATAATTGGCGCAGCATACGATGATGATAACGGCTACAGTTCCGGCTCGGCTTATATTTTTCATTGGAACGGAACAAGTTGGGTTCAGGAGCAGAAACTCACAGCGTCTGATGGTGAATCAAGAGATACTTTTGGCGCTTCCGTGGTAATAGATGGAGAATATGCTCTTGTCGGAGCACCATGCTGGGCTGTTTCTGCCGGTGGCTCGAGTGCTTCGTGTTCGGTGTACGCGTTTCACCTGGATGGCGGTGCTTGGGTAGAAGACCAGATATTGTCGGCTGAAGACCGGTGGTGGAAACAGAATTTCGGTTGGTCCGTAGCGATGGACGGTCAGAATTTCATCATAGGATCGCCGAGCAACGATGCAGAAATATTCGGCCTCGGTGAAGCGTACATTTGCGGAGAAGGACAGCAAGTCAACGTAATGCCGGATGCAGCTATATTCTCCGAGACAGGTAACGAAGACTCAGTGCTGCTTGTCGATGGTTGGAACTATACGGACCCGGACGGTGACACAGCAACTCATATGCGAATTAACACCCTTCCAACGAACGGAGTACTCTTCCTGGACAGCAATTGCAACGACGCAGTTGACACCGGAGAAGCGATCGTTGAGGGCCAAGAGATAGCCTGGTCAGATGCCATCTCGAACATGGTGAAATTTGCTCCTGACGTCAATTGGTATGGATCGACTTCACTCAGCTATTCCGTGAAAGACGCATTTGGTTACGGATCGTCTGCTGAAGCAACGTTTTTCATAAATCCGGTGAATGATGCTCCTCAGGCTGGCACATTTACTGAAACCGGCAACGAAGACCAAGCGATTGTCGTTGATGGATGGAATTATACAGATATAGAAGGTGACCCTGCCACACTGTTGCAGATCCGGGCACTCCCGGAAAACGGTGCACTCTTCCTGGATGCTGATGGAGACAATGTGATCGATCCCGGTGAACAGATCGTTTTGGGCATGGAAATCAGTTGGGCAGACGCAACGATAAATCAGTTGGTGAAATTCCTTCCTGCTGGGAATTGGAATGGATTCTCCTCACTGAGCTACTCGGTTAGAGATGCTTCGGACTACAGCGCACCAGTTGACTGCGTGATAGCGGTCAATCCTGTCAATGATGCACCACAAGCTGGCGATTTCACGGAAACCGGCGATGAAGATACAGTCATCACTATTGACGGCTGGAATTTCTCGGACGTGGATGGTGATCAAGCCACAGCCCTAGTGATCCAAACCCTTCCGCACAATGGCACATTATTCTTGGATATAGATCAGGATAACGTGGTTGACCCCGGTGAAACGATCATGGCTGGTCAGCAAATCGGTTGGAACGATGCCACTACGAACCATCTGGTGAAATTCATTCCCGGCGCTAACTGGAACGGATCGACCGAATTAAGTTATGCAGTCAAAGATGTATCGGATTGGAGTCCCCCTGCTGAAGCGATAATCACGATTATTCCGGTAAACGATCCTCCAGACGCCGGATTCTTCATTGAGTACGGCAATGGAAAATCGGTTTTCATTGTAGATGAATGGAACTACACAGACGTAGACGGAGACAGTGCCACGGCCATAAAGATCCTCAGTCTTCCTCATAAGGGCACGCTTTTTCTCGATAGAGACGGTGATAACCGCGTTGATTGCGGGGAAGCAATTGCTGTAGGTCAAGAAATATCCTGGGCCGATGCGGTGACGAACAAATTGGTGAAATTCGCTGCTTCTCATACATCGGGTGGCTGCGGATGCTGGTGCAGCTCGGATATCGTAACGACACTTACCTACTCCGTGTCGGACGGGACGGCATACGGAACATCTGCTGAAGCCAAAATTTCCACAGGAAAGAATTCCGCTCCTACCTCCCTGTTTTTCCAGGAAACCGGGACGGAAGATACAGTTCTGGTCGTGGATGACTGGAATTTCAGAGACAAAGAAGGAGATGTCCCCGTATCTGTGACGATCTCATGCATTCCTTGCAGTGGAATCCTCTTCCTGGATATAGATCAAGACAATGTTGTAGATTGCGGTGAGAGAATCGTAAGAGGTCAGCAGATAAGCTGGGAGCAGGCATCAGCGAGTCAAATGGTGAAGTTTGCTCCGGACCCGAACTGGAACGGGTATACGGCCTTCATGTACTCAGTCAATGACAAATGGAATCAAGGTACTCTGGCCTTTGTGCTGATTTCAGTTGTAGACGATAATGCTGACGGGCCGGTGGCGATGTCCTTCAGTGAAACCGTTACAGGTCCAAACCAAGTGATGGTTGTTAATGGTTGGGATTGGGATTCGAACGGCTACTATTCAACGCCCTTTCTGGAGATCACTTCACTCCCTGAGAATGGCATTTTGTTCTATGACAGAGATAACGACAACAGAGTTGATCGATGCGAGGCCATCGCATCGGGATGGGAGATTTATCCATCGTGCCATGGGAATCTGGAACGAATAAAGTTTATGCCTGATACGGGTTGGACCGGAAGCACGACGTTTACCTATCGCATGACTGACAGATGCGAAAGCGGCCCTGAGGCACAGGTCACGTTGACCGTGCTCCAGGCCAACGATCCCCCTCAAGCAGGAACGTTCACTGAAACTCTGACACAAGGAACAGTCGTAGCCATTGACGGCTGGAATTATACGGATGCCCAAGGAGATACTGCTACAGCTATAAGGATCGATACGCTTCCTTCCAGTGGCACGCTCTTTCATGACACGAACAACAATGACATCATCGATGCCGGCGAGATAATCGCTCAGGGGCAAGTGATAAGCTGGGCTGACGCCACTGCGAACGGCCTGCTGAAGTTTGCTCCTGCTGCGGATTTTACGGGGGACTTGTCCGTAAGCTACTCTGTGAAAGATGGAACTGACTGGAGCCAAACAGCCTTGGCAACGTTCCACGTAGATCCAATCGAGACTGCGCTGATGACGGTTCTCAGCACCTCTAGTGAAGAGGTGGCATGGGACTTCGACGGTGAGGATTGGTACGTGGTCTTTATTGACGAGGATGGGACCCTACGGAGCGAGACTACCGGCGGCTATACGTATACTCCCAGCGGCGGTCGAAACGAGATCATTGTGGGATCGTCGGGTGATGACGTTATTGATTGCTCCGGTTTGGACAATCGTTACGTCATTATGGGAGGTGACGGCGCAGATGTGATTCGAGGCGGCAACAACAGCGATTACATTTTCGGCTGGGTTCCTCTGAACCGGGTAGACGTTAGTCAGTATCCTCAATTACTGGACGATATGCTGGATCAGGTGGTGGTGGAAGGAACCGTCCAGTCTCTCTACGGCAATGGAGGAAACGACTTCATCTACGGCGGGTTAAGTGATGAGACCATTTACGGCGATTCGGAAGACGGTGATAACTCAGGGAGTGACAATATCGCGGGCGGCCCTGGAGATGACACTATCTATGGAGACTCGAAATACGGCAATGGTTCCGGCTTCGACAACATCGACGGCCAAGCGGGTGACGATACCATCTTCGGAGACTCCGAGTACGGAACCGGTTCGGGTGGCGACGAGATCTGGGGCGATGATGGTGATGACGTCATGTACGGTGATTCCCGCCAGAGCAGCGGTTCAGGCTCCGACACATTCTATGGTGGCGCCGGAAATGATGTGATGTACGGCGATTCAGAGTTTGCCCTGGGCACCGGTAATGACACTATGAATGGTGGAGATGGAGACGACCTCTTTTATGGTGATTCACGGCTTGCGAATGGTTCCGGCGCGGACGAAATAGATGGAGGTGAAGGAGCTGATACTCTTTACGGGGATTCTCGCTTTGGGAGCGGATTTGGGCGTGATTCACTCTATGGCGGCGGCGGAAATGACATCTTGTACGGTGACTCTGAAGAAGGGCCGGGTTCAGGAGACGATGTCTTGATGGGTGATGAAGGAGATGACACTCTTATCGGCGATTCCTATGTCGCTCAGGGGTCCGGAAACGATGTGCTCGTTGGCGGCTTAGGTATGGATATCCTCATAGGGGACTCATATGGAGGAGTAGGCACTGGTAATGACCGGTTGGATGGTGGTTTCGACAATGATACTGTCTATGGCAACTCTGTGCTAGCCGATGGCTCCGGAAATGACATAGTGCTGGGCAGCGAAGGAGATGACACCCTTATCGGTGATTCCGATTTAGCCCTGGGCAGTGGCTCGGATTGGCTCGATGGCGGATCGGGAAACGATACGATATACGGGGATTCACGGAGCAATGGAGGGTCCGGTCATGACATGCTTATGGCCGGCGAAGGGGATGATACATTGTTCGGCGATGGAAGTGGCGAGATAGGAACCGGTCATGATACTCTCTTTGTCGGGCCTGGAACCGATGTGCCAGCAGGAGCCGGACAAGAATGGGATACGATTGTGGAAGCTGACGGCCAAACGCCCGCCTATTCCTTTGAGATAAACGGATATATGGCTCAGTATAGGCAGAACGCTGACGGTCAGGTGGAGGTCTACAATTATCGATTCGATCATTGGGATGTTGTTGGTGAGAGATACTGGGATACGGTGTACGGTGCCTGGATAACCAATTTCGGTGCCAGCGTAATGGTAGAATACTCGGATAAGACCCTCCTGTACAACAATTATGGCTCCGACATTCAGATCAGGGAGGCTGGAACCTGGCAGCCGTACAACCCTGATGATCATTACATTGTGGATTTTCGTGAAGATCCTGCAACAGGCAAGCTGCTCGTGTACAACAATGACCTGGGTACATGGGACCCCTACATGGAGGAATATCAACCAGAAGGAGCTAATTTCAAAATCCTCAATGAAGGGAACGTGATCCACATCTACTATAGCGACGGCAGCGAGCTGTGGCTTGAGAACTATGGGGACGGAGCGTGGATCAGAGCAACGGAAACCGGTGACAACTGGGTTACATTGCCGAACAATCAGGTGTATCGTGATACCACGGGCATATGGTATTCCTATGGACGCGGAATATGGTCCTACAGCATCGACACATGCGCCACGTGGACTGAAGTCCCCATGCTCCAGATGCGGATAGCGGGTGGAGCTGGTACAGTGGACGTGTTTGACGGCCATTCGTGGACTCATCAGAATGGGGCTTTGCAGTTCTTCGATACTAGATACGCCATGAGCGGATGGCACGGCATGAACGAATTTGCTGTGGAATACTACGATGGTGTTGGATACGATGGGGAGCCACTGCGTGTGGTGGATGGATGGGAAGCCGAACAGCCTCCTCCAGATCCTGACGATCCTCAACCTCCGTTCGTGCTCAATACACTGACTCTCACGGGCGTTCAAGATAATCCGCCCCCACCGGACGCTGTGATCACCGGATGGGAGACATCGGCCTACGGACAATGGAGTGGAAAGTTGTTGGCAAATTGGGAGGTCCCAAATCCATCGGCCGGTTATAACATCGGAACACAAACCACCGCAGCCACCTGTCTGAGTGTAGCCTTCATCAGCACGGATGATATTGTGGACCGACGCAGTTGCCCCCCTGATTACACAGCTGAGGATGTAGCATTAGTTCAAGCCAATATCGCTCAATATTTTGAAGATTGCTTGGCAACCGACGCCATATGCTTTTCTTTTGATAAAGAAATGACGGCAGATCGGATGCTCTACTACATGCAGGTAGCATGTGCCAGTTTGAACCAGCCGATTGAGAATCTCTTGTTTGCTCAACACGCTAACGTGGGCTACGTAAAAATGGGAGCCACCAAAATTTTGACGTCGGACTTCAAGCATTATGAGCAGTTATTCAGAGATATTGGAGAGATATTGCACCCCTCCGCCCAAATCCAGTTTTACGAGTGCAATGTAGCAGGCATTAACCCAGCATTAGGGGGCCAAGTAAACCTATCAGATCCACTGACAATGGAGTCCCTTGGAGGCCGTGCTCTGTTGACTAGCATAGCAGAAGCGACAGGTGCAATGGTTTTCGGGAGTTCGGATTTAGGCATAATTGAAGCGGACGAACACACGAAAGCAGTCAAGGGTCCTAAAGACCAATGCCTTGAATTCGGAGTTACAGCAGGCGGAATACAGGTGAATTCTGCCGACATGAGAACATGTTTAACAGACTATTTCACCGGCAAATCGTTCCAGGAATTCGATATTAATAACCCGAACACTTTCCTCCCGGATTTCGCAACCGTAATATCAACCGTAGGTGAGACTGCCCAGGCACAACCAGAAGGAGGGTGGATGAATGCAGCTGAATGGATCGAGCGAGTTTATAAGCAAAAATGACCAGTGGAGAGTGCTATGCTTAGTGTGAAACTACTTCATCTGTTAAAAGGGTCATCCAGGACCGCAGGTAACACAGATACGATGCTCGGCATTTTCGTGTGCATGATGATCGTTGTCTCGCTGTCTTGTGAACCCTCTCTCGCTGGGGAAGCTCAAAATAAGAAATTGCTCGAGGCAACTGCTCGAGGCGATTTGGCAGTGGTAGAGCACGTACTTGACAATGGTGCTGACATCGACGTACGAAACGATGCTGGCTATACTGCATTGCAAGTAGCCGTAATTAAAGGACATAAAGACATAACTGCTCTTCTCGTTTTGAGGGGAGCGAAGATAGACGCTGAACCAAAAGGAGAATCTTACAGCCGCTACTTGTTTAATACACCGCTGAGAAAACAAGGTACCGCCTTGCATATGGCATGCGCGAGTGGTCGAATGGATCTGGCCGAAATTCTCATAAACGCAGGCGCTAATGTCAATGCTAAAGTCAGCTCTCTCGGTTCGACACCTTTACATATGGCTATCTGGGGTACTTGGAAGCAAACTGATCAAGACGTCGTAGGACAGTTGGTACGATTCCTTATTAACAAGGGGGCTTGCGTCAACGCTTCGGATAATATCGGCGAGAGACCGCTGGATTATGCCTGCCGCTTCGAAATGGAAGACATTATTACTCTGCTCCTTTCTCAGGGTGCGTCTGTCGTCACTTATAAGGATGGTCAGCCTTCGTTCCAGATAGTTACTGTGATTCACTGTCCTCAAGTGACGAGAGCACTATTGAAAGAGGATACTGCTACTTTGTCGCTACTTCCGACAGTGCTTCATCTCGCAAGTTACTATGGCAAGGTGTCGGTAATCGAGCTACTCCTATCACATGGAGTGGATGTCAATGCAAGAGACAAAATCGGATTCAGGAATCTCAAGAATGAACTCGATGCGAACAGAGACCCCTATCTAGTAGCACTATCAAATTCTACGGGAGATTCAAGATCCAACGATCCGAAACTGCTCTTCGGGCTATTGGGTATGTATCGACTGGAAATTCAACGTAGACTTCGGGCAACGCGTGCACTCTGTTATTTTGCACAGAATTTCCATACCGCTGGCGGTACTGCACTTCATTGGGCAAGCGCTGGAAATCGAGCAGATGTGGCTGAATTACTTCTCTCCAAGGGAGTCGATATTCATGCGTCTGACGAAGAAGGCCACACAGCGTTGCATGTTGCTTCAGCAGTTCATAGCCCGGAAGTCGTTCGTATACTGCTCGCTCATGGAGCGGATGTTAATGCCAGAGATAATAATGATATGACGGCTTTGGCCTGGGCGAAGAGATCGGAATCGTCAGTCTCTAGCCGATATAATAGGTATCAAGACTATTGCGATTATGACAAAACTGATTATCCCAGAGTGATCGAACTCCTCAAAGCTCATGGAGCTGAAGAATGAGCTTGTCGACAAAGAACGGCAAAGTTCCACGCCAACAGATAACGTGAGCGAATCGCACGACGATTCTCCTCAATGGGATTTGGCCAATTCAATTTCGTAAAGGTAAACTTCCGGAACAATTCCGGACAATTCCGGGTACGACACTTCCGCACTTCCGCGCACTTCCAGGCAATTCCGGGTACACCATACGGAGGCACTTCCAGGCAATTCCGGGTACACCATACGGAGGCAATTCCGGGCAATTCCGTCCGGCAATTCCGGGTACACCATACGTAATTGTCAGCGTTGACCGTTAGGAGGAGTGTAGAGCGGCAATGGGACAAATCGCACGAGTGGTCGTTCCGGGCTGCCCACACCTGATTACTCAGAGAGGGAATCGCAGGCAGCAGACCTTCTTCTGCGTTGAGGACTATCGAGTTTACGTCGACATGATATCCGAATTCGTAGAAGAAGAAACAGAGCCAAACAGGAAAGGCGAAGTCTCTTATGCATAGTGCACCCTGAATCGAAGTTCATTCAGTATGGTGTACCCTGAATCTTGAATCTGCACGGCAGTGAGCTGTGGCTTGAGAACTATGGAGACGGTGCATGGATCAGAGCAACGGGAACCGGTGATAATTGGGTTACATTGCCGAGCGATCAGGTATATCGTGATACCACGGGCATATGGTATTTCTATGGACGGGGCATATGGTCCTACAGCATAGACACATGCGCCACGTGGACTGAGGTCCCCATGCTTCAGATGCGAATTGTAGGTGGAATCGGTACAGTGGACGTGTTTGACGGCCATTCATGGACTCATCAGAGCGGCGTTTTGCAGTTTCTGGACACCAGATACGCCATGAGCGGATGGCACGGCATGAACGAATTTGCTGTGGAATACTATGATGGGGTTGGATACGATGGGGAGCCACTGAGAGTGGTTGATGGGTGGGAAGCCGAACAGCCTCCGCCAGATCCTGACGATCCTCAACCTCCGTTCGTGCTGAACACGCTGACTGGCACTGGGGCTCAGGAGAATCCCCCTCCTCCAGACGCGGTCATAACTCGATGGGAAACTTATGTGTTCGGTGGATGGAGCGGGAAATTATTGACCTCTTGGGCAATAGCTAATCCATCGCCAGATTATAATCCTGATACTTATACCCAAAACACCACCGCAGACAGTGCCAGTGCAGCGAACCAACTTGCCCCATTGACCGTGGTCTGCCAGGCATCTGATTATTGGTGGGGTGAAAAAGCTGGAGGAGAAATCCAATCTAGAGTGGGAGAAAACGTCATTTGGTTTAGCTATTCGCCTACGGGTTACTCGCTTGAGAGGCTCGTTAATGATCTCAATCTTATTTATTATTGTCATAATAAAACGGAGATTGAGAATTTGGTAATTCTTAATCATAATAATCGTGGGGAATTTTGGATCGGTTCGACTCACCTCAAACCTAGCAGTTTGTGGCACCATACATTCTTTAATGATCCATCCTCTCAACACCTTAGCTCGTTTGATATGTTCAAGACTTATGGCGAATTATTTCACGACTTGGATTACATCATGAAAGATGGCGGTCAAATCCAGCATTATGGATGTCAGCCAGCCGGTTTCTATCCTTATGCTGAGACCTGCGATCCATCCTTACTAGATAGCCCCGGCAGCCCTGAATACCAATCTCTAATGGGTAGGCGTATGTTAGCAACTATAGCCCATCTGAGTAACACGTTCGTGTTTGCGAGTTCGGACAAACAAATGATGAGCATATCTAAAGATGCGTGGCCTGGCAAGGAAATCGCGGTAGGAGAATTGTGTTTGGAATTCGGAGTCAATCCACAGGGCTTTCAAGTGAATTACACTGCGTGTAACCAGAAGCCATGGAATATAGAAATGTTTACGCCCGAGGAGCTGCAGCCAAACCAGAGTACGACCTATGGTCTGCAAACCCTCTGGGATGGGGAATTCAAAGATTTGAATGAGAGAAAGGTATCTACACGAGGGGAATCGTATAACCAGAGATATGACTTTATAACTGAAAGTTAACTTTTTCGCGAGTTCGGTACCAGACGTGGTTCAATCTAAAGCTGCGGCAAAATAAGCTAGGAGAATGACAAACGACTAATCGATCACCAAAATCTAATGAACTGAATAAGAGCTGGATATGTACTTCTCCTGCGACCATCGTAAGAGGGACCTGAGATGACCAGTGAAACAGCCAAGATTCATTGGAAACGAGCAAAGAAGATCGCAATAGTAACTGCAATCTTCCTGGTGCCTAATATTATCGCTATGGCGGTCTTTGAAAAAGAAAAACTCTTGACGTTTGCGGTGCACAATGGCCTGACCCGAGTCGCGGAGATTCTCACTACCCTCGGGGCTGATATAGATGCGAAAGCCCAAGGGGGCAGTGCTCTTTTGCAGAAGGCCGCCCGAGAGGGCAATGTGGAGGAAGTGAAGTCATTGTTGACAATGGGCGCAAATGTTAATGCAAGAGATCAATCCGGCCGAACCGCCCTGCATGACGCTGTATTCGAAGGTGACCTTAAAGTACTTAAGGAATTGATTGCGGCAGGAGCAGATATCCACGCAGAAGACAACTATGGCCGCACCCGTCTAAACGAGGCTTCCCAAAGGGGTAGTGTGCAAGAAGTAAAAATACTTCTGAAGATGGGAGCTAATCCCAACAAAGAAGACAAATTTGGCAATACCGCGTTGCGATATGCCTTATTTGAGGGCTACATTGACGTGATGAAGGAACTGATCGACGGCGGAGCAGATATCGAAATACGAGATCGTGCGGATCGCACGGCTTTGCAGATTGCGGCAAAATATGGACGTGTCGAAGCTGTGAGAGTACTTCTGCAGGCTGGAGCGAACTTAAATGTTACAGATGGAAACAAATCTTCACTGCATTTGGCGATCGAATCAGGCAATTTTACAGCGATAAAGATGCTCTTAGACGGCGGAGCGAATGTAAATGTTCAAGATTCTTCAGGCAAAACTCCATTGCATTATGCAGTTGAAAAACATCGTGGCGATTTGGTAAAGCTCCTTTTGAATGCCGGGGCAAATATGCAAATTACGGATAATGATGATCAGATACCGTTGTCCGACATGAAAGGACTTGATCATGCCCAGCCAATAGAAGAACTCATAAAGAAATGGATGGCAGATTACGATCCAAAGATAACCAAGATGGGACGTCTGTGTGGTGCTGCGGATCGTGGAGATGCTGAAGTGGTAAAAGTTCTTTTGGCAGAAGGAGCAAATGTCAATGAAAAAGCGTTCCTCTCTGAATTCACGCCTTTGCATAGTGCGGCTGCCATGGGCCATGAACCGGTGGTCAGAATTCTCTTAGATGCTGGAGCCGACCCCAATGCAACAGATTTTGACGGCAAGACGCCCCTTTTCTATGCTCTAAAATTCCAGCGGCACGATGTTGCAGAGCTACTGAAAGGCTATTCTAATAGCGATTCAAGCGAAAAGAAATGACACAGCTTATCAGGCCTGAAAGGACTTGGTTCCGTGCTTGAAAAGGGCATGTTCAAGCGCAGCAGAGGGGATGCTAGATGTGTCAATTGCGAAGAGTGTCGGTAGTGCTCTCAATTTCTTTTCTGTTGGTTGGGGGATTTGCGCGAGTATGTTTTGCGAATCCGATCATTGCTCCGCGGTCCTGGGATGCGATCCTGTTGCCACTTGGGATCATAATGCTAATTGGTATTTTGTTAATAGTCTTCATCGAATCTGGTATAGTCTGTGTGGTCTTCTGGACTCCATGGCGTCTTTGGTGGCGAGTGTTAGCCGCAGTTGCATTAGTGAACCTGATCACATTCCCAACAGCGGAAGCATTATGGTGTTGGTGGAACTATGAAACCGGAGGACCGTTGCTGGGAGGTGGCATTGATGTACCTCTTTTGTTATTGGAACTGTTGGTCTGTGTTGCAGAATTCTACCTGCTGAAGTGGCAGCTGTGGAGATTGTTTCATCGTGGCTTTTTGGAGAGGCAGGTTCACAACGGTCGCATCTTCTGTGCAGTGGCGATAGCCAATATGGCAAGTTTTGTGATTGGATATTTCGTTCTGAACCAGACGAATTTCTTTGTCTCGACTACGTGGTGGCAATGACGCTGTTTTTGCGATTCGGTCACGGGTTAATTCCGCCTCCAATTCCGTCCAATTCCGAGTACACCGTGCGTAATTGTTAACGTTGAAAGTTAAGAGGAGTGTAGAGCGGAATGGGACAAATCGCACGAGTGGGCTTTTCAAAACGCATTGTCAGGCCTACCCCATAATGATTATCGGTTAAGATCGCATGCTAGGCTTACGGGATTTTCTCCGATTCTCTCCGATTTAGAGGGCAAAGGAATTGAATATGGAATTGAAAGCAAAACTGTCTGAAATCTACGCACTTATCTGTGTAGCACTTGCATTTTTTCTTGCTGAGCCAAGCGTTTGTCACTGCATGAATCCACCGAAGGAGATGACTCAGTCAGATTCAGAAAGCACTGGGCATCATATGTCAGATTCTAAGCAGTCAGTATTCAGTCCGATTGCTAATGTCAGCCGGATAGCGTTCAAAACGGACGAAATAAAACGGGAAACTATGAATGCTCTCGAGGACTGTAAATGGTTAGCAAAATCAGTCAATCAATTCGGCCTGAAAATGTACCCCAAGCTCATACGCGGAGACGAGAACCTCATATTTTCGCCCTTGAGCATATTCTTATCTCTCGCGACGGCATTTGAGGGTGCACGGGGTCAAAGCAAGGATGAGATCGGCAAACTCCTCGCAATAGGCCAAGTAGCAGCGCCTTTACATGTAATGCTCGCCGACCTGACCTATCAGCTAAGGCATTCGATTCCTGAGGAACATGGTGCTCTGTCCCTCGCCAATGGTGTCTGGATACACGAATTTCCAGATCATATTATTCATCCGACCTTTGAAAAAGTCATCGCCGATTTCTACCGCGCAACGGTTGTGACTGCCGATTTTCGAAGTTCGCCAGCCCAAGTGGCAGGACAGATGAATGATTGGATTAAGGAGATGACGCGAGGGAAAATCACTGATCTCATATCGGCTGATCGATTGCGTAGAGAGCAGACCGTGATCTCGATCCTAAACGCTTTCTATTTCAAGAACATGTGGCTTTGGCCATTTGAAACGGGAAGAACTAAAGACGAGGATTTCGTCTGCAGCGGAGGCTCACGTATAAAGGTTCGCATGATGCATTCGTCCCAGAGGTTCCGTTATATGGAAGAGCAAGACCTTCAAGGGCTTGAGCTACCCTATCAAGGCTGGGAAACGTCCATGATGGTCTTTCTCCCTCGTAAGGCTGACGGCCTCCAGGAAATGGAGAAATCGCTTACACCGGAGACCCTGGGACTATGGATTAGCAAGTTTTCTCAGTTGCCCGACGTGGATGTGTCTTTCCCTAAATTTGGCTTTAAATCCCGATATGGGCTTCTACCTACGCTCAAAGAAATGGGTATGAATATATCGTTTGGTCCCGGAGCAGACTTCTCCGGCATGCTTGAAAAGAAAAGACCTGAGTCGCCGAGCATAAGTCTCTTCATTACCAGTATGCTTCATGAAACACGGATTGACTTGAACGAGAGAGGTACTGAAGCCGCTGCTGCAACGGCACTGAGCATAAGTGCGTCGGCACCGAAACCCGAACGCAAGATTTTTCGTGCTGACCATCCTTTCATGTTCGTCATACGGCACAACCGCACAGGTTGTATTCTCCTCATGGGGCGAGTGACCAATCCCTTGGCAAATTGATTCTTGGCGGCTCTTTTCCATATACGGTTGCGGAAAGTGCTCTTACAGCATGGACACACGCGCCACATGGATAGAAATCCCATGCTGCAGATGCGGATAGGTAGGTGGAACTGGAGTCGTGGACGTGTTTGACGGCCATTCGTGAACTCGTCAGAATGGCCAATTGCAGTTTTTCGACACCAGATATGCTGTCAGCGGCCGGCATGGGATGAACGAGTTCGTTGTGGATTACTATGACGGTGTTGGATATGATGGGAAACCTTTGCAAAAATCGCCCTAAGTGGGCACCGTCATGCCGATGACAATGGGCAAGCGAATCATCAGAATTGTGTTAATATCAGTTGCTGTGGCGCTAGTTGTGGGTCTGACACCAGGCTTCAACGGATGGCTTATTCCAGATTTCAACAGATCTGTGGCAAAGATTGTCCTTCGCGCTCCCGAGACAGTAGTGAGATGTGTTCTTGCGGTAGTAGCCTTTGTCGATATTAGAAACGACAAAGGTCAAAATATCACTCACTTGGCTGCTCTCAGTAGGCGCACAGAACTCGTCCAAGCTCTTCTCGAAGCGGGAGCCGACGTCAATGCCAAAGACGCGTCGGGAAGAACCGCCTTACACTTCGCAGCAGGCCACGGCAATTCGCACATGGTAAAAGTGCTCCTACAATCCGGGGCCGATGTCAATGCCAAAGATGCGCAAGGAACCACTCCCTTGCATTGGGCGATGCGTCCGTGGGACGATTATATTATAAAACGCTTGTTAGAGAACGGTGCCGACATTAATGCTAAAGACAAAAAGGGTAGAAGTCCTTTGCATTTGTTAATTTTAAGCGGAGATGTCCTACTCGTGAAGGGGCTCTTAGAAATGGGAGCAGACGTTAACGTAAAGGACGCAACGAGATCGTCCCCTCTGCTCAGTGCGGCCGGCAAAGGTGATTTCGAAATGATGAAATTACTGCTTGCGCATGGAGCGGACCCCAATGTGAAAGATCGGCAACGTCTTACCCCACTAATGTTGGCACTGAAAAGCGGAAATCATATCCAACTTATCGCAATCGTTAAGCTGTTCTTGGATGCTCACGCAGAGCTAAACTCAAGAGATCAGGATGGCATAACGGCCCTGGCGTACGCACTGAAAAATGGCGATACTGCGGTAGCAGATCTTCTGAAAGCTCATGGAGCTCGGGAATAGCGCCCAGCAACGGATCAGTTTTTTTGCATAACTGTTAATGGATCGGACTTCATCTGACAGCGAAGAGTTACCGGACAGCAACGAGGTTGTCAGGTCGTAATCTGTCCAGCTCCTTTTCATTATCCAAATGTTTGTTTTCTAGGAAGTCTTGCATGGTAGTTTCTTCCAGACCATGCTTGTTTCAGCGCGCGCTCTTTCGGTTGATCATCGGCAGATGCATCGGGAAAAGAGTGTGTTTCGGATCGGCGGAAACACTGAAATGCCTCTGATACTCAGAGAATCAATGGCGGGAAACTGTAGAACAGATCCGATCCGAATTCTTTCAATAAGCCACCCTAAGCACCTCATTCAAATCTGAACTCATTAGGAAATTTTCGAGGCCACAACGCGACAATTCCTGATTGTGAGCAGACATAGACGGCTCTTTTCATTGCCGTAATGTTGCGGTTTTGATTGAGCCCCATTTCTGTCAACTCTGGCTGAATTCTCGGGGTATTTTCAAAAGTGTCATTTGATGCTTTTGATCTGAAATCTGAGATGATGATTTGTTTGAGGCAAGCCTGATCTCTGATGACTCGGAATGAAAGTGTAACAGTGGAGTGATTTGGCGAAACGGCGTCAGAGCTAGAATTAAACGACTTCCCAAAAACTTCCCTGAAGCCTTAACCGTAAGTATTGCCCTACAGAAGCGGGAGATGACTCTTCGGAAATGTTTTCTTTTCTCAGTCCGTACCTGCAATTTCAAGCAATTGGTTTTTTCATTGAGTCGTATTGATATCGGTACAACTGCCACAAGCATTAGTAATCATGGGTTGTCAGTCGTAATGATATAGTGACAACTCAATTTCGGCCCCTTTAAAGGAGTTCCCCCGATAAGTGTCTCTTTCCAGTGAGGTATTTAATTCAGATGTACTCATATCTATAGTTTCGCGATTCTTGCATGGTCGAGTCCGCGCGTGGAGCGCGGGCCGTTGAGTTTTTCGAACTTATTGATTCGGCTGGCTTTCGAATAAATTCTCAGCGAGAAATGACTCCTTCGAGCTGCTGCCAGCATGTCTGAAAAGGTGAACGACTTTTTCCGGCAGTACCAGGGAGCCGGGTCGGCAACGAGGTTCTTTGCAGTGACGAATTGCCCAACGAACCAAAGCACTACAAAGCAGTAGGCCCAGTAAGCAAACATAGGGGCACGGGTTACCGAGGTCTCTTTCCGACACTGAGGTTCAGCCGCACCCAGGAGGTTCTTGGTCTCTCGATTGGTCATCTCAATGCTAAAGCGTGCAGCGTAGCGCTCGATAATCTGCTGTGGTGCAGCCTGAGGGTCCGTATCGAAAAACACCATATTGGCATGGTGGCCGGCCGGGTCATGGCACAACACGATCGAAAGAGGCTGTTGCCCTGCGCTATGATACCATAGCGCCGTGAACTGATGTATCAGGAGCTTAGTTTGTTTTCCATAGCAGAAGACCCTAATCTCATTCCACCCCAGATTGGGGTCCTGGAACATCGTTTCCAGGGAGGGCAGTCGAGCGCCTCTCTTGCGAGGTCTGCCCATCACTGTAAATGGAGCAGGTTCCAGCACAGCGAACAAAGCTGCATCCTTTCTCAGCCTCCCTGTAATGTGCACATTCTTGGGTCGTGCTTTGAGGATGGTATCGCAGCAGTATCCCAGGTCGAACACAATTCTCAGTCTTTCTCCCTCTTGGAGCCATGAATGAGTCAGATTTATAAGATCCAATCCAAGTTCGGGTTTTGTCTTGTAGGGCAGGCTCTTGGGATTAAACTTGGCCTTTGGCGGCCACCAAAGGCGGGCAGCGTATGGCAGACAAAACATGCGATCGCTGATGCCGGGAAGGCGAATCGCCAGTCCTATGATGACAAAGCACACTCCATACCCCTTTTGCTTAGTATGCTTTGGGAGTGAACCATCATGCTGCCAGCCCGCGCCACAGATCTTCTTGCCAGTGTGCTTGTTCAAGGTGTCGTCAATCACCACAAGGATCTCGATCCCTTCTGCAATCAGCGTTTCTACCAACATTCTGAAGACGAAATAGGAGACAAAGTCAGTCTCCCATCGTCCCTTGCCGAGGAATCGGTAGATGCTGGCGAAGTGCTTGGATTCATGGAGTCTCATGGTCAGAATCACCTGGCTGATAGTGTGCTTGCCCATAGTGAGCACCCAACCGACCACCAGCGCAACGAAGATACGGAAACTCGGTGCGCTGAAACACGCTCTGAAATGAATCTCGTCAATCCCGAACGGATCTGGTATAGATCTCTTCAACTGGCGTTCCTCCTTCCCAGAATCTTTACACAAAACCGGGTATGTGCGGAACGCCTTATTTTTTCAAGGATTATCTCACCATCTAACCGTCCAGAATACAAAAAGGGCGAAACTATAGATTGAAGCTGGGGAACCGCTATGTTCACAGTCTATTTGGCATCTCCCCTTGGATTTTCTCCAGAATGGAAGTCATACAGGGACAAGATCAAGCAACGGTTGACTGAATTGGGCTGCACAGTTCTTGATCCTTGGGAGGGTCCTTTCCATAAGGCCATTGCGGAGGCGAGCTCCATACGAGATTGGCCAGTCCGTGTTGCCACCTTCAAGAGAATAGCTCGACAAATCGGGAAAGCGAACGAGGACATGATACGATCCTGTGACGCAATCTGGGGCGTACTGGATGGGCCAGAATTGGATTCAGGCACGGTGAGTGAAATTGGCTTTGCGGCCGGGCTGGGAAAGAAATGCTACGGATTGCGGACTGATTTCCGCAATAGTGGGGACTTTGATGGGGTTCCGATCAATTTGCAGGTTCTTTATTGGATCGAAGCCCTCGGTGGAAGGCTGTTCAGAAGGATTGAAAATATTTTCCCATAGCGCAGGAATTAGCCCGATTTGCATTGATCCCATGCGTGACGAAATGCTTGGCTCTAACAAGGGCAGTAGAAGCGATTTCCGCATGGATGACGGAAAAAATGCGGGACACTTGGTTTTCAGTGTCCCGATTTGGCCCCATTTTGTCGTATAATCCTTCAGAAATTCGGGCGGGACCGAAAACAGACCCCAGACGTTCGGGTTCAGCGCCTGCTTCCGGATTCCAAAGGAAGCCCGTCATCAAGAGACCAACCTGCTCAAACCTGTATGATGCAGGAACTGGCCAGCGGGAAGATCAGACTAATCTGATAGAGGCGAAAGAGAAAAGCTATGAGCGAACACGACGAAGACATCGATTTTTTGGAAGAGCACATCCCCGAACTTGCGGAAGCCGCAGTGACGCAGGCGTACTGGCAGACCCTTGCATCCGGGAACAGCGTGCTGGAAAGCGAAAATGGGGTGATTTACGAGGTGTTTCCGGATGGCACACGCAAGGTGGTGAAGACAGGCGAACCTCCTGTTCCGGTTGAGAAGGGCGAAAAGCGGCTCCTACCATGAGCAAAGTACCCCGCCTCCGAATGTTCGCCGGCCCCAATGGTTCGGGCAAGAGCACTATCAAATCGGTGATTCGCCCGGAACTGTTGGGCGTATATATCAACCCCGATGACATTGAGGATGAGTTTCGATTGCAGGGCTTTCTCGATCTGGAGGCCTTTGGGGTCTCCAGCACGGCAGAGGAAGTGTTGTCATTCTTTCGCCGCTCTGAATTACTGGAAAGAGCCGATTTGCTGGCTGTAACGGATTCCCTCCGCCTTGAAGGAGGGAAACTGAGCTTTCATCAGGTGGAGGTGAATTCTTACTTGGCCTCCACGACAGCGGACTTCATTCGTCACGAATTGCTGAAGAGTGGCGCATCTTTTACCTTCGAAACGGTCATGTCATCCCCAGACAAGGTGTCATTCCTGAAGAAAGCACAGGAAAGGGGCTTTCGGACGTATTTGTACTATGTGGCCACAGAAGATCCCATCATCAACATTTCACGCGTTCGAAACCGGGTAAGGCTCGGTGGACATCCTGTCCCCGAGGATAAAATCGTCTCTCGCTATGGTCGGTCCCTCAGTTTGCTTGCTGATGCCATTCGTCACACAAACCGGGCTTACATCTTCGACAACTCAAGGCGTCAGCACATCTGGCTGGCCGAGGTCACGGATGGGAAAGTCCTGGAGATGAAATCCGACAGCATGCCGGTATGGTTCAAAAGGGCCGTGTGGGACAAACTAATGCCAACTGAGATGAGGTAAAGACGGGCACAGACCATTGTATTGCCTGGCCGTCGAACGGAACAAAATCGTGTTCGGATTTTGTTCGTGGTCCCGGCGATCCGAAGGGGATCAGTCGGGATCGTGAAGGACCGAAACGGACTGAAGGGGCTTGAAATGACTGAAATATCGAGGCATGAGGTTGATATGATTGACGGGGTTCACGGCCTGTCACGCTGGAGGTCGCGAGTTCGAGTCTCGTCGCTCCCGCCACAAAGGTTAAAAATCTTAATGATTTACAGATTGCCATAACAAAACACTCCGGATAGCAAACACAATTTGCTATCCATTTGCTATCCAAACTTGACCGGAAGTGGCTGCTTCCGGTTTTTCTTTTTTCGGGGGAAGCCATATCTGAGTATCCCCGTGATCGAAGCTCATCCGGTCAATCCCTCTCAACAGATCCGCATCACTGATCATGAGATATCGTCTCGAGACATCCTTCACCTTGAACGCATGCCCCAGGATTGCCTCACGGATTTCATAATCCATGCCGGACCGCATAGCGTTAGTGCTCCACACATGCCGAATGTCATGAATACTGGGAACAGGGGAAATCTTAAGAATATACGTCTATAGAGAAAAGAGAGAGACACATCTTCCGTCGTCTACGTTCTCTTTTCCTTTTTATCCATGTGCGCAACGCTTCGGCTGT
The DNA here is from genome assembly GCF_000266945.1 of Desulfomonile tiedjei DSM 6799. NCBI lineage: Bacteria > Pseudomonadati > Thermodesulfobacteriota > Desulfomonilia > Desulfomonilales > Desulfomonilaceae > Desulfomonile > Desulfomonile tiedjei. Next base: position 5,990,516 of record NC_018025.1, read on the forward strand.
CCGCTTCGGTAAAGACAACGAGGTCTTTTGAGCATTCCCCTTCCCGAGCACTGATATGGTGGAATGCTCAAGATTTACGTCCTGCAGGTCGAGTGAGCAAACCTCATTCCTTCGCAATCCGAGATCGTGGAGCAAAAGCAATATTGCGTGATCTCTGATTCCCTTGGCATCGGTGCGTTGCTCTGCTCTCATCTGCAGTTTCCGGAATCCAGATTCACGAGGCCCGCGAGTATCACGGTATGATCGATGCTTCACATTCTCGACGGCCAGTTCCCAATTAACAAGACCTATCATCCTAGCAACCTTCAATAAGCTGCGCAATGTGGATAATCTCCGGGTTAATTGTGGCGCCCTGCGATTTCCTCTCCACGTGTTGTTTCGATAATCCAGAGCAATGGCATTGCCTCGAGCAGGTCCGCACGAAATAAACATGTGTACCGCCTCATTGTTGTCTACTACCCCGAGGAGTCCGGCGAAGTGAACCATGTCGGCCGCATACGCTCGCCGCGTCGTCTCTGTTCGGCCAGAGAGAAATACATCCACGATGTGATCATGGGTGACGGTGTGCTGTATGGTATGTGTCAGAGTAAGTGCTGTGCTCTCCATCTCTCTCCCTTTCCCGGGAAACCGGAGGGGATTGACCGTCTACACAGTCAACCCCCCTCCCGGTCCAGCTTCTTTTCTTTTTGAAAAGTGTTGCCCCTATGGGGTGGTTCGTTAAGCCTCACCAATTCCTACGAAATTTTTCGCCTTTTTTGTTGGGGCTCTGCCTCGTTTGCCATTTCTTCCGCTCCGATCTCCTCGATAATCTCGAGCGGTTCTCGTGGAATCCGTGTGACTCGCAGTCCTTCGTCTCTTAGATATTCAACTGAGTGACCGCGTCCGAGGTAAAGCCAGTTGGGGCATACGTCGAGAGTTTCCGAAAGGTGGAGCACGCTTGCGATGTCTGGTTCCGTGTTTTTATAGATCCAAGAGCGGAACTGGGTAAGAGAAATTCCCAAGCGCTCGCAAAACTGTTGGTCATTCTCACCGTTTTGATACTTGCTCTTCTTTTGTTTGAATGAGCGCAATCGTTTGATGAACGTGTCATATTTCGGGTCGTGAGCGGCTTCGTCGGTCATGGGGCTACCCCCGTGATTTGTGATCGAGTTCTAAAGCTTTCCAGGCGACACCTATCAAGATGTCCAGGTCTCTAAACATGTGTTTAACGCTTTTTAGGATGCAATATGCTTGTTCTGCGGCATCCTCTTCGTTTGCTTGACCTAGTGGCTTTACATTCGTGTAAGCCAAGCAATCCGGTCCCCCGGCCACTGAGACCACTTTTAGTTTCACCGCCGATCCCGTGGCCACCAGCGCGTTGGTGGCTGCAATGCTCGGGTGCGAGGGGGGGTTGGCCCCTGGTGCGGCCGTGTTCGATACTACGCGGATCGCGGAATGGGTTGACAGAGAAACCTGCTGGCTGTGCGCCAGCGCTTTGAGCCTGGGAAAGCACTTTTGGTGCGCTGCAAAAAAAACGGAGAGCATCCGTGGTGACAAGATTAGTGGTCATAATTCCCTGGTTTCCCTGGATCCATCCCGAAAGAGAAGCGGATCTCTTCGTTCTTTGGGTTCACCCAAAAACTCTTGATTGTATACAATAATACCTATTTTAGAGAGCACACCAGAGACCACGATACATTCAAAGTGAGCTATATGAGCCATTTCAGATTGTTTAATTGCATGCAAAATAGTTCTTGACGAGACAATTTGTGTATGCAATCCTGAAGCTGCAATGCTTCCTGACACGACGAAGCATTGCGGGGCGATGCTTGGGTGCATTGGTCCCGATGGATCGACCGGCTTTCAAATCACACAGCGTGCCGCAACCTAGATCCGGAGTTCGGGTATGGAAAAAGATGGCTTGCTCATTCTGGTGCAGGTAGACCACCTCAGTGCGGAGGATCTTTCGTGGGTGATGGAAGCGCTCTGCATTCCTGGTGTGCGCAATCGCAACCTCCTGCCGACCATCACCAAGAAGGGGCGCGTCGGCCACCTTCTGCTTCTGGACATCGATGTCAGATACGAGGCCGATATCTCGCGTTTCATTGTTGAGGTGATAGGAAGCTACGGATACCATCGGATAGAGAGCAAACACGTTTTCCAGCCAACTAGCATCGAAGAGAGAGAGCTTGTAATCAGAAACCGTGAGAAAGAGCTTTCTTGCAGGGTTCGTCTCAAGAAGCGAGGAGGAGACGAATCCGGGTTCTTCGCCATCGAGAGCGATGACCTCTATGCCATCGTGAAGCGCATCCGGGATGATCTAGGCTGCGTGGTTTCTCCCATGGGGCTCAGGCGCAAGATCGAAGGAGCAGTCGTTCCTGCTCCGTCAGGTGCTGGAGTTCAGGTTATACAGCTATAGCGGACTGGAAGCCCTGAAAAATTAGACGGTCGTGGGATATGGGCCGGAGTTTGAAGGCAGGCGGGTTCCGATAGAGAAAAGTAGAGAGACCTGGAAGCGACCCGAGGCGGTTCTCTGTCAGAGTGATAACTAAATTGAGGGGCATCGACAAAGTCCCATTAGAGTGCCGCCTCCAGCGCTTCTGGCTCAAATAGACGCATGCGGATGGAAAGAAGACGAACATCGAACATTTGAAAGCAGGCTCAACAAGTCGAACAGAGGAGGAGAGTGCATCGTGAGCAAGACAGCAGAACTAACTACTACTAAGCAGACCCCTTTGGCGGAAGCTCGGCCCGAAAGGAGCTTTGTAAATCGTTATCTTCATAGTGATCTGACTTACAACGGCCTCAGTCTCGGCATCTTTTTGGTGCTCTGGAGTCTTCTCGCCGCAATAGCCAAATCCCCGTTCGTTCCTTCACCGGCTCAGGTGTGGGACGCTTTTGTCCAACTCTATCAGGTAGGAGATGTGGAAGGCTACACCTTGAAAGAGCACATAAGCATGAGCATAGTCCGCATTCTGTCAGGTTTTGGCCTTGCAGCCGCTATGGGGATACCGCTTGGATTATTGATGGGGCTCAATCCGAAGATCTACGACCGCACGAGATCGATCATTGAGCCTATACGTTTCATCCCACCAATCGCCTGGATCCCTCTTTCTATCGTAATCCTCATGGGATTCTCGCGATACGTGTTCCTCATCTGGCTCGGAGCCTTCTTCCCGATCTGGATCAACACTCTCGTGTCAGTGCCACGAGTTAACCCCGTTTACCTCAATGTGGGTCGAGTTTTTGGCGGCGACAAATGGCTGCGGATACGGAAAGTCGTCATTCCGTCGGTATTGCCGGACATAACATCGGGCATGCGTGTAGGTCTCGGGATGGCCTGGATGTGCATAGTAGCTGCAGAGATGATCGGAGGCGAGGGTGTGGGTGTCGGTCGCCTTATCCTCAAATACGCCGAACTTCTCAGGCTGCCAGAGGTGGTCGTGGGAATGCTGATCATCGGTGTCATCGGCTTTGCCATGAACGAGATCATTTTGAGGTTTGAGAAATGGATGTTCAAGTGGAGATGGGAGGTCTCTATCTAGAATCCAACTCGAATCGGCCCGCACGGCCTACTGGCAAGAGGAAGGAAATCTACAATGGATGGAGAAAAACTCAGAGTGGAAGTCGACCAGACCTTCGGCAGCTTCCACGTCCTGGATCGTCTGAACTTTTCAGTCAAAGAGAACGAGTTTCTGTGCTTGGTCGGTCCGAGCGGGAGCGGTAAAACGGTTTTGCTGCAAGTCATTGCTGGTATCGTGCCTCCCTCTAAAGGCAAGGTCACTATGGACTCGGAGCTGGTCAATCCCAGGCATCACAAATTGGGATTTGTTTTTCAAGAGCCCTCATGCCTGCCATGGCGCACTGTCTGGGATGACGTCAAGTTCGGGCTCGAAATCAGGAATTTCGGTGAGAAAGAAATCGCGCGAAAGGTTAGCCGTGTCCTCGAAGTCGTCGGGCTGACAGGGTTTGAGAAATACTATCCTTATCAGATATCTGGTGGAATGAAGCAGAGGGTTGCTCTCGCAAGAGCGCTTGTTACCGACCCTGATCTGCTGTTGATGGACGAACCTTTTGGAGCTCTGGATGCCCAAACACGCTACTTCATGCAGATCGAGGCACAGCGGATCTGGGAAGAACTGAAAACAACCGTTGTGTTCGTCACCAATAACGTTGAAGAGGCTGTGTATCTGGGTGAACGGATACTTGTGCTCTCACCTCCTCCCGCGCAGATTCGAGCGGAAATCCCTGTTGACCTGCCGCGTCCCAGAGATTTGACTGATAAGAACTTCCTGGATTTGCGCAGGCAAGTCACCAGCTATTACGAGGTGGAGCTATGAGCGGGAACGGGTCAAAGCCTGAGGAAAAGAAAATCAAGATCAGATTCACCAACTTCACTAAGTCGTTTGGCGATCTCCTGGTTTTGGACAACATGAACTTCAGTGTCATGGAAAACGAGTTCTTATGTATAGTCGGTCCCACTGGGTGCGGGAAGACGACTCTGTGCAATCTGATCACTACGATCTATCCCCCCACCAGTGGGGAGATTGAGATCAACGGGGAGTCGGCAAATCCGAGAAGGCATAACATTAGCTTCGTTTTTCAGGAACCTTCGGCTTTTCCCTGGCGTACACTCTGGGACAACGTCAAGTTCGGTTTGGAGATCAAGGAGGGCAGTAAAAGCAAAGAAGAAATCGACGAGAGGCTAAGCGAAATATTCCGCATGGTCAAGCTGAAAGGCTTCGAGGAATACTACCCTCATCAGATTTCCATGGGCATGAGTCAGAGGGTTGCCATCGCACGCGCGTTCGTGACGCGGCCCGATCTGCTGCTAATGGACGAACCTTTCGGCCAATTGGACATCAAGACAAGATTCCACATGATGGACGAAATCCTGAGACTGTGGCGTGAGATCAAGGCCACAATCATCTACGTGACCCACAACCTCGAGGAAGCGGTATACCTCGGTCAAAATATCCTGGTGCTTACTCAAAAGCCCACGCATATAAAGGAAACGGTTGAGGTAAACCTACCGCATCCCCGTGATTATGCCAGTCCAGAGTTTATCGACATCAGGAAGCGTGTCACCGAGCTTGTTAAATGGTGGTAGGTGGGGTGGGCCCCTGACGCGGGTCAGACCGGATGGTGCATGAGTTTGACAAATCGAGAAAGGAAATGGATATGAGAAAAGAGGGATTTCTAGGGTTGTTTGTAAAGCTGTTCCTTTTGAGTGCGGTCATCATCGGAGGAATCGGCCAGATCACGGAGACGTACGCCGCAGACGCTAAAATGCAGAAGGTGAGGATTGGATATCTTGTGGGCGATCAGTTGCACCAGCCCGTGCTGCCCATTGGAGAGGCCAAGGGTTACTTCAAGGAAGAAGGCCTTCAGGTTGAGGCGTTGCAGTACAAGGGATCGGGCATTCTGCTGCAGCATTTCGGTGCAAATGAGTGCGACTTTGGCTTGGTGGGGATCTCGGCGGCAATAGCCGGGAAAACTACCGGTGCTGATGTTGTCATTGTCGATAGCCTGAATCACGGAGGATCGGCCATGGTGGTTGATCCGAGTATCAATAAGTTCGAGGATCTCAGAGACCAGCCAGTTGGCACTCCTAGTGTTGGAGGCAATCAGCACACTCTGTTGACCATTCTGGAGAAAAAGCATTCTTGCCCGGTGAAGAAGGTTACCGTCAGTCCTACAGACAGCGCCGTCTTTGCGCGAAATAAAGAGGTAAAGGCAATATTCTCGTACGAGCCCTGGCCGACCAAAGTGGCGGAGTCGGCTGGCTTCAAACTCTTGTATAAATCCGATGATGTCCTGGAAGACCAGCAGTGCTGCCTTATACTCACCCATCGAAGCTATATCAAGGCGCACCCCGATGTGGTAGAAAAGATGGTGAGAATCAATGCCAAAGCCACAAAATACATGAGAGACCACCCGGATGAGGCCATTAAGATTCTGGCCCAGGCTTCGGGCCATGACGTTAACCTCCTGACGAAGGCTTTCAAGAACATGAGCTATCCTTGGCCGCCGGTAGTCTCGGAGAAATCGTCCAAGATAATTCTGCAGGAACTCATCGACACAGGTAAGGTCAAGGCCGAGGCCATCAAACCTGATCTCGACACGTGGTGGAATGAGCTCTATGACAAGACCTTCGAAAAGAAACTGGTCGAGTCCGGCTACATACAGAAGCTCGAGAAAGAAGGAGTCCCCAAATAGAGCGGGCGTAGCTCTGAGACGATTGTGAGGAGACTCTATCGTCTGCCGGCATGGAAGAGGCCGCCAGCACTCCAGCGGCGGCCTCAAAAGGGTAGGAAGTAGTCTGAGAAGGTTCATTCATTATGACCGAAAAAGAAAGCATCTTCTCACTATCAACTTTGAATTTTTCCAGCACTAGGGTGCAGATATGGGCTTGCACTGCAAGAACTTGATGAGGTTCATAAATGAATTTGAGTAGTTCCCACACTGCCAATGAGTTTTCCCGGTTTAATTCGACCACTTCACTGGAGGGCAACTGAGATGCCAGATCAAAAATCCAAAAACCGGCAGTCAAATAGTGTGCAGCACGGAACCTCACAGCAGCGCGTCTATCAAGAAATCAGGAAATCTATCGTCGACGGCACAATCGCTTTCGGCCAACGTCTCTCCGAAGATTCGCTCGCGAAGATGTTTCAAGTAAGCCGGACGCCTGTACGGGAAGCCATCTTTCAACTGACTCAGGAAGGCCTGATTTCAAAGAAGAACAACAGCCACTTTTATGTAAGGAGGCCTTCGGAAGAGGAATTGGAGGATCTCTTCGATCTGCGCATAGTCCTCAACAACCTACTTATAGACAAGCTGATGGCTCATCGCGACGAGCACGTCATAGAGGCACTGGAAAGAAACGTAGAGAAGTGCAAATCACTTGACGAGAGTGATACCGTAAGCCTGAATTATGCACTCTCCGAATTTCACAGTACCATGTGTGCCGGGGCCAGAAGCCCATACGTTGAGCGGTTTTTGTCTGGCATGATGGACCACATGCTGATGAGTAGGGCGATAGCCTTAGAAATCCCGGGAGTCCGCTCAATGCTCATCTCGGACCACGAGAAAATCGTGGCAGCCATCAAGGCAGGAAACAAAGCCGAGGCGAAAAGGAGAATCCGAGAACATACTGCCAACACGAAAAAGAAAATTCTGCAGGTAGTTCTGAAAGATAGATTGAGAGAGATTGTCAACGAAGAGAGTCAGTAAGCTCTGCCAGTACTGACTCTCTAAATCCGGACCAGATATGGAATAAGCAATCTGACAACATGCCTGTGGGACTCAGGCGATTTGGCCATGTCGCTTTGTCGACAGCGCTTTGAATACCTACTGACCATATAGTCAGGCGTCAGCTAGCTATTGAGAGCCTGAGTCCTTGTCAAGGTCGTTTCCGGGTGTTGAGTGATTCCAATAGTCGGGTGGTATAACTGCGCTCAACTCAACAGAATTGGCTTACGATCGAAAAGACTGTCAGACATCTGGTTATCAGCTCTATTATTTGTCGGAAAGGAGAAAAACCTTGCCACAGGAGGTTGTCATTATAGGCTCGGTTTCAATGGGGCCAAAGGCGGCGGCTAGATTCAAGAGGCTTGAGCTCGATTCTAAAGTGACTCTGCTCGATCAAGAGACATTGATATCATATGCTTGTGGAGGCATCTCTTACTTGGTGGGTGGCGATCTCATGGGAGCCCACATTCTCAGGCAAACAAACTTTCAGGTGCTTCGAGACGAGAAATACTACCGTGAAGTCCTGGGCGTGACAATGCGGACGAACACGCGAGCACTCAGCATTGATCGACGAGACAAAAAGGTACTGATCGAAAACACCGCAACAGGCGAACGCGAGTTGCTGCCTTACGACAAGCTGGTACTCGCTACCGGAAAGCGCCCTAAACCATTTTCTGTTCCGGGGGCCGACCTGAAAGGCGTATTCGATGTTTACAGTCTGAAAAGCGCCGAAAGGGTTAGAGAGTGGATTGTCAATCCTGGAGCAAGCAAGGCTGTGATTATCGGCGGAGGACTGACAGGTCTGGAACTCGTGCCGGCTCTGTCAGATATGTGGGACATAGAGGTCAGTATTGTGGAGCAGTCTTCTCAACTGTTGCCCGAGCACATTGGTCCCAGCTTAGCTATGATGGTTAAACACCACCTCGAAGAGAAAGGGGCCGCAGTCTATCTGAAGGAAAGCATAGTTCGGTTGGAAGGGAACGGCACAGTACAAAGGGTGGTCACCGACAAAAGGATTTTGGAAACAGATCTGGTCATAGTGGCCACAGGCGTTGAACCCAATTCCGACCTGGCAAAAGAGGCCGGTCTGGACATATCGTCCGGTGGCGCCATCATGGTGAATAATAATATGCAGACATCGGACCCCTTGATCTACGCGGGCGGTGACTGTGTGGAGGTGACCAACCTGATTACCCGCAAACCAGGTTACTTCCCCTGGCCTTCCATAGCTCAGCGACAGGGTCGAGTCATAGGAACTAATCTTGCTGCCGGGAATGCGGAATTCAAGGGAGCGGTCGGCAACTATGCAGCGAAGTTTTTCGACCTGACCATTGCCTGTGCAGGGCTGAACATTCATGCGGCTCGAAGGGAAGGATTTGATGCCGTCACTGCCATGGTCTCGCAAATCGAACGAGCCCATTTCTTTCATCAAAAAGATCACTTGTACCTGGAGCTTGTGGTCGAAAAAACGAGCGGTCGAGTACTGGGGATCCAGGGCATTTCAGATGCCGGGGATGGACTCGTCGGCCGTGTCAACACGATTGCAGCCCTCCTTGAGTATGGGCCGTCTGCCAGTGAGGTAGGGAATCTGGAAATTGCTTACGCTCCGCAATTTTCAGCGGCCATGGACGTCGTTAACACACTGGGAAACTCTGCCGAAAACGTTCTTTTTGGGCGAGGTCGCACTATGGATCCCATTGAGTTCAAGTCCTTGTGGCCGGAGATGGGCAAAAACGGATGGATTGTATTGGATACCCGTTTCACCCACGAGGCTGAACCGTTCGTGAAGAGATATCCTGACAGATGGAAACATATCTCGACCACGGAGCTACTTGCAAGAAAGCACGAAGTCCCGAGGGACAAGAAGCTGATAGTTCTGTGCAAAACCGGCGAGCGTTCATACGATTCACACGTAATCCTGAATGACATGGATTTAGAAGACAATCGAAACCTGCAAGGAGGACTCATGTACCTGATGCAGTGCGGGATGATCTCACCAGACCTCACGGAAGTGATTGAACACGAGATGCTCGTGCAGAATTCAGAGAGCCTGGGACCGGAAGACGAAAAGGAGGACCTATTGTTTACTGCGATGCGACAAGGATGAAAGATTGAAGATGACGAGATGTTCCAACCATCTGCAATCAAGTCGGGACGGACTGAGAGAGTCTTATCGTTCGTAATATGCTTTCAAGGAGGTTGTTGAGTTGACTAGGCTGCTAAAAGGGTCCGATGTGGCTATCAGTGTGGGTGTCAACGAGACTGAAAAATGTGTTGGTGGAAAGCCTATTCCTTGGGAGGATGTGGCCTTTCAAGCGGAAACTGAGTTGACGAGCGCCACTACTCCGGTAAGTCACGATATCGGAGCAGCCACGATCTCGATACTAATGAATAATAGCGTACGAGCAAGCAAAACGCCAAGAATTGCGGATGAGCGGCTACTTAAGATCCTGTCAAGTGTCAGATCCGGAGAGATTTGTGTCGAAGAGGCATACGAGACCCTGAAAGATATGCCTTTCGAGGACCTCACGCATACCAAGATCGATCATCATCGTGCTGTCCGCAAAGGGCTTCACGAGGTGATTTTCGGCCAGGGGAAAACGGTCGATCAGATGACAGATATCATTCGCGCGATGCGTCAGAAGAATCTGGACGTACTTGTGACAAGGGTTAGAACAGATGCAGGTGAGGCTCTGCTTTCCCGTTTCCCTGAAGGAGTCTTCTCAAAGGACGCTGGTTGCTTCTTCATACGGAAAGACCTGACTGTTAAGGGCAAAGGCACAATTCTGGTCATATCGGCAGGGACTAGCGACATCAAGGTAGCTGAGGAAGCCTATATCACGTCCACCTTTTTTGGAAATACGACAGAAAAGTTGTATGACGTCGGCGTGGCGGGTATTCACAGGCTCTTTCAGCACCTAGAGACACTCAAAAAAGCCCGTGTGATCATTGTTGCAGCGGGCATGGAAGGCGCTCTTCCCTCTGTTGTGGCGGGTGTAGTAAGCGCACCGGTGATAGCTGTTCCGACGAGCGTGGGCTACGGCGCCAGCTTCGGCGGCCTGACAGCACTTCTGGCCATGCTCAACTCATGCGCCACTGTCTCCGTGATGAACATAGACAATGGATTTGGCGCTTCCTATTTCGCCACTTTAATCAATAGGCTGTGAAGATATGAGAACATTGCATATAGACCCTATTTTCGGCATAAGCGGCGACATGATGATAAGTGCCCTGATAGACGCTGGAATGCCCATCGAATTTCTCCTGAAGCCCCTAACAGGGGTGCAGGCCGAGCTTCCTTCCATAGTCCCTGTCAGAAAGCAGCAAGGGACAATCCAAGGAATTCACCTTGAGATTGGCGCCTGCCAGCTCCATCTGTCAGTGCATGACATGGAGACGCTGATCCGTGCGACCGACGCAGACAACGAGGTCAAGGCAGATGCCCTTGCAATGTTGGAGATCATCCTTGAGGCAGAAGCCAAAGTCCACGGTACGACACGCGACGAGGTGCACCTCCATGAGCTTGCCCACGTGGACACTTTGATCGACCTACTCGGAGTTGCGACAGGCATCCGCTACTTTGGGATACAACGGGTCTACTGCGGCACCATCCCTCATGGACGCGGTTTCATCAAGACGGCTCATGGCATGCTCCCCAACCCACCCCCGGTCACCTTGGAGATTCTGTCAGACTTTCCTGCCTTCTTCTGCGACGAAGCACTTGAGATGACAACGCCAACAGGCGCTGCAATAGTCCGTCACTACGTAAAGGAGAAAATGTTGATTCCTCCTCTCGAAGTCGAACGGATCGGCTATGGTTTTGGATCTTACAAGACCGAGAAGCCCGATGTTCTGAGGCTGATGATTGGTGCCACCAGGAATCCGCCATGGCAGGACCCCTGAAGACAGAGATGTGCGCATATAGGCAGAATAGCCTGCCTCGCGGCGAAGAGTCTCGGCTTGGCTGCATTTGCCTCGCATTAGATTTCTCCGCACTTGGAGAAAAACGATACCAACGACGGAGACAGGTTGTGAATACGGAACGAGCTCATAAACGGAGGCATATTATGAACAAAGAAGTAATTGCCGCGGTGATGGCGGCATCCTCGGACTTGAATCTTATGACGCTGGATCGGATAGAGGCGTGCACCAAAGGACATGGTTCCCTTAACATGGCAGTATTGGGGATCACTAATGTTGTGGCAGAGGAACTGCAAAAAGGTGCCGACATTGCAGTTAAATTTGCGGATTCGACTGAGATTCCTGTCGACCACGTATTGTCCCGCGCCATCGTCGCCGCACGAGAGGCCGGAGCAGACGCGGCCAATGCTGCGTTGCTGAGTGCTGCGGTGTTGTTGATGGCTGGCAGCAACGCTCAGGCAGGGGTGCCGGCTGGTAGCCGCAAACTGGGAGGCATGGCCCGGATCCTGGCCGGAGCAGACCGCTGTGGCGTTGCAGCATTGCCCAGCATCAAGAGAGGTAACAAGGTATCCGGCTTTGCAGCGGTTCAGGCCATTTACCAAGCACTGGCGGAGGGAAAGCTCACGAGGATCCAAGGCTCGCGCATGCCGAGGGGGCTTGGGCCTGTTTTCGGCCACGGTGCGCTGGGGGAAGAGATAGTCATCCCCGAATTGGCCAGCAACGCTGCCAAGGTTGGAACGATCGCCATGCTGAACGCTATGTCTGGAGCAGGCATTGATCCGGATCCGCTGTCTGCCGCTCTGCTCGGATCTGCAGCAGCCCTCGAGATCGTCCATCCCGATGCCTGGATACCGAACGAAGAAGGCGACTTTCATCGGGGAGCAGCCTATCCCGTTGGTAAAGCCGCTTCAGAAGCAGCCGGACTTCCCAAAAAACTACATGTTTATGGGACTGATGAAGAATACGATACCGCCCAGTTGGTCGGCGACGTCGGCCTCATTCTCAAAGATGTAGGCGGAGTCTCACTCATCGGCATGGTAGCTCTCCACGATGTATTGAACATTTTCAAAGAGGCACCCTTCATGCTTACCCAGGCTGCTCGCTCTAACGCTCATCATAGCGAAGATGCGATGCTTGCCCTCAAAACTCTGCAGTGGTGCAAGTTTGATTTCGACCGGGCCGTGGAGATCTTTTCCAAGCGTGGGGAACACTCCATGGACCCTGAGACCACTATGGTTGCAGTGAACACGGTTGCGAGAAAGGCCGAGCAGGTCCGTCGTGGGCCCATAACAAAAATGATGATCGCTGCCTCGGAACCGATACGAACAAAGGCTCTTTACGACCGAGCCAAACGTGCTAGCCGTGAGCTTGCTGACGGTGCAACCTTGACATCAGTGGTGGAAGGCCTGGACCGTGACCGCCAGGCACTGGTCGAACAGAGGACTTCCCAGATGATGTCCAACGCAATGGGAAAAGCGGTCTCCATCCGCATGGTAAAAGCCTACTCTCGTAACACGAAGGGAAAATTGAGCCGATGGTGGGGACTGGACGGTGATGCCGATATGGAAGTCGCAGTCGACGGCAAGACCGTTTTGCTGGAAAAAGTCGTTTCCGAACTTACTGTAAAAGTGGCGGAGAGCGACGATCCGGAACTTCGATCGCTACTTTTCATCGCAGGGCGACCTCTTAGGGAACTGCTTCTCGGGGGCAACATCATCCTCAACATCACAGTCCCGACAGCGGTTGCGGTGATCAGGGCCAGAGGAAGCGCCAAAGAACTTGCTCAGATTGCAGAAAGAGCAGCGTACATTACGGCAGGAATCCCGGGGGCTCGACAGAAAGCGGTGGAAGTGGCCCATTTGGCGGAGCGAATCGCCCAAATGCTCGATTCTGATGATCATTAATGCCAACACCCGTGGCGAAGTGAGCCACAACGGGCAAATGGAGCCCCGATAGGAGAATCATCTGTCTTGACCGAGTGACGTCATGGTCATCGTGGGAATACGCTCTTGATGTTGCGAAATCTGGGGCCCCTGGGAGTTCTGAACAAGAGGGGCCCCTTGATTTTCCTTCTTTGATTGCGAATTGTCAAAAGCCATAATTCTGGCACTCAGCCGCCCCTGTTTCAAAAGGCCGCAACCTTAGTTGCCTTTAAATGATCCTTGAATACGGTTCTGATGCTTGTCTGTAAATTGGAGACATAATATGACAACCGAAGGTTCGGTAGTTGCTTCCCACGCTAAAGATCGGTTGTTCTACGGCTATATCATAGTCGCTGCCGGCTTCTGTATTTGGATGGCGTCTTGGGGTGCCGACCAGTGTTTTGGAATCTTCTACAAATCAATAATGCTCGAGTTCGGATGGACTCGCGCAGAAACCGTTCTAGCTTTCTCTTTAAGTTTCATCGTACAGGCTGTCCTGGCAATTTACATGGGCTGGTTGACCGACCGACTGGGACCTAGAATAGTCGTTACTGTCTTTGGCTCATGCTTGGGGATTTCCTATCTGTTGCTCTCTCGAATGACTTCCCTCTGGCAATTCAACATCTATTATTCCATCCTTGGAGCGATAGGACTAGGGGGAACTATTGTGCCGGTCATGGCGACCGTCGCTCGGTGGTTCGACAGAAGACGGGGGCTGATGGTCGCTATCGTGCAGACCGGAGTCGGAATTGGAGGATCCATTTTTGCTCCTCTCAGCGGATGGCTGATTGTGAAATATGGCTGGCGCTCGGCCTATGATGCCCTGGCGGTCATAGTTCTCACAGTAATAATTGTGTCTGGTTTGCTGCTCAAACGTGATCCACAATCCGTCGGCCAGTTACCAGATGGCTTCTCTCTTGTCATGCCGGCGCCCAATGAAACCAAAGCTATCGTGAATAGTGCGGGCCTCTCGTTACGACAAGCCTTGCGCACCCATCAATTCTGGATTGTCGTCGGGATCTTTTTCTGTTTCGGTTATAGCAGGTCAGCATTCCTGCCCCACATTGCCAATCATGTTCAAGATCTGGGATTCACAATCACTGATGGTGCCCATGTCATGGCCGTGCTCACTGCATCCAGCATTGCAGGGCGGTTTTGGCTGGGATGGGTGGACAACAAACACGCTTTCATGATCAGCTTCGCCGTCACGGCAGCTTCTTTGGTCTGGGCCTTAATCACCAGGGACATGCGGGGCCTTTACTTGTTTGTGGTTCTTTTCGGACTTGGCTGGGGTGCCCAGGCAGTCCTTCGGTTGACCGTAGCCTCAGAGATCTTTGGTCTGCTTTCCATCGGCTTGTTGTTAGGGGTATTTGGATTCTCTGAGGCGATCGCCAGTGCTTTGGGAGCATGCCTCTCCGGGTTAATTTTTGATCTAACGGGTAGCTATCAACTGGCCTTTTTGATTGGTATTCCAGTGTCCGTTGCTGGCATTCTACTGTCATTCGCACTTAAGCCAGTCAGTCTGGAGGACAGTAAACATGCGACCAAGCGTATCTGGATTTCGAACTGATGAATGGGCCTCGAGTTAGAATCCGCCTTGCCTTGCATACCACAGTGAAAGAATGGAGCCACATGAACGATCTATACCTCTGATTTGAACGAGAGGTCTGGTTCTTCCGTTTTATAGCCCTGCGATCTTGCCCCGCGAGGCATGCGGAGTACGAAGACCCGGGCGAATGTTGGATTTCAAATTAGACCGTCCAATTCTTGCTGATTATCTGAGACTGATAGACGGCGATGCCAACGAGTGGTTGCTGGGAAAAAAACAGCAGATTTGAATGTTATTTCAAATCCGCCGTCATACCAATGTGCGTTCAAAGAAGTAATCTCGCCACCGGCGGGAGCAAATCCAGTCCCGGCAAATAACAGGTTTTCTCAATATTCCCTCTATGAAAGCACATTGGTATCAGGCCAAAAATATTCCTGATTAGACGCACAATTGCTCGGCTGCCAAAACAGCGGATTCTTCTTATACCGTTGTTCCGAAAACCTCTTTTATTGCAGACCAAAGGGATCAAGCTACGCCGTAAATTTTTACATCGGGGTCTGCTGACCATAAAGGCTTAAGGCCGATAAAGACATCATTTTTGAACATCTCACTGTCCAAATAGGACTTTGCATTTTCGACACTATCAAATCCGTGAAGCACCTGAACATCCTCATCACGGATGAGCAGTTCTTTGGAAACCGCTCCTTTGATTTGTGTCAAGAAAGGCTGACGGTATTCCGCATAGATCTTAGCCGCAGCCGGACGGTTGGCGTTGTCAATAACCATTGTGATTTCCAGGTATGCTTTTGCACTCATAGTACATTCCTCCATATAATGAACTTTGTATGGTTTAACCATCACTGAAGGATAATAGAGCTGCTTATGCGAGTCAATATACTGGTAATTTAATTAGTAACTATGTTTTTAAAGAGTTAAGCATCATAGTTGGTCACAACTTCTGCACGAAGGTAATTTTTTGTCTAAGTCCTCTTTCGCATGTTTCCTCGACCATTCACAAATGCTTTGGAGAATTGGAAGTACCGATCTTCCAATTTCAGTAAGAGCATATTCTACTCGGGGTGGGATTTCATTATATTGCTTGCGATTGATCATTTCATCTGCAATCAACTCTTTGAGCATTGCAGCAAGTACCGCGTCAGTAATATTGCGGAGGTCTTTCTTGATTTCATTGTACCGCATTACATTATTGACAGATAACACACAGATAATCCTCGATTTCCATTTGCCACCAAAAATGCCAATCCCATGCTCGATAGGACACATAATTTCTTTCTCAAGTTTTGGCTCATATTTCATTGCTGCCTTCTCCCACTTTCGCTATATTACTAGTAGCAACTATACTAGATATGAGTAACTATGTTAACTGACAGGAAAGGCCTGGTATTGTGCTGGTCTGGTCTGCCAGTCAATGGGCAACACTCGATTCTCTGTTAAAATCGTATGATCCCTCGAACAAATATCCGTTCGTCCGCCACACGACTGAGGACGAATTCTGCGTGGACAACCTCGGCCGGCTCAAGTATAGTACTCTATGTAAGCAGAAAGCTCCGATCGGAAAGCTACCGCTCGATCAAATGGATAATAGCGTGGCAGATAAAGTTTATATTAGAGAATCACATGAACTCCGGACCAAAGGGTTCGGTCGCACAAGTAATATTGAATCATGGTCATCACTTTGATGCTTTGCGATAGGAGGGGGAGCGTGAATATCTGCGATCTAACTCGACGAACGAGACGGCAATTGGGAATGCCCTCACCTTATGACTTCTTCTGCTGGGCCCTGATGATCGGTATTCTCTTGTTCATGGTTTCGGGATGCGGGAGGTATAAAGAGGAGCTCGAAAGCGCCAGGCAGCAGATTGAAAAGCTCAACTCCGACGTCAAGAAATTGACTGAGGAGACTGCCAGCCTGAACCGAGAAAAAAGTCGTCTAATTGACGACGTGAACGCTCTTTCAGACAAAAATACGCGAATGCAGCGGGAATTGGACGACTTGAATAAAACTAAAGCAGCTCTCTCTGGGGAAAACAAAGAGCTTAAAAAGAAATATGGTGCAGTTGAGGAGGAAATCTCTTCTCTAAAAACCGAAAAGGCCAAGCTGACTCAAGAAGTAGAGGAGCTCAAGAAACGTGCGGCCAACATGGTGCCATCGCCAGGACCACTTGCCGCCATGCCGACCGAAGTCACTCCAGAGAAGGCAAAACAGCCGGAAGAACTTAGTCCCTGTGATGCGGTACTTGCTTTCATGAAAGCAAGTGAGAGGGTTGTCCGTCAGCAAAAGGGAGGAGAGCGCACAAAAGCCCTTGAACAGGTAAAACAGCAGTACGCTCCGAAAATGAAAGGAGCGCCTGAGAAGGCCAGAAAAGCGGCACAAGATTGGGTCAAAGAAGGAACCAAATTCTGGGACAAGTCTTCTGACGAGTCGTCGTTTCGACTTCTCCAACTGAGGAATACTGTTTTGGAAACCTGTGGGAAATCAGCAAGGGAAGCCGGCTTCTAGCAACGCCGGCGCTGCATTTCCAGTAAGCCTTATAACTGATCTGCTATTTGATTGATCAATGTGTCACTTGGCTCTCACGCAATGTATCGGCCAATTGCGCGAGAGAGCGGCTCATATCCATAATGTGTCCGTTGGCGACCTTTGCCGAATCCAGAATGTTTAAGTAAAGGGCAGAAGCTTTAGGAAAACACAGCCCTTCGAGCAAGCGATCCCTATGGGCGAGGGCAAAATCCAGCGTCATCTGGTTGAATGTCTCACCTTTCGATATCACATAGTCCAGAAGTTCTCTGTCTCGATTAACTAGGACTGTTCTGAAGTTCGACAGGATGTCCAGAAACGTTTTATGCAATCGGGCTAATTCCTCGTGGGCTTTTTCGCTGAAGTATATTCCGTCCCGTGCTTTAGCGGATGCCACCTCAATGATACGTTCCAACATGTCTCCGATCCTTCCGAAATGTCCGGGAAACAGCACGAGCGTCCGCAGAACCTCTCCAGTGGTTGAGGGCGAACACACCAGATCGCCTGTCAAACCCTTCTCTTTTTCATGAATTTCCTCAGCCAGCTCACCGAATTTGACCAGCTTGTCCCTGTCCACTTCGATCATACATTTGTGCATCAAGGTAGTCATTTCGATAAGCTTATCGAGCATAATCAGGAGGCCTTCCTCCAGGCACGTCATCTCGGTCGCTTTCACGGCATGTGATTCATCGACTCTCATTGCCTCAGCGTCTAGCTTCGGGCTGATAATTCTGAAGGGATTAACAAAAAACCGTTTACTTTTCATGTACATTGTCTCCCACAATATAAAATAATCTTAATTCCAGCGAGGGTGAAATCCAATAATTCGCTTCAATGACTCCGCTGCCAATATGCAAAAGCCACTGCAACGGCACAGGAAGCAAGCCGAGCTTCAGCCGAATCCGCCCGGCTGGTCAGAATGATGGGGACGCGCGCCCCCAGAACAATGCCGGCCGAATCGGCTCTGCCCAGATAGGCAAGCTGTTTGGCGAGCATATTGCCGGCTTCCAGATCGGGCGCCAGCAGAATGTCCGCCTCACCAGCCACAGGGGAATGGATGCCCTTAATCAGGGCGGCTTCCTTGCTGATGGCATTGTCAAAGGCCAAAGGACCGTCGATGATGGCTCCTTCAATTTGTCCGCGATCCGCCATTTTGCATAAGGCAGCCGCTTCGATTGTGGCTGGAATTTTAGGGTTCACCGTCTCCACTGCCGACAGAATAGCTACCTTCGGTTGCGGAATGTTCAAAGCGTGGGCCAGTTGAATCGCATTCTTGAGAATATCCACCTTGTCTTCCAGGGTAGGGTAGATGTTGATGGCCGCATCGGTGATGAACA
This sequence comes from Desulfomonile tiedjei DSM 6799, assembly GCF_000266945.1. Taxonomy (NCBI): domain Bacteria; kingdom Pseudomonadati; phylum Thermodesulfobacteriota; class Desulfomonilia; order Desulfomonilales; family Desulfomonilaceae; genus Desulfomonile; species Desulfomonile tiedjei. The sequence goes on from NC_018025.1 coordinate 6,009,014, forward strand.
ACGGTCGCGGATAAGTAGGCACGTCCATCGCGAAAACGTGGCTGATCCGTCTCTCGGTGCGCAGCCCGGTGGCCGACGGAACTACCGCACCCATCAGTTCGTCCGTGTGCAGGCTGCCCTTCATGAGCGCTTCGGCCTCGCCCGATCGACACAATGCCACGGCTTTGGCCGCTGCATCATGACTGTGTAGGGCGTCAACCAAACGATAGGGACTGATTTCCAGATTCAGGCTCTCGGCCAAAGCGCGGATTTTAGTCTCCGGTCCCACAAGGATCGGATCGATCAGATTCGTCTTGGCCGCATTGATAGGGCCTTCCAGCGCCTCTTTGCTACAAGGATGGCAGACTGCCGTGGGAATCCGCTCCCAGTCTTTGACATGATCGATCAGCCTTTTGAAAGCGGTTTTGCGGTGCAGTTGCATGGTAGCGTAAGGTGATCCCAAATCTGCCGGTTTCTTGGCGGGGGCCTTTACTTTGGCAACGCCGGTGATAATTTCCTGCTCTCGTTGATTGACCACCCGGCAATCAAACAGCACACTGCCGTCTGTGGCATCCTTGGATTTTGCTGTCACGGTGATGGTGAGGATGTCACCGAGTTCCACCACATTGTGGAATTCAAAATTCTGGGATTGATAGACCGTGCCTGGCCCTGGCAGCTCATTTCCCAGGAGACTCGAGACCAGGGCCCCGCCCCACATGCTGTGGCCTACCAGCTTGTGGCGCTCCAGCAGCATTCGCGCGTATTCGTCGCTGAAATGCGTCGGGTTCATGTCCCCTGACAAAAGCCCGAACAAATCGATCTCCTGTTTGGTCAAAGTACGCTGCATTCGGGCAGTGTCACCGATTTGAATTTCATCGAATGTCTTATTGGTTATCATCTGGGTGAACCTCCCTTGGCAACGCCTGCAAGTGCGGGCCTGGACGCTCAATTGGATGGTGGGCAGCGAACAGTCCCTCCACTTGCGCGAGACGTCTCTGCCCTTCCTCATGCAGCGGCCCACCCGCGGTGACGACCCTTCGGATGTGTTCCAGTAGTCGTGCCGCGTCGTCTTCATGACCTCTGAGCAACTCGGGGATCAGCTCTACTGCCCTGTTTTCGTCCAGCCGGAGCATATAATACTGTTCTCGAACCTCTTGCTTGAACTCGGCCAGGCTTTTTTCCGAGCCTTGTTCCGCTCTGATCCTACGGAGCATCTCGAAAGCCCGTTCATCAGCCGCGTTTTCCGGCATGCGGATATAGATCATCGCGCGAATCGCCGCTTCATGCGGCCCTCCCTTGTCCATGTTGGCTCGCAACTCTTCGATCCGGCGTTCGACAAAGGCCAAGTGATCGCTGTCCAAACCTGGACGTTGCCTTGGCGGAGCATCCTCTGCCCGGAGGCCAAGCAAAGCCTGCAACCAGGGTTGTCCATAGATTCCGAAAAACATGCGCTCCGTAAGAAAGTCTCGCCAATCCCGAAACGCATCCAGGCTCCACGTCATCCAGTCCGAGAAGATTTTCTCCCACTGCAAGAATATGTTGTCCGCTGCGACCGGTAGACGGCTCTTCCGCACCATTTGGGCCACCGACGCCAGCGGCTGCACTGCCGGGTTACGGTCAGAGAAAAGCTCGTAACCTAGCCTTAGTGGATGCATGCGACGCAGCCATTCGGCACTCTGTTCAGTTGCCAGGGAGCGAACAAACGGCTGTGCTGTGGTACGGTAGAGTCCGTGGTTCACCTCAGACAGCCGGGCCACGGCTGCAAAGCAGCGCTCTTCGTCGAGAGTGTTACCACCAAGAGCGCGAATGTCCTCGAGGCTTCGTCTCTCGAAACGTGAGATGTAGTCTCCGGTTGCCAGCTCTATATGTGCCGCATCCGGTGTTTTTCTCTGGATGACTGCTTCGTAGAGACCGGGAGGCAGACAGTCGATGAGATCGATGTTGCTGGCGAACTCCTGATGCTCTTTCTTGGCAACACCGGCCGAAACGAAGATCCCCAGATGGCCTATCGTTTCGTGCACCACGTAGACAATCGTCTGACCGGAAGCCAGAACGTCTTCATCGCTGCGGTACAAGTCGAGTATCCAACCGAGCGCTTGTTGCGGAGGAGTGATGTTGTCGCCCTTGGAACACAAACAAACAACGGGTGAGCGGATCTTTCGCAGATCCAGCCGTACACCGTCGGCAGTCACCATCTCGGAGCTGCTGAGCTTGTTGCCGACGAAGAGATTGTCCACGATATATTGCATCTCATCCCCGGACAAAACCACGTGTCCTCCCCACCAGCGTTCGAAGCCCAGATAGCGAGGGGCTTCCGTATCAATGTTGGCGTACAGGTTGTATTGTTTGGACCAAAAGGTATTGGCCGGGTTAAGATTCTCGAAGTTTTGCACTAGCCAAGCACCGTCGAATTTGCCATTCCCTAGATCGCTAACCAGCGCAGTCAGCCAGCTCCCGCCGAGAAGGCCGCCTGTATAGCGCATTGGATTGACTCCGCGAACGCCAGCCCAGTAAGACAGCGGTGACCCCGCCGTGATAATCGGCCCGCATAGTTCGGGATACTTTGCTGCCAGCATCATCAGTGCCCACCCAGCCTGGCAGTTGCCTATCACTACCGGTTTTCCCTCGGCCTCAGAGTGCAGATCGGACACCCGCTGCAGGAAAACAGCCCAGGCCTCGATCACCGCTTCGATTGTCTGTCCCGGTTCGGGTAACGGTGCGAACCCGATGAAATAACAGGGATGTCCCGCTCGCATGGCTTCGCCGATCTCGCTTTCGGCCTTGAAACCTCCGATGCCTGGTCCGTGGCCCGCTCGAGGATCGATTACCACAAAAGGCCGTTTAAGATCGTCAATGACTGCCCCTCGTGGTGGACGAATTCTAATGATACCGTAATTAACAGGCTTGGGCAGGGTCCTTCCGTCCAGGATCGACTCATAATCGAATTGCAGTACATGGGGTACAGTTTTGGCCATTTGCTCGAGGTACTGATTGCCCCGCTGGCGAATGGCATCCCAGAATAGCACCGTTCGCTGTCCGGCATCGATCAGATATTCGATCAGCGGTTGATTGCCAAGAATGGGGTTGACACTGGTCTCTATCATCTGTCGTTCCTTTCGTCTGAACAGCTCGACAGGCCGGATTGCCTTTTTGGAGCAGCCAATCCATTTTCAGTTTCAGGATAGTCCGACCATGCCTTAGGCCATTATGTTGATGCCTCCATCGACATACATGGTCTGACCCGTAAGGCGCCGCCCGTAAGGCGTCGCGAGAAAGGCGCAGGCAAAGCCGACATCCATGATATCTACCACCTCTCCGACCGGTGAGCGCTCTACCGCATCATTCAACAACCGGTCGAAGTCTTTTAGCCCCGAAGCTGCCCGTGTCTTGAGCGGACCAGGCGAGATCGCATGTACACGGATCTTCTGGTGGCCGAGTTCGTAAGCCAGATAGCGGCAGACCGCCTCCAGGGCCGCCTTGACCGGCCCCATGACGTTATAGTTGGGGACCACCTTTTGCGCGCCGTGGTAACTCATGGCAAACATGGTCCCGCCATCCTTCATAAGAGGTGCCGCCAGGCGTGCCATGCGGATAAAGGAGTGGCAAGAGATGTCCATGGCTAGCGAGAAGCCGCTGGCAGAGCAGGTCAGCAGCCCGCCCTGCAGGTCCTCTTTAGGAGCGAATGCGATGGAATGCACCAAGATATCCAGATGCCCCCATTCCCGCTCGATGCGTTCGAACACTGCTTCCAATTCACCGGGTTTAGAGACATCCAGAGGCAGGAACATCGCTGCCCCCAGTTCGTTCGCCAGAGGCTCGACATAAGGTTTGGCCTTCTCGTTGAGGTAGGTGATCGCCACTTCAGCACCCACCTCACGGAAAGCCGTGGCGCAACCGTAGGCAATGGAGTGCTCGTTTGCAATCCCGACCACTAGCGCTTTTTTGTCTTTAAGAGCCGGTCGTGGAATCTCTATTTTCATTTTCAAGCTCCCGATGCCTCAAGCAGGCGGAGGGTGTGACGCGCAATCATCAATTCTTCGTAGAGACTCGTTTTTCACAATTCCTCTTCATCATTTTCGAGGCTTACAGGCACTGGGCTTACCTTCCAGATTTCGTCGCAGTATTGTCGAATCGTACGATCGGATGAAAACTTTCCCATTCGAGCTGCATTGAGGATGGACATTCGTGCCCAGGCGTCTTGATCTCTGTATGTTTGGCTGACACGGACCTGACAGTCCACGTATGATTGATAATCCGCGAACAGCAGGTACTCGTCATGATAAAGCAGCGAATCCACAAGAGGTTTGAACAATTCGGCGTCCCCTGGAGAGAAATGTCCGGACGCGATTAGATCGATGACAACCTTCAATCGATCATTCCCTTCGTATAGAGCACGTGCCTGATAACCCCGAGATTTAAGGTCATATACCTCCTCGGCTGTCAGCCCGAATAGGAAGAAATTCTCAGGACCGACTTCTTCTCTGATCTCCACATTGGCACCGTCCAAAGTGCCAATGGTGAGCGCTCCATTCATCGAAAATTTCATGTTACCAGTTCCTGAAGCCTCCTTGCCGGCAGTGGAGATTTGTTCGGAGAGATCTGCCGCAGGGTAGATCAACCGGGAATTCTTCACGTTGAAATTGGGGAAGAACACCACCTTGATGCGATCTCGTACGTCCGGATCGTTGTTCACCACATCCGCTACTGCGGTGATAAGTCTGACGATCAACTTTGCCATAAAGTATCCGGGTGCAGCCTTTCCTCCGAAAATAAAGGTTCGTGGCACAATATCTATGTCCGGATTCCGTTTGAAAAGGCTGTACAGTGTGAGGATATGCAGCACGTTAAGGTGTTGTCGTTTGTATTCATGTAGACGTTTCACCTGGATATCGAAAAGCGAGGCCGGATCCACGACAATTCCGGTATGATTACGGATCGCATTGGCTAAATCAGTTTTGTTAAGCCTTTTGACGTGACTCCACTCTGTCTTGAAGTCTTTGTCATCTACATAAGCCTCAAGTTTTCGGAGTTGATCCAGGTTCTTGATCCAGGTATCTCCAATGCTTCGGGTAATCAAATCTGCCAGTCTCGGATTGCTCAACACAAGAAAACGTCTCGGGGTTACGCCATTGGTCTTGTTGCTGAACTTTTCCGGGAAGAATTCGTAGAAATCACGGAGCACATCCTTTTTCAGCAACTCCGTATGGAGCTCTGCCACACCATTTATAGCGAAACTGCCGACAGACGCGAGGTTCGCCATACGGACGTATTTTTCTCCGCTCTCATCGATTAAGGACATCCGGGCCGCACGATCTTCATCTCCTACGTATCTCGCTCGAACTTTTTCCAGAAATCGGTGATTGATCTCAAAAATGATTTCCACGTGCCGGGGAAAAAGCGAGCGGAACAATGGTAAAGGCCATTTCTCCAACGCTTCGGGCAGCAGTGTGTGATTAGTATACCCGAACGTCTTCCGGGTGACCTCCCATGCCTCGTCCCATTCGGTTCCGTGTTCATCGATGAGGAGGCGCATGAGTTCGGGTACCGCCAAAGTGGGATGCGTGTCATTTAACTGGACTGAAAAAATTTCGTGAAATCGTGTCGCTGACACATTCCCCATGGAACATATTCTGAGCATGTCCTGCAAGGAGCAGGACACAAAGAAATACTGTTGTTCCAGACGGAGTTGCTTGCCTTGCGCAGGTTCGTCGTTCGGATAGAGCACTTTCGTAAGGTTTTCCGAATGGACCTTCTCTTCAACTGCGCGGTAGTAATCTCCTACGTTGAACGCTTGAAAATCAAAAGATTCTGCAGCTTCTGCCTTCCAGAGGCGCAACGTGTTACAAGTGTTTACCTTGTAGCCCAGCACAGGAGTGTCGTACGCCACTCCTCTCACCACGTGACTTGGCACCCATCGAATCCTAAGACGCCCGTCCTGGTCCTGAAAGTGCTCTGTATGACCACCGAGCTTCACTTCGTATGCGATTTCCGGCCTATGGCTTTCCCATGGATTTCCCAAAGACAGCCATTTATCGGTGGTCTCGATCTGTTTGCCGTCCTGAATGGTTTGCGAGAAGATCCCAAATTCGTACCGTATCCCGTATCCTATGGAGGGGATCTGCAGAGTGGCAAGGGAATCCAGAAAGCACGCAGCAAGTCGGCCGAGTCCGCCGTTTCCTAGCCCGGGTTCGGGTTCATGCTCCAGGAGGGCGTTCCAATCCCCGCCCGCTGCTTCGAAGGTTTCCCGAACTTCTTCGTAAATCCCCAAGTTGATCAGATTGTTGGCAAGCTGTGGCCCCAGAAGGAATTCCGCGGAAAGATAGCTGACAGCGCGAAGACGGCCTTTCATGTAGGTCTCGGCACTCCGAATCCAACGATGGAGAAGCCGGTCTTTCACAGTGTAAGCGAGGGCCATGTACTGGTCGTTCAGCGTGGCTATTTTGGGGATTCTCCCCTGCGAATACCTGAGATGGTCCAAAAATCCGCGTTTGAGAGCGTCAAGACTCAATCCCCTCCGACTTCCCCACAGATCCTGTTTCTGCTGCCCATTGTCGACTTTCTTATCCATCACAACGCCCTCAATTTCCATGGAATCCAAACTCGGTCTTCTCCAGGGACGAGGTTCGCAGCGTCCTGGTACAGGATAAAGGCTCGTGCTAAATCGAGCAAGGCTAGATTCTAAAGTTCTTAGAAGTATGACATTCCTGGCCTTGGAAAAGACGGGCTCGTGAAGATTTACAGTTTCTAAACGGCATCCTTCCTTTATTGAGAAAGTGGTATTCCTTCAATTATCAACGGAGATGAGACGCTCGGGGACATGTCATTGCGAGGAGCAGAGCGACGTGGCAATCTCCTGATACATCCTGTACCTTCAAGGGATTGCTTCGCTTCGCTCGCAATGACAGGTATTCAGATGCTCTGGCATCAACGATGCGGTTCGCTTCGCTCACCGGCTCCTTGTATGGGCCGTTTGCTTGACCGGGACACCTTTGATGAGGTAGGCTCACTAAGTTCAATGGAGAGCCGTATTAACTGGATAAAATGGCTTCGTTTCCATCTTTGACTAATTGCGGCAACAAGGGGTAGATGTGCGCCCGTTTTCCGGTCCGGCTTCCCTCCAAGACATGATTTACTCACGTTCAGGATCATAATGGGTATTGCAACCGACATAATCATCCTCGTCGTTGTCGCTTTCTTCTGCGGATTATTGCTGCAGAGACTCGGCCAACCATTAATTCTAGGCTATATCGCAGCGGGCGTAATTCTGGGACCACATACAGATGGTGTTACCGTATCGAATGTGCATCAAATCGAATTGCTTGCTGAAATCGGGATTGCCCTTCTGCTGTTCGCTCTCGGCTTGGAGTTTTCTCTCAAGGACCTGAAACCGGTCAAGAAGATAGCTTTGATAGGGACGCCAATCCAAATTGCCCTAACAATTGGCCTTGGCAGTGGCATAGGACATTTTATGGGGTGGGATTGGAAATCGTCACTGTGGCTAGGAGCGCTCATCTCTCTTTCGAGCACCATGGTGATTCTCAAAACGCTGATGAATCAGGGTTGGCTGGGCACTCTCTCAAGCAAAGTGATGATAGGAATGCTTATCGTCCAGGATTTGGCCGTGATCCCAATGATGGTAATTCTCCCCCAGCTTAACAATCCTGCCCTTGGACTTCCTGCGCTCGGTCTGGCTGCATTAAAAGCAGCGGGCTTTATAGCCGGGATGATTTTGCTGGGGAGCAGGTTGTTGCCTGGAATAATGGCGCATATCGCAAAGCTCGGTTCGAGAGAACTCTTTTTGCTAGGAATCACGGCAATCGGTCTAGGAGTGGGATATCTGACATATCTGGTCGGGCTCTCGTTTGCCTTTGGTGCATTTGTTGCCGGTATGGTGCTGAATGAATCGGACTACGGACATCAAGCCCTCAGTGACATTATTCCTCTTCGAGATCTTTTTGGTTTATTGTTTTTTACATCTGTAGGGATGCTTTTGGATCCCGCGTTCATAATGGAACATCTCGGATCTTTGGCTCTCTTGGTGCTTGTTGTGGGCATAGGCAAGGGACTGATATTCGCCTTCATTGCCAGACTCTTCAGATATAGTAATGTGATTCCTTTGGCACTCGGATTGGGTTTGTTTCAAGTGGGAGAATTCTCTTTCGTTTTGGCTCAAGTAGGCGTGTCTACCAACTCCATTGATAAAGACGTATATTCGTTCGTAATGAGCGCCGCAATATTGACTATGGTGCTTACACCTCTCGTATCGGGTCAGACGGCAAGACTCTACGCTCTCAAAAAACGCCGGTTTCGCCATGAAGCCCTGGAATCTTCAAACATACCAGTTGGCGGACTTCGCGGACACGTGATTATTGCAGGTGGGGGTAGGGTAGGTTTCCAGATAGCACAGGTGTTGAAGCGGTTAGGTCTGCAATTTGTGATTGTCGAGCTCGATCACCGACGGGTAGAGCAAGCTAAAGAAGCCGGAATGACAGTGGTTTATGGGGACGTTAGTCAGGAAATTGTCTTGGATGCAGCAGGAATCAAAGATGCTTCCCAACTAATTGTAACAATTCCTGGAATTGTAGAAGCAAGAGCGACGATTATTCAGGCGCAACGTTTGAACAATAAAATCGAAATCATCGCAAGAACGTCCAGCTCGGAATATTTCGATCTCTTGAAAAATCTTGGGGTTTCAGTCGTTATACTTCCAGAATTTGAAGCCAGTCTGGAGATTACCCACCAATCTCTTCTTCGTCTTCAGGTGCCATCAAGTGAAGTCCAGCGCTACACCGATACTGTACGCCAGGAGCTCTATGCTGATTGGTTTAGCAATAACGATGATTACCGAATCTTGTCTCACCTCCGCGGCGCCGAGAAGCAGTTCGATCTGCAGTGGATTCTCTTGTCCCCAGAAAGCCCGATCGTTGACAAATCGATAGGTGAAATTGGAGTTCGGAAGAAAACGGGAGCTTCAGTAGTAGGTGTAATCAGAGAGGAAAGACTCAACGCAAATCCTGATGCTGATTTTGTTTTCCGGCCCAATGATTGGGTCGCTATCATAGGGAGTGAGAGTAATAGAGAATCCTTTGCCAAAATGGCATCTCCAGTTAACTAAGGACTGATCCCGACCTACTCAATCTTAACGGGGGTAACAAATCCTTCGGGTTTGACCGTGAGCACTGAGCACTTTAATTGCGGAATGACCTCTTCAGCAGTACTCCTGATAAAAGATCCGGCAAATCCCAGAATAGTCAAGGGTGCCCATTATAACAAGGCTCACACGGTGCCGGGCTGCAATTTCCGGAATTATAGTCAGTGCCAAAAATTCTGTCGTTTATAGCTGTTATCGAAAGTCTTGACGGAATCCAATGCCTGCAATGGGAAGAATCAGTAGCGCCGGCGTCCCTGCCGGCGATAACTTATTGCTTTGTTTGGTGAATTGTTCGCCGGCACGGAGGCCGGCGCTACCAATTGCTGGGAACTGCTCTTCACAATCCGTGATTACTTTCGAGAATCGGTATATCCCTCGTGTGAATTACAGGATATTGGTAGGGACCGGTGTCCCTGCCGGTCCATTCTATCGATATCATTGATCATATTTAAGATGTGCCGGCACGGAGGCACGGCACCCACCAATGCTCAAATCAGCAGGACTGTGGTTCGAGTTGTGCTGTTGGGAGAATTATCTCGATGGGCAAACTCTGGACGAGAATGGTTTCGATGGGCAGTCTCCGGAAAGGTCGCACTCGAATGGGTGAATAATAGCCGGGATAGAGAAGCGCCCCTTGTTGAGCGCTGACTTCCAATAGCCATTTCAAACGAGGAGGATTTTGCGCCCATGCTGGGCATCGTTTGGTCTAAGAGGTGGTGAAAAAGGGAAACCTCGGAAGCGGAACTGGAAAGGGAGGTAGACAGGCCGTATTCTACAATGGCATCGGCGTTATAATCAAAGCATAAGACCAGGCTCGGTTGAATCATACTCACAATCAGGAAGCATACCAGCACCTGAACCCAGGTTTTGAAAATCCTTGGACGCCACATCATTACGATGGTCCCTTAACTCCCAATCGACGACTTCATTACATTTAGGAGCGATTCACTCCTATCGAAAGACGTCATGATGAACGTTAACCGGCTCCAATCGGATTGTCAAGTTGTCTTAGATTTGTCTGTATCAGCGACAGCTAAGTAGCAGCTTCAGTCCCAGCCGCAGAATGGTTGGGAACATCGGCAACCTGCCGCTTCCGAAGACGCATGTTGAGCATTTCTACACCAACAGAAAAAGCCATGGCGAAGTAGATGTACCCTTTCGGGACGTGGTGATCAAAACCATCACATATCAAGACAATGCCTACAACCACCAGGAATGACAGTGCCAGCATCTTGATTGTGTGATGAGTGCTGACAAACCGTCCGATCTGTGTTGCAAAAGCCATCATCAAGGCAACGGACGCGACAACAGCCGCGATCATGACTGCAAGATTGTCTACCATCCCGACAGCCGTAATTATTGAATCAAATGAAAAAACCAGGTCAATTAGCATGATCTGAATGATCACTCCAGAGAAGGCGGCCGTCAATTGACTGGGAGTTCCTTCCTTCTCTCCTTCCAAAAGGTGATGGATCTCTTTGGTGCTTTTCCAGAGTAAGAAGAGACCACCAGAGATAAGAATCAGATCTCTGCCCGAGATCTCTTGGCCCATTAAGATGAACAACGGTGCAGTCAGTCCTATTAGCCATGATAGCGTAGTGAGCAAGCCGATGCGCATGAACATGGCCAGAAACAAACCGAGACGTCTCCCCACCTCACGCCTCTTCTCAGGCAGTCTGTCCACTAGAATCGAGATGAAGATGATGTTGTCGATTCCCAAGATGAGTTCCAGTGCTGTTAGAGTGCAGAAGGCCAGCCACGCGTCGGCACTCGTTAATAGGTCTAGCATTCTCAGCCTCGCAGTCGCATGATTCTTATCTGACCATGCCTTTTGTCGTTTCTTAGACTCCCTACCAATAAAGAGCAGTCAACGCCAAGAGTTCCACCGTCGAGTTGCCTCAGTGTTTGCATTTCTTCCGTAATCTTCAAGACTCTGTTCCAAAACAAAAAAGACCTTTGGCACTGAGCCAAAGGTCTTGTTACGCAAATTTGCGGGCGATGCCAGACTTTACAGCCAGGATGTTGACATCGGCCTTGTTAACTACTCCCCTTTGATCGTCAAATAGCTTAGTAGACAAAGCCTTTGTTGTCAATCTGAAAATACTTGAAGACGTAAAGCTTCAGTTATTCGCGGGAGCAATTGTGATGGATATAGCTATTCTTGAGGGCCGTTTCTTTGAAAGAGGAGTTCATAGGGGTCCAGCTTAAGATTCGTTGCTAATTGATCGAGAGTTTTCTTCATCTGTTCTGCAGGGTCGTTACCTCGTTTCTTGAGGGTGGTGAGGACGGTTGTGAGAATACTGCGCGTCTTGGCTCCGTTATCAGAAATAGATCCATAGCTGACCTTCCTTGCCACAACAGAGGGTCTCAGATCTCTTTCGGCTAAATTGTTTTCTGCCGGAATCGTTCGGTCTCGAGCCCAGTGATAAAGCCTCTCTTCATTTTCACGGAAGATATCTTGAATCCGGCGAATACCCATATGGCGGGCCGGTCGCTCCATAGCGGCCTTAATTTCAGTCCGAAGCTTAGCCGCTCGACGATAGAATTGCTTATCCGTAATCGGTTGGCTGCGAAGTCCCTGAGCGAGTGCAAGTAAAGGAGCCACAACAGCCACAAAAGTTGAGACCTCTGCTTCTTCGGGAAACTCTTTTTCCAAATCCTGGACATCTCGCAGAAGGTGAGCGTAACAATATTGAATCTCACATGGAGCTTTCTTGTAGCCGCGGTAACGATCCACAACCAAAACGCCCGGTAGCCGATCTTTGCCGAGGACTGCATGAACTACTTGGGACGAGCGACTCTTGCCAAATTGGAAAATGCTCAAATCGGGAGTGGCGAAGAGCCAAACGTATCCGTTCTTGCCGTCAGTGCGCCAGCTCGTCTCATCTGCGTGCTTCACAGGAGCTTGTCGATATTCTTCAATGAGCTTTTGAGGAATTCTTTCAAAAAGTCGCCCCATTCGATGGTATACCTCCATCAGGCTTCCTTCGCTTACTCCGGTCTGTTCACAGATCCGTCCCATGGGAAGACCATAGAGGTAATACATCGTCATGGCATTGGCAATGAGTTGATTTCCGTAAAGACTCTTGGGAAGCACTCCGGGAGTCTGGGGGGTAAACGTGCGTTCACAACGATAACAATACCTTTTGGGTAAGCGAAATACTATTCGTTCGGGTTTTTGAGAAGGCGTATACAGGACACTCCTCTCTTCCACCCCTTTCTTTTCAAGAATACCCCCGCATTCGGGACAGATATCTGGAGCCTCCACTTCTACCGCATAATCAAACTCGCACTCGTGGCTCTTGCGACCGGAACCTTTGTGTCCCTGCCGCGCACCTTTGGGCTTTTTCTCCTTCTGTTCACTGTTCCTCTTGATTGGTATTTTGGATGAGGGAGTGGAAGAGCCGAAGTATCCTTCTTGAGCCTTGCGCTCTTGATAGCGCAGTTTAGCCTCCAGGCTCTGGATCTTTTCTTTTAACTCGTCAATGCAACGCTGTTTTTCCAAACAAACCGGACAACCGTTTATGCTCATCCCATCATCACCTGAACAAGCGTTTCACCCACCAAGCCTATACCCCATCTCAAACCCGAACGCGAGAACCATTTAACCCCAAAAATAAAATTCTTCTCAAACTACCGCTCGAAACTGAAGCTTTACTTGAAGACAACGTTTCTCAAACAGCCGTCATCACCCACCCCGCCATGCGATACCAGCGGGAAATCAGTGGCGTTTGAGATCGTTATGGCAACTCTTGCGTAAAGAACAGAGCACAGGTAGGATTGTTGTCTGAAATTACGTATGGACAGGAGGATAGAAGGTGAATTGCCCCGTGTGCGCAGTAGAACTCAGGATGGCTGAGAGACAAGGAGTTGAAATTGATTATTGTCCCAAGTGCCGTGGTGTTTGGCTCGATCGTGGTGAATTGGACAAAATCATAGAAAAATCATCCCCTGAACAGAACTCCCTCAGCGAGACCCATTATGGGAACGAACGCAAGTCTTATGCAGACAGATCAGAACAGCATCGCTCCTCATATCAAGATGAGAGGTCGGATCATTATCATGGGAAAAAGAAGAAGTCCTTCTGTCTTTAGATGGCGTTTCCGTTCGGGAACAGGGAAACCGCGGCCTTCAGTATAGCGGCATATTCGATTGCTCCCATTTTTATGAACCCGGCCAAGGCTTCGTCCCAAAGGATGCCGGTGCTGTTCCAGAAGAATTGCTGATGTCCACCGTTACAGACTTCGTATTCGTACCATATGCAAGCATAAATAACCCGCTGACCTAGCGTAGTTCCTTTCATAGTCTGCTGTAAAACTGCCTCTCCTTCATGGAACTCGATGTACTCGTCCAGATTGGTGGCGATCACCCATGCCAATTCATCGTCTGTTTCGGGTCTGTCGATCCGATAATCCTCTTTGGGCCTTTTATTGCTTTCAGTCGCACTCTCCATTGGCGGTAACTCCTCACGTAAGGAGAAATGAAGTCTTTCACAATGCGCTCTCAGAGCCTCTCCGATTCCTCAATCGCTGAAAGTCATATAGTCATTGCCTAAATGTAACACTCACTTCATGCAAATGCCACGTTGGTCATGGAGGCAAGAAGAAATCCTTACAGAGTCTTTACCTTCCTCTCAGCGACGACGATCTGATCAAGGCCATTGATATGATGAAGTTCGATATTGGGGAGACGGACATGAGGTAGGAAAGTGATGGCCGCTGATTGATGATCAGAGATTGTCGAAGAAATCTTGGGGGGGATACTCCGGCTTGTTTCAGAATACCGCGTAGTGTTCCGACCGCAAGTTCCCGGTGCAAAGGGACCACGCACCCAATCTCGGCTTCCGGCAATTTTTTCAGGACGACATGACTCCCACGCTGTCTGACTTGCACAAAGCCCAGACGCTCCAACGTTCGAATAACGGTCTTTCCTGAAACGCGCTTCAGTTCAACCATATGTCGCTTCAAACGTAGTCATGATCACTCGGGAAGTTTTCGGATGTGGAAATTCCTCAAGGTATAGCTCGGTGGCCTCCTTGAGATTGGCAACGGCTTCCTCCAGAGTGTAGCCTTGGCTAACCGTGCCTACCTCAGGGCATTCGGCAACGAACAGGTCATCTTCCTTGTGAACAACCGCGGTAAATGTTCGTTCAGACATGGTATCGTTACTCCTCCAAATATCATATACACAATCTGCTGTGGTTTCAATTCGAAACCAACGGTTCATAGCTGCGCACTGCTGGTTCACGCATGCGATGCGCAGCGGGGTTCCCGGATACAAAGCTGACGCCATTGTAGGGCACGGGAACAAGAAGAAGTCCTTACAGGCCCTTTATCTGAATATTTCTGATCAGCAGCGCTTGGATGCGGTAGATATGATGAAGTTTGATACGGGGAGACAGATATACGTGTGAGGAAGTGAGCGCGAGCGGTAGTCTGACTAAAGCCAGGCGATCCAAAGCAGCTTTTGACCTCATTTTAATCTTGCTGCAATTTCGTCCCAAGAAATATCAGGGTTGTCAACATAGCGGCTTGTGCGGCGAATACTTCAGTATCATACGGCTGATTGTTAAATAACCATGAGATCTTATCCCAGTAGAAATTAATTCCCAGAATGGCGAGTCCCAAAATATATAATACACCAAGTCCGAAGTATTTTACGGCGTTCAAAGTCATTGTCCTTCTTGCGGAATTCGCAATCTTTGAAGACATCGGCTGATTCGCAGCTTCGACAGCTTTCCGAAAACTCTTGAGTAATTCTGTATCGCCTAAAACGGGCTTAATTCTCTCCATATACTCATCGACTTCTTCTTGGATCTGCTCCTTTACTTGGTCGATCAAGATGTCTCGCAAGAAGTCGGGTTTCTTGTGACGCCCCTTGGCTCTTCTTTGGGTTCTGTATAGAACCATAGTTACGAGCCTATCGTCTTTCTTTAGTTTGAACTCCCTGTCTAGGGTATTCCTGAGGGTTATCAATAGAGGACCGGTCCATCCTGGGTCCACAGTCGTCGAAATATGGGAAAGTCCTTTAGAGACCAATGAAACTCTGGAATGAAGAGTCCCCCCGATTCTGCTGGAAACCCAGACGGACTCTTTTGTCAAGATCTGAATAGTGCTGCGAGGAGGCAGAGTATAGACTCCATTCTCAGGTCGGAGCAACCTCATGTCCAGAGCATAAACAAAATCTCCCACCCTGAGGTCATACCCCATGGGCATTAGGCAGTTTTCTGAAAAGGGTTCAATTATGATGTCTTTTCCAAGAAGCCTAGCAATGGAGGTATCGGTGAGTAGAGGCATTTATACCTTCGCGGTCGGAAAATCTTTATATTACGAAAATTCCAGAAAAAAGCTCGTCTGGGAAGCTTCGAGCATGGAACCCGCCTCGATCAACTTGGCCCATGAACTTCGCCAGCGACTTCGTTTGCTTTCGTTCGCCACATCGAGTTCAGCTACTCCATCTGCCGCCTGCAAAAGCGTCCTCGTGCCACACTACAAGATCTTGGTAGTGTTCGAATCGCCGAGTCCACTCCTCCACGTCAGTATACCGGACACAAGTTGGGATAATCGTTGTATATTTTTTCCATGTACTAATTTGAGGTGGTCTTGCAAGTACACCGAAAGAGTTGGTAACCTGTTCCCCAGGAGCCAGTACAGGGATTTTGGTGGAGAAACACCGTCGGACGTCCTGTACCAGACAGTCGTTCTTACCCCCAGTTAATACTTCATCAAGTAGCCCTTCACGCACGCTCAAGCACACGTCTCTTGCCGCACGATTACCAGTATTCTGAATCACTAACTCGAATGCCGTTGCCTCTGATCCGTCCTTACAGACTCTTACTCGCGCGGTGATTATTGGCCTGAAGTTCTCATTAGCACTCTTTCGGGCAGACTCGGAGGAACGGTACGCAAAAAAGGCCGAAAGACAGGCAACCACTACAGCTCCGACGCTTATCACAGATTGGATGTCCACTTCATAACTCCCAGCGATATTGGATAAACTCTGTTCTTCCTAACCATCCCCGTTCCATATTTCTCCATTAAATTCCCGATCTGTTTGGGCCCTCAACGGCCTCTAAATTCAGC
The DNA here is from genome assembly GCF_000266945.1 of Desulfomonile tiedjei DSM 6799. Classification (NCBI taxonomy): domain Bacteria; kingdom Pseudomonadati; phylum Thermodesulfobacteriota; class Desulfomonilia; order Desulfomonilales; family Desulfomonilaceae; genus Desulfomonile; species Desulfomonile tiedjei. The sequence continues at coordinate 6,025,226 of NC_018025.1, forward strand.
CCCAAACAAAAACAGGGAAGTTGGAGTTGCCCAACTTCCCTGTCCGCATGGTATACTATTTTGGCGTCCCCAAGGGGATTCGAACCCCTGTCGCCGGCATGAATACACATGTCGGATTCTAAGGCTGACGCAGCAAAAAGCCCTATGATTTCTGTGACCTTCGGTCCTACTCGTCATGGAACTTGCGGTCCACATGCCCTTTAGGGCCTATCAAAAGACTCGGCCAGGGCGCGCTCGCTTTCCTGCGGCAGGTCTATTGCTACAAAATACTTCCCGGGATAGAGGTAGTCTTCCCCGCTTTCGTCGATTATGCGCAAGTCCCCGTCTCGCTCCGCATCCTTATCCGGGACCACGCGATAAACCTTGTGGATCTCCAGGGAGGCGGGGAACTCGGTGTTGTCAACACACACGGCAAAACGAGCGCTCATGAGTTTAGTCCAGATAACGTTTGCGTTTGAATTCCTTTTTCCCGATTCCGTGAGCTTCATACCAGTGTAATTCGGCTAACCGTGTGCGACCGCTCGGAAGGCGAACCGTGGCGATTCCTTTCAGTTTTCGCCAACGGCTCTCACCATACTGTTTCCGTAGTCGCCCAATCTCCCGAATGGCAGAGCCGACAGCAATGACTTCGATATCCGTGATGTCGCCAACGATCTCGAATGATTGCGTGCCCGGCTCTTGGGCCGACTCAGGGGCGGCTAGGCGGCCTGGGATCCCTTTGGGTCCTGAGCGGGCCCTGTATTCGGCGCTAAACGAAAACAGGGAAGTCGAGATGTTGCCCAACTTCCCTGTCCACATGGTATAATATTTTGGCGTCCCCAAGGGGATTCGAACCCCTGTCGCCGGCGTGAAAGGGCGATAGGGCCATACTAGAATAAACGCTCTAAGCACTTTTCCCTAATGATTCTCGTCAAATAACGTCCTGATTCGACTGCACCAAAACTGAGCAATCCGAACCAATCCACCCAAAAAGGGTAACTTTTGGGAAACTTCGCTCTATCAGAGCGTTTCAGAAGCATGGGGATTGGTGAGGCTACCAAGGCCAGAAATGCCCACCTGCACTATCGTCTTTTACGACAGCCAATGAATCATCTGTTTTCCAGAAATTGTGTCGGGATTGAATACCGGTGTCGTCTGATTTCTCCAGAGGCACGGTGTCAGGATTAAAAGCACTCGTAAAATTGCCTACTGGTGCGAGGTACTCGATTTTTCTCTGCCAGAACCGAACTTCTTCCTGGAGCTTCGCCAATTCCTTGGCTTCATTGGCCCGTCTATCAGATTGTTTCCTCATGGTCCGCACATCGTCTTGAATCGACCGCACATCGGCGACAGCCCGCTGTAATTTCTGAATCGCTGTATCAATCATGGTTGTTTCCTTCCCTGTATCAGCTTTCACAATCTGAAACGGTATTTGATTTGCCCCTTTGGGCACGAGGCTGATAAACTCAACGTCGATTCCCGTTAGTTTGTTGACTGGGACCCATTTTTCGACCCATTCGACAGTTTTAATCGCCATTTCGCCACCTTAACTCGCCTTGCGACCCGTTTTCTCAGAAATGGGGGTTAGGTGGGCTCTGGGATCGCGAGAACCAAGAGGAGCCAAAAGCGCTTCCCAGGTCAAATCGTAATTTGTCAGGCGAGCAAAGAAACGTTCGTACAGCTCCACGACATATCCCTTGTATTTCTCGCGTCGCGGTCTATTCGCCTCGATAGACATGACCAATTCCAGAGTGATCGGGACGTGCAATGGCTCCGGATTCGCCTTCAACCATTTTTGCATGACGGCGAAACTAGACACAGATTGCTTCCAAATCTTATAATCGTTGGGTGAGAGAACAGCTTTCGCAAATGAATCTTGCGATTCCCGCCATGCTTTGCGTTGTTCCGACAAATCCGTTTTGGCAAACTGGCTCAATGCAGACCTGAAATCCTCGACACTCCATCCTTGCTCTTGCCTGATTTTTTGGAGTAGACAGATTCCCCGGTAATTGCGACCGCGATTAATGTCTCTGGAGTGCTGCACAGTAAATGCCGCGCCTATGAGCGCTTGTAATTGCGGTGCTGGCATTGCGTCCATAAGCTCAACACATTGGCGAAAACCGCGGTCTAAAAGGTGGTATCGCACCTCGTAAATATCGGTAGAGTATGCCTGAATCGAATTCGAGTTTTCCATAATGTATGCCTTTCCTGAGATATCCGTTATTTCAATTGTTCAAAAATGAGCGTGCGGTGGTTGTCTCTACCATTTAGAGCGCGACCCGCGTCTATTCGCAATACTTGGCCTATCGTTAATGGTGGTTGTCATACCTAACGCACGCGCTACGAACTCACGAGTCAATGCGGAAATAGACATAGCACGTTCATTCGCCATGTTCAGTAATGCATTGTGCATACTCTGAGGGAGCTTGAATGTCACAATGGACGTGATAGGCTCGATTTGAACGTCATTATGGAATTGATTCATATTGCATCTCCTATAAATTGAGCAGGAACTTCCTGCGTACCGTCTCAGCCTGAACTGTAGTATTTCGGCTGATTTCATAATTATGGCGCTGCAATCATCCTGTACCAATTCCATGCAGCAATGGTGGTATACCCTAGATAGAGAGCAGTGGCAACATATATTCGATGCGAAACAGTCACATACTCACCCTGAAAATTTGCTGCGCATTGGCGGGCGTTTCGCGACCGGTGGCCATAGCCGCACATTTCCAAAAAATTTAGGATCCATACCCAGGTGGGGGGTAGCACTCCCAGCGTTTAACCTACTGACATAACTACCGAAACGCCAATCGTGCTACGCAGACCCCCTATGCACCGACCATGTTTTTGTACACAACTGCGGTCCCGATTATGTACAGAATCATCGCACGGTTGCGAAAGATGATATCATTCAGGCACTTTACAACTATTATCGCAAGTATCGCACTTTGCTATTGACTGATTATGACATTCGTGCGAAACTTGCGATAGATAAGAAACAGGGAGAACGGATATGAAGAGAGCAGGACGTAAAGAACAGGCAAGAGGAAAAGCAAATCCGAATACTGCAATTATCTATTGTCGGGTGAGCACTCAGAAACAAGCAAGCAAAGGGATTTCTCTTGATATGCAGCTTGCCAGGTGCACAGAGTATGCGGCTAACCGTGGTCTGAAAGTCCTGGATATCATCATTGATGCCGGTATTTCTGCAAAGGACGTGGAACACCGACCCGGTATGCGCAGAATAATAGATATGGCCAAGAATCGCACCGTTGCGCATATCCTCTCTTTCAAACTTGACAGGCTATTCAGGAACACTCAGGACACGCTGAACGCAATGGAGATGTTCACGAGATACGGTGTCAAGGTCCACCTTGTGTCCGAATGTAGGATAGTGCAGACCGAGAGTGCCGATGATGAGTGTATGCTGGGTTTTCAGGCTGTAATATCCACTCACGAACGGAAACGCATCGGAGAGCGCACCCGTGCAGCACTGGCGAGAAAACGAGAGCTTGGCGAATTCACCGGTGGACGTGCACCATACGGGTATAGATATGCGAACGGTGGATTTGTCGTGGACGCGACCGAACAGGATATCATTCGCAAGATGCGCACATTTCGGAATCACGGTTACTCTCTGCGTAAAGTGGCCGTATGTCTGAAACAGGACGGAATCACGAATCGGTCTGGTGGAATGTTTCACCCGAATCAAATCCAGAAATTGTTGGGTTAGTATTGACGGTACGAATAAGGCGATTGTTCGCAATTGTGCGAACATCGCACCTTTGATAATATTCGCAAGAATAGGAAGGAAGGGTTGATTATGAGTTATGAGGTTAAGCCGAGCGCTAAAGAGCGTATCATGGAATTGAAAAAGGCTGGCAAGAGCTATGCCGAGATTACCGAGACACTGAACCACGAGGGTTATTTGAACTCCAAAAGCGCACCGTGGACGGTGGGTGCTGTTCAGATGACCCATGACCGGGAAAAGAAGAGGCTCGAAAAAGAGGGTAAAGAGGCGAAGCCTGCGAATGATGCGCAAATAGTAGGGGCGTCTGAAACGTCGCAAGATGCGCATGTATCGCACACTGAATCGGTGGCTGACGAGACTATGGATAATGGCGAAACGTGCGAGACTTGCGAGACTAGACAGCAGGACGAACCGGTGAATACTACCCCCACAATTGCAGAGCTGACAATCGCAGACTTGCGAAACTTGATACGAAAGGAAATGAAAACCATGATTGATGCGATTGGTGCGAACCATGCGAATACTGCGACCGTTGCGAATACTGCGCAAATTACCGAATCGGATATCCCGCCCGCTATACCCAAGGTGGCGAAGACGAAGAGATTTCAGGGTGAAAGAGCTACATTACCCGGGTGCAGAATAGACAAAGTGCTTGCCGACCTATTCGAGGACGAACGGAAAGAGGCGAGAATAAGCGCATCAGAGCTGATGCAGCGCATTTTGTGGAATCGGTATGGACATCCGAAACTGAGTTTTGAAGAGTAGGAAGACGAGCAGGAGACACTTCGAGAAGAATTAGAGGCCAAGGCCAAGTGACATCGTAAAACTTCTTGACTCCGGTACGCGTTTTGATATGACCCAAGGCACGGGAGGTAGAGAAACATAAAACCTTGGATGCACCTGCACATTCAAGGGAAAAAGAGGGTTATGTCATGACGCGATTGGAATGTATGAGGCGACTGTTAGGCTTAACGCAGCTCGAATTAGCCGACCGTATTGGTTATGGGTGCTCCACACCGATTTCAGTTGTAGAGAGGGGTTCGACCCCATCGCGACCAGTTGTTACAGTGCGATTCAAAAAATTGTTAGAGCAGTATTTCGATGTTCCGTTTCCCAAATTGGCTGAAAAACTCGATTTATCCAAGCTCTTGACGCAGTAATTAGCAGTAATTCGTCGTATCTCTCCCCCCCTGTTTCCAGGCGTGTATGACAAGCTACGTGCTCGTGTATGACACCTGGAAAAAATAAAACCCATCTGGTGAGGATGGGTTCCTGGAGAGATTCCGATGGAAAAAATGATGTGATGACCATTTATTTATTCAAAAACTCCCCATTTATCAAGCATTTTTGTCGAATTCGACACGAAAAAAATCGCGTTGGTGCACATACATCTGCGCACTGCGCGTTCGTTCATTGTGCAATTGTTCAATTTAGGAGGTTTGTTATGGAAACTAATACTGCGGAATCTTACATTGAGACCGTACCTGATGTTCACGATACCCCCGTTGAAAAGGAATTCGAGATTTTATTATGGAACGAAGCGGCTTATAGGCTACGCTGTGCAATCGATATAATTCCGTGGACCCGAGAGAATTACCCGGAACTCTGCCGAGCTGACGGAACATTCCAGTGCAGTGGGTGCAGTGGGGATATGGTCCCGGAATCGACCCTAGCCACCTGTCCGGACGCTATCCCTTCATCGTTTAATTGCAAAGGTTCGTGTGGCGAGAAATCGCGAAACAAAGAATCGTTCAACATCAAAGCAGATATGGAACACACCCCATTAAGCGTTGCTATGCACTCTCTGGCCGCCGAATATTTGAATGCCGCAATATCCGACGGTGAAGGACAGGAAAGCGTTAAAAGGCAGGGGTCACTGATTCAGGCCGCATTTTTTTACGCTGACAAAGGCTGGCAAGTTCACGATATTTTTGAAATGAACCGCAAAAACCAATGTTCCTGCGGGAATCCCAAATGCGAATCACAGGGTAAGCACCCGCGGCGGGACCGCTGGCAAGAGCGCGCGACCACGGATAAAAAGAAGATTTTGGCAATGTGGAGCGGAAGAAATTGTCATTCTAATATTGGAATTCGGACAGGGAAAGAATCAAATCTTTGCGTCGTGGACGTGGACGGTGAGGCAGGCCGTGAGAATTTCGATGAACTGAAACAGAGGGTGGATATCCCGGACACCTTCCGGGTAATAACCGGTTCCGGAGGATTTCACTACTATTTCACCAAACCCGCAGACATGGAATATTTCACCGGTGGAACTGACGTTTTCGCAGACAAAATCGACTTCCGGTGCGACGGAAACTATGTGCTGGCCCCCCCGTCAAACCACGAATCAGGCAATCAATACGAGTGGGATCCTGATTGCATATCGTCCGGTGTACAGATAGCAGAGCTTCCGCTGGGTTTGCTGGAAATTGCGAGACAGCAAAAAGCATCTGGCAGTGGGAAAATTGAAGGTAACGGGAAAAGCAAACCGAAAGGGGATGCGGTCTCACCGACCGGGAAAAAGCGTTTTGAGATTCCAGAGAACGCGCCAGACGGGACACGCAATGAGACACTGTTTCGATTAATCCGAAGCTACAAAGGGAAGGGCTTTTCCGAAAAAGAGACACACTTCAATGCTTTCAATTTCAATCGAGACCGCTGCATACCTCCGAAAACAGACGATGAATTCGAGAAGATTTTTACACACGCATGGTCGTATCAAAATTCTGCTAAATCCAAATTTTATCATGAGGACAGAATCGTACGTGAACCGGACAAGATACTGTTTTTTTCGGAAAAAGAGACAGTCGACCTTTTTGCACCGCACGCTTGTGCTACTGGCTTGGTAGGTGGATATGCCAACGCGACCGGGACCGAAAAATTGCCCGGAAGCATGCAGGGGGACGAACGGAAAATCTTTATTTTCCTGGAATCACAAGACCCCGCCGACGTTGCTGGTTCCCAAAAACTCGCATCAGGACTCGCTGAAAATAATAAGTTTTTGAAAATTGTCGACCTCGCACCGTTTTTTGACGGTAAAAGCCTGAAATCATTATTTGAAAAAAAGGGTTTTGACCACGTGAAGCAAGTCCTGACCGATGCTGCTGAGAAGTCGGAATGGTATGCACCGCCTATCCTTCAGACGTCGCAAGGCAGGGTTATCGAGATATCAAACTATGTGGACCTTTTGCAGAAAGAAATTCCCGAACAAGATTGGATTATTCAGGAATTCGTCCGTGAAAGCAATTTAGTGATTTTGGCCGGTCCCCCGAAAGTCGGAAAAAGCTTAATAACACTTGGCTGGTGTCTCGAAGTGGCATCCGGTGGTTATGCGTTCGACAGGTTCAAATGTGCGCAAGGGAAAACATTGAACGTCGCACTCGAAGACCCCGAGCGCAGATTACAAACTCGTTTGCGCAAAATCTCACGGGGGAAGCCGATGCCGCCCGGAGGATTATTTACTAGAGATTGGCCGTTGCTCCCCGAGGGCACAACTATGCTGGAGCGCTGGTTAGATGCGAATGAGGGGGTTAAGCTGGTTGTCCTGGATACTCTGCAAAAATTGAAACCTGCAAAGGACAGGCACGGGACTGAATACGAGTTGGATTACCGGACAATGGGAGGACTCCAAAAAATTGCGATTGAACGGAGTCTTTCTATAGTCGTGGTGCACCATTTGAACAAAGGGAAGAATAACGAGGGCGGAGACCTTTACGCCAGGGTACTGGGAAGCACAGCGCTTACGGGGGCTGCTGACAGCATTTTGATTTTGGAACGGGACCGCTTGTCGACAGAGGGGACCATATTTGTCTCGGGACGGGACATTGAGGAAAAGAAGCATAGCGTGGCTTTTGACGTGGAAAGTCTCACATGGAGTTATTTAGGAGAAGCATCGGACGTGAAGCGCTCAAGTGAGGCTAACGAGGTTAGGGACATTTTGAGAGCTTCCGAGGGTAAGCCTATGTCAGTTGCTCAGATTGCAGAGAAGACGAATCCGAGGGTCAGAAGCGACACCATACGGAAGCGTCTTGACCGGATGGCGAAACGCGGAGAAGTCTTAAAAGCAGCGGGGATGTTCGGGAAATACGTTTTGCCACCGGACGACTTGCATTACGGTGGTTCGCCTGAATATGGTGGGCGTTTCTAGTAAAAGAACCTGTCCGAGTGTCCGAATATATATGAAAGAGTAATGATTACTTATATATATATTAGGACACCCCTATTGTCCTAGGGTGTCCGAGGTGTCCGAATTTATGCATGAAGACGTTTTTAACCAGCTCTCTTTTATATCCGGACATGCACGGACACCCTCGGACACCCCCCCTGTCCGAAATATGTTACTGGATTTACAAATTAAAAGACGGATTCGGACACCTGGACATATATATAGAGTTTTTGTCCGAATCGTTTTGATTGCTGACGAGATTGATTAACCTGGAATTTTTGCCAGGACGAACGTGAATTATTATCGGAAGGACAGAATTATGAATCGCTTGATTGCTGGTGACGAGCAGACGACGTATGGGCCCTATCGACTGACACGCGAGACGGTGGACAGGTGGCCATTATTGGTGAACTGCTACAGCGAAAAGATGCGAGACGCGATGCTGAGAGCATCCATTATGGGATACTTCGTCAATCCATTCCCAAAGGTGAAATCGCCTTATTACCGATGGTGCTCCAATGTGCTCATTCCGTTCATTGGATTTACTCCGCGGAGAACCAGAGCAAGCATTTTGGTCGATCTGCTTCCAATGTGTGCGGAGTTTCCGGAAAATGCTCTTGACGAGCTGGCAGAAATATTACGGCCTCATGCGGGACGGAATAGTTTTGCAGTGGGGATTGCATCATACGTCGACCATGTGCGGGTGCGAGATATTGACGCGTTGGGTAAGAGGCTGGTGGAGTTCGTTCAGGCCAATGCGACGTATCGAGAGCCAGAGAGAAGCGAATTTGAGCAACGGCTGGGAGTTGTCAGGCCAGCAGCATTGACGTGCTAAGTTGCGCGGGGATTCAGCGTGGTAATTCGTGCTGATTCCCCCACGTCCAGCAATCGGGACATGCCAGAGATTGACGTGCGGGTGAGACAGCACTAACTTAATTCGACGCGGCTAACAATGACATATAACAAAAATAAAGGCTTAATCATTTCGAGCACTTGCGCGTCATGAAAAATGGTGCGAGTGCAGGGAATAAATGGTTACAGTTTTTCGATGCAGAATCAGTGTGCTGAGATCAAGATACGCGCGGAGCGGAAAGCGGGTGAGATGTTGGAAAAGATAGAGAAAGATAATAGGGGACGTCCCCTAAAAAACCCGTCGCACGATGAAACAGGTTTTTCCCCAAAACTTTCAGACTTCGGAATCTCTCGCTCCTCTTCCTCCCGCTGGCAATCGGTCGCGGCTATACCGGAAGAACAGTTTGAACAGCTGCGTTAATGGTGCGCAAAGTTTGCGTAGGATAAAAAGGTATTGACAGGCTTCACTGATTTTCGATATCAGGTGGACCACTATCAACAGAGCGTAACAAATTGATTGCTGTCAATTCCCAGAATTGGCAGAGAACGGGATTTCCCATAGTATTGAGGGTAATTGCTTGCGATGCGCGTAATTGGATGTCCGGTCTGTGTAGCTTCCCTGCTGCACCCTATCGTCTCTGAGAAGGGTACGCTGATTATGGTGCTACCCTGAGACAAGTTGCATCCTTCAGGATGTGCCCTGCACTAGACAGGGATTAACGCGAGGTGAAATATGATTGAATCACCTAAACGAGAGCGCAACAGAAGGGCCATTTGAGCATTCGACTGACGAGCTGACGAATTCCACAAATCCCATCCCCCAGCTATTAACCCCAAAGGAAGCAGCTACCCTACTGCGCATAAGCATCAAAGCGCTTAACGCGTTGGCTCATGCTGGTAAAATCGGTTACGTCTGGAAAAATAATCGAGAGCGTGGATATTTCCACGAGCATTTGAGGCAATACCTCGCGGCAAGAGAAGTGGTTGCGACCCTATCTTGTGCGAGGAAGAGGGGACCGGTTGTACCGGTAGAACCGTGCAAATCGGTTGACAATCGCGTCTCTGAGTCTTTACGATTCCGCCCGAAAGGTGGTGGTGACAGTAGGACGCGACGAGAATCAGAAAGAGGGAAGGTGTTTAGAGCACAGCTTCGAGAGGAGATGTGCAAATGGTAACACGGAGAACCAATAAACAGGGTATTCAGGATAGTGTCTGGACAGTCTACTTTAAGCCATTTCGGGACCGTAAAATCGGTCTGAAACTTGAGACCACGAGCAAACGTGAGGCTATGGCGATTGAAGCAGCGATATTGAGAGCGTGCAGAAGTGCGGATTATTCCATCCTTGACGGTGAGGCGCGCGAGGCATGTGCCCGTATGTTCAGAAATCAGGGCTGGGAATTGCCAGAATGTCTCGGTGGTACGACGGTTCCCGTGGAAGAACTGACATTGTGGCGTGCGATTCAGACGACACTCAGTTACCCAGACATTCGAGACAGCTCGAATCGACAGAGGATGCAAGAGGGATTCGCGCATCTGGTCGAATTTTTCAGTAAAGGTTTTGCGGTAAAAGAACTCTGGATACACCATATAAAGGAGTATCAGAGAGCGCGACAGGCTGAACATGCAGCACATAGCACGATAAACAAAGAGATTGCCGCACTGTCGAAACTCTTCCAGGTGCTCATTGAGTTGCGAGAGATTCAGGTTAATCCGTGCAGGTCTGTGAAGCCATTGACAGAGAAGAACGATAAACGACAGGTCTACATAAGCCATGCGGATTATCAACGCATCATTTCCGCTTTGCCTGACTGGTACGTCCCCATCGTTCAGACTGCCTACTATACTGGTATGCGAAGAGGCGAAATACTTGGGCTGACGTGGAATCGAGTCAATCTGAAATCACGGATCGTCTATCTAGGACCGGATGACGTGAAGGAACGAAACTTCAAGCGTGTTCCGATTCATCAAGACCTACTCCCCATTTTGGACCGGTTGCGTAAACAGATAGTCGGCGCCGAACACGTCTTTCATCGTGAAGGCGACCCGATTACGCACAAATATCAGGTCCGGTGGCCTTGGGATAGGATAGTCTCGAAACTGGAAGGGTTGAATCCTACTCCGCACTTTCATGACCTGAGACATACGTGGAAGACGAATGCCAGACGTAGCGGTATGGACATGGAACTTCGCGAAAGTATTCTTGGGCATGCGACCCGAGGAAAGAGCATCAGCGAGGGTTATGGCGTTATCAGTGACGCTGAACTCATTCAGGCAATCGACCGGATGACGTTCGACCACGGGGAAACAATGATATGGGTTCCGAGTGCCAAAAGAAAAAGCAGACAGGGAGTAGCTGTCTGCAATTTTGGGTAACTTTCAGGAAACTCAAAGCTAGATTTTTTCTAGCAAATATATCTAAGTATTGGCGTCCCCAAGGGGATTCGAACCCCTGTCGCCGGCGTGAAAGGCCGGTGTCCTAGGCCGGGCTAGACGATGGGGACGAAGAATCACTGCTTTGCATAGTAGCTCGGATCGAAAACTCTATTTTATTCGTTCCGTGGTGGGCCGTGCTGGACTCGAACCAGCGACTCTCTGCTTAAAAGGCAGATACTCTACCGTCTGAGTTAACGGCCCTCAACCTCAGCCGGAAACAATCACCTGGATGCTGTACTCGTATAAGCGTCCCGTATAGGCGCCCAAGCTTCCCTGTGACGTCGGCCCCAACAGAATTCAACCATTAAAGCATAACCCATGTACTTCTGTCAAGTACCTCGGACCGATGTTCGTGCAGGGTGATACAAAAGTGTACAAAAATAGCTATTTTCAGACAGTTACAACTCCGGACTTGTCAGATCCGCCACACCCCATTGTTCGATGCGGTGTCGGTTCAAGGTCAGAAAAGCAGAAAGCGGGGCGTACATATTGCACTGAGAACAGATTTCCGGAATATCGCCCGCGTCCCACGCAGCACGGATTTTCCGAATCGTATCCCCTTTCCAAATGCGATCGATGGAATCCCTCTGCACATTGCCGACCAGCAGTTCCCCTTGCATGTCAACACAGCAGCAAAGGTTCACATCTCCGTTAACATATACCTGAAGGCCGTAATAAAGCTGCTCGCAAGGTTCCCGCCTGTCATGGATACGACGAAACCTGTTTCCTGCAGGGAGGTCCTCTTCACGAATCGACCCGGTCCAATTGACATAGTCGTCATCAATAACGCTTATGTAGCTGCCGAGAAGCTCTACCGCTCGACGATAATCGGGAGACGCAAAAACCGCGCGATACGGCTTTGCACATCTCAAGCCGACAGAAATCGCAACAGGACGGCCGAGCTGATTGTTGGTCTCGAGCAGATCGAACAGATTCGCCATGACCCGTTCATACCTGTCGACCCCGTACACGGATCGATACATGTCTTTGCTACCGATACTCGTGCTTACAAATATCCAGTTTACACCGGAGGTCAACAGGTTTTTCGCACCGTGAAGATCGAGTGCGATCAAATTCGTCGCGAAGCTGATTTCCTTTATGGACGACTCCGAGCGTGCTCGCTGGATCTTTGCGATGAGTCCTTTGTCCACGAGGGGATCTCCTACCAGAGGCGTCAAGCTCAGATCACCACCACCGTAAGCGACATATCGATCGAGCAGCATGGAGAAGAAGTCCGAAGTCATCACTTGAGGCGGTCTTTTGCGGAATCGATATGCGCAAAACGAGCACCTGGCGTTACAGATGTTGGTCGTTTCCACATCGAGTATGGTGAGTCGGGATTCCAGAATCCGCTTGAGACGGCGAGCGACATCCGGATCCATCTTCTGTGTCCTGATACCGGAAAACCGCTTCTTTACGGACTTGACCATGGGCGCGATGAAGGGAATAAGCCGGGGATAACGTGCTAAAATTTTCGATACGAACGCTCTCATTGCAGCTCGATCCGACTAAGACTTTTCAACAAAAGTAGTCACTGATTTGAGTAACCTACCTGATTCTTGTGAATCGATCAAGCGATCACTTTTCAGGTCCGACCTGCTCCTGTGAATGCCGATGGAGCACTTCCCAGGGACCGATTGAACGCACCAGCCTGAAATGCTCTTGAATAAGATTTTTCGTCAGGGGGAATTGATCGAGCATATCCAATCCCAGCCATGCACATTTTTCCAGGACTATAACTTCTACGCCATTCCGTTTCAGGTCGGAAGCGATCCATCGGTCGAGCAAGGGTTCTCCCTTTGCAGAGTAGGTTACGCCGGGGTGGAACCAACAGATCGGTTGAGGATTCGGCTTACCCACTATACCATATAGCATGGTGAAGTCCGGAAACACAAAGAAAGGCTTGCCCTGGGCTGTCAAATGACTGACGAGATCGACCACTTCGTTACCAGTCAATTGCCACGTGCGTATCGTAGTCGGCTCGCCCCATTTCAGAGTGCTCAGACCCTGTATCGGCAAAGAACGGAAGATCGAGGTGGAAAAAAGCAGATCTCTCCGGTTCCACGAGAGATCGCAACCGACGAAGGTCAACCCGAAACCCATACACAGGAATACTACCGAGATTACCAGCGGCTTAATTCTCACGAGCGGCAACAAGAATTCCTGTGCCAATCCAAAGGATAAAGCAACGATAATCCCTGTAAACGGGACCATATATATTACCGCATTATTCATGGTCGGGATCATCAGGCTCTGTACAGTCAACAGCAGCAGTAAGAGAGTAAATGCTATTTTGCTGCGCGGGGTCTTCTGCAAATTATACTGCATTAAGAACGCTGCAGCTACACATATCCAAATTACAGCCGAACCGTAGAGAGCAATCCTCAACATGGGGTGTTCATAAGGGATAAGCATACGCTTCAGCCCGACCGTTAACGACTGAGCCCGTGATAAGCCAAGCTCGAATGGCACTTCCAGGAAGTAATGATTAAAGAGCGACAAGTCGGAATACCGGTGAACCCATAGCACAAAAGTTGCGAGGGTTGTGAATAACCCGATCGCGAACGTTCCCACAAGCGACCAATCGCGGCGACTTGCTTCTTTCCAGCAGCACGACGCAAAGATCAACCCAAAGCAGGCCGCGGCAATAAGAACACCGGCATTCTGCTTACTCAAGATCGCCAGAGCTGAAAGTATACCGCATGCGAGAATGATGAGATTCCTTGCCAATTGTCCTGTACTTGTGGACACAAGAACATACACAATGAGCGCCAAGGCGAAAAAGCCGAGGAAGAACGCAGTATGCTCGAGATACGGCGTTCCGAAAGATGGATAAAACCAGACAGCAGTCAAAACACCTGATGAGATTGCGAGATATGTTCGTCCGGGAAAAAGAGTCCTGATGACAGAGATCGCGCATAAAGCAGCGACTGCATTGGCCGTGCACGAATGGAGTAAGTAGGAAGAAAAAGAGACTCCAAAAATCCAAAAAAAAGCAGCTTGAGCCAAGAAAGGAATCGGACCGATGGGACTCACAAAGTCTTTGAACGGTACTTGACCGGTAAGAAGGCGGTACCCACCATCGAAAACGATGGATTGATCAGAAGAAAAGAGACCTCGCTGGCCGCAGATCCAACAAAAGAAGAAGGCGAAGACTGCCACTGCGATATACGAAAAAGTCATTCCCCACGTAAGAGTGCTACGCGGAAGAAGCTCCTTATCAGTATTGCTTTCGCTACTCTTTTCCAGCGTTCGTGTAGTCGTATGAATCGGCATGCCCCTCCACGGCACAGGCGCTAACTTTGCGGGCAATTCTTTGTCCCGCAGGGACCAAAGAAAATAGCCCGGTAATTCATTGCCGGGATTTTGAGTATCAGTCGTCTCTCCGGGACTCGAAAATCATTGGGTTTTTCCTTAACCGGCGATGAATCGCCGGCCTATTGTCAGTTGTTCCTCCGGAACAAACGACCAAAAACGCCATAAGTTAGCGCCTATACCCCTCCACGGCAACCGGACGAAGTTGGCGCTGTCACATCCATGTGGTCGGTTGCCCGTGTGAAGAGTCGATTCTACAATAATTCTCGACTGGCAGCGAAGCTAAAAGGACATTAACTCAATCAATTCTTCTCTGGAGAAATGCTTCAGCAACATTTGATCGTCCTGCTTGACAACGCTCTCCATAAGTCGCCGTTTTCGGCTAATTATCAAATCGATCTTCTCTTCAAGAGTATTCTCGGTCACCAGTTTGAACACCTGGACTCCGCGGCTCTGGCCGATTCTGTGAACCCTATCCGTAGCTTGATCTTCACGAGCAGAATTCCACCAGCGATCGTAATGAATAACAACAGATCCTCCAGTCAGATCGATTCCCAAACCCGAAGCTCTCAAAGAAGCACTGAATACCATGCAATCCGAGTCATGATTGAACCGTCGGACAGGTTCCGCTCTGTTACGTGTGTGTCCTTTAATAGTGGCAAATTCTATCTTCCTGTCCCGGAGATACGCTTCGATGAGTTCAAGCATTTTCACATATTGACTGAATACAACCACCTTTTGTCCAGACCCGAGGCTTTCGTCCAGAAGCTCTACAAACAAGTCCCACTTTCCCGATGCATATTTCTCGTAATTTGTTGAGTCTCCTTCCAACAAAGCCGGATGGTTGCAGATCTGCTTGAGATAGTTCAGTACAGCGAAAACGTGCATGTAAGGAACAGTCTTATCCGGATCCTTGAGTGTTTGAACAAGCGCGCGACCCTGGTTTTCCACGATGTCCCGGTAGAACCGAATCTGATCGTCACTGAGACCGCATCGCCGAATATCTTCTATTTTAGGAGGCAATTCTTTGAGAACCTGCTCTTTTTTTCGGCGCAGCGTAAAAGGCTGAATCATCCGGGAAAGCTTTTCCTTAGCAGCGTGATCGTTTGTCTCCTCAATTAACTGACGAAAATGCGTTTCAAACAGAGAATCAGTCATAAGATATCCGGGCAGTATGACGTCGAAAAGTGATTTCAAATCCGTAACACTGTTCTCGATGGGCGTACCGGTAAGGCCGATAGTGCATACGGATTCCAAAGCTCTGATTGCCGCGTACGTCTTGGTGGATTTATTCTTTATCGCTTGTACTTCATCCAGCACGATCAGATCGAAACGGAATTCGGCCAACATTTCTACATCCCTGAGTGCGATACCGTACGAAGTTATAATCAGGAGATGTTCTTCAAACGCCTGGTGAAAAGACCGATCAGTCCCGTGATAAATATAAGGATCGAGGAAAGGACAATATTCCATGAGCTTGTCCTTCCAGTGGCTCAAGACTGTGGTCGGGCACACCACGAGAAAACGCAATCTATCGCTCTTGCGGGTTTGTCGCGACAGAATTCCTGTCATGAGCGCCATAATCTGATGGGTCTTTCCTAACCCCATATCGTCGCACAACAGACCGGAAAAACCGTTTTCATAAAGAAACCAAAGCCATCCAAAACCGTTTTTCTGATACCCGCGCAGTTTGCCTTTCATCGTTCGGGTCGAAGGAATGCGCCCTGCTGGTTTCAGCAATTCGAAGCCTTGGAACCAGTCACGGATCTTGGTCGATGAAAAGCGCTTTTCGACTCGATCGTGCAAAGCCAGAAAACGTAAGTACTCGGTACGGCCAATGGAAATGGAATCACCAGTATCGAGAAGTTTCTCATCCAAACCATCCATCCAGGCGAATTCCCGGGAACTGGTGTCTATCCACTTGTCATCGCAAATCAAAAACCTTTTCTTGTCCTTGCGGGATTGGAAAATATCTCTGAACGGGACAACGAATCCTCCGAAATCATAGGTGATCTGAAGAGACAAGTTGTCGCGGCCGAAATCCTTGTGATCCACCAGAACCTGCTGATATGTTTCCAGAGTCTCATGATCTACAAGATCGCCATCCATGAGGATGGAGGATTCCGTCTTGAGCACTTCTCCGTGTTCCTGGAGAAACGCATTGATTTTGTCCGCGGGTATTACAGTCCGTTTCTGAGCAGAGAAATACTCGGCCGGCAAATTCGTAGGGTTAACCGCGATCTGAAAGAAGCCCCAATCCGGAAAAAAGTAGTATGCGCCGAACAGTTGCTGTTCCAGCTTAGTACGATCCAGGTATTCCTGTCCCGGCTCTGCATCCGGATCGGGATTTTCCACCACGGGTGTGACGTGGAGCGCCGATGATTCCGCCATTTCAATACGATAGCCTGTTTTCAGCATGTGTGGATGAATGAGCAGATCCGACCCGATCGCTCCCTTCTTGTGCGCTACCTCCATCACGGACCCGATCAGATTTCGCGGTGGTATGAGCCTCAGAATAACAGTGTCACTTTCGTCAAATGCTTCTACACACAACTCCTGTTTGTGCTCGAGGAATCGGAAATGAAAATTTCCGCCTCCGCGACCGCACACGAGAAATCCCACTTTGGCAATGCGATGCCAAATGCTGTCTTCCATGTATTGGCGAACAGACTTCATACCACGGCGGTTGATCTCATGCTCCGATTCGGAGTATTGCCAGGGTCTTCGCCTGAGAGAAGGGACATTCGGGTCTTTTAGCTTTCGCCCGTACATTCGTCGGAAGAGGGTGGAGTCTATGTCTCTACGAATCAAATCAAAAAACTCGTGGAGGAATTCCTCTACCAGCCTTTCTCCAGGCATGAAAGCCATTATTTCATTCTGATTCCTGTCTGAAAAACTGATTCTCAGCCCTTCACCCCCGTGATTTACCTGAACTTTGAATCCCAGCAGCGAATCGCCGAAATTCTTGAATCCGAACGAGCTGATCTCATGCCAGAAACTGTCCTGAAAATCTTCGTCAAGTGTACGGAGTCGACCGGTTTCAGGATCAGGTCGCAGAATGTATCGCACAAACGAAACAATATGATGGCAGTACGTTCGAGTAGACGAGCGAAAGCATCCGCACGCTGCTCTGGTAAGAACTTTTGTGTCCGGATCAAGTGAGATGTGAACGTTCACTCCCTTTTCGGAGGAATCACTCACCAGTCCAAAATACGATTCTCTTCCGAAGTTAATATGCGAAATTCGCGAGGTTTCCGCCAGCCGTAGGCCGCGATCCAGAACTTCTGAATTAAACTGCTTTGTTATCTCGGAGGGTAATTCAGCCCCCCGCCCGGTCCCAGAGGCGTTCTTTCTCAATTGTATCACTTTTCCAAACACTTAAAACTCCTTTACTAACCCTGGCAACCTACATTCCACGACCCGTCGATATCACAATAGAATTGGGGTGTCAATTATTAAATTAGAAAATGAGAAACCTCAGACAATGTTTCTAATGTTAGGGGAAATTCGGCTAATTGGTAACTGGAAAGGTTAATTGCTGGTTAGACCGCATCCATCCTCGCGAAAAACACTAATGATCGTTGTAGTAACAGGATGGCGGTTATGTGTCCGTTCGCTCGGACGTTCAAAGTACTGGCAGCGGCCACATTACGAATGTATAGTGTCATACCTGAATCCGTTCTGAGATTCAGGACTTCGCTCGCCAAGCGAGGTTTGCATTCTATTCTTCTTCGCTACAGGAAATCCTCATGGATGGAGCCTCTTTCCTGTTCCGGTTCGAGAAAATGTACTCGGAGATAAGTATCTTCACATGGCAAAGAAAATAGTCCCTATTATCGCAATACTGTTGCTGCTCGGCGCGGCAGTGTGGTTTTTCAAATTGCGATCCGAAAACGGTAAGCATCGCGGCATATTCGTGAGTGGGAACATCGAAGCCGTGGAAGTGGATTTGTCGTTTCGCATCTCGGGTCAAATCAAAAGTCTGCCGATTGAGGAAGGCGACCGAGTCGAGAAGAACCAAACAGTAGCTGCTCTGGACACTGACACGCTCCTGGCTCAGAAAGGAGCGGCAGAAGCTGAGTTGGCAAATGCGCGCGCTGTACTCGACGAACTGGAAGAGGGAACTCGATCCGAACAGATCGAACGCTCCCGAGCCGCGTTGAAAGCGGCTGAGAGTAGGTTCTCGTTTGCGAAAGACGAACACGAACGCTACAAGTCTCTCTACAAAGAAAAAGCCATTTCGGCATCGACCTTCGACACGAAAGAAACCGCGCTGAAAGTTGCAAGCGAGGAGCTGAGAAACGCCGCACAGCTCGTCCAGGAATTGGAGAAAGGTCCCAGAGAACAGCAAATCAGGGCGGCACGCGCCAAATTGACCAGAGTCGAATGGGATCTGAAGCGCATCGAACTCGATATCGAGCACTCCTATCTGATAACACCCGTTTCTGGTGTAGTTCTCGTTAAGTCCAACGAGATGGGAGAGGTGATACTTCCGGGAGCGACTGTTACCACTGTGGCGGCATTGGATGAAGTGTGGCTCAAAGGTTATATTGGCGAAATCGATCTGGGAAAAGTCAAATTGAAACAAAAGGCAATTATAACCACGGACAGCTATCCTGATAAGGTATATGAAGGAGTGGTAACGTACATTTCTTCTCGAGCCGAATTTACGCCCAAGAACGTGCAAACCAAGGAAGAACGCATCAAACAGGTGTACCGAGTCAAGATAACCATCAAAAATCCTAACCAGGAACTGAAAATAGGAATGCCCGCTGAAGGCTATATTCTCGTGGATCCCGCGGAACAGAAAAACGAGAGCCAACATGTCGGAAAACCATGATGCGCAAAACGATCTAGCGATCCGTACAGAAAAACTCTCGCGCAGATTTGATGAAGTACAGGCCGTTCAGGATCTCGATCTGACCGTGAGACGAGGTGAACTGTTCGGATTGGTGGGCCCTGATGGGGCGGGCAAGACCACGACTATGCGCATGCTGGCGGGGATTCTCGAGCCCACGTCCGGGGATGCCTGGATTGATGGTGTCTCGGTTGTGAAAGATCCTGAGGGAATCAAGACACATTTGGCCTACATGCCGCAGCGATTCGGTCTGTACCAGGACCTCACCGTAATAGAAAATCTCCATTTCTATGCTGATTTGTTCAGAGTTCCGAGGCGCATCAGGGCTCAACGGATTGAGGAACTCTTCGGGTTCAGCCGTTTGGGACCTTTCAAGGATCGATTGGCTGGTGCGCTTTCCGGCGGAATGAAGCAGAAGCTGGGGTTGGCCTGCGCACTTATTCACGAACCACGGGTGCTCCTGCTCGACGAGCCGACCAATGGTGTAGATCCTGTGTCCAGGAGGGATTTTTGGAAGATTCTCTATGAACTCTTGAAGGAGAGAATCTCCATACTCGTTTCTACGGCATATTTGGATGAGGCAGAACGAACGAACCGCGTCGGCCTCATGCATAACGGTTCACTGATTCGTGTTGGAGAACCCCAGGAGATGAAGACGAGATTACCGGGCTTCATGGTCGAACTTACCACGTCGGATCGATCGAAGGCCCGGGAAGTCTTGGCCCGAATGTCCGGACTGCTCGACATCAACACGTTTGGGGACGGTCTCCACGTGAGAATTTCACAGGAATCCGATCAAGAAGCTATGAGGAATCGTCTCGAGGAAGCAGGCATCGAAATTCGCTCGCTCAGGAGCATCTCGCCCTCTATTGAGGACACCTTTCTTCATCTGATCACGCGAGCACAGAAAAAGCGGGGAGATGTCGCTTGAACCAAAATGGCAAAGAAATAGCCGTGTTTGCACAAGACCTCACCAGGATATTCGGTGAGTTCGTTGCTGTAGATCATATTGCCTTCGAGGTGGAGAAAGGAGAGATCTTCGGTTTTCTTGGGCCGAATGGTGCCGGAAAGACGACCACTATCAAGATTCTGTGCGGACTGCTCACCCCAACTTCGGGTGTCGCTCGCGTCTCAGGGTGGGATGTGGCCACCCAATACGAGGAAATTAAGAAACACATCGGATACATGTCTCAGCGGTTCTCCTTGTACGAAGACTTGACTGTCCAAGAGAATATCGAATTTTTTGGAGGCATTTACGGGCTTGCGAGCGGCAAGAGGGCAGAACGCTATAAATGGGTGCTCGAGATGTCGGGATTGACTGACAAGAAAGACACCTTGACCAGCGACTTGGCCCTGGGATGGAAGCAAAGGCTGGCGCTCGGATGCGCGGTGCTCCACGAGCCTCCGGTTCTTTTCCTCGACGAGCCCACTTCGGGGGTCGACCCGTTGTCCAGGAGGACTTTCTGGGATCTGATCAATGATATGGCTCGTGAGGGCATAACCGTATTCGTGACCACTCACTATATGGAAGAGGCCGAATACTGCAACAGGCTTGCCTTGATGAATCGTGGCCGGATAGTCGCGCTGGGAACTCCGGGCCAACTCAAGACGGAGTGGATGCCCGAATCGGTTCTGGATCTGGAATGCGATGAACTGATGCCTGCATGGGAACTGTTGCAGCGAGAGGATCTCTTCAGTGAAGTCGCAGTCTTTGGAAACATGCTTCACATCGTTACGAAAAATCCTGAAATCGCCGAAGATAAGGCTCGGGAAATACTGCGAAACGCGGGAATACGCGTTTCTCGTATCGAACCTATTACTCCCAGTCTCGAGGATGTTTTCGTAACACTCACTGCCAAGGACATCAATACGGGTTGTACAAATGGGCGTTCAAAGAAGTAACGCCTAGCAAATCCGGTCCCGGCATGTCTCCGAAGCGAAGTCAGTCGGTGCCGTTCGTAGCCAAGGAGATTTGCCGGGACCGGCAAATAGCAGGTTTCTCAATATTCTTTCTATGAAAGCACTTTGGCATTAATCAGCGCAATGAACATTCCACGAACATTGGCAGTAGCCCGAAAGGAGACGCGGCAGATTGTGCGGGATTCCCGTTCATTGTACCTGGCGCTCGGAATCCCTGTTCTGCTCATGGTGCTTTTCGGATACGCGCTGTCTCTCGATGTAGACGATATCCCTATTGCGGTTTGGGACCAGGATCGCTCCCCCGAATCCCGAGAGTTCCTGGATCGTCTCACGAGTTCCGGATATTTTCGCGTAGTTTTCGCTACCGATCGTTACAGTCGCATTGTACATGCGATTGATGACAATGCCATAACAGTGGGAATCACCATACCCTACAATTTCAGCGAACATATGAAAACGGGCCAGCCAATCACCATTCAAGCATTGATGGATGGTTCCGATTCAACTCGTGCGGGAATTGCGCTGGAATATCTCAAGGTAATTATAGCCGTATATGAGGGGGATTATCAGTTCCGGGAATTGGACAGGCAGGCGGTGAAGTCACGTATAAAAGTGCCTGTGGAGTCGCGGATTCGCATTTTGTACAATCCGGAGCTTGTGAGCAGAAACAATATTGTCCCCGGTTTGATAGCAATCATCATGATGGTCATAGCTGCACTTCTTACATCCCTGACCATTGTGCGTGAACGGGAGACGGGCACGATGGAGCAGCTCATATCCACGCCGGTCAAACCCAACGAGCTGATTATCGGGAAGCTGATTCCGTACTTTGTGCTGGGATACGTCGACCTAATAATAGTCTATCTTATGGGAGAATACGTCTTCCATGTTCCGTTCAAAGGCAATTTGCTGCTCATGTTCGGGTGTTCCTGTGTCTTTCTCATCGGAGCGCTTGCATTGGGTTTTCTTATCTCCGTTACTGCCCGAAACCAGTTTTTCGCTACTCAATTCGCTCTGCTTTCAACATTTCTTCCGACGTTCTTGCTGTCCGGGTTTGTTTTTCCCATATCCAACATGCCTGATTGGCTTCAGGTAATCACTTACATAGTGCCTGCACGACATCTCATAACGATTCTTCGAGCCATTTACCTCAAAGGCGCAGGCATCGAGATTATTGCCTTTCCTCTACTTATGCTGGTGGTGATCAGCGGGTTCGTAGTGCTCATTGCAGTGAAAAAATTAAGGAAGACCATCGCATGAGCCAATTCGCAGACGGCACAGCCAGGAAACGCGCCAACACAAACGGCTCGAAATGGCCGACGCGAGAGTCCGTAAAAGCCAGCCTGCAACGAATCAGTCACCTGATACGAAAAGAGTTCATCCACATTATCAGGAGCAAACAAAATTTCCGAATGCTGCTCATTGCACCCCTGGTCCAACTTGTAGTCTTCGGGTACGCTTCTCGTCTGGATGTGAAGGATGTTGACACAGTCATTGCAGATCTGGATCACAGCACCATGAGCCGACAGATAACGGACGCATTCTCCCGGTCGGGCTATTTCAGGATAGTGGCACACGTAAATTCCTATGATGCGGTTGACGATTATATGCTGAGGGGCAAAGCTGCGGTGGCCATTCTCATCCCGCCGGATCTTGAGCGTCAAATACAAGGATTTCGGACCGTTCTGGTAGGGGTGTTAATCGACGGAGTCGATACAACCACTGCTGGAACAGTATCGGGCTATGCGCAATCCATATTGCAGCAATTCTCCACAGATCTTATCGTGGCACGCATGAACCAGATGCAGGGATTGCTGTACACCACGGCAAATCCCCGGATCATCTCACCCGGCGTAACTGATGCAGGCCGCGCCTGGTTCAACCCGAATCTCAATTCGAAAAATTTCTTTGTGCCCGGAGTTGTCGTCCTCATAATCTTGGCAATGAGTATTGTCCTCACGTCTGCGATAATTGTACGGGAAAAAGAAATCGGCACGATAGAGCAATTGATGGTCACGCCCATATCGCGTTTCGAGCTGATCCTGGGCAAAACCATTCCTTCTTTCATATTGGAATTCACCACGTTAACCGTCATCACACCGCTCGCGTTTCTTATGTTCGATATACCGTTCAAAGGATCTGTGTGGTTTTTTTACGTTACGTCCATAATTTTTCTCATTACCACCTCCGGAATCGGAATAACCATCTCCGCATTCTGTAAAACGCAGCAGCAGGCTGTGCTCACATCGTTCATGTTTCTTCAGCCATCGGTTCTTCTCTCCGGGTACGCATTTCCCATAGAGAATATGCCCGTAATTATTCAATATGTTACGTATTTAAATCCTCTCAGATATTTTATCACCATCATGAGAGGCGTCTTTCTCAAAGGAACGGGATGGGAAATCTTGTGGCCGCAAGTGATTCCTATGATTGTCATGGCTATTTTTTATGTAGCATTGGCTTCATTTTTATTTAAGAAGAGAGTCGATTAATTACAGCACGTTATCTCTGGAAGATGCAGAAGCTTCTCCTATGGCTGCGAAGCGAAGGGGATTGCTCTTGAAGTGAAAGTGTCCAAATAATAGACCAGGGTTTAAAGGAGGTATTTTTTCTTATGCCTGAAAAAAAGGAATTCACGAAAAAGACTTCTTTTTCGGTCATATATATTCTCTTGGCGTTTCTGGTGTTTTCATTGCTGCAATTTTGGCTTGCACCCGAACGCGATAGTATCTCGTATTCCCAATTTAAGAAGTATATTGCCGATGGCAAAATCAATGCCGTGGTTGTTTCACAGCGGTTTCTCAAAGGATATGAGAAAATCCAAGGCGGCACCAAGACTGAGCCCTTGTTTCCCACAAAAATGTATGTGACCCCACGCGTTGACGATCGGAATCTGATCAATTTTCTCGAAGAGAATAATGCCGAAATCATTGCGGAAAATGAAAATACGCTTTTGATGACCGTCCTTTCCTGGGTTCTTCCGGCTTTGATCTTCGTAGGAATTTGGTTGTGGGCAATGAGGAGGATGGGGCAGAGTTCGGGAATAATGACGCTGGGAAAGAGCAAAGCCCGCATCGTGGCTCAGACGGATCTCGGGGTGACTTTCAAAGACGTTGCCGGCCAGGACGAAGCAATCCAGGAGCTCCAGGAAATCCTGGAATTCCTACGAACTCCGGATAAATTCACCAAGTTGGGAGCAAAGGTCCCGAAAGGTATTCTCCTGGTGGGCCCGCCGGGAACCGGAAAAACGCTTCTGGCTAAGGCAGTCGCGGGGGAAGCCGGTGTGCCGTTCTTCAACATCAGCGGTTCGGATTTTATCGAAATGTTTGTAGGCCTCGGTGCTGCCCGGGTGAGAGATCTATTCGAACAGGCTGCAAAACAGGCTCCCTGCCTCGTCTTCATAGACGAGTTGGACGCGCTCGGAAAAGCTCGCGGCGCGGGCAACATCGCAGGACATGATGAGCGAGAGCAAACGCTCAATCAGCTTCTCGTGGAAATGGACGGATTTCAGGCAAATCAGGGGGTCGTCATCCTGGCCGCAACCAACAGGCCGGAAATTCTCGATCCCGCGCTGCTAAGGCCCGGCAGATTCGACCGCCATATACTCGTGGACAGGCCTGACCTGGCGGGCCGCATAGCCATTCTTAAAGTTCATACGCGCACTGTTGTTTTGTCCCGAGATGTGGATCTGGAGATCATTGCACGAAGAACTCCTGGTTTTACGGGCGCAGACCTTGCCAATCTGGTGAATGAGGCTGCTCTGCTTGCTGCCAGAAAAGAACAAAAAGAGGTTACGTCACGCGAGTTTGAAGAAGCCATAGACAGAATCATTGCAGGCCTGGAAAAGAAGAACCGTGTCCTCAATGAAAAAGAAAAGAAGACAGTTGCCTATCATGAAACAGGTCACGCGCTTGTAGCCGCGTTTCGTCCCACAGCAGAAAAAGTGCACAAGATCTCGATCATTCCCAGGGGAATCGGGGCGCTCGGCTTCACGCTGCAATTGCCGACCGAAGATCGCTATCTCATGTCAAAGCAAGAGCTGCTCGAGAAAATCGATGTTCTCCTGGGAGGACGTGCAGCGGAGTCGATCGTTTTCAAAGAGATAACCACAGGTGCACAAAACGATCTGCAGCGAGCCACCGATATAGCGCGCAGCATGGTGACTCTGTACGGAATGACGGACAATCTCGGCGCGGTTACTTACAGGCCTACTCCAAATCCTTTTCTACAGCAGTCGTACTTTCCGCAGGAACGGGAGATCAGCGATGAAACCGCACGCCTCATAGACAGCGAAATAAGGAATATCGTAGACGCCAGAATGCAGGAAGTGGTCGGCACACTGCAGGCAAACGAGCTTCTGCTCCACAAAGTGGCACAAAGACTCCTGCAAAAAGAAACCATCGAAGCTGACGAATTTTTCGAGCTGATCGGGAAAGAAGTACCTGAAGAACCGGAGGATAAGACGCTTATCAAAGCTGCCGACGTGAGAAATATCTAGAAAAGATTCTTGAGCCGGAAGAGTGCCATTATTGTAAAGAGAAACTGCCATTCTGGAAAGGTCGTCGCGTCATTTGGTTTCTAATGAAGAAAAACGCAGTCCGGTGAAGATTGTTGGGATCATTCTCGCCGCAGGGTTGTCTAACCGTTTCGGTTCTTCTAAGCTGAGCCAACAAGTATCAGGTTTGCCTATTGTATCTCACGTCCTGATCGCTGCATTGAAATCGGAACTCGACCGTGTCGTGCTGGTGGTCAATCCCGCGACACGCGATATAGCCGTTCCCCAGGAGTTTCTTTCTACTGAAAAACTCATTAAAGTAGAGAATCGGCAGCCGCAGCTCGGAATGTCTTCTTCGATGAAAACCGGCCTCGTCCACGTCACGAAAGAGACAACGGCCGCGCTCATATTGCTTGGCGATCAGCCCGGGATAACGTGTTCCGCCATTGATAGAATGATCGGGGCATCTCGTTTACATAAGGAAAAAATTGTGATTCCCACGATCGACGGCCGCCGAACCACTCCTGTTCTGTTTCCTGCGCGCTTGTTTCCGGAACTCCTGTCGGTCTCCGGTGATGTGGGCGGACGAGAGGTAATCATGCGATATCCTGAAATGACTATCCAGGTCGAACTGGCTGACGTGTACGACGATTCTGACGTCGATACCCCGGAAGATCTGGAAAAAATGAGACGAGCTGCTTTGGAAAGGATTGGATAACGTGTTCGTTGCAGGTCGATACGCATGAAGATTCGTCTCGCCAAAACCGCGGGTTTTTGCATGGGAGTTCGCCGCGCGGTAGACATGGTTCTCGATCTGCAAAGGGCCGCTCCGCCTTTGCCCATCGTCACGTACGGTCCCTTGATACACAATCCTCAGACGCTGAATCTGCTGCAGTCGCGAGGCATCCAGGAGGTGAAGTCCCTGGACGAGATTACCGGTGGAACAGTGGTAATTCGAGCTCACGGCATCTCGCCGCAGGAAAAACAGATCCTCGCGTCAAAAGGCGTCGGAATTATTGACGCTACCTGCCCTCGAGTCGCCCGGGTTCAGGCATTCATACGGAAACACGCGGCCCGAGGACATTTTTGTGTAATAGTTGGAGATGAAGATCACCCGGAAGTTCGCGGCCTGATGGGATTCGCAAGCGCGGGTGGCCTCGTTGTTCCCTCTGCGGACTGCAATGGACTTATCGATTCCATTCCGACGGATCGAGGAATTTGCCTTGTCGCACAGACGACCCAGGAGATTGAAGTCTTTGAAAGCGTTGGTGAGTTGCTGCGAAACCGCTGCTCGGAACTGCACGAGTACAACACCATATGCGATTCCACAAAACGGCGGCAAATAGAAATCAGCCGACTGGCAAGACAGGTTGAGATGGTCGTAGTGGTAGGGGGGAAAGGGTCCGGAAATACGCAGCGTCTCGTAAAGGTGGCCCAGGCTCAAGGAGTTCCGGCCCTGCACGTTGAAACCGACGAAGAGCTTCCCTCAGATGCTCTCACCGGTGTCCGGACGGTCGGAGTGACCGCGGGCGCAAGCACTCCCAACTGGCAGATTCGGCAAGTAACCGACCGGCTGAAAGAAATCGGAATGAGCCGGGGATATAGTCCCTGGAAACGAATCCGTCGGTACGCGGACATTTTCGTCATGGTCTACGGCTGGGCCGCTCTGGCCGGAGGCGGGCTTACCGCAACCGCGCTGGTGCTCGAGGGGCGTCCCGTCACATGGCTGCCTCTCGTGGTTACCATGCTGTTCGTGTACTCCATGCATCTGTTGAACCGCATTCAGGAGAGGGCGGGCGCGGTGCGTTTCAATACGCCCGAGATTGCACAATTCTACATTCGGCATCGAAAGCTTCTGACATTTTCGGGCTTTTGTTCTTCCGCAGCCGCATTGGCACTGAGTTTCAGCATGAGCATATACGCAGGTTGCGTACTTTTGGGAATGCTCATTGCCGGAAGCCTGTACATGGTTCCTATTCCGGGGTTGAATCGGTTTCCCCGCACAAAGTGGAGAAGCCTCAAGGATCTTCCCGGCTCGAAGACACCTCTCGTAGCTCTTGGGTGGGCCACAGCCGCAAGCCTTTTGCCGGTGATGGGAGACATATCGGATCTGTGGAACCCCGGAGTGGCGATTGCGTTCGTTTTCGCGGCAGGGACAGTGTTTTGGCGCACTGCATTGTCGGATTTACTGGACATCCAGGGAGATAGGATCGTAGGAAGGGAAACCATTCCCATTCTCATCGGGGTGAAAAATACGCGAACCTTGCTCCTTGCGCTTTTGGTCTTCCTCGGTTTATTCGTGACATGCGCGTCGACTCTTGGCTGGATCCCCTCGATTGGTCCTTTGCTGGTGATCAACACTCTTGTGTTCGGGATCGCTTTTCTCGTGTACAAACGGCGCCACTTGGTTGACCGGCTGGCATTTGAGGGAATTCTGGACGGGAATTTTCTTCTCAGTGGTCTTCTGAGCGTTCTGTACAGTGGTTCCTAATTGTTAGGTATCGATGAATTAACCGCGGCGAGGAAAATTCCTATTGACAGGGATAGCGAGGTGTGTTAAAAAAAATACTTTTATAGAGGAACCGTTTGCTGGCGTAGCTCAACCGGTAGAGCAGCTGATTTGTAATCAGCAGGTTGCGGGTTCGAGTCCCATCGCCAGCTCCAGATATGGAGGGGTTCCCGAGCGGCCAAAGGGGGCAGACTGTAAATCTGTTGGCTCAGCCTTCGGAGGTTCGAATCCTCCCCCCTCCACCATAAGCCCTCTGAGGCTGAAGATTTCGCGGGAATAGCTCAGTTGGTAGAGCGTCAGCCTTCCAAGCTGAATGTCGCGGGTTCGAATCCCGTTTCCCGCTCCAAAATTGATGGATGTTCCGCCGATCTCCAAAAGAAAAAGGAGAGTCGGTGGAGTCTCGCTTTTCTGAGCCCACGTAGCTCAGTCGGTAGAGCACTTCCTTGGTAAGGAAGAGGTTCACCGGTTCGATCCCGGTCGTGGGCTCCACAAACCGTACTCCGACCTCCGGTACACGGAGTGAATGCAGGGAAGCCCGATCATTTTTCCGGTCCCTGCGAAAGAAATGCCATTGCTGGTGTCTTAAATTAAGGAGGAGCCCATGGGCAAGGCGAAATTTGAGCGAACGAAGCCACACGTAAACGTTGGAACGATAGGACACATCGACCACGGCAAGACCACGCTAACAGCGGCAATCACGCGGGTGCTAGCGAAGAAGGGTCTGGCTTCGTACATACCGTTCGAGGAGATAGACAAGGCTCCTGAAGAGAAGGAGCGCGGGATAACGATAGCGACTGCACACGTGGAGTATCAGACGGACAAGCGCCACTATGCACACGTGGACTGCCCCGGCCACGCAGACTATATCAAGAACATGATAACCGGAGCCGCTCAGATGGACGGAGCGATCCTGGTTGTTGGAGCCAATGACGGTCCAATGCCCCAGACACGAGAGCACATCCTTTTGGCCCGTCAGGTCGGCGTTCCCTATATAGTAGTGTTTTTGAACAAGGTAGACATGGTAGACGATCCGGAGCTGATCGAGCTGGTAGAGCTTGAGCTCCGCGAGCTTCTGACTTCGTACGAATTCCCCGGTGACGATATTCCGATCATCCGTGGAAGCGCTTTGAAGGCCCTTGAGGCCGGCGATCCGAAGCATCCGGATGCTCAGTGCATCATCGAGCTTATGAATGCGGTTGACGAGTATGTGCCTGTACCGATTCGCGAGACTGAGAAACCGTTCCTTATGCCTGTCGAGGACGTGTTCAGCATCTCCGGACGTGGAACGGTGGTGACGGGTCGAGTGGAGCGAGGCCGGGTAAAGGTGAACGAAGAAGTAGAGATCGTGGGTATTCGCGACACCCGCAAGACAGTGTGCACGGGCGTGGAAATGTTCCGTAAGGTGCTGGATGTGGGCGAGGCCGGTGACAATGTAGGCTTGCTGCTTCGTGGCATCAAACGCGACGACGTGGAACGCGGCCAGGTTGTTGCCCATCCGGGAACGATCACTCCCCACACCCACTTCAAGGCAGAGACCTATATTCTGGCTAAAGAGGAAGGTGGACGCCACACTCCGTTTTTCAACGGTTATCGGCCTCAGTTTTACTTCCGTACCACAGACGTTACCGGCGTGATCACGCTTCCGGAAGGCGTAGAGATGGTAATGCCCGGTGACAACGTATCCCTGGAAGGCAAACTGATCACTCCCATAGCAATGGAAAAAGAACTCCGCTTCGCCATCCGGGAAGGCGGCCGAACCGTCGGTGCAGGAGTTATCTCGGAAATTATCGAGTAGCAGCCTGAGGCTGATCGACGCCTATCGGAGGCATCCATGAGAGACATCATTACGCTCGCCTGCACCGAATGCAAGCGGAAGAATTACACGACGACAAAGAACAAGAAGAATACTCCGGACAAGCTGCAGTTCAACAAGTACTGCAAGTTTTGCCGCTGCCACACTCCTCACAAGGAGACAAAATAGGTGGCAAACCGAGTAGGCCAGTAGCTCAACGGCTAGAGCACCGGTCTCCAAAACCGGGGGTTGGGGGTTCGAATCCCTTCTGGCCTGCCAAATCTGAATCGATGATTTTCCGCGAAGCAAACTTCGAGGAAAGATGGACAGATGGACAAAGTCAAGGAATTCTGGCAACTAACAGTTCAGTTCTTCAGAGAAGTCAAAGTAGAGCTCCAGAAGGTGACGTTTCCTACTCGGCAGGAAACCATGGGATCTACGATTGTTGTCCTGGTGTTGACGATAATCATGGCAATTTACCTGGGGCTCAGCGATTGGGTGCTGGCCCGGATTGTCCAAATGCTGCTGCAGGTGGGTTAGTGATAATTGAAGGCAAAGAGGAGGCGATCCGGTGGCTCTGAGATGGTATGTCGTTCACACGTATTCGGGCTATGAGAATCGTGTAAGGACTGCATTGCAGGAAAAGGTCCGGAGCATGGGACTGGAGGATCGGATCACAGATGTGCTCATTCCGAGCGAGTCCGTCGTGGAACTGGTCAAAGGTGAAAGAAAGACCTCCAATCGAAAGTTCTTCCCCGGATACATTCTGGTGCAGATGGAATTGGATGATACGACCTGGCATATAGTGAAGAGCACGCCGAAAGTAACCGGATTTATCGGCTCCCGAACGGAACCTGCGGTGATTCCGGATGATGAAGTCGACAAAATAAAAAGCCAAATGGCTGAAGGACAGGATAAACCCAGACCGAAATATTCCTTTGAGAAAGGTGACTCGGTTCGGGTTGTGGACGGCCCGTTCATCAACTTTAACGGAACCGTGGAAGAGGTAAGGCCCGATAAAGGCAAGCTCAGAGTGCTCGTCAGTATATTCGGCAGGCCGACCCCGGTTGAACTCGATTTTATTCAGGTGACCAAGAACTGAGTTGACGGCAGTGAGCAGGCACGGTCATGTTCCGGTCGTCATGATGGAAGTTTTCGTGCCTGGGGAGAGGATACACATTCATGGCTAAGAAAATAACAGCTACCGTTAAGCTTCAAATTTCCGGAGGCGAAGCGAAACCGTCTCCGCCAGTGGGGCCTGCTCTCGGCCAGCACGGCGTGAACATCATGGAATTCTGCAAGGCCTTTAACGCCCAGACGCAGAATCAGCAAGGCGTTATCATTCCGGTGTTGATCACGATTTATGCGGATCGGTCTTTCACCTTCGTTCTCAAGACTCCCCCGGCTTCATACTTGATAAAGAAGGCCGCTGGTGTCGATAAGGGCTCGCCGGAACCGAATCGGAATAAAATCGGTAAGCTGACCATGGCGCAGGTCGAAGAAATCGCGCGATTGAAAATGTCCGATCTTAATGCCAAAGACATGGAAGGGGCGATGAACACCATCATGGGTTCAGCTCGCAGTCTTGGCATTGAAATCGTTTAGAGGAGCAACATGTCTGCCATCCCCAAGAAAAAAGAGAGTGCGCGGGAAAAAATCGATCGCGCCAGGAAGTACACGGTAGATGAGGGATTGGACGCAGTTCTCTCCACATCTTATGCAAAATTCGATGAATCTGTTGACGTGGCAGTCAAACTCGGAGTAGACCCGAGGCACGCGGATCAGATGGTCCGAGGGACGTGTGTTCTGCCTCACGGAACCGGGAAGTCCGTGCGGGTTCTCGTGTTCGCGAAGGGGGAGAAGGAAAAGGAAGCGCTCGACGCGGGTGCAGATTATGCCGGTGGCGACGAGTTGGCCAAGAAAGTTCAAGAAGGCTGGCTGGATTTCGACAAGGCAGTTGCAACCCCCGATATGATGGGCGTGGTCGGTAAGCTCGGAAAAATTCTCGGTCCCAGAGGCATGATGCCGAACCCGAAGGTGGGGACCGTAACCTTTGATGTGGGTCGTGCAGTAACGGAATTGAAGGGCGGCAAAGTCGAATTCCGTGTAGAAAAAGCCGGTATTGTCCATGTCCCCGTTGGACGGGTTTCCTTCGGAAAGGACAAGTTGGCGGAAAATCTCAGGACCCTCATGGAAAGTATCGTTCGTCTGAAACCCTCTACGTCCAAGGGGGTCTATCTAAAGGGAATGTCTATTTCAACGACCATGGGACCAGGCGTGAAAATAGATCCTCAAGAAGTACGAAATCTCGTTAAGTAGATACTTGTATTAGGAGTACTGGATAGCAGATTTCAACAGTTTTCCGTTTTCAAGGCCAAGTCGGAGACAGCGGGCGTGCGCTAGCACTTAATCAAGAGCCAGCCTAGACGGAGGCCAGAAAGGGGTGCAAGAAGATTTCCACCCGATTCGCCTCGATTCGCTGTTTCCCTCCGACCAAAAGGGGGAAATCCTAGTTTGAAAAGAGAAGAAAAAGAAAAACAGGTAGCTTGGCTCCGTGAGGAATTACAGGAAGCAAAAGCTCTTTTCCTCACGAATTATCAGGGCCTGAGTGTTTCAGAGATGAATTCGCTCAGGAGTGAGCTGAGAAGTAAGGGGATCAAGTTCAAGGTTTTGAAGAATACCCTGACACGCCGTGCGTATCAGGATACGGAGATATCCGCTGTCGGCCCGGATCTCGCGGGTCCCCGCGCTGCCGCGTGGACGAACACGGAAGATGCCGTTCCGGCTATGGCAAAAGTGCTTTTCGATTTTGCCAAAACCCATCAGAACCTACAACTGGTCCGTGGTGTGCTCAAGGGAAAGTTGGTTCAACCTTCCGAAATTGAGACACTTTCCAAGCTTCCTTCCAGGGAGGAACTTGTGGGTCGCTTATTGGGACAGATGATGGCTCCTGTGAGTTCTTTTGTCAATGTCCTTGCGGCGGTCCCCAGATCTTTTCTCAATGTGCTGAAAGCCATTGAAGAACAGAAAGCGTCCTCATCGTAGTCCGCAGAAGGCGGAGCGATGGGGTTCCCGGTATTTTAGAAGAGCGAATCGAGGAGGATATTATGGCGGAAATCAGTAAAGACGACGTAAAGGCTTATATTCGCAACATGTCGGTGTTGGAGTTGAGCCAACTCGTCAAAGAGCTGGAAGAAGAGTTCGGGGTTTCTGCGGCGGCGCCCATGGCTGTAGCAGCAGTTGGTGCTGTGGCCGGTGGAGAAGCAGCCCCGGTGGAGGAAAAAACCGAATTCGACGTGATCCTGAAGGATTTCGGCGACAAGAAGATCCAGGTTATCAAAGTTGTACGTTCATTGACCGATCTGGGTCTCAAAGAAGCCAAGGATCTGGTGGAAGGCGTTCCGAAACCGGTGAAAGAAGGGGTCTCTAAGGAAGATGCCGAGAAGGCCAAGGCAGCCCTGGAAGAATCAGGCGCCACTGTGGAGATCGTTTAACTATTTCACCTGCTAGGTTTCAGAATTGGGCAGAGCATAGTACGTCGTACTGTGCTCTGCCTGAACTCGCGAACACCTCTCCTCACATCCTCCTTTAAGGTCACCACAATCAGAGGGAGAACATGAGTCCTTTTTCCGTGCATTCACAGAGGCTCAGGAAGAATTTTGCACGTATACCGCAGATTGCCGGCATACCCAATTTAATCGAGATTCAGAAGCAGTCCTACGATCGGTTCCTGCAAGCTGATGTCCCGCCCGAGGCGCGTGAAGATATCGGTCTTCAAGGAGTGTTCCGGTCGGTGTTTCCTATTAAGGATTTTTCGGATACGGCATCTCTGGAATTCATCAAATACACCCTGGGTGAAGAAAAATACAACGTAGAAGAATGCCTTCAGAAAGGCGTTACCTACGCGGTTCCTTTAAAAATTACGGTTCAATTGATTGTATGGGACGTAGATCCGGACACCAATTCTCGAACGATCAGAGACGTCAAAGAACAGGAAGTCTATTTCGGTGAAATTCCGATCATGACCGAAAACGGTACGTTCATCATTAACGGGACCGAACGGGTCATCGTATCGCAGTTGCATCGGTCTCCAGGCATATTTTTCGATCATGACAAAGGTAAAACACACGCAAGCGGTAAGTTGCTTTACTCTTCGCGGATAATTCCTTTGCGAGGCTCCTGGATCGATTTCGAATTCGATCCGAAGGACAGACTGTATGTCCGCATAGATCGAAGGCGCAAGCTGCCTGTTACCGTGTTTCTCAAGGCACTGGGATATTCCAGTGAAGAGATATTGAATTATTTCTACAACAAGCAGACGATTCTCATCACGCCTGACGGATTGCGGCGAAAAGTCGACCTGAAGCTGCTTGTGGGCACTTCGGCTCCTTCCGATATTTATGTGGAAGGATCGGAAGACGTCCTGGTACGCAAAAACAAGAAAATAACCCGTGCGGCTCTCAAAAGGCTCGCCCAGCGCCCTATCGCTCCGCTTACGATGAAAGTGGAGGATCTTGCGGGCAAAGTCCTGGCCCACGACATTATAGACGAAGCCACAGGTGAAGTCGTAGCGCCGTGCAACAAGGAAATCGCCCTGGATGAGGCTGAACAATTCGTTCAGGATCTTACTGCACGGGGCATTACGAGCTTCGACGCTCTCTTTATAGAAGAGCGTATCGTTTCTTCTTCTTTGAGAGACACGTTGCTGGAAGACAAGATTGACGACCGGCCGAACAGGGTTATCGAAGACTATCGAAAGCAACGTCCGGACGAAGAAACGAGCAATGAAACACTTAACGCTCAGATCGAGATCTACCGCAGGCTGCGGCCCTCCAACCCTGCAACGGTCGAGATCAGCAACACCTTTTTCAATAACCTGTTTTTCAGGACCGAGTATTACGATCTCTCCCGGGTCGGACGCCTGAAGCTGAATCGCAAGCTCAATATATCCAGCGACGACGCTCCGCTCGGTCTGCGGACGCTTCGCAACGACGATATCATGCTTGCGGTGAAGTATCTGCTTGAGTTGAAGGAAGGAAGGCCGGGAAGAGAAATAGACGATATCGACCATATGGGAAATCGTCGGGTCCGTTCCGTGGGCGAGTTGCTTGAGAACCAGTACAGAATCGGGCTGGTTCGTATGGAACGAGCCATCAAAGAACGAATGAGCCTCCAGGATGTGGAGACTCTTATGCCGCACGATTTGATCAATGCGAAGCCGGTTACGGCAGTTGTCAAGGAGTTCTTCGGGTCCTCTCAGTTGTCTCAGTTTATGGATCAGACAAATCCATTGAGTGGGATTACCCATAAGCGGCGTCTGTCTGCACTCGGACCGGGCGGACTCACCCGTGAAAGAGCCGGATTCGAAGTACGAGACGTTCACCCGACCCATTATGGGCGAATTTGTCCCATTGAAACGCCGGAAGGTCCAAATATCGGCCTTATCGTGTCGCTCTCGACCTATGCAAGGGTGAATGAATTCGGGTTCATAGAAACCCCATACAGACCGGTGACTCAGCGTCAGGTCGGCAAGGATATCATGTTCCTTACGGCTCTGGATGAAGAAGGTCACGTCATCGTCCAGGCAAACGCTCAGTTGGATAACCAGAATCGCCTTGCCTCGGATCTGGTCTCGGTTCGCCATAAAGAGGGTGAGTTTGCCCTTGTGGCTGCGGAAGAACCCGATCTCATGGACGTTTCTCCGAACCAGTTGGTCTCCGTGGCGGCTTCTCTTATTCCGTTCCTGGAGAACGACGACGCGAACCGTGCGCTCATGGGATCGAACATGCAGCGCCAGGCTGTTCCTCTTCTTACCACTCAGGCTCCCCTGGTGGGCACGGGCATGGAAGAGGTGGTCGCGACAGACTCCGGAGTTACCGTTGTGGCAAAACGCGACGGTATAGTCGATTCCGTTGATGCTACCCGTATCGTTGTCAAAGCCACGGATTTCAATGAAGGCGATCTGGACCCTGGTGTCGACATCTACAATCTGATCAAGTACCAGCGGTCTAACCAGAACACTTGCATCAATCAGAAGCCTATCGTGAAAAAAGGCGATCGAGTGGCAAAGGGCCAGGTTATCTCGGACGGTCCTGCAACGGATAAAGGCGAACTGGCTCTCGGAAGAAACGTGCTCGTGGCATTCATGGCCTGGGGCGGGTACAACTACGAAGACTCGATTCTTGTCAGCGAGAAGATCGTCAAGGAAGATATCTTCACTTCTATCCATATAGAAGAATTTGAAGTCATGGCCCGTGACACGAAATTGGGCAAAGAGGAAATAACACGAGACATTCCGAATGTCGGTGAAGAGGCGCTTCGTAACCTCGACGATTCGGGTGTCATTCGTATAGGAGCCGAGGTAAAACCCGGTGATATCCTTGTGGGCAAGATCACTCCCAAGGGAGAGAATCAGCTTAGCCCGGAAGAAAAGCTGCTGCGAGCCATATTTGGTGAAAAAGCAGGTGATGTGAGGGATTCGTCACTTCGCGTTCCTCCGGGTGTCGAAGGAACCATCATCGGAGCACGCATATTTTCCCGAAAAGGTACTGACAAGGACAGCAGAACGATTTCCATTGAAAATGAAGAAATCGCCAAGCTGACCAAAGACCGCGACGATGAAATGCGCATTGTGGAAGAAGGTGCGAGAGAACGAATCCGCAGCATGCTGCTGGGCAAAGTCGTTTCAGCGCCGCTCGTGGACGGTGGTTCAGGCCGAGTATTCATCAAAAAGGGAGAACCCGTCACCAATGAAGTGATGAACGTGGTTCCTCTGGAATTACTCCGGGACGTTTCTCTCAAGGGAGATACGGCCACAGAAGACGAGGTTGTTCGCATTCTCGAGCGTCTGAGCGATCAGAAGCATTTCTGGAAAATGCACTATGACGAACGAATCAGCCGCCTCAAGAAAGGTGACGAACTGCCTCCGGGCGTCATTAAGCTCGTCAAAGTCTATATAGCGATCAAACGGAAACTCTCCGTTGGCGATAAAATGGCCGGACGCCACGGGAACAAAGGTGTTCTCTCTCGAATTCTTCCTGAAGAGGATATGCCGTATTTTGAAGACGGCACTCCCGTAGAGATCGTGCTGAACCCGCTCGGTGTTCCGTCCCGAATGAACGTCGGCCAGATCCTCGAAACCCATCTTGGATGGGCGGCTCGCGGGCTTGGCGAATCTTTGAACAAGATGCTGGAAGAGAATTTCTCCCCGGAGAAACTCAGAGAACAGCTATTTCGGATATTCGAATGCTATGAACCCGAACGTAAGCGGAAAGTGAAAGCCATCATCGATGAGATGGATGACGATCAGGTCAAGAGATTTGTAGCCTCTCTTTCCAGCGGTGTTCCCATTGCAACCCCCGTCTTTGACGGTGCGCGGGAAACCGAGATCAAATCCCTGCTTACATCGGCCGATCTATCAGGTACCGGACAAACGAAGCTTTATGACGGCCGGACCGGAGATCCTTTTGACACAAGGGTTACTGTGGGGATCATCTACATGATGAAACTCCACCACCTTGTTGACGACAAGATCCATGCAAGAGCTATAGGGCCCTACTCACTGGTTACGCAGCAACCGTTGGGCGGTAAAGCTCAGTTCGGCGGCCAGAGACTCGGAGAAATGGAAGTGTGGGCCATGGAATCCTATGGAGCAGCCTATTCTCTCCAGGAATTCCTGACCGTGAAATCCGACGATGTCACAGGCCGTACGAGAATGTACGAAAGTATTGTAAAAGGAACGAATGTCCTCGAACCGGGTCTGCCCG
Source organism: Desulfomonile tiedjei DSM 6799 (assembly GCF_000266945.1). Taxonomy (NCBI): domain Bacteria; kingdom Pseudomonadati; phylum Thermodesulfobacteriota; class Desulfomonilia; order Desulfomonilales; family Desulfomonilaceae; genus Desulfomonile; species Desulfomonile tiedjei. Next base: position 6,063,065 of record NC_018025.1, read on the forward strand.
AATCGTTCAATGTCTTGGTCAAAGAGATTAAATCCTTGGGCTTGGATATCGAACTACTGGAAAGTGATACTGCAGTGGCGGGTTAGGGCCTAAAACTGCGGCACTGGGAAGAACCGCGTAGAGGCAAAATGTGCGAGATCGATCGGTTCGAAGATGCAGGATATCGATGATTCCTGAGATGATTCAGCCGAAAGGTCCCGCCAATTCTCAAAAGTAGCCCGGCTCCCCAGGGACCCGGGCGATCCCTCGAGACCGAAGAGACATATTTCGGTCAATGCTTACCAGGAGGGAACATTGGAAGACGTATATTACAGCTTTTTTGAAAAACCGAAAGACCCGTTAAATTTCAATGCAGTCAAGATTTCTCTGGCATCGCCGGAGAAAATCAGATCCTGGTCCCACGGCGAAGTCAAGAAACCGGAGACCATTAATTATCGAACGTTCAAACCGGAACGTGACGGGCTTTTCTGTGCAAAAATATTCGGCCCTGTCAAAGATTACGAGTGCAATTGCGGAAAATACAAACGCATGAAGCACCGGGGCACTATATGCGAAAAATGCGGTGTTGAAGTAATCCAATCCAAAGTCCGCCGTGAGCGCATGGGCCATATCGAATTGGCCACTCCGGTGGCTCATATATGGTTCCTGAAAAGTCTGCCGAGCAGAATCGGCACGCTTTTGGACCTCACGCTAAAGGAAGTGGAACGGGTACTCTACTTCGAATCGTTTCTCGTAATCGATCCCGGGAAAACCGATCTGGAGCCGGGAACCCTTATCAATGAAGAAAAATACCGGCAAACCCTGGAGCAGTTCGGGACCGGTTCCTTTGAGACCCGTATGGGTGGCGAAGCGGTTCGGGATCTCCTGGAGAGACTCGACCTGGTGCAAGAGAGTATAAAGCTTCGCGAGGATATGAAAGGCTCGACCTCTGAAGCCAAGCGCAAGAAACTGGCAAAAAGACTGCGAGTGCTCGAAGCACTCAAAGGGATTGAACCGGAAGTCCTCGTGACCGAGCTGACCACACTGTATCAGGCAGCAGACCCTGAAAGTGAAATGGGCCGCTTCCTGGAAGAAATCGTACAGGCCGCTCGTGCAATCCAACTCAAATGGGAAGAGAACGACGACTGGGAAGTACGCAAGCAACTGGCCTATATCGAAATCAATAATGTTATCGACAGGCTGGTGAGATCCAGAGTAGTTCCGCCGGAGGACTTGGCCGTGTTCCGTCAGTGGCAGAACCCGGCGTGGATGATTCTCACGACTGTGCCGGTCATTCCGCCCGATCTTCGGCCGCTCGTTCCTCTGGATGGGGGCCGGTTCGCTACATCGGACCTGAACGATCTGTACAGGCGGGTCATCAACAGGAACAATCGTCTAAAACGGCTCAAAGAGCTTAATGCGCCTGAAATCATTCTCCGGAATGAGAAGCGCATGCTCCAGGAAGCGGTAGACGTGCTGTTCGATAATGGCAGACGGGGTCGCGTCATTACCGGACCCAACAAACGGCCGCTCAAGTCGCTATCTGACATGCTCAAAGGCAAGCAAGGCCGATTCCGCCAGAACCTGCTGGGAAAACGGGTAGACTATTCAGGCCGCTCCGTTATCGTCGTAGGTCCTGACCTCAGGCTGCATCAGTGCGGTTTGCCCAAGAGAATGGCATTGGAACTGTTCAAACCGTTCATCTACAACAAACTGGAGGAACGCGGGTACGTCACCACCATCAAGAGTGCAAAAAAACTGGTGGAAAAGGAGACTCCCGAAGTCTGGGACATCCTGGAAGACGTGGTGAAGGAATATCCGGTGCTCCTCAACCGTGCACCTACGCTGCACAGACTGGGCATCCAGGCTTTTGAACCGGTTCTTATCGAAGGAAAAGCGATTCAGTTGCATCCTCTGGTTTGTACCGCATTCAACGCCGACTTCGACGGTGACCAGATGGCAGTGCATATTCCCTTGTCCGTGGAAGCACAAGTTGAAGCCCGAGTGCTCATGATGAGCACCAATAACATCTTGTCACCTGCTCACGGGAAACCCATCATTGTGCCTACTCAGGACATCGTCTTGGGACTCTATTATTTGACCCGTGAGTCCGTCGATCCTGAAGTCGACACTACACCACGAGTGTTTACCGATAGCTGGGAAATTCGTGTGGCTTACGATGCAGGAGTAGTCGATCTCCATCAGAAAATCCTGCTTCGTGAAAACGGAGAAAAAATCCTGACTACGGTCGGCCGGGTGCTTCTCAGAGAAATCGTTCCTGAGGAAATCCCGTTCTCTCATTTAAATAAAGTCATGAAGAAGAAAGAGCTGGCAAACCTCATCGATGAGGCGTACCGGCGATGCGGTGACAAAAAGACCGTTATCCTTGCAGACAGGCTGAAAGACCTTGGTTACTATTACGCGACCAAAGCCGGGCTTTCCATTTGCGTTGACGATATGAAGATTCCTGAATCGAAGCGGGACATTATCAACAAGGCACGGGAAGAAGTGCTGGAAATCCAGAACCAGTACAAGGAAGGTCTCATCACCGACGGTGAACGTTACAACAAGGTCATTGATATTTGGGCTCGAGCGAACGAGGACATCTCGGAACGCATGATGAACGAGCTGAGAACTATGACCGTGGAACTCAAAGACGGCTCGGAACGCAAAGTCGAGAGTTTCAACCCCATTTATATGATGGCGGACTCCGGAGCGAGAGGTAGCACCCAGCAGATTCGCCAGCTCGCAGGTATGCGCGGTCTCATGGCAAAGCCTACCGGAGAAATCATCGAGACTCCCATCGAGGCGAATTTCCGTGAAGGCCTTTCAGTGTTGCAGTACTTTATCTCGACGCACGGCGCACGAAAAGGTCTCGCTGATACCGCGCTCAAAACGGCCAACTCCGGTTACCTTACCAGGCGACTCGTGGATGTGGCCCAGGATGCAATCATCAGTGAACCGGATTGCGGCACCCTCGATGGTATCGAAATGGCCTCTCTGGAAGAGGGCGGCGAGATCATCGAACACGTTGCAGATCGTATCCTCGGGAGAGTGGCTCTGGAGGACATCGAACACCCGTTTACCGGTGAGATCATCGTAAAGGCCAACGAAGAGATAAAAGAGGACCATAGAGAAAGAATCCAGGATGCGGGTATCGATCGAGTGAAAATCCGTTCGGTGCTCACCTGCCAGTCTCGAAGAGGAGTTTGCAGCCTGTGCTACGGCCGCGATCTCGCTCACGGAAGAATGGTCAACATCGGTGAAGCAGTGGGAATCATTGCCGCACAGTCCATTGGAGAGCCTGGAACACAGCTCACCATGCGTACGTTCCATATCGGTGGAACCGCTTCTTTGAAAAGGAATATCATTTCCGCTCGAAAAAGAGGTCGAGTCTCCTTCGAGAGGGACAAAGACAAGATAAAGGCGATCATCGTTTCCGAAGAGTTCACTCTTGATCCTTCCGAATTCGATAGATGGCTGATCGAGAACGGGCAAACCTTACGTGAGAATTCCTTCCTCTATGAGGGACCGCACCATGAGATGCATGAGGCTGAAAGCCTCGGAGGCAAGATCGAGATATCGTTGGACAGGAAATCTTTCACCGTCGTAGATGACGAAGGGAACAGGAGCAAGTTCCTGATCCCGGCGGATCACCGATTCATTGTCCGCCATGGTGAAAGAATATCGCCTAACACGTTTATCTTTGAGTCGAGTTCCGGTGGCTCTCGTATGAGTGAAGCAGAAAAACGAGGCGGTATCTTCAATTTGATTGAGGATAAGGATGGGCCCGTTCATTTCAGATTGTACGAGCGTTACCCCGTCATGGATTACATGAACGTGAAAGTCCAGGACGGTGACCGTATCGAATCAGAAGGTCAGGTCTTGCTGGAGTGGTTGGGTTCCGGTTCATCGGAGCTCTTCTCCCGCAACGAAGGACGCGTCAAGTTCATAGACTTGAAAACCGTTGTCAACCGCGATGGTGAACGCGTAGTCATGAACCGCAACGGGTATTGCGCGATTACTGATGATAAGGGACGAGAAAGAGAGCGAAACAAAGTCATCTATGGGGCGCGCCTGAGGGTTCAGGATGACGAACCAGTCAACCGTGAAACTCTTCTGGCTGAATGGGACCCCTATACGATTCCCATTATTACGGAAGTCTCGGGCCGAGTGAAATTCGGTGACGTCATCGAAGGTCTCACGATGAGCGAGCAGGTGGATGAAGTCACGGGTCTCTCTCGAAAAGTGATTGTCGAGTACAAAGATAAGGACTCGGAAGTCAGGCCTCGAGTGTCCATTAAGGACGAGCACGGCAGAACTATCAAGATCGGCGATTCTGAAGCTCGCTATCTGTTGCCGGTTGGCGCGAACATCATGGTTAAAGAAGGCGAGGAAGTACACGCAGGTGACGTTATCGCCAAAATCCCGCGTGAGACCACAAAAACAAAAGACATTACAGGTGGTCTGCCGCGAGTTGCCGAGCTGTTCGAGGCACGCAAGCCCAAAGAATTCGCGATTATTGCGGAAATCGACGGGATCGTGAGCTTCGGAAAAGATACCAAAGGCAAGCGGAAAGTCATTGTTACCCCGGAACTGGGCGAGCAGAAAGAATACCTGATTCCCAAAGGCAAGCACATTTCCGTGCACTCCGGAGATTGGGTCCAGGCAGGCGAGCCCCTCATGGAGGGTTCGACCAATCCGCATGACCTCTTGGGAATTAAAGGTGAAAAAGAGCTGGCCAAGTACCTCGTTGACGAAGTCCAGGAGGTCTACAGACTCCAGGGCGTTAAGATCAACGATAAACACATCGAAGTTATCGTTCGGCAGATGCTGCGCCGCGTGCGTGTCAAAGAAGTTGGCGATACGGACTTCCTGGTCGGCGAACAGATCGAACGACAAGTCTTCGAAGAGGAAAATAATCGAGTTATGCAAGCCGGCGGAGTACCCGCGATGGGCGAACCGCTCCTGCTCGGTATAACCAAAGCCTCTCTGTCTACAGATTCTTTTATCAGCGCTGCGAGCTTCCAGGAAACCACGAAAGTGCTCACGGAAGCGGCTATTTCAGGGAAGATCGACTACCTGCGCGGCCTGAAAGAAAACGTGATCATGGGACGGCTGATACCCGCAGGAACCGGCCTGAGCAGGTACAAAAACCTGAGGCTTCTCCATATGGACGATGAGCAGGAACGCCGTGGTAAACCCGAGAAGGCGCGGCCGGTAGTCTCCTACCAGGAGACCGCGTAGTTTTAGATTAATGTGCCGCGGGCAGCGCGCATGCGCGTCCGCGGATACCTGATATTTGAAGTCACTTGAATCAAGCGGGAGGCTTTTGTAAATGCAACTCCCGCTTGTTTTGTTCCTGACGGTCGAAGATTCGCATATGAATTCGCGACCTTATATCGGTTGTCAAAGATTCTGCCCGAATCAAAATGCCCCTTTTACGAAAGGGGGGCATAGATGCCGCCGCCTTTGACCCTCGTTTCTAAAGGGGGGCTGGGGAGCATAGGCGCTAAGTTATGGAATTTTGGGTCGTTTGTTCTGGAGGAACAACTGACAATAGGCCGGCGATTCATCGCCGGATAAGGAAAAGCTCAATGATTTTAGAGTCCCGGAGGGACGGCTGATGCGTAAAAATCCCGGCAATCAATTACCGGCTATTTTCTTTAGTCCCTGCGGGACAGAGAATTGCAGAAAAGTTAGCGCCTATGGGCCTCGGGGGATTCTTGACGGACCGGCCCTACTGAATTGAGGTCTTTTTCTTAACAATCGCTATAATGCTGATTTGACCGGCACCGGGCAGCAGAGTGGCCCGAATCCTTTGCTGGCGCATTGCCGTGAATCAAATCGGTGCGAGACAAAAAGGCTTGACAAGAAGAGGATAATTTGAACATAATGCCTGGATACTATTTGGAGGTAGTCGCGTATGCCGACAATTAATCAACTGGTCAGAAAAGGAAGAGAAAGGCCGAGAAAGAAAAGCTCAGCCCCTGCACTGACCAACTGCCCTCAGCGCAGAGGCGTGTGCGTGAGAGTGTACACAACCACTCCCAAGAAACCTAACTCTGCGTTGCGTAAGGTAGCAAGGGTCCGTCTCACGAATGGATACGAAGTCACCTCCTATATCCCCGGTATCGGTCACAACCTTCAGGAGCACTCAGTTGTCCTTATAAGAGGGGGAAGAGTTAAAGACCTTCCTGGTGTTCGCTACCATATTATTAGGGGTGCTCAAGACGCATTTGGGGTGCAGGACCGTAAGCAGGGAAGATCAAAATACGGAACAAAACGCCCGAAATAATCCCTGATTGTGTGTGGATTCGGTCAGACCGAAAGCGCTGACCAAAACCTCGGGATTACGTAAATATAACGGGTCCAGGTAAACCGCGGAGACGCGGGGTAGGTTTAGAGGGGATCGACAAGATCACCGAGCGGAAACGCCAAAGCCCCTAAACCTTTCCAACTTGGAAGCTGCCCGGTGCAGCCCGTTCTGGATATTGGAAAACGTTACTTGGCCGCCGAGCCCGGATGGAGCAGCATGCATGCCTAGAAAAGGAAAAGTTCCGAAAAGGGATATTTTGCCGGATCCAAAACATCACAGCAAACTCGTTGCGAAGTTCGTAAACGGGATTATGTGGCAAGGCAAAAAATCTGTCGCAGAGGGCATCCTCTACGACGCTTTTGAACTTATGGCCAAAAGAGCCAATGAAGATCCTCTGAAATTGTTCGAACGAGCAGTGGACAACGTTAAGCCGGTCCTGGAAGTGCGGTCTCGTCGAGTGGGCGGGAGCACGTATCAGGTGCCTGTGGAGATCAGACCCGAAAGACGTCAGGCGTTGGCTATCAGATGGATCATACAATACGCCAGAGGTCGAGGCGAAAAGAGTATGCATGAAAGACTCGCCTCGGAACTGCTGGATGCTGCGGGAAACAAAGGGAGTTCGGTCAAAAAGAAAGAGGACACCCACAAAATGGCAGAGGCCAATAAGGCGTTTGCACACTACAGGTGGTAGGTGTCCTGGAGAGACCGGATCGAATGAGCGGAGATTCACTGAACCGAACCCGAAATATCGGGATAATGGCACACATAGATGCGGGAAAGACCACAACTACGGAAAGGGTTCTCTATTACACAGGAGTTTCGCATCGTATGGGAGAAGTCCACGACGGTCAGGCTGTCATGGACTGGATGGAACAAGAACAGGAGCGAGGCATTACGATAACTTCCGCTGCAACAGTCTGTGAGTGGAAGAACCATCGTATAAACATAATCGATACTCCGGGACACGTAGATTTCACCATTGAGGTGGAACGGTCCCTTCGAGTGTTGGACGGAGCTGTCGCACTATTCTGCGCAGTAGGCGGAGTCGAACCGCAGTCGGAAACGGTCTGGAAGCAAGCAGACCGATACGGAATTCCAAGGATCGCGTTCATAAATAAAATGGACCGGTCAGGTGCAGACCATCTGAGAGTGATAGACATGTTGAAGACCAGATTGAGAACCAATCCCCTCCTTTTGCAGATCCCACTCGGGACCGAGGATCGGTTTCGGGGAGTCATCGATCTGGTCTCCATGAAGGCGCTGGTTTTCGACGATGATTCAAGGGGCATGAGAGTCATTGCCCAGGAAATACCGGCGGAATATCTGGATGACGCTCAAAACGCGAGGCAACAGCTCGTAGAGAGCGTGTGCGAATTGGACGACGAGCTGCTGGAGAGCTACCTGGAAGGCGATACTGACATCCCGGTGGACCGAATTCAGAAAACGATCCGGAAAGGTACGCTCGACCTCAAAATTACCCCCGTGCTTTTGGGCGCAGCATTCAAGAACAAGGGGATTCAACAGCTTCTCGACGCTGTTGTGGAATTCCTCCCGTCTCCGATGGATGTCCCTCCGGTAGAAGGAAAGGACGCCCAGGGACAATCCCTGTCACGTGAGGTGGAAGGTCCTTTCTCAGCTCTCGCATTCAAGATTATGAACGATCCGTACACGGGGAATCTGACGTTCCTGAGGGTTTACTCCGGAAAAGTGACCGCCGGTTCCTCGGTGTTCAACGTGAATGCCGATAAGAAGGAACGCATCGGCCGCATTGTGCAAATGCATGCCAATCAACGTGAAGAGATCAAAGAAGCCCGTGCAGGAGACATCGTTGCAGCGGTCGGTCTGAAGTACACCAAGACGGGTGACACACTCTCGGATGAAAATGCTCCGTTGCTTTTGGAGTCTATGGAATTTCCCGAGCCGGTTATCTCCATAGCACTTGAACCGAAGTCCAGAGACGAAACGGACAAACTGTCCCGTGCCCTTAGTCGACTTCTCAGGGAAGATCCTTCTTTGAAAGTGAAGATCGACAAAGAAACCGGCCAGACCATTCTATCGGGCATGGGCGAGCTTCACCTCGAAATAGTTGTAGATCGGTTATTGAGAGAGTTTCAGGTAGAAGCTAATGTGGGTGAGCCTCAGGTGGCGTTTCGAGAGACCCTCACCAAACCGGTTATCGTGAATTATCGGCACGTGAAACAGACCGGTGGAAAAGGGCAGTTCGCAGAGGTTACCCTGGAAGTCGAACCGATCAAAGAAGGTTCAGGCTTCGAATTTGTCGACAAAATTACAGGCGGAGTCATACCGAAAGAATTTATCAAACCCGTTGAAGAGGGTGTGCGAACTGCAATGGAAACAGGGATCCTGGCTGGCTACCCTGTCGTAGATCTGAAGGTGACCCTCACCGACGGCAAATTTCATGAGGTAGATTCTTCGGAAATGGCCTTCAAGATGGCCGGGATTATGGCGTTCAGGCAAGCTAGTGAGCGGGGCCGAAGCATTCTTCTCGAACCGATTATGGATGTGGAAGTGGTTACACCGGGGGAATTTCTGGGCGACGTCCTTGGAAACCTCACCGCGAGGCGGGGGAAGATCCTGGGAATGGAAAGCCGCTCGGGAATCCAGACCGTTGGTGTAAGAGTTCCGCTGGCCCGCATGTTCGGATACGCAACGGACCTGAGGAGTCTCACACAAGGCCGGGCCACATTTACAATGCGATTTTCTCATTATGAACCTGCGCCACAGTCCGTCATGGAGAAGGTGGTCGCCGAGTTTAAGCAATCTGGAGGAGCCCATGGGCAAGGCGAAATTTGAGCGAACGAAGCCACACGTAAACGTTGGAACGATAGGACACATCGACCACGGCAAGACCACGCTAACAGCGGCAATCACGCGGGTGCTAGCGAAGAAGGGTCTGGCTTCGTACATACCGTTCGAGGAGATAGACAAGGCTCCTGAAGAGAAGGAGCGCGGGATAACGATAGCGACTGCACACGTGGAGTATCAGACGGACAAGCGCCACTATGCACACGTGGACTGCCCCGGCCACGCAGACTATATCAAGAACATGATAACCGGAGCCGCTCAGATGGACGGAGCGATCCTGGTTGTTGGAGCCAATGACGGTCCAATGCCCCAGACACGAGAGCACATCCTTTTGGCCCGTCAGGTCGGCGTTCCCTATATAGTAGTGTTTTTGAACAAGGTAGACATGGTAGACGATCCGGAGCTGATCGAGCTGGTAGAGCTTGAGCTCCGCGAGCTTCTGACTTCGTACGAATTCCCCGGTGACGATATTCCGATCATCCGTGGAAGCGCTTTGAAGGCCCTTGAGGCCGGCGATCCGAAGCATCCGGATGCTCAGTGCATCATCGAGCTTATGAATGCGGTTGACGAGTATGTGCCTGTACCGATTCGCGAGACTGAGAAACCGTTCCTTATGCCTGTCGAGGACGTGTTCAGCATCTCCGGACGTGGAACGGTGGTGACGGGTCGAGTGGAGCGAGGCCGGGTAAAGGTGAACGAAGAAGTAGAGATCGTGGGTATTCGCGACACCCGCAAGACAGTGTGCACGGGCGTGGAAATGTTCCGTAAGGTGCTGGATGTGGGCGAGGCCGGTGACAATGTAGGCTTGCTGCTTCGTGGCATCAAACGCGACGACGTGGAACGCGGCCAGGTTGTTGCCCATCCGGGAACGATCACTCCCCACACCCACTTCAAGGCAGAGACCTATATTCTGGCTAAAGAGGAAGGTGGACGCCACACTCCGTTTTTCAACGGTTATCGGCCTCAGTTTTACTTCCGTACCACAGACGTTACCGGCGTGATCACGCTTCCGGAAGGCGTAGAGATGGTAATGCCCGGTGACAACGTATCCCTGGAAGGCAAACTGATCACTCCCATAGCAATGGAAAAAGAACTCCGCTTCGCCATCCGGGAAGGCGGCCGAACCGTCGGTGCAGGAGTTATCTCGGAAATTATCGAGTAGCAGCCTGAAGTTGACTGCGAGGTTTTATACCCATGGATATGCAAGCCCTCAAGATACGGATCAGGTTAAAGGCGTACGATCACAAGCTGCTGGATCAATCGGCTGCTGAGATAGTCGACACTGCATGGAGAACCGGAGCAAAAGTGGCCGGCCCGATACCTCTTCCTACAAGGATTCATAAATACACGGTTCTTCGATCTCCGCACATTGACAAGAAGTCTCGAGAGCAATTCGAGATTCGTGTTCACAAGCGGCTGCTGGACATCCTTGAACCGACCCAACAAACGCTGGATGCCCTGATGAAGCTGGATCTCTCTCCCGGAGTGGATGTGGAGATAAAGGCTTAGACGGCACGTCGAGGAGACGGACATGGTTAACGGAATGATTGGAAAAAAACTGGGTATGGTCCAGGTCTTTGACGAGTCGGGTCAGGCAATCGGAGTCACCGTCGTGGAGGCGGGCCCCTGCACTGTAATCCAGAAGAAAGAGAACTCCAAGGTTCAGCTCGGATTCGGCTCCGTGAAGGAAAGCAGGATGAATAAGCCGGACCTGGGGCAGTTCAAGAAAGCCGGGACCGCTCCGTTCAGAATTATCAAGGAATTCTCCGCTGAAGATTCCATTGAAGTCGGGCAGGAAGTACGAGCCGATATATTCACTCCCGGTGATTTAGTCAAAGTGGTCGGGATGAGCAAAGGAAAAGGTTTCGCGGGCGTTATGAAACGCTGGAACTTTGGCGGTGGACGCGAGACTCACGGCTCCCGGTCTCACAGGATTCCCGGATCCGTCGGTCAGTGTGCATGGCCCTCCCGCGTGTTCAAAGGAAAAAGGCTTCCCGGAAGGCTTGGCGGGGCCAAAGTCACTGCTCCGAGCGTAAGAGTTTTGGAAGTCAGGCCTGACGAAAACCTGATCTTTCTCAAAGGCCCGGTACCCGGAGCCAAAGGGACGATCGTATATATAAGGAAACGCTAATGGCCTCGGTAGACGTTATCAACCAAAAAGGCGTAAAGGTCGACACTATCGAACTGGATGACCGCATATTCAATGTGGAGTCCCGCGATCAGCTCGTGCAGCAGGTGGTGGTCTGGCAGCAGGCCAAACGCCGCTGCGGTACTGCGGCTACAAAAACCCGTGGGCAAATCTCGGGTGGCGGCAAGAAGCCCTGGCGGCAAAAAGGTACCGGTCGTGCACGGGCAGGCACCAATCGTTCTCCCGTGTGGGTTGGTGGTGGAACGGTATTCGGTCCCCATCCCCGTTCGTACGCCTTTTCACTCCCAAAGAAGGTGAGAAAAGAGGCTTTGCGGTCCGTCCTGAGCTCGAGACTCAGAGACAACAACCTCTTTGTAGTTGATAAGATCGAACTGGAATCGCCGAAGACCAAGCTCTTCCTTGAGACCGTAAAGGCCATGGGGCTTGATACTGGAAAAACGCTGTTCGTAACCTCCGAAAAGGATGAAACACTGTCGAGGTCTTCTCGTAATCTTTATCATGTCATGATCTTGCCGACAGAAGGGCTCAACGTGTACGACTTGCTCAGGTACGACAGGCTGGTATTACTCCAGGACGCGGTGCCCAAAATCCATGAGAGGTTGGGATAATGCTGGAAGAATACGCAATCATTCGCAGGCCGATCATTACCGAGAAGGGCTCCGGACTTAAAGACGACAACAATCAACTGATCTTTGAAGTGCATCCCGGCTCGAACAAGTCGGAGATCAAGAAAGCAGTTGAAAAGCTGTTCAAAGTGACGGTGCTTTCGGTTCGCACGCAGAACCGACTCGGAAAACGCAAGAGACTCGGCCGTACGGTCGGCAGACGTAAGCACTGGAAAAAAGCCATAGTGACTCTAAAAGAGGGAGACCGCGTAGAGTTCTTTGAAGGTGTTTAAGATCGGGCACGCAACCATAAGGCGCTCACTCGATCGAGAAAAGAATTGAGGACTGGATCAAAATGGCCATCAAGAAATATAAGCCGACATCTCCGGGAATCAGATTCCAGACCGGGTTCAGTTTCGACGAGATCACTACGGACGAACCCCAGAAGTCACTGACCACGGGAGCGAGAAAAAAGGGCGGCCGAAACAATTACGGAAGGCTGACTGCACGGCATCGCGGCGGCGGTCACAAAAGACGATTTCGCATCATTGATTTTCGCAGGGACAAGGTAGATGTTCCCGGTAAAGTCGTGAGTGTGGAATACGACCCGAATCGGAGTGCCCGAATTGCCCTGATAAGTTACCTTGACGGCGAAAAAGCCTATATTCTCTGGCCTGACGGCCTGAAGGTGGGCGAAACCATTCTTGCAGGCGATCGCGTCGACATTCGACCTGGAAACTGTATGCCGCTCAAGAATATTCCTTTGGGGACGATGGTCCACAATGTGGAAATGAAGATCGGCAAAGGCGGACAGATTATTCGATCCGCGGGGACTTACGGGCAGCTCATGGCCAAAGATCAAGGGTATGTCCAGTTAAAACTTCCCTCAGGTGAAGTCCGGTCGATCATCGATCGTTGCAGAGCGACAATCGGGCAGGTCGGCAACCTGGATCACGAGAACATCTCCCTCGGAAAGGCGGGCCGTACCCGCAGACTTGGAAGAAGACCCAAGGTTCGAGGCGTCGTCATGAACCCTGTGGATCATCCGCACGGCGGCGGTGAGGGTAGAACATCCGGCGGTCGGCATCCCGTTACGCCCTGGGGTGTGCCTACTAAAGGGTACAAGACTCGAAAAAGACAAAAAGACTCTGACAAATACATAGTCAAGCGAAGGAAGTAGTTCAATGCCCCGTTCGGTGCACAAAGGTCCATTTGTGGACGATCACGTGTTGAGAAAAGTGATGCAGGCAAAGGACACGGGTTCACGCAAAGTGATCCAGACCTGGTCCCGGCGCTCGACCATTATTCCCGATATGGTGGGCCTCACCTTTGCGGTGCATAACGGCAAGAAATTCATCCCGGTTTTCGTCACCGAGAATATGGTCGGGCATAAGCTCGGGGAGTTCTCTCCCAGCCGCACCTTCCACGGCCATGCGGGAGACAGGAAGGCCAAGAAGGGGAGAAAATAATGGAATGGGTGTCAACTCACAAGTATGCTCGGATCTCGGCACGTAAAGCCAGGCTTGTGGCTGACCTCGTCCGCGGAATGCCCGTCAGCAAAGCTATGAGTCTGCTTCGGTTCACTCCAAAGAAAGGCGCCGAACTGATCCTGAAGGTGGTTCAGTCCGCGTTGGGCAATGCAACCCAGTCCAGGGGCGTAGACGAGGAAAGTCTGTACATCAGCAGGATTATGATAGATGAAGGCCCCACTGCAAAGCGATGGATACCGAGAGCCATGGGGCGAGCCACTCGAGTGAGAAAAAGAACCAGCCACATCGTCGTGGCCGTTAGTGAAGAATAAAACACATTGGAAGCTCTCACGGAGCTTTCGGATTTCCAACCCTCAGGAGGGTAGACTTGGGACAGAAAGTACATCCCCAGGGATTCCGTTTAGGCGTGATCCGGACTTGGGACTCGCGATGGTACTCACAGAGAGATTACGGTAATTTTCTCATTGAGGATCTCAAGCTTCGGGATTTCGTCAAAAGGCGTCTTTCACAAGCCAGCATCTCGAGAATCGAAATCGAGAGAGCAGCCGGAAAGATTCGCATCATCATTCACACGGCTCGACCCGGAATCGTTATCGGTCCCAAGGGGAGCGAAATCGAAAAGCTCCGCAGGGAGATCCTGAAACTTACGGATAAAGAAGTTATTGTCGACATCAAAGAAATCCGTAAGCCCGAAATCGATGCGCAATTGGTCGCAGAAAACGTTGCTCAGCAGTTGGAAAGACGAATAGCCTTCAGGCGGGCAATGAAGAAATCCGTGACCAGTGCCTTGAAATCGGGAGCAAAAGGCATTCGAATTGCCACTGCGGGCCGTCTGGGTGGCGCGGAGATGGCAAGACGGGAATGGTACAGAGAGGGCCGAGTACCTCTCCAAACGTTAAGAGCTGATATCGATTATGGATTCGCCCAAGCATCCACCACGTACGGGGTTATCGGCGTAAAAGTCTGGATATTCAAGGGTGAGTTGATAAAGAGCACGCAAGCGGAGAGATAAAATGCTCGCGCCTAAGAAAGTCAAGTACAGAAAACGGCAAAAAGGCCGTCTGAATGGAACGCCAAGCAAGGGAACACACGTTTCCTTCGGGGAGTTCGGCTTAATGGCCCTGGTCCCCGGTTGGATAACGGCTCGGCAGATCGAAGCGGCTCGTATTGCCATGACCCGCCATGTGAAAAGAGGCGGTAAGATCTGGATCCGTTTGTTTCCCGATAAGCCCATTACGAAGAAGCCTGCAGAAACTCGTATGGGTAAGGGTAAAGGCGCCCCTGAAGAGTGGGTGGCCGTCGTCAAACCGGGAAAAGTGATGTACGAGATGGAAGGCGTTCCTGAGGAAGTCGCCCGTGAAGCCTTCCGGCTTGCAGCGAGAAAGCTGCCTCTTAAAACTCGGTTCGTCACACGTGAGGAGCTGGTATGAAACCTCGTGAACTCAGAGATCTTTCAGTGGAAGAATTGGCCGCAAAGGAGAAAGAGTTCTTGAATGAGGAATTCCAACTCCGTTTCAAACATGCAACCGGTCAACTGGATAAAACCGCTCGTCTGAGGAAACTCCGCAGGGAAATTGCCCGAGTGAAGACCATCATAAGAGAAAAGGAGGCGTCTCAATGACGAACTCCTCGGATAACAGAAAGCAGCGCAAGGTTCGAACCGGCGTAGTGATCAGCAACAAAATGGATAAGACCGTAGTCGTGGAGATCAGCCGAACCGTTCTTCATCCTATCTACAAGAAATTCGTTCGTCGCAGGAAACGTTTTATGGTCCACGACGAAGACAATCGTTGCCGTGTCGGCGATGAGGTAATGATTGTAGAAACGAAGCCGCTCAGCCGTCACAAGAACTGGCGCGTCCGTAAGATTTTGAAGGAAGCGGCGCTTCCTGGAGGTGTGTTGTGATTCAACAGCAGACACGTATGGACGTTGCCGACAATTCTGGTGCGAAGGAACTCTTTTGCATCAAGATTTTGGGCGGGACGCGACGGAAGTATGCGAGCGTGGGCGACGTCGTCATAGTGAGTGTCAAAGAGGCCATACCTAACTCCAAGGTAAAAAAGGGAGAGGTCCACAAAGCGGTGGTGGTCAGAACACGTCGCTCGGTCCGAAGGCCTGACGGGTCGTACATCCGATTCGATGACAACTCCGCTGTGCTGATAAACAATCAGATGGAACCCATAGGTACCCGTATATTCGGACCGGTGGCCCGGGAACTGAGGGCCAAGAAGTTCATGAAGATCGTGTCCTTGGCGCCGGAGGTCCTGTAACATGGGTAATATAAAGAAGAACGACAAGGTTAAAGTCATATCGGGCAAAGAAAAGGGTAGACAGGGGAAAATCCTCAAAGTCCTTGGCGAAAAGGATGCCGCTCTTGTGGAACGGCTGAATTTAGTAAAGCGTCACACCAAAGCTGGTAGAGCCGGTCAACAGGGCGGGATTGTGGAAAAGGAAGCTCCCATCAAACTGTCAAAGCTCATGCTGGTGTGCCCGAAATGTTCCAAACCCACCCGAACCGGTTCCCGAGTCCTGGATGACGGCAAAAGGGTCCGGTACTGCAAGAAATGTTCGGAACAGTTAGAGAGCTAGAGGAAAAGTTATGGCGTCGCGGCTCAAGGAATACTATCAACAGAACATAGTCCCGGCCTTGATGGAGAAATTCAAATACTCCAATCCCATGCAGGTGCCCGTACTGAAGAAAGTTGTCGTCAATATGGGACTGGGCGAGGCAATCCAGAATCCGAAAATCCTGGACAGCGCTCAGCAGGAAATGGCAGTGATCACAGGTCAGTGGCCGGTTTTGCGGAAAGCCAGAAAATCCATTGCATCTTTCAAGCTGCGGGAAGGCATGACCATCGGGTGCAAAGTGACCCTCAGGCGTGATACGATGTTCTTTTTTCTGGATAAACTGATTAACGTGGCTCTGCCCAGAGTGAGGGACTTCCGTGGCGTGAACCCCAAAGGATTTGACGGCAGGGGTAACTTTTCCATGGGCATAAAAGAGCAGATCATTTTCCCGGAGATCAACTACGACAAAATCGAGAAGATTCGCGGTATGAACATTACCATCGTGACCACCGCGAATACCGATGAAGAGGCACGGGAATTGCTGACTAACCTGGGTATACCCTTTAGAAAGTAGAAAACAGCCTCCAAGGAGGAATCGTGGCCAAAATATCTATGATGGTGAAGGCGGCAAGGCCCCAAAAATTCGAGGTGAGACAGTACAATCGGTGCCACATCTGTGGAAGACCTCGTGCATATTACCGGAAATTTCATCTGTGCCGCATATGTCTGAGAAATGAGGCTCTTAAGGGCAACATCCCGGGCATGGTCAAATCGAGCTGGTAGGAGACTGCTGAGATGAGCATGACTGACCCCATAGCGGACATGTTGACGCGTATTCGCAACGCGAAGCAGGCACGCAAAGAACAGGTGACGATCCCTGCCTCCGACCTCAAGATCGGGATAGCCCAGATTATGAAGGAAGAGGGATACGTAAAGAAATACAAGGTGATTCGTTCCACAAAGAACAAACAGGGCGTCCTGAAAGTGACCCTTCGGTTCGACGACGAAACACAGTGCGTAATCGAAGGACTCCAGAGAGTGTCCCGTCCCGGCCGCCGCGTGTACGTAGGCCATGAACATGGTATCAAAAGCCATGGCGGGGTGGGTATTCTCATTCTCTCGACGTCTCAGGGAGTTATGACCGACAAGGAGGCGCGCCGCCGCCGAATTGGAGGCGAGGTGCTTTGCAGCATCTGGTAACGGAATTGATTGAGGAGCTTGAGACATGTCCAGAATAGGCAAGGCCCCGATACCCATTCCTGAAAAGGTGAAGGTTACACTGACACCCCCGAACATCAGCGTTGAAGGGCCGAAAGGGGCGCTTAACTTGTCCTTTTCAGACCTGGTAACCGTAGACCTCCAGGACTCGTTCATCAAAGTGTCCGCTGCGTCGGATCATCGCAAGTCACGAGCTATGCACGGTCTGATGCGGACACTCATTAATAACATGGTCGTCGGAGTTACCGCGGGGTTTACGAAATCCCTCGAAATTCAAGGCGTCGGTTATCGCGCTGAAACAGACAAGCAGACGCTTACCCTGAATGTGGGGTATTCCAATCCGGTGGTGGTCCCCATACCGGAAGGTCTCACTATAGAGGTCGAAAAGAATACGATTATCCACGTCCGGGGAATAGACAAACAGCAGGTCGGTGAAATGGCCGCTCGGATTCGGCGTGTGAGGAAGCCCGAGCCTTACAGAGGCAAAGGTATTCGGTATCTCGGGGAGCAGGTGAGACGTAAGGTCGGCAAGGCCGGAGGCAAGTAGCGCATCCTTGAATCAAGGAAACGCCCTGGTAACTGTCGACGCAAAAAAACTGCTCCAGGCGTGGAAGAGGAACCAAGATGAGTAGTATCACGGACAAAGTGGAATCGAGAAAAAAACGAACCAGCCGAATCCGTCATAAATTAGCGGATAATCGAGACCGGCACCGATTAACTGTTTTTCGGTCAAACAAGAATATATTCGCTCAGATTATAGACGACAGAAAGGGAGTGACCCTGGTCCAGGCCTCGACATTGGATAAAGGATTCCGGAGAAAAGCGGGCGATCCTTTTAACAAAGACACTGCACGTGAAGTCGGACGCAGACTTGCGGCTCGAGCCATAGAAGCCAATGTCACAAAAGTGGTCTTCGACAGAGGTCCGTACCTTTATCACGGGAAAGTCAGAGCTTTGGCCGACGGAGCCCGTGAAGGCGGATTGGTTTTCTAGACTTCAAGAAGGAGGATTAGCTGTTGCTCAACAGATCGGATGTGGCAGCTGAAGGAGAATTGAAAGATCGCGTTGTTCACCTGAGCAGGGTCGCGAAGGTCGTGAAAGGTGGACGCAGATTTTCATTTAGTGCTGTTGTCGTCGTGGGAGACGGCCAGGGACGAGTCGGGTACGGACTCGGAAAAGCAAACGAAGTCCCGGAAGCCATCCGTAAGGGAGTGGAACGAGCCAAATCCTCCCTGGTGGAAATCCCCATTGTGAACGGCACGGTTCCCCACGAAATTACCGGAGAGTATGGCGCAGCAAAAGTTCTCCTCAAGCCGGCCGGTTCCGGAACCGGAGTCATCGCCGGCGGCGCTGTTCGTGCAGTCATGGAAGCTGCAGGCATTCGCGACATCCTCACCAAATGTATTGGCACAAACAATCCGCATAATGTGGTGAAAGCGACATTTGAAGGCCTGAAAGGACTGCGGACCCAACAGCAGATTGCGAGAAAACTCGGAAAACTGGGGCCGAGCGAAGAAGAGTCCGATAAGGGAGAGGAGCTGGTTCCCAATGCTTAAGGTGACGCTTATACGAAGCAAGATAAAAAGCACGGAAAAACAGCTGGCCACAGTACGAGGTTTAGGGCTAAGGAAAGTCAATCAGAGCCGGGTGCTCCAGGATACAGCCGCAATCAGAGGCATGATTGACAAAGTGAGCCATCTGGTGCAAGTCGAAGAGGTTGCGGAATAGTTCCGCTCCAAACGGAGAAGATATGGATCTGTCAAATCTCAAAGGACCTAAGAAGCAAAAGCGCAAGAGAGTTGGGCGTGGAGAAGCTTCCGGCCTGGGAAAGACCAGCGGAAAAGGTCATAAAGGTCAGAAGGCCCGTTCAGGCGGCGGAGTGTCACCCGGTTTTGAAGGTGGACAGATGCCTCTCCAGCGGCGGCTGCCCAAGAAAGGCTTCACGAATATATTCAAGATCCACTACAACATAGTGAATCTGAAGGATCTCGTCCAGTTTGAGTCGGGTGCGGTCATCACTCCGGATTCCTTAAGAGAAAAAGGAATCGTGAAACGGAGTGGACCGATAAAATTGCTTTCACAGGGTGATGTGTCCGCTGCGTTCACGATCATGTTGGATCGGACGAGTACGGCAGCCAGAAAGAAAATCGAAGCCGCCGGCGGTAAAGTGGAAATCGCATGATGGTCAGTGTCCGGTCTGTTGACGAACCAAACAGGCCATTTACGAGGAGATTCCCGTAGTGATTGGCTCTATCGGCAATATAGCGAAAATACCGGAACTTAAGCGCAGGGTTATTTTTACGCTTCTGATGCTTTTCGTCTATCGTCTGGGAGTTCACATTCCGGTCCCGGGGATTAATACCGCCGCGCTGAGGGATTTTTTCGGAAAATATTCGCAGACACTGTTCGGGGTTATCGACATGTTCACCGGCGGCGCCATGGAGAACTTCTCCGTGTTTTCGCTGGGAATCATGCCTTATATTTCTGCTTCTATCATACTCCAGCTCCTTACGGTGGTTGTGCCCCATTTGGAGAGACTCTCCAAAGAGGGCGAAGCGGGTAGAAAGAAGATCACCCAGTACACCCGGTACGGAACTGTGGTGCTGGCTTTGATACAGGGATTGGGCATAAGTGTAGGCCTGGCCAAGAGCGAGGGCATGGTCTACATGTCCCCAACTGCCTTTGTCTTGCTCTCCATGATCACTCTCGCTGCAGGCACGGCGTTCATCATGTGGCTCGGTGAGCAGATGACTGAGCGGGGTATCGGTAACGGGATATCATTGATCATTTTCGCCGGTATTGTGGCCAGGATGCCTTCAGCTCTGGGACACACCGTTCAGCTCGTGCAGACGGGCGATATCGGTTTCCTCGTGCTACTGCTGCTCCTGGTGATCATGATAGCGGTGATCGGCATAATCGTGTTTGTGGAACGCGGGCAGCGCAGGATTCCCGTGCAGTATGCAAAACGGGTGGTGGGCCGGCGCGTGTATGGGGGGCAAAGCACTCACCTGCCTCTCAAGGTGAACACTGCCGGAGTTATTCCTCCGATTTTTGCATCTTCACTCATTATCTTCCCTGCCACGATTGCTCAGTTTCTGAATGTCCCGATTCTCACGTCCATCACGAGCTATCTGAGGCCCGGAAGCTTTCTGTATGAGACGATCTTTGTGGCCCTGATCATATTCTTCTGCTACTTCTACACGGCGGTTACGTTCAATCCCGTTGATGTTGCAGAAAACATGAAGAAATACGGTGGTTATATTCCGGGAATACGACCCGGGAAAAAAACCGCTCAGTACATAGACAAGGTGTTGACGAGAATCACGTTCGGGGGAGCGATCTATGTTTCAGTAGTGTGCGTTCTTCCGTCGATCCTCATATCGCGTTTTAACGCGCCCTTTTACTTCGGAGGAACCTCGCTCCTGATTGTTGTGGGTGTCGCTCTGGACACGTTGACTCAAATCGAGTCCCACATGATCCAGCGGCATTATGAAGGTTTCATCCGTTCGGGCCGGATTAAGGGACGGCGGTAATACCGCATCCCTATACTAAATAAGGAAGGTACCATGAGAATCGTTTTGTTGGGTGGACCAGGTTCGGGTAAGGGCACGCAGGCGAAGAAACTCACAGATACGCTCGGCGTCCCGCAGATTTCAACAGGCGACATCTTCAGAGCCGCGGTAAAAGAGGGCACCCCCATGGGCCTGAAAGCGAAAGGCTACATGGAGCAAGGCGAGCTGGTTCCTGACGACGTGGTCATTGGAGTCGTGGAAGAACGACTCACCAAACCCGATCTGGACAAAGGTTATATGCTTGACGGTTTTCCTCGTACCGTAGGCCAGGCAGAAGCACTGGACAAAATTCTTGCCGGCCAGTCAAAAGGTATAGATCACGTTGTGCTCGTGGATGTTCCTGATGAGGAGCTCGTGAAAAGATTATCGGGTCGTCGCACCTGCAAGAATTCGGAATGCGGCAGAATGTATCACGTCATGTTCAATCCCCCGAAGAAAGAGGGAATCTGTGATGCGTGCGGTTCCGAGCTGTATCAGCGGGCGGATGACAGCGAAGCGACCATAAGAGAGAGACTGGGAGTGTACAATTCTCAGACCGCGCCTCTTATCGATTACTACGATCGAAAAGGGTTGCTCAGAAAAGTCGAAGGCGTAGGCCCCATCGACGAGATCTTTGCCTCCATTCAGAAGGTCTTGAAGTAGGGACCCGTCCCGGGAAGAGGAGGGCCCATGAAAGTACGGGCATCAGTTAAGAGAATTTGTGATAAGTGTAAAATCATTAAACGAAAAGGCACCGTTCGGGTGATCTGCGAGAACCCGAAGCATAAGCAACGCCAGGGATAACCTTGGTAGGATTCGTCTTTTCGCCAGGAGGAGACCGTGGCGCGTATCGCGGGGATTGACCTTCCCAAAAACAAGCGTCTTGAAGTGGCGCTGACATACATTTACGGAATTGGACGGGCTACAGCTCGACAAATACTTGAGGAAACCGGTCTGGATCCGAATATGAAATCGGATGCCCTCAGTGAAGTCGATGTCGCCAAGATCCGCGAGACATTGGACCGCTCATATAAGGTTGAAGGAGATCTTCGCCGTGAAGTGAGCATGAATATTAAACGTCTTATGGATCTGGGATGCTATCGCGGATTACGGCATCGTCGCGGGCTACCTGTTAGAGGGCAACGTACTCATACGAATGCCCGGACAAGGAAAGGCCCCAGAAAGATGCAGATCGGCAAGCGCAAGTAGTCCAATCCATTAGACAAACCAGCCCGGTCACTCGGGCTGTTGCCAGCAATTGCCTGTGCGGATGCTGAATGAATTGCCCGTCCGGCGTTGCGTAGAATCGGCCCGACACAGGGTGCACGGAGAGGTCAATGCCAAGAAGGCGAGTAGTCCGAAAAAAGAAAGAAAAGCGTATTATCCCGAGAGGGGTGGCGCATATACAGTCCACATTCAATAATACCATTGTGACTATCACGGACCCTGAAGGAAACGTGGTGGCCTGGTCCTCCTCGGGAACACAGGGATTCAAAGGTTCCAGGAAGTCCACTCCATTTGCGGCTCAGCTTGCGGCCGAAGATGCTGCTCGCAAAGCCATGGAGCAGGGTATGAGAATCGTGGAAGTTTTGATAAAAGGTCCGGGCGCCGGCCGTGAGGCCGCTCTGCGTTCGCTGCAGGCAGCCGGATTTCAGATTTCTCTGATCAAGGACGTGACTCCCATTCCCCACAATGGATGTCGGCCGCCCAAGAGAAGAAGAGTCTAACCACAGATTTGAAGCACTAAAAGGAGACTGGTTTGGCACGATATCGAGAATCGGTCTGCAGATTCTGCCGCCGCGAAATGACGAAACTGTTCTTGAAAGGAGACCGGTGCTACTCGGACAAATGCTCCGTGGAGCGCAGGAATTATCCTCCCGGGCAGCATGGCCAGGGCCGGCCCAAACATACGGATTACGGAATTCAGCTTCGCGAGAAACAGAAAGTCAAACGTATCTATGGGGTTCTGGAAAAGCAGTTTCGTAATTACGTCGGGCTTGCGGAGCGTCAGAAGGGCGTTACCGGTGAAAATCTGCTCGTTCTGCTGGAGTCCCGCCTTGACAACATGGTTTACAGAATGGGATTCGCTTCGTCTCGGGCTGAGGCTCGACAACTTGTAACCCACGGACATATTCTTGTGAACGGACGGAAAGTAGACATCGTGTCATTCCGCATCAAACCCGGGAATGTGATCGAACTGAGGGAAAAGAGTCGAACCATCCCGTCGGTTGAAGAATCCCTCAAGACGGTCACCCGTCGCGGTGTACCGGAATGGCTGGATGTCGATGTTGCGAATTTCAAAGGCGTTGTCAAAGCATTGCCGACTCGCGAAGAGCTGCCTCCCACAATAAGAGAGCAGTTGATCGTAGAGTTTTACTCCAGGTAAACTGGAAACAACATCCTGTCAGTGGGACCGGGTCGCCTCGCCCGTTCGGACGTGGAGAATCGGGAGCCGGCAGGAATGCCGAGTTGCAGGCAAGTCATACGGATATTTTTCTGTATCGTGCACTTGAGGCAGACAGTTCAGCAAACGGCGAGCGGGAAGACCAGCCAAGAAAGCAGCCGCATTGAGATTTGTCCCTTAGGTTGAGGGTGAGCATGTGGCTCTTTAGATGGTCCGCATAGTTCGGCTCCACGGAGCATGTCGGAACTGCACGTCTGAAAGCAAGCGTTGGGGCGGGAATAAAGAAAATACTTGACCTTCTCGAGCAGATCAAACGATGCTTCGGGAATGCAACTAGGCAAGCGAAGCTTAAATCAGTGACCGAATTCGCAATATGAGGGAAGCAATGAACGGAACAGGGCACACCCTGATGAGACGAAACTGGACGGAACTCATCCGGCCGCGCCGCATGGAAGTGGAAGACTCCACGCACACCCCGTTCTACGGCAAGTTCGTCTGTGAGCCGCTGGAACGAGGGTTCGGCATAACCCTGGGGAATTCGCTCAGGAGAGTTCTCCTTTCATCTCTCCAGGGCGCAGCCATAACCTCAGTGAAGATTGACGGAGTTCTCCATGAGTTCTCCACGATCC
Source organism: Desulfomonile tiedjei DSM 6799 (assembly GCF_000266945.1). Classification (NCBI taxonomy): domain Bacteria; kingdom Pseudomonadati; phylum Thermodesulfobacteriota; class Desulfomonilia; order Desulfomonilales; family Desulfomonilaceae; genus Desulfomonile; species Desulfomonile tiedjei. The sequence continues at coordinate 6,086,803 of NC_018025.1, forward strand.
CGGGCGTAAAAGAGGATGTTACTGACGTAATCCTCAATCTTAAGAGAATTCAGCTTAAAATGCATACGTCCCAGCCAAAAGTGCTGAAACTTGAGGCAACTGGCGAAGGTATAGTAAGGGCAGGGGACATCATCACGGATGAAACCGTGGAGATAATTAATCCTGATCAGGAAATTGCATCTCTGTCCAAAGAAGGCAAACTCTCTATGACTATTGTTGCGGAATGGGGAAAAGGCTATGTGCCCGCGGAACTGAACAAGAAGGAAGAGGATCCGATTGGCACATTGGCGCTGGACTCAGTATTTTCTCCTATTCGTAAGGTTAGTTACAAAATTACCAATGCCCGGGTCGGCCGAAGAACAGATTACGATAAGCTCACCATGGAAATCTGGACAAGCGGCGCTGTGTACCCGGAAGACGCCTTGGCGCAGGCAGCGAAAATCCTCAGAGAGCAGTTCCTCGTATTTCTCAACTTTGCCGAAGAGGAAAGACCGATTCACGAAGAGAAACCGCAGCGTGAGCCGGAGATAAACGAAAATCTGTACCGGAGCGTAAACGAACTGGAACTCAGCGTGCGTTCGGCAAATTGTCTGAAAAATGCAGACATCAAATTCATAGGCGAACTGGTGCAACGCACGGAAGCAGAAATGCTCAAAACAAAGAATTTCGGACGGAAATCTCTCAACGAAATCAAGGAAATCCTTGCTGATATGGATCTCCATCTGGGAATGGCTATTCCCAGTTTTCCCAGCCGCGATGAATTGGAGCGAATGCGGCAGGAGCGGGAAAGCTATATCGGCGAGTAATACGGAGTTGTAAATGCGTCACAGAAAAGCAAAGTACAAATTGGGCATGAACACCTCTCACCGCGAGGCAATGCTCAGGAATATGGTAACTTCATTACTGGAACACGAGAGTATTACAACCACGGATGCTCGCGCAAAAGCGCTCAGGAGCGTGGCCGATAAGATGATAACTCTCGGCAAGAGAGGCGATCTTCATGCGAGACGCCAGGCGCTGGCAGTAATCAGATCGAAAAAAGTGACGCAAATCTTGTTTGAGGATATCGCTCCGCGGTTTTCCAATCGCGATGGCGGATATGTCCGCGTCATCAAGAAAGGATTCCGTCAAGGCGATCGAGCTCCGGTGTCTCTTGTGGAGTTGGTAGAGAAGAAAGCCGAACCGGAAAAAGGGAAAGCCTCTGCAAAGCGCAAGGGTTTTACCGAAAAGATCGCTGATAAGTTTAAGAGCAAATAATTCCTTCCTTTTCAATATTCCGGGAAATTTCACATGCGGGAATTTCCCGGTTTTGCGTTCGAAACAAGAATCTTATGCCATTTCGCAGTCATTCATATATAGCAGATGACAGAATTTCTGACCTTTTGAACACATTGTGCTTTAAATGAACGGTAGGTGCCGGCGTCCCTGCCGGCCCGAACCGGTTGATTTGTATTTGAAAAATGTGCCGGCACAGAGGCACGGCACCTACCAATTGTCGAGAAGTGCCTTCTCAATTGGACACTGTTTTTATACACTTGCTATAAGATAGCGAAGGCTGGGGTGTTCTGAGCGGAGTGATTAGACGGCCTTGCGTCGTCCGGAGCGAAGGATACCTCGAGCCTCCCAGATTATGAAAAGAAAAGCGAATCTGTATTAATCCATGATACTGATCGATAGCGTTTCGTTCTCCTACCCCAATTCCTCCGGTCCCGCGGTGAACAAGCTATTCCTCAAAATAGCGGAAAAGAGCAGGGTGCTGATCTCAGGTCCCGGCGGGTCTGGAAAAACCACCTTCTGCAAGCTCCTGAAAGGACTCATCCGTCCTTCTTGCGGCCACGTGGTATTCAATTCGCCGATCTGCTTCGCCGCTGTCGCATATTTGAGCGGAGACCCGTACGATTCGTTCGTGGGCGCTTCTGTTGAAGAGGACATCGTGTTCGGTATGGAAAATCAGGGAGTTGCACGCGAGGAAATGGCAAAAAGACTCCACCTGGCTCTTGAATCGACTGGATTGCAGGGTATGGAAGACAGGCTTGTTCACACCCTTTCCGGTGGTGAACAGCAGAAATTGGCTCTTGCCGGTGCATTGGCAGCAGGAGCAAGAATTCTGATTCTCGACGAAGCTCTTAACATGCTTGATCGTCCTCTGCGCACGCAAATACGATCTCTTCTGCAGAAGCTCCAAGAAGATCCCGGATTGACGATTATAGAAGTGACTCACGACCTGGAGATTGCCACAGGCGCGGACAAAATTGTCTTTTTCTCCGGTGGTTCCATCATATTTGACGGATCATATTCAGACTTTAGCTCCTTTGCTTCCGGTAGAACGTGGCGCGAATGGTCTGACAACCTGGAATTATTAAAACAGGAACTGTATATACGCGATATTCACGTGCAGGATTGTACATCTAATTCCCGGCTTTCAGAGTGCTTCACCAGAGTTGAGAAGAAATAAATGAAATTTCATGAGAATTGGGGTTGAGAATCTAATCTTCTTAATGTATAAGTGAGCGCAATGGGGTTCATACTCTGTTCAGAGGAAAGTTACCGCCAGTGAAACCAATTCTGGGAAAAGCTATCAGGATAGCCCAAATCACGCTCCTATTTTTCGGTACAGCAGCACTAGGCATTCTTATGGGTGAGCAGAGTTTCACTCAAAAACAGATGCTGGAGCACAAGAAATCGTTGCTCCTGCGCGAAAATGAGAACCTCGCGGAAGAAATTAAGTCTTTGGAACGGCGAGTCACCCTTCTACGCTCTGATCCGAGAACCATAGAAAAGGCAGCGAAACGGAAATTGGGGATGTCATCTCCCGGGGAAACGATTTATATATTTGAAGGAGATGGCTTAAAAAAAGAAGAAACAGCTTTAGGGAAAGCCGATAACTAACCTGAACAACAGTTTTTTCTTGACATCTGTGTGTTTTTCGACTATCCTCATCTCGCGGATTAAAACAAACCGTTGGCCAGTTTTTGTAAGGATGCGACATGGCTCTCTCGAAAATCATTGGACTCGATATTGGATCGTATTCAGTCAAAATGGTTGAAATCGATCGCTCCAAAAAGGGGTATGAGCTCAACTTTATCGGCATGGCTCCTCTCCCGGACGGGAGTGTTGTCGACAAATCGATAAAAAAAGCCGACATGGTGGGAAATGCTATTCGGGCGCTTCATTCCCATTCAAGCCGTGTAAAGCAGGTGAGCACATCTCTTTCCGGCAAAGCAGTCATTATCAAACAAGTCACCATGACTTCCATGAACGATTCTCAATTAGAGAAGCAGATTCAGATGGAAGCGGAGCCGTACATCCCTTTCGATATCAAGGACGTGAACCTGGATTTTTTCATCATGGGGGACCGGCCTGAGAAAGAAGGCTCTATGGAAGTGGTGCTCGTTGCCGCCAAGAAAGATTACATGGCAGAGTATCTGGACCTGTTGAAGTCTTTGAACCTGAGTCCTGTTGTCGTTGACGTTGATCCTTTCGCTTTAGAGGTCATGTATGAATTCTGCTACCCCAACGTCCAGGAGGAAATTGTGGCCCTGGTGAATGTGGGTGCAAGCACAATTAACATTAATATATTGAAATCAGGAGCTTCTCAGTACACACGGGACCTTGCTTTGGGTGGAGATTCCATTACCCGTGAAATCATGCGGTTTTTCGACGTGGATTTTGAACGGGCCGAAAACATTAAACGCGGTTCGGATCTTGACAAAATCAATGCACGAAATCTGCGAAAGATTTTCCAGAGATCTGTTGATTACATAGTTTCCGAACTCCAGAAAATACTCGATTTCTTCTCAACGAATATATCGTACGACCCGATTCAAAAGATTTTTCTTTCCGGCGGCGCAGCGCGCACGTACGGACTGGCTTCCACAATGGAAGCTGAACTGAATATTCCGGTTGAAATCGTAGACCCTTTCAGAAGTCTGAAGATAAGCGAAAAAGTTTTCGATATGGATTATCTCAACAACATCGGAGCCACCATGGCGTTGGCTGTGGGGTTGGCTCTGAGGGATGAAAGGGATAAGCAGGTTTAAATGGTAAGAATAAATCTACTCCCCATTAGAGAAATCCTTCGCAAGCGCGAGCTGAAGCAGTTTGCGATTCTTTCGCTTGTCCTGCTTGTGGCTACGGCGCTTCTCATGGTGATGACGTACCTGTTCTTCTCTTGGAAGCAAGCCGATCTGGAGAACGAACGCCGCGTTCAAGCAGCCAAATTGGAAGAGCTCAAGAAAAAGAACTCTGAAATCGAGGCGTTGAAGAATCGGATTACCCTGTTACAGAGACAGGTTGAGACGATTCAGCAGCTCACGAAACGACGAGATTCACCTGCACCATTTCTCCAGGCCGTCTCTTTGGCCATTCCCGATGAAGCGTGGGTGGTAGCCGTATCCAAATCCGGGAGGAGCTTCTCATTGGATGGAGTGGGGCTGGACAACACGGTGGTCGTAAATTTCGTTCAGAGACTCCAGAAAATACGCGAGGGATTTACGGATAAGCAACCGTTCATGGATCCGAAAGTGAAGGATGAGAAACCCTTCTTTTCTGACGTAAAGCTGATTCAAATAGTGGCCGCTCCTTCCGGACCGGGAGCGGGAGGCCTCGGAACCATGAGTTTCAAAATAGTGGGAAACCTCCCCCACTGAGGACCATGATATGGCTATAGCGGTAGATGAAATTCTATTCAAGGTTACAAAGCTGCAGCGAATGCTCATTGTGGCCGCCGTCTGTATTCTGTTGATCGTCGGATTCTACTTTCTTGTGATTGCGGACATCCAGGACCAAATAGCGGGTTTGGAAAAGCGGATCGCGCAGTTGAACACCGATATCAAGAACCAGGAACGGGTGCTGGCAGAAGGCCCCAAGCTCAAGGTCAAGATACAGGAATTGGAGCAGAAGCTGCAGACCATGGTGGCTTCGCTTCCCGAGAAGCAGGATATAGAGCTTCTTCTCAAGAAGATTACCGATCTTCTGTCTGAATCGAATCTTATCGCTACGAAGTTTGCTCCCGGTCAAGAGCAGATCAATGAAGAACTGTACTATGCAACGATCCCCATTCAGTTGAGCGTTCGGGGAGATTACTCAAAACAGGGAGTATTTCTGACGAGCTTAAACGAGCTGCCGAGAATCGTGAACGTCCCTTCCATCAAGTTGGGCAAATCCGCAGGTCTCTCATCCAGAGAAAACGATCTCGCAAAGAAGCTCGAAGTGATCTCTCTCGACGCTGAAATAAGCGGCGTGACGTATCGGCGTCTTTCTGCTGAAGAGCAAAAGGCGATTGCCCAGAAAAAAGCCGCGCAACCCAGAAAAAGATGACAGAAACACCCGAGGTTTCGCGATGAATTTGCTTCAACTGAAAACCATATACTGCATCGGCCTGGTGTCTGCGTCCCTGTTTCTTCTCACCGGCTGTGAAGAAGCCAACATGGCGATCGATTCCATTCTGGGAAGACGCACGCCTGTGCTTTCAGCAACTCCTCAGGTGCCCTCCTCCGTCATTCCGGCGGTCAAGAGAATGCCCGGTGAGAAAATAGCTCCACCCGAACCGGGAACGACTTCTCTTCCGGCACCACCGGTTGCTCCTCAGGTACAAAACGATCCAGTCGGTCCTTTTGCTCAGTCCGCGCCTTCCTCGATGGCTCAGGCACCGACGGCCCCACCGCAAGCGGCACCTGCACAGGTGGCTCCCGCACCAGTAGCGCCTGGACCAGGGGCTCCCCCACAAACCGCTCCAAGCCCGGCTCCTCGGCTAGCGGAAGAAGCTGCTCAGATCAGGGGGAAAAGGCGTGTGCCGGGTGCACTTTCGCCGGAGCTAAAGCAGGCAGAAGAGGGTGATGAAAAAGCAGCCCGAGAACCCTTCGTGTTACTCCGCGATCCGTTCAAGCAGCCGACGGAAATCCTTCCTTCCGAATGTCCTCCTTCCATGCCGCTCTGCAGATTCGACCGCTCGCAGTTGAAGCTTGTCGGAGTGATGCAGGTGAGCGACGGACAGTTCAAGGGACTTGTGGAAGATCCTGACGGCCGCGGATATTTTATCACCGCGGGCATGCAGATCGGTGGCGCAACGGTAACCCAGGTAACAAATAAAGGGATTATCCTGCACGTGCATCGTACAAGGCAAGACGTGACCATGCCCCTCTTCAGAGAGGCAAGAGAGATCGGCGATTAACAGATCCGAAATCAGTTAATCTAACGCTTTCCGGAGCAACAAGAACTGGGGAACCTTCTTTTTACAGCAAAAAGGTTCCCCAGTTTTGTTTCATTCCGAATCGGTATCAGTCAAAACAGCCAAGTTGGCACGAATGTATCTTGATTTTCAAGTCATCCAGGAGCCGGCCGATTTCGCGTCTGGCGGTTCCGGTTTGGTCTGCGATCTCGCATGCAATTTTGCATGACATTCGCCCGTTAGACTGCTTCTTCATTATCAGGTCTTTCAATTCTTGTTCAGTTGGCACGACTACACCTTAGAAATATGTGTTAGAACCCAGAGCATGGGATCGATTTCATTCTGACACGATGCGTTTTTTCCACATGGATTATTCCATCCGCCAAGACAGCCTCAAATGTTGGGTGTTCGGATTCCCGGAAGTTTGACTCGAGGAAGCGTCGCCGGCACGTAAGTTTGCTCGACTTGACTCTGCAATCGTGAACCGGTATCAAGCGAATGAGGTTCATACGTGTCTACAATATATCGGAGCTACAAAAAGAGCAAGACTCGTTCAATGCGTTTTTTGTTATTCTACTCAATGCGAGGAGGATATTTATGCAGGAATTCAAATGTATTGAGATTGGCGATAGGCCTATTTTTCAGGAATTCCTCGCAAAAGATCGGCCCAGGATTTCGGAACTGACATTCACGAATTTGTTCATGTGGAGATACCGGTATAGACCGGTTTGGCGACAATATGATGAGTGTCTTCTCATAATCATGAGTCCGGTTGAACAGGAGCCCTTCGGTCTCAAACCGGTGGGCACCGAATGCAGCATGCGAGAAGGTCTCGAGGTTATTCTCGGACATCTCCGGGAGCTCAGTGCCACACCCAAGGTAGCCCGGGTTTGCAGGGAATTCATAGACAAGTTTGTCGATCCGGGAACTTTTGAGATCGTAGAGGACCGCGACAATTTCGATTATGTGTATCTCACCGAAAATCTCATCCAGTTGCCCGGAAATCGTTATCACAGAAAAAAGAACCATGTAAACAAGTTCGTGAAGAATGTGCAGTTTGAGTATCGAAGCCTGGACAACGATCTATTGTGCCAATTCCTGGAATTGCAGGAAGATTGGTGCGAACTCAAAGATTGCGGGCAGGACACCGACCTTCTGGAGGAAGACCGAGCAATATACGAAGCTCTCAAGAATCATTCTGCACTGGGGTTCAAAGGAGGTGCGATTCTGATAGATGGCAAAGTGAAAGCTTTCGCTTTGGGTGAACTCCTGAATGATGAAACCGCAGTGATTCACATCGAGAAAGCGGATCCTGAGATTCCAGGCCTTTACGCTGCCATCAACCAGTTATTCTGTGCAAACGAGTGGAGCGGAGTAAAATACATTAATCGCGAGCAAGACCTTGGAATACCGGGCCTGCGCAAAGCTAAACAATCATATTACCCGGACCATTTGGTCGAAAAGTTTGCGCTTTTTCCCAGTTAGACGTTTATAGCAGATGACACAACTTCTGACCTTTTGAACACATTGTCCTTTAAATGAAAGGTAGAGGCCGGCGTCTCTGCCGGCCCGAACCGGTTGATTTGTATTTGAAAAATGTGCCGGCACGGAGGCACGGCACCTACCAATTGCCGAGAAGTGCTTTCTGCAATTGGACACTGTTTTATACACTTGCTATGGTACCAGTCTTGGTATTAGATGTCGAGATCCTGGACTTCCCGTGCATGTTCTTTGATGAAGACGAATCGCTTCCTCACATCTTTGCCCATCAAGGTGTCAAAAATATCGTGGGTCTTTTGACGATCGGATATGCCGATTTTCAGGAGTGTACGGGTTTGCGGGTCCATAGTGGTGTTCTTCAGCGTTTGTGCATCCATTTCGCCCAGTCCTTTGAAACGCTGAATCTCCACTTCTTTCCCGTTCTTCGATTTGAGAAGCTTGTTCTTCTCGTCATCAGAAAAGACATATTTGATCAGGGTTTTTTTGCCTGAGCCCATTCGTATCCTGTAGAGCGGCGGCATTGCGAGATAGACATGACCTTTTTCCACCAGGACGGGGAGAAAGCGGTAGAAGAACGTCAGGAGCAGTGTCGCGATATGGTGACCGTCCACGTCCGCATCAGTGTTGATTATAATCTTGCCGTATCTGAGACGCGAATACTCGAAAGTCGGGCCCATTCCTGTCCCGATGCTTTGGACAAGGCTCTGGATTTCCTTATTGGCCTTCATCTTCTCAGCAGAGGCCTGCTCCACATTCAGAATCTTGCCGCGTATGGGGAGAATCGCCTGAAAACGCCTGTCACGAGCTTGTTTGGAAGAACCGCCTGCGCTATCTCCTTCCACAATGAACAGCTCTGTATGATCCCGGGAAGTCGACGAGCAATCCGCCAGTTTGCCCGGCAGCATGAGCCTACGAGTCGCTGCCTTCCGAGTAACCTCATCGCGAGCAGCGCGTGATGCAGTCCGAGCCTGCGCGGCGAGAACGACCCGGTTCACTATCGCGGCCGCCTGTGTGGGGTTTTGATGCAACCACGTCTCAAACGCGGTTTTCACCAATGGTTCGATTTGGGAAGCCGAAGCACTGTTGAGCCTGTCTTTTGTCTGACCCTGAAATTCAATGTCGTTCAGATACACGGAAACGATGGCAAGCAGTCCTTCCCGAACATCTTCGGCTGTCACATTCTTTATGCCCTTAGGGAGGCCGTTCTTCTTCTCAATGTACGTTCGGAGTGCGCGGGTGAGGCCGTTGCGAAAGCCGGTTTCGTGTGTACCGCCTGCAGGTGTTGGAATTGAATTTACATAGGACAAAATCTTCCCCGCTGTATCCAGCGTCCATGCCAGGACCATCTCGAATCTTAGGCCATTGTCATGCCTGTATGAGAAAGGTTGAGCATCTATAGGAGCCCTGTCCGAAAGCAGTTTTTTGAGAAAGTCGCTGATACCCTCAGGATACACAAACGTTTCTGTATTATCTTCCGCAATGTCCCGGAGCTTTACGGTCAAACCGGCAATGAGAAAAGCTTTGGTTTCGAGACGTTCCCGAATGGTATTCTTTGAAAACACCGTGCTGGAGAAGATTTCAGGATCGGGAATGAATATTACCCTTGTACCGGTCCCTTCAGCTTTGCCCAACTTCTTCAGTCCAGTGAGAGGGACGCCTTTCGAGAATTCCTGCTCGTACCTGATCCCGTCACGTCGCACTTCTACTTCGAGTTTTTCAGAGAGAGCATTTACCACTGCAGCACCGACACCGTGAAGACCACCGGCGACTTTGTACACGTCATCATCGAATTTTCCGCCAGCATGCAAATTACAAAATATGGTTTCTACGGTGTTTTTTCCTGTGGTAGGGTGGACTTCCACAGGAATGCCGCGTCCCCAATCCTCCAGAGAAATGCGTCCGTCGGGATAGAGAATTACCTCGATAAAATCACAGTGTCCGTTGAGTGCTTCGTCCACGCTGTTGTCAAGGATTTCCCATACGAGCTGATGCAGACCGTCGATCCCCGTATCGCCGATGTACATTCCCGGACGCTTACGAACCGCTTCTAAACCTTTCAAAACCTGAATATCATCTACCGTGTAACCATTACTCATTCGGATTGCTCCCGCACGTATCGCTCCATACCGATCATTCCGGGGAAGTTCGCTTTCCCGACACTTGCTCGCTGACCCAAGGCGATTTCCTGTACATCGATTATTTTTTCTTTGCCGCGTTTTCTCGTAATCCTGACAGAATCCTCAGAACGCACTGTTTCCAACGCTATGACCCGGGATTCAGGGGAAAGTTTCATGAGGCGCACCCCCAGCCCCGGTCCGGAAAGAACAGGTATCTGATCCAGGGGAAACATGAGAAGCCTCCCTGAATCGGCAGCTATTACCGCAAGATTTCCCGATTCCGGTTTCACCGTCAAAACTTCATCATCCTTCTTGAGCACCACCAGGCGCCGGCCCATTCTCTTGGTAGGCTCCTGGACCTGATTATAGTCGAATCGGAAGCCCTGTCCGGTTTTGGTCACGAGAATCGCCCGGCCCACTAGGGGAGGCGCCTTCTCATGGAACTCAAGCTCCCCTTCATCGGCCTGAAACAGTGATACCTGGGATAGATCTCCATAATTATAACCACTCACAGAAGGCGAGGGCTCCTCTGGCACCGAAGATTGTGCCGCAGCACCAGATAATCCAGGAGCTATCATACCGACTACATACTCGCCGTCTCCTAGAGTGAGAATGCTTCCAAGGGGCTCACCGAAACCGGTGGTAGCAGGCACGTCCAGTGCTCTTATGACATAGACTTTCCCGAAATTGGTGAAGATTGCTATGGTTTCGGCAGTGTTCACCCGGGCCAGACCGAACAAATTGTCCGCTTCCCGAAACTTTAGAGTGGATTCGTCTTCCACCTCGCTCTTCATGCGACGTATCCAACCCAATTTGGACAGTATTACCGTAGTGTCTTCGTGATCCACGAATTCTTCGGGATTGTAATCCGTAGCAGCCGCCTGGTGAGTCTGCACGATACGCGTGCGTCTGGTATCCCCGAAATGGGATTCTATATCCGCGAGTTCACGATCTATTATCTTCCATAACCGTTCAGGGCTGGCCAGATCCTTGCGTATGTCTGATGCCTCTTTCCGTTTCGCGGACAATTCGTCGAGCAATTTGCCGATTTCCATACCGACCAGTCTGTACAGCCTCATTTCCAGGATCGCTTCTATTTGTTCGTCATCAAGGTGGAACGCTTCTTTCAGACCTTGTTCCGCCTCGTGCCTGCTCCGTGCTGCGCGAATAATTGCCAGAGCCTTGTCCAGATCCTGAAAAAGAATATCGAAGCCCTCAAGAATATGAATGCGTTTCAGGAGAGTTTCAAGTCGATGATTCAGTCTGCGGACGGTCTTTTCGTAACGGAAATCGAGAAAATACCTGATGATTGAAGCAAGTCCCAGCCTGTCAGGCACTCCCTGCGGGGTAATGGCAATAAAATTTATGGGAAAATTGATCTGCAGATCAGTGTGTTTGTACAAAAAGGCCATTACGGATTCTACGGAAACGTCTGCCCCGCGTAATTCGAGGACTATTCGGACATCTGCAGTGCTTTCGTCACGAACATCCTGTACCAGCCTGAGCTTTTTGTCTCGTATAAGCTGTGCGATGCGTTCGATTAGGCGCGCTTTGTTCACCGAATAAGGGATTGAATCTATTATGATATCTTCACGCCCTCTCGTCAACTTTTCGGTGTGAAACGAACCCCTGACCCGTACCGAGCCGTGGCCGGTCCGGTAGACTTCGGCCAGTTCGCCGACTTCGTCCAGGATCTCTCCGCCGGTAGGAAAATCCGGCCCCTTCACGTACTGCAGCAACTCGGAGGAATCGATGTCACGTTTCTTTATTGCGGCTCTGCATGCTGCAACAATTTCAAGCAGATTGTGGGGCGGAAAGGAACAGCTCATCCCAACGGCTATTCCGGAAGCGCCGTTGAGCAGCAGGTTGGGAATCATGGCCGGAAATATGTCCGGCTCTTCGCCCATAGCATCGTACGTGGCCCTGAAATCTGTGGTGCCCTGGTCGATCTCTTTGAGAAGAAGGCTCGCGAACTGGCTGAGCCGGGTTTCCGTATAACGCATGGCTGCGGGAGAATCGCCGTCAAGAGATCCAAAATTACCCGAGCCGTCGATAAGCGGATACCGGAGACTGAAGTCCTGAGCCATCCTCACCATGGCATCATATGCAGCCTGATCTCCATGAGGATGATATTTTCCGATCACTTCCCCGACGACCGCTGCCGACTTTCTCATTTTGGCGGTATCGGAAAGCCTCATACTGTGCATCGCATACAGAATCCGCCTGTGTACAGGCTTCAGACCATCGCGCACATCCGGCAAGGCCCTCGATACAATCGTTGAGAGCGCATATGCCAGATATCGTTTTTCAACCTCCTCATGCAGCGGTGTTTCACCTTCATAAGGTTTTTTCTCGGACGTGATACCCTTCATTGTTCCTCTGCTTCCGTTCTTGCCCATCCATGCAGGCACTCCAAAATATCCAAGCTAAAATTAATATCAACAGAAAAATTGCGGAAGAGCCCAAGAGAAGCTGTTGACAATAGTTTACACTTATGTTATTGAAATTATAATAAAACTCGCTCCACAGAACACTATGCACGGCAAAATGTGGTGTCACAGTGATTAAACCCAAAATTGACGCCAGACAAGTCCTCATCGACATACGAAGCGGAATGGGTGATTCCGTGCTGATGGATAAGTATAAATTATCCGCCAGAGGTCTCCAGAGTCTATTCAAGAAACTCCTGGATGTTGGACTTATCAAGCAGAGTGAACTCGACGAACGCATGCCGCTGAGTCAAAAGACCGTGGATATTGCGCTTTTTCGGTGTCCGGCATGCGGAATGCCCCAGTTTTCGGAATTCGAAGAGTGCCCCCAGTGCGGAATCATTGTGGGCAAATATATGGAACGACAGGCCAGGGTCTCGGAATCACTCAGGGAGTCACCTTCTGCAGCTGCAGTGAACACGGTGATCGACGCGAGACAGGAGATCACGTTTCGGGCGAATTCTCAGCGGACGGGGTGCTTCGATTCAAAAGCTGTACGTGAGTTAACGGAACTGAAATGGAGATATAAAACAGGTGGATGGGTCTCGGCGTCTCCGGCTGTTTCGTCTGCAGGTGTTTTCGTGGGCAGCCTGGACGGCAATCTCTATCTCTTGGATGAAGATTCGGGGCGGCCGATATGGCAATTCAACGCGGGAAGCTCCATCTATTCATCCTGTTCTCTGTTGGATTCGGTCGTGTATTTCGGGACTCTGAACGGAACCCTGTACGGAGTGAACGCGCTGGACGGAAAAGCCGTATTTCAATTCTCTACCGCCGGCCCCATCTACTCCTCACCTGCCACAACCGAAGGGACGGTGTTTTTCGGAAGTCTCAACGGGTATATTTTTGCTCTCGATTTGAACACTCGTGCCGAAAAATGGAAAGTTCGGACAGGAGGTCCTGTCTACTCGGCTCCCTCGGTAAGCAGCGGCGTCGTCTTTTGCGGCAGCATAGACGGTCACTTATATGCTCTGGAGACTTCAACAGGAAGAGAAGTCTGGAGATTCAAGACCGGCGGCCCGGTGACCAATGCAGCGGCTATCGCGGACAATATCGTGTATGTCGGGAGTGGCGACCGGCACATGTACGCTGTGGACATTCGATCCGGCAAAGAACGTTGGAGTTTCCGTACTGGAGACAAGATTACGTCCTGCCCGGCCATTGTCGGAGGCGTGGTGTACTTCGGCAGCGCAGACAAACACGTCTACGCGGTAGATGTGCGAACGGGTTTGGATAAATGGAGCTTCGAGACTGGAAGTGCGGTTTATTCCTCTCCTACAGTAGCAAATGAGATGATTTATTTCGGAAGCGGCGACAAGCATCTTTATGCGTTGGAAATGAAAACGGGCCGTGAACTCTGGAAATTCAAGACCGGGAGCCCCGTTTACTCTTCTCCTTGTATAGCGGATTCAGTCATATATTTTGGAAGCGATGACTGCTGTATTTACGCGATCCGTTAGTGAACTTCCTCCAATTGCGCTCGATCCGATCCTCCGTCCTTCTTGAAACACTGTTTTTAAGCACTGTTTTTTCAAAAATGATATGATCGGTCTGAATGAAGCTTACGGAGCGTACATGGAAAAGCGAAAAATAACCGCCAGAGAAGTGCTTGCAGACATACGCGTCGGCAAGAACGACTCAAGTCTTATGCAAAAATACAGCTTGTCTGCACAGGGTCTTCAGAGTGTCTTTCAAAAACTTCTCCGCGCTGGTTTAATTACCCAGCAAGAACTAAACGATAGGAATCCGGTGAGCGAACAGACCGTGGATATCGGTCTGTTCATCTGCCCTGCGTGCGGAAACATTCAAGGAAAGGAATTTGTAACCTGTCCCAGATGCCAATTCAGTCTTCCCGGCAAGGCAGGTTCCGGATCTACCACTGCTACTACTACTGCTGTTGAGACTGAACGCGACGAGACCAGGAAGAAACCGTCTGTCACAAAATCTCCGGCCAGACATCCCGATTTTCGGAATGAATCTGCTCCCGCAACAGACCTGCTGCGCATGGCAGGTTACTGCCGAACTCTGGGAATTGCAGCAATTGTCACCTACGTCATAGCAGTCATCGGAATCCTCGCCTATTTGTTTGTGCCTTCGCCATCTTTTGGCGTGAGTGTCTTGATAGGCTTGGTTGCGCTTGGAATTCCGGCGGTCGTGCTTTCGATCATCGTGTTTATGACTATGCGAGTTTTGACAGAGGCAATTAAGTTTCTTCTGAGTAGTTTCGAGCATCATACTAGCCCCTCTGCAGGAGACTAATCACATCCGAACATGCTTATGGCCTGGTCCATGAGCAGAAATCATTGGCGTTATCAAGCGAGATATGTGATCTTGCGTTGCGAGCGTAGCCACTGCAGGCGCGAACACGCGGAATGCCTGTCCTCGTGGAATAATCGACTCTGGAACCGACTCTCATTTGAATTGAGGATATGATCTCCATGCAAAAGGCGCCTGCGCCAAGCCGCAGCAGTAACATTCCATCGACTCGTACATCAAAACGGTCCGCTACGGTAACGGTCACCAAGCTCTTCCTTGTCAGTATAGCCGTTTTTATCTCTCTTAGCCTGGCAGTGACGTATTTCTTCACGTCAGCATCGTATGCGACCGGTCATGAAGACAATATTGCTGCGTTCAAATCCTTCGCCGGTCCCTTCCAGGAATACAAGAAGCTCAGGCAGGAATGGCGACCACGGCTTTTTTCGAATTACCTTGCCGGATTGTTGATGCCGCGAGGAAATGACCGAAAACTGTTCGAATACTCTGTCGGTCTCTGGAATGCCGGCTTTTTCCTGATATGCTGCGCGGCGTACATAATTTTCGACCACAGGAACGCAGTGTTTCTGATTTTCGGTACCTTTGCATCTCTGTACTATGCATTTTCGCCACTTTCCGAATCGCACATTTATCCGTGGGATATGCCTGCTTTGCTTTTCTATGTTCTCATGTACTGTGCGTACAAGCGGAGCATCACTGCATTACTGGCGGTGCTCTGGGTAGGCACGGGTTTCAAAGAAACCGTTGCACTGGGAAGTATACTGTTTCTCTTTTGGCCCGGGATGACGGTTCCCCGCAAGCTGGCATACTTTTTCGCCGGATTCGTGGGCTGCATATCCGTGAAACTGGCAATAGATCTGATTACCGGCAATCCATCACCGCTTTTTACCATGACTTTTTATAATTTCGGGCTTCTTAACGACGTGGCCGAGACATCCAGGGGGCTGTCTTACAACATTAGGGCACTTTCAGGTGTTTACCTGAACCACCCCATATTTGTGAATGCAGGGACATTTGTTATCTTCCTTCTGCTCCTGCCGCGAGATCCGGATGACTGGATGTGGAAGACTATAGGAGTGCTTTTCCTGGGGGGAATTCTCTTATTTGGCGTCGTCAATGAAGCCAGGGTATTCTTTGAGATGATACCCATTGCGCTGTGGGCGATTGTCAAGAAGTTTCCTGCTCAATCGGTTCCCTGAGCAGACCGGCTATTCTTTGGCAAGATCGCTCTTAATTATGGCGCGTACTTCCGAATCGCTGAACCCGCCTTCCACAGAATCCAGGCACTGTTTCAATTCTTCTTCAGTGACTTCTGCCGGATCTCTCAGTGTATCCAGTGGACAAATGTACTCTTTGCCAGATCGATCACGGACTCTACCGTAAAGAGGTTTCCGCTCTGTTTCGTCACTCATGGCGATTCCTTCTCTGCAACTAGGGGCATTTTATGCCGATTCGCTTTTCTTTTCATAATCCGGGAGGCTGGAGGTATCCTTCGCTCCGGACGACGCAAAGCCGTCTCATCACTCCGCTCAGGACACTCCAGCCTTCGCTATTTTATGGGCACAACTGCGAACTGGTATTACGGCTTCGCTGATGGCCTTTGCCACTCCGAAAGCGAAGTCTGTTTTCTATAGAATGTTTCCATGCAAAAAAAAAGCAATCCTTCAGGAGGATTGCTAAGAGGGTATGGTTTAGGATTGTATTAAAGGAAGTAGCAAGACCCGTACCACTATCATAAGGGGCTGCTATCATTGACTCTCATGCAGGTGTAACTGGAAGAAACGGGTAAAACGCGCTCACTTTTTTCGCAGTGCACGGGCATATTCTAACTACTGCGAAATGGTTGCGCACTATCTCCGTAGTCAAGACTGGGACATACGTACACAACATCATGCGGCAACGCATGTGAAAAAAATAATCACTCGCCCTTCTGTTTCCATGTGGTCCATTCGGAAAACTGTTGTTTCAACGCGGAAGGGTGTACCATTAGGACTAATGCCGCTCCCGGGTACAGTCTTCCAGTTTGAGGAGATTCGTCATGCATACCATGCTTGCAAGTATTCTTGAAACCGAACTCCAGGAAATCCGTTCTGCGGGTCTTTACAAAGAAGAACGCGTTATCCAGAGCCGTCAGGGTGCGCATATTCAAATCCCTGAGAGGGAAGTCATCAACCTGTGCGCGAATAATTACCTCGGGCTCTCGTCTCATCCGGAGATCATCAAAGCAGCTCATAGAGGATTGGACGAACGCGGGTACGGCATGTCTTCAGTCAGGTTCATCTGCGGCACCCAAGACATACACAAAGAGCTGGAAAAACGCATTTCCGAATTTCTCGGTACGGATGACACAATTCTCTACTCGTCTTGCTTTGATGCAAACGGAGGTCTCTTCGAAACACTGCTGGGAAAAGACGACGTTGTCATCTCGGATGCTTTGAATCATGCCAGCATTATCGATGGTGTAAGATTGAGTAAAGCCGCACGGAAAGTGTATCGGCACGCTGACATGGACGATTTGGAAGTCCAGTTGAAAGATTCTGCAGAATTCCGAGTGAGAATGATTGCCACAGACGGCGTTTTCAGCATGGATGGAGATTTGGCACATCTGGACAAGATTTGCGATCTTGCAGAACGATACAATGCTGTGGTCATGGTTGACGACTCGCATGCTACGGGTTTTGTGGGGTCAAAAGGGAAGGGAACGCCTGAGCATTTTGGAGTCACCGATAGAGTGGACATCATTACCTCAACGTTGGGAAAGGCGCTTGGAGGTGCATCCGGCGGCTTTACCAGCGGCCGCGGATCTATTGTGAAATTTCTCAGACAACGTTCCAGACCGTACCTCTTTTCCAATACTCTGGCTCCACCCATTGTCTATGCGACCCTTACGGCGCTGAACATGATCGACGGCTCAGACGACCTTCGCCGAAGGCTCAAGGAGAACACTGAATACTTTCGGCAGCAGATCGAAACTGCAGGCTTCGACATAAGGAAAGGCAGCCATCCTATCATCCCGATAATGCTCGGAGATGCAAGACTTGCTCAGGATATGGCACGGGAACTCCTGGACGAAGGAATCTACGTGGTAGGCTTCAGCTATCCCGTTGTTCCGAAAGACAAAGCCAGAATCCGGGTGCAGATTTCAGCAGCTCACACACGAGAGGAATTGGACAGAGCCGTCAAGGCGTTCACTCTCGTGGGGCGGAAACACGGGCTGATCTAACACCAATGTGCTTTCAAAGCAGTAATATCGGGAACCTTTTTTGTAAAAAAGGATCCCGAACCCTCCAAAAAACTTTTAGCACTCGCCCAAGCCCATAGTTTTTCGATAGAAAAACCGTGGGCTTGGGCGAATATTAAAAGTTCTTGGGAAGGGTCTGGGAAACACTTCTTACAAGAAGGGTTTCCCAGATTTTATCTCTTTGAATGCAAATCAGTATGACGGTCTGAATTTCGTTCTCCGGGTGGAAGAGATTGAACAAAGTCCCGGAATTTCCGGAAGTATTCTTCTCCTGCCACAAAATACGTGTCATTGTGCCCGGCTCCCGGAATCGTAACGAATTCCTTCGGGGCTTGTGCTGCATTGAAGAGGTCGCGCCCTAATTCAATAGGAACAATATCGTCGCGGTCACCGTGAAAGAACAGAATTTTGGATCTGACTTTTCCAATGCGATCGATGGAATTCAGCCTGTTTCTCACCAGACTTTCCGGAACAGGCAAGGGAAAATGATATCGTGCCATGGCTGCAAGATTGGTAAAAGTCGATTCAAGTACTACACCCGAGCACGGCCGCTGAGAAGCCAGATATACTGCAGCTATTCCGCCGAGCGATCTTCCGAAAACCACCAGCTTAAGCTTTCCCCCTTGAGTATGCTTGAGCACTTCGTCGTAAGCAGCTTCCGCATCGAGATAAAATCCCCGTTCGGTAATGCGACCTTTGCTCAATCCGTATCCGCGATAATCGAAAATGAATACGCTGAGACCTATGTCGTGCAACCTGCGAATATTGTCCACCCGGTGTGAGATATTGCCTGCATTTCCATGGCAGAACAGCATAATCCCTATGCTCGGTTCAGCGGGAACCAACCATCCGTGGAGCGTCACGCCATCGCTTGTCTCGAACCGGATGTCCTTAAAATCGAGCCCCTGATCTCTGGGAGTACATATGAGGAAAGGATCGGGGAAGAATATCTGTCGCTCTACAAACCTGTCCAAAGCCTCTTGAGTAAATCCCATACTTTGCCCCCGGCACGAATGCATCGCATAAGTCTTTTACGAGTTTTCACCAGAAGAGTCCAGAATGTTCATGCAATCCGATACAGAGAAATTGCCACAATTAAATGTCCGATTGGGGACAAGAATATTGGTGGGTGCCGGCCTCCGTGCCGGCACATTTTGAATATAATCAATGATATCGATAGAATGGACCGGCAGAGAGAGACTGTCACAAAAGTCGAAATTCATTCCAGATGGTGGCACGATTTTCTCATCAACTTCCGGCCTTATTGTAGGGGCGGACCTGCGTGTCCGCCCAGATGATGGTAGACGCATTGGTCTACCCCTACTCGGATGGAGAATCGTAGCACGATTTGTTGTGTATTCGAGAGCGGAATAAACATCAGAATTTTTGATAGACCTTTCCTGAAACATGTTCCCTACAATTTGTTCGTGACGAACAGAGTATTTATTGTATATGGAATATATGCAATAAAATAAAATCCGATTCCAGAATCATGTATCGCATTGTCCTGCAAATGACTGAGTTTTCATAATGAAAGGTTAGCCGATCGTCACATGTCGATATCTTGTTGCAGCAATTCCTATGTCCTGAAGCTGGATGAACGAAACACCTGGAATTTGCGCGCTACCAAGAGCACGGAAGCATGGTTACAGCGTTTCGCAATGACACTCGCACTAGAGCACGGACACAGACGGGAGCAGCCCACAATTACCTTCGTCAGAGGAGGGGGAACAGGACCGCCCTCCACATCCCTTCCCTGGTCACCCGATTCCACTGCACTCGAATCGCTGGAGATGGCAAACTGGAACAGAGTGAGACCCGGCCTGAGTCGATTCTGGTCTCCACCCAGGGGAAACGATCTTGTGTGCGAGCTTCTGAACACAGCTTCCGAAAAACTTGAAGTTCTCATGATGGGAGAAGTCGTGCATCCCGTGTACCTGAAAGCTGCGCAATCCGGCGGACTTCCCATTCATGGAGCCCTCATTGCTCTGGACGGACGAGGGGTTGTCCTTGCAGGAGCAAACGATGCCGGTAAAACCACGTCGTGCTCCCGCCTGCCAGATCGATGGAAGGTCCTCTGTGATGACGAGACTCTGGTCATGAAAGGAGAGGGGAATCAGTACCGTGCTCACCCGTTTCCCACCTGGAGCAACCTCCTGCGATCCGGATTAGGCGCAAGCTGTGATATTTCTCGGAGCGTTCCTTTGTCGGCATTTTTCTTTCTTCAGAAAGCTACTTCTCCGGAAATCGTTTCTCTCGGCCGGGGACATGCTGCAGCGAGGATTAACGAGTCGGCAGACGAAGTATGGACATGGCGGGGGCAATATCTTGAAAGTAAGCAACTGAGGGCATGGCGAACTCAGCTATTCGAAAACGCATGCAGTATGTCGGCGAACATCCCGTCCTATATCCTGAGACTGGACTTGTACGGGAGATTCTGGGAGACAATCGAAAGAATCCTCGAAGATCTTCCGGTACCGGGAACATAAGAAGACAGAACCACCGGAACGCACGGTCTCCATACCCCGATTTCCTCGTAAAAAAGTAAACTCGAAAGCCCACAACGGAAGAACTGAAATTCTGGGCTTTTCGAAAAATATTTCAATGTCGCCATAATTCGAATGGAATTTGTCAGAGAATTTCAGTAGACTATCATGTGGACGTTGGGCTGAAGAGACAAAAAGACGCGAAATGTCTATAACGCGTAAAGTTTGTGGTCACATTGTTTCCTTTTAAAAGCAACCACATAGCGGAAACAGCAAGAAATGTGACATTTTTTGTCAGACTGTACAAAGATTGGACGATTCCCATTGAACAAGAACAGCAACAGGTGGGCTTTTGGCTCTTGTACTGCAATGGCACAGTAGTTGCTTCATTGTCAGTGGGGTAGATTTGGTTAAACTGCACTATGGTAATGGATGCCATATTGCCGTGAGAGGCTACATTTAGGTTGATTTTTCCCTGATTCTGGGAGGTCTTTTATGAGAAGGCTTAGTCGCGGAATGATGAAGGTCTGCGCGCCGGATATAATACTGGAGAGACTTGAAGATCGAATTGTGCTCGATGCTGCTGTTGACCAGCAACTGGAGGATAGTTCGGACAATCTCACGGACACGCAATCCACTGAAGCTTGCTCGATCGACGGCGAAGATTTACTCGCGAATTCGGATTGGCTGCAAATCGGACTCTCTCATGTATTCGAGCAGGACCTCCATGTGCTGTTGGTATCCAATAATTTGGATCAAACAGAAATCGTTTCTGCAGCGGCAGATGATAGTTTGGTTGTGGTGTATGATTCGCAGACAGATAACCTGAACACCCTTACTGCAATGCTTCACAATCTTGTGGCAATCACCGGACAGAAGATTGGCGCTCTTGCATTCGTAGATCACGGTAATGATGGAGTAATCAAGATCGGAGTAGATCAGATAACTTCCCAAAATCTTTTTAAATTTGCCTCTACCTTTTCAGACCTGTCGGAAGATCTGACTCCTGACGCTCAAATCGAATTCTTCGGTTGCTCTATTGCATATGGAACGGAGAGCCGGGATCTTCTTTCTCAGATTGCCTCCTATACGGATGCGGTGGTTTTCGCAAGCACCGACGACACGGGTGGAACCCACGGATGGACTTTGGAATACTCGTCAGATCCGGGGATTGTGCCTGTTACCATGATTGTGATCGACGAGATTTCTCAATCCGATTCAGTGCTCATTTTCCAGGGATATCCGCCTTTGGATGACTTGTCCACCTGTTATCAGTATTTCAGCTCGCTTGACTCGCTAGATCCGCGATCGGTTCAGACTCAGTATTCTTACGCTGAAACGTGGACTTTCACGATTACCACAACGATGGTTGTCTCCATTGGCATGCAAACGGTGCACCCGACCTTGAACCACGGTGATACGGGCTTTGTCGATTGCTGGATTGACTTGTACAGCGGGTCAACTCCTAATACCGCCAACAGAATAACCTACAATGACGATTGGGTAGGTCCCGGCACCACTAATGCTCCATACTGGCATGGAAACGATTCATTACCTATTGACGCCGGATCTTACGGAGTGTTGTTGACTCCGGGTACGTACTGTATTCAGGCTACAAGCTGGAACGACCATGCCAGTCAGCCCCGGTACGATCTGCAGACAGGCGGATATTATCTGCTTTCCAATGTGGAGCTTACGTATTCGGGAGGACACTACATTGCGCCCCCGACATCCGAGCCGATTCCCGATCCTCCTTCAAAGCCGGAGAACTTCACCCCCGCTTTCACGTATGACGTTCATTCATATTTCAGCGATCCCCAAGGCGACACTCTCATGTATCAACTCGGTGGAATAACGTACTCCGGTGGGCTTCAAGTAGGTATCAGCATCAACTCCTCAACCGGGGTGGTGACGTTTACGAGTGTTGCAGGCTACAACGGTTCGGTCGCGGTTCAGGTAAGAGCTTACGATGGAGAGCTGTATTCACCTTATGAAACATTCGTTTTTACGGTGACCAGTCCCTACAATCTACCCACAGCAAATGATGATGCTATAACCGTTGCTACTAATGAATCCATCACGTTCAAAGTGATCGGTTACGATCCTGATTCTCATCCCACCAATCAGGTGCGATTCACGATTCTTTCAGGTTATGATCCCAGGTTCGGCGACATTGAGGCGGTGGACGAAAACGGCGTTGCCACATCACCGCAGTACGATGCGGCTGGTCAATACTATTATCAAGTGTTTACCTATACGCCAGACGCGAATTACTGGGGACCGGATACGTTTCTCTTCACGCTTTCCACTCCGGGAGGAACATGGAGGACATTTGCTACAGGTGCGGCGATAGGGCAAAGTTTGGACAGCCGTAATAGCTACGACCTGGCTCTGGTGGATTTCAATGCAAACGGCACCCTGGATCTCCTTACGGCAAACTCAAACGATGCTTCGGGCCAGCACAACTATTATTATATCAACAACACTGGTAGTTTTGCAGGCGGTGTAAGCATGGAACTGCTGTCCGGACAGGCAGCTACCGATTCTGTGGGTATTGCTACCGGTGACCTTAACGGAGACGGTTTTCTCGATGCAGTGGTCAGAAACGGACGCTCGGGAACCACAACCACGACACAAGCAGATTTGATTTATCTCTGGGATAATGCCGCGCAGGGATTCAGGGTCACTCAACTTCCAAAAACGGTGGCTCAAACCAGGGGCGACATTGCTCTTGGCGACTTCGATGGTGATGGTGACCTCGATATCGTCCGTGTGTTTGGAACCAACACCGCAAATGAAATCTTCTGGAACAATGGCGACGGTACCTTCGGAGCTACACCCTCAACTCTTCCTGCCACTGCGGGTACCAGTTACACCGTTGCAACCGGTGATTTCAACGGTGACGGGTACGTTGATATTTTCGTAGGCAAGTCAGGCAATAACCAGAACCACTATGTCTACTTCAACGACGGGTACGGGAACTTCACAAGCGCAAACGCAAAAGCTCTTCCCAATGACGGCAGAGGTCGTGCGTCCGACTGTGCAGTCGGCGATGTCGATGGTGACGGTCGCCTGGATATTGTCGTGTCCAGAGGAACTACCTCGAATGGCTATGGGAATTATTTCTATCACAATACCGGGAACAATGGCTCCGGGTACACTAACTGGACTGGAATCAACATCGGCGGCACCTACCAGACTCTGGGAATAGACCTGGCCGACTTCGATCGAGACGGCGACCTCGATGTTGTCACGGCCA
This sequence comes from Desulfomonile tiedjei DSM 6799, assembly GCF_000266945.1. NCBI lineage: Bacteria > Pseudomonadati > Thermodesulfobacteriota > Desulfomonilia > Desulfomonilales > Desulfomonilaceae > Desulfomonile > Desulfomonile tiedjei. The sequence continues at coordinate 6,110,338 of NC_018025.1, forward strand.
ATTACGATGAAAATATAAGGCTGTACTTATATAACGGCACAGGATTTACAGGTTCGAACATAGGAAACACTACCCCTAACGCTCTGAGCTGCGCGGTAGGTGACGTCGACAACGACGGGGATATTGATGTCGTTATTGGTATGAGCGGCGATCAGAACGAAATCTTTTATAACCGCGGATTTAACAGTGGAACCACGAATCCCTGGCATCAATCGGCACCCGCCGAGGTAACGATTCATGTGGAGATGATAAACAACTGGAGTTTCGAGAATTCGTCACCGTATAGCGGCTGGACTCTGGATGAAACGTACAGTTCTCCGACACCTCCCGGATTCATCCTGCCGGAGTTCGGTACGTTCGCTATTATCGAAAATGAACCCGGAGGAGTGACCGTTAATTTCGGGGATATACTGCACGACTACTATCCGAGAGATAACAACGATCAGGCGCAGTTTTCACTGCAGTTGGACAGTAGCATTCCCGGTGTGCCTGGAGTCACGGTGGAATGGAGTGAAAGCGATCATACAGCTCTCCTTTTGAGCGGTGGCTTACGGGAAGCCTCGTTGATGCAGACGATCGATATTCCACGGGACCAGTATTTGGTCGGTCTCGAACTTCATTGGAACATCTCTTATTGGAACTGCATGCCGTGGGTAGCGGAAGGGGCCAGATTCTCTTCGACTCAGTATGTGAAAATCTCTCTGTATGATGCAAGTAGCGGGTCGACAACACCACTCTGGGGCACCACGAATGGAGTGGACAGTTCCGTGGTGGACTCGATGCAACATTATTCAGTCAAGCTGAATGCATCAGATCCGTTGGTCCAGAAAATTGCCAGTAGTGGTGCACAACTGGTTCTTATGCTTGAAGTCTGCGGTCTGGACTGGTACCTTGACGTAGCAGTTGATGACTTCAAGCTTGTGCCACGGCGTCATGGACCATTTGGTTCCGCTACCCTTGAACCGGACTATACAACGATGGCTCTCGATGAGAGTCAGATTTCGAGTAACGCTGAAACAGGGTTTTATGACGATGTGATAGTAGCTAAGACTCTGTTGGCCTTCGATACTTCTTATGAAGGATTCTATCAACCCGATTCGGAATCCGACATATGGACATCTTCATCAGGCCTGGATGACGAGTTACTTCAGAGTCTACCGAAACGAGCAACAATCGTAATCGCTTGAGACGAAGACACGGTGCTGGCAACTAAAAGGGGTTCTAAGATCTTTCAAAGGGAAATATGAGTAGAGAAAAACCAAAATACCAGATACCCAAGCTGGTTGATTTGCAGGAAGATAGAGTACCTCAGGCCGGGGGTGAATGCAGAAGCGGGGGAAGCGATCAAGGGGTATGTCGAACAGGAGCGAATGCGCGGACAGGCTGTACAAACGGTCACGGTGCTGCACTCGGTTGTGTTCAGGGGAATGGAGCCCGCTACATTTGCGTTTCGGGCGCCGGCGTTAAGTAATTCACTCACGAGGACCCAAGCGGTTAAAATACTCGATAGTCCAAACAAAATATATTCCTTATGCAACATTCTACGTTTATGGATGGAGAAACGAGCGGAAGGATCTTCCGTTTCTCGAGCAAATTGAACCAAAGTAATTATGGGAATTCGAATATGTGTGCTGAAGAAAATGCGAATGTCCGGAACTCTGAGTTATTACTCGAGTTGCTCGAGAATAGAATCGTTCTCGACGGGACTGTTGACGAACACATGGAAGGATCTCACGTAACGGATGCTGTCCAGGCTGATGGCGGTTCCGACGATGCTGGAGGAGTCGTTTCCGTCCTTGAGGCAGTGGATTATTACGACGGTCAATGGCATGAAGTAAATGGCTGGTTGTATCAGCGTCTGAACGGATTTGATTTCTGGTATGCCGGTACGCACTACTACTACGCTATGGAACTTGCCACCGGTTACTGGTTCTGGTACGACGACCTGGATAGTAACAGTTGGGAGCCTTGCTGGGAATGGTATTACGACTACAGTCTCGGCGCATGGGTCTTGAACGGTACGGATGGAAGCAGTTACTACTACAATGAAGATCATTATTTTTACCAGGACCACAACACAGAAGCCTGGGTCTGGTGGGACTCATTTGACGACTTGGCGTGGGAATCGGCATTCACGTGGTTTTATGACTTCGCGGACGAAGCGTGGATCTGGAATGATTGGAATTTAAGTTGTTGGCATTACGATGCGGACCACTATCTTTATCAAGAGCATGATAATGGAACATGGTTCTGGTGGGACAGTATAACCGACAACCAATGGGAACCTTATCAAACCTGGTTTACCGGCAGCATCGGAGCACAGGTATATAACGACTGGGATTCGACGACTTACCACTTCGGGCCCGGTGGCGAGTACTCTTACGTCCAGCAACATGATGAGGCTCTGGTGAATGCGGCGCCTGTGATTGGAATTCCCGGGCCTTTGACAGGAAGTGAGGACACGGAAGTCAGCATCGACGGCATTGCAGTGCTCGATGTCGACGCGGCAGGTAACGACATCCAGGTGACATTGTCTGTCGAACATGGGTCTTTCAGTCTTCACAATTCCACGGGACTCCACTTTAGCGTAGGCGACGGGTCTCACGATACTGTAATGGTCTTCACGGGAAATCAGATTACTGTAAATAATGCCTTGACCCAGGTGCTGTACCAGGGGATCCGCAACTATAACGGTTCGGACGCCCTGGAAATCACAGTAGACGACCAAGGCCACAACGGTTCCGGCGGAGCGCATAGTTCCAGCCAGTCACTCGATATAACGATCGATGCGGTAAACGATGCTCCTCTCACCGGTGACTTCGCTGTGTCCGGCGATCCGGGAACAGATATCGCCATCACGGGATGGATATTTGACGATTCTGCAGATTCGGTCCTGGGAGGATCTTCTGCAAACGATCCGGACCATGTGACCATAGTGGATCTTCCGAACCATGGCGTTCTGTATTTGAATGGAACTCTCATTGCGGCAGGACAGGATGTTTCGTGGGCGGATGCGAATGCTATCGTGTTCGTTTCCGACCCGAACTGGAGCGGGTACACGTCATTCCATTACACAGTGACTGAAACGGACGGCGGAATGACGAGCGATCGGGCGACTGCCAGGATTGCCGTGCATGGAATCGGTCTGGTGGAGGATATCCATGTGGGAGCGGCAAACAGCGATCCTGCTGGATTCACCCAATTCAACGGTGATACATATTTCTCTGCCAATGACGGCATCCATGGACACGAGCTCTGGAAGTTTAACAGCAGCGGCCTGATCACACTGGTGTCAGATGTTAATCCTGGTCAAAATGGCAGTTATCCGGCCGGATTCACCGTTTTCGACAATGCTCTGTATTTTTCAGCGTACAGTAGCACGCATGGCTATGAGCTCTGGAAAATCGAAAGTAACGGAGTGCTTTCCAGGGTGACGGACATTAACATTTCAGGCAGCAGCAATCCTGCAAATTTAACGATCTTCAACGGCAGCCTGTATTTCACCGCTTACAATGGGACTCGCGGAACAGAGCTTTGGAAGCTGGACACCAATGATGTGCTGCAATACTGGGATATACGGTCCGGCAGTGCAAGCAGCAATCCAACGGAATTGACCTTATTCAACGGTGAACTCTATTTTTCCGCAAATGATGGTACTCATGGAGCCGAGGTTTGGAAGCTCGACAGCAGCGGCATTGCTTCCAGGGTCACCGATATAAATCTGTCGGGTGGCAGTTCTTCCAAAGGATTTACCGTGTTTCAAAATGCCCTCTATTTTTCCGCTGATGACGGCATCAATGGTGCAGAGCTTTGGAAAATCGATTCCAGCGGAGCAGCCTCTCTGGTGTGGGACATCTATGCCGGGCCCACCGGCAGTTGGCCTCTATACTTAACAGCATTCAATGACGCTCTCTATTTTTCCGCTTATGACACTACCGCTGCGTACCAGCTTTGGATGATGGACAGCAATGGAGTAGCTTCTCGTGTCCTGTGCGGCAGTTATCCATTGGGATTTACGCTCTTCAATAATGCTCTCTATTTTTCCGCGGATGACGGAGTGACCGGGAGCGAGTTATGGAAAGTGGACAGCACAGGAACAGCCTCATTGGTCGCCGATATCAACCCAACCGGGAGCAGTTCCCCTGAAAAATTTACCGTAGTCGGCGATTCTCTCTATTTTCGTGCGAACGATGGGGTTAATGGTGAGGAGTTGTGGAAAATGGATAGCAGCGGTGCAGTCTCGCTCTTCCGGGACATTAATCCTTCAGGCGACAGTTCTCCTGACAATTTTGCGGTCTTTAATGGTGCGCTCTATTTCTCCGCAAATGACGGTGCGCATGGGAACGAGTTTTGGATCTTGGTCTAACCGACACTACTTGCGGTCATATTTGAGGAACTGAACCGCGGACCAGTCTCTTATTCACCATTACAGTCGATCAAGTAAGAAGTTCCCTTTCCCGTTCCATATAGCGATTGCCAAATTCTGGCGTTTATAGCGGTTATCGAAAGTCTTGACGGAATCCAATGCCTGCAATGGGAAGAATCAGTAGCGCCGGCGTCCCTGCCGGCGAGAATTTATTGATTTGTTTGGTGAATTGGTCGCCGGCACGGAGGCCGGCGCTACCAATTGCTGGGAACTGCTCTTCACAATCCGTGATTACTTTCGAGAATCGGTATATCCCATGCTCCAACACAATGTACTGGTGGGGATTGGCACGTGCCTTCTTTACCCCCCTTCTATAAAGGGGGGGAGGGGGGATTTTTCCCACGCATAACTAAGTGGATACCTGAATGACAATAAAGAACTTGACAGCGGAGGTAAGTAATGGTGACATGAAGAAGGTGAGTAAAGATCACTCACCTTCTTCAATGACTCGTGGGGCCGCACTGACTAGCAGCCATATCGAGCCTTCTCTTGGAGACCGGATCTGCGCAAATCCCCCCAGCCGCCTCTTACGAAAGGGGGGTAAGAGGCAACATCTTAATTCCCCCTTATTAAAACTGGGAAGGGGGATTTTTCGACTAACATCTGCACTGGGTTTCGGTCATTTATTTCGACAATGACTAGAGAAGAAGAATCTCTCTTTCCTGCAACGGATAACAGGATCTTAGAAAAACCCCATGGTTCGGATTTCAATTCGCCAAACGAAGACAGATCCAGAAGAACGCACCCGATTGATGCCGCCCAATAGGGAAATTCCCTGTTCGCGCCAAGAATGGTTCACTGTCCGGAAGACTCTTGGTACCCCGGGAGCTACTCAATACTCAAGACAGATGGAGGTTCAGCATGCATCTTGGAGGACTCGTAGCACGTAACAAGCGCACCGTTCCTGATAAGGAAGCAATCATCTATCAGGACAAGCGGTACACGTGGGCCGAAGTGGACGACCGAGTCAACACGATTGCCAACGCTCTCATCAAAGGAGGCATCAAGCAGGGCGATAAAATAGCCATGTGGATGTTCAATTCGGACCTGTTCGTCATTGCCTTTTATGGCATCGTGAAGGCCGGCGCTGTTGCCGTGCCGGTCAACTTCCGTCTGGCTCCGCCTGAAGCCGAGTACATTTTCGATAACTGTGATGCAGTCGGTCTGATTTGCGATGACATTTTCGAGCCCGCGGTAAAGGAGATGAAGAGCCGGCTGGACAAGATAAAGCGGTTCTTTTCGGCAGGAGCCGGAAAATTCGATGGATTCGACTCCATAGAAGAAATAATGGCTTCCGGTGATTCATCAGACCCCGGTATAGAAGTGGACGAATACGCCGAGAGCGAAATCATCTACACTTCGGGAACTACCGGACGCCCCAAGGGTGCGGTCCTGTTACATCATAATCAGATAGTCTTGACCACCACGGTTTGTTCGCTCTATGCACTCAATCCGGACGATCGCATTTTGCATGTTGCCCCGCTGTTCCACTCTGCCGAACTCAACCTGTATCTCAATCCCGGTACTTATATGGGAGTCACCCACGTTATCATGAGGGACTTCATTCCGAACCAGATTTTAGCAACGATTCAAAAAGAGAAGATTACGCAATTCTTCGGTGCTCCGGTAATGTACCTGGCGCTAATGCAGGTTCCAAATTTTGACGAATACGATCTCTCCTCAGTACGCTTTTTCGGATACGGTGCTGCGCCAATGGCTGCGGAATCCGTAAAGCAGGCGATCAACAAATTTAAGACCACCAACTTTTTCTGTCTGTGCGGTTTAACCGAAGGAGGGCCCGGAGGGATCGCTCTTTATCCCAAAGACCAAATCCGCAAGGCTGGCGCAGGGGGGAAGTATATCGTCAACATGGAAACCAAGCTCGTTGACGAAAAAGGCAATAAGATTACCGAACCCGGTGTGGTGGGCGAACTGGTGATCAAAGGCGAAACCACCATGAGAGAATACTACAAGAATCCTCAGGCCACGGCTGAAACTATTCGGGACGGTTGGGTTCATTCGGGAGACCTGGGCATGATGGACGACGAAGGCTATATCACTCTGGTCGACCGTAAGAAAGACATGATAATTACCGGTGGGGAAAACGTGTATTCCAAAGAAGTGGAAGACGCTCTCTTCGAGCATCCGAAGATCAGCATGGCCGTCGTTATTGGAGTACCTCATGCGGTTTGGGGTGAGACCGTTATGGCTGTGGTAACACTGGCTCCCGACCAGGAGCTTACGCTCGCGGAATTGCGGGAATTTCTCAAGACACGTCTGGCGGATTACAAGATTCCACGGTTGATGGAGATTGTTCAGGCATTACCGGTCAATGTCTCAGGTAAGGTAATGAAATACCAGCTCAGGGAACAGTTCAAGGATAGAGCGTCCACCATGCAGAATTAGACCGGCGAGCGCTAAAAGTTTTTTGGAGGGGTCGGGGAAACACTTCTTACAAGAAGGGTTTCCCAGATTTTATCTCTTTGAATGCAAATCAGTATCAGTCGTTGCCGCTGGAGGAAAACATGCATTTCACACCGGAAACCGTGAAAGAGTTAGTGGAAAAGAAAATAGCCTTTGTGGAACGCATGGGGCTTAAAGTCATTGAATTAACGCCAGGATACGTGAAGCTCATAGCGCCGCTCCAGGGAAACGAAAATCACGTCGGCAGCATGTACGCCGGCGCACTTTTTACCCTTGCGGAAATACCTGGTGGTGCACTGATTTTGACCACTTTCGATCCCACAAAGTGTTTCCCCGTGATAAAAGAACTGACCATCAAATTTCTGCGTCCGGCAGTCTCCGATATAACCACAGAGATATCCCTTTCTCGTGAGGAAGTGGACCGTATTACGGGAGAAGTCTCCGAGAAAGGTAAGGCAGACTTTATTCTCCATGGAGAATTGAAGGATCAAACCGGGACTGTAGTTGCCGTGAGTCAGGGATTGTACCAGATACGTTTGACGGACAAAGCATGGGCTCACATCGACGGGTGATCGGTCGCCGTCGTCTCTGTCTGCCCGAACTGGTCGATTTGTTATGAAAAATGTGCCGGCACGGAGGCACGGCACCCACCGATTTTCGTGAAGCGCTTTTCGCAATCGGACAAAATTCTGACGTCTATCTCACGCTCCAATACAAGATCTTAGTGGGGATCGGCGTCCCTATCGGTCTATTCTGGCGATATCATTGATCATATTGAAGATGTGCCGGCACCGACGTCAATACTCCTATCCTCGAATCGAACGTTATTTCTGGCAATTCCCATAGAGAAGGATCACGTTCTTTCGGCAGTAATCCTGAGTAGTTCACGTTGTGGCTGATTTCTTACATTGGGACCGTGGGCCGAAATCACTCTTGGGGTGGGGTACTCTCGCTCGATAAGGACAATGATCAAGCATATGAACACCAGAAGCAGTATGGAGCTCCGGTTCATTGTCAAAACAGGTCCGCCAAAACCTGCTGCAACGATCATCAACCATAACAGGAGCATTACCAGGCCGTATTTGCTGTTTTTCACGATTCCTTGAATGCCGCTTCGGCCGATTATTCCCAGGATGAATATATACCAGGCCAGGGCTACAATTCCTCCTTGTGTGAAGAACTCGAGGTACGCGTTGTCCAGTACATCGGAGGTTCCCAATCCTATCCCGCAGACTGGGTCACTTCTCAATATTCGCTCGACTTGCGTCAGAATCCACCCTTCCTTTCCGAATCGTCCCGCAGTGTATACACCTATAGGATCGCTCGCCAGATAACCGGGATCGGTCATGAGTTCCAAGAAGGAGATACCGATCCACTGATCCGCAAATTCTATCGCAATAATCGCAACACCCGACAATCCGAGAAAGACTTTGAACAGTGTTCCGAAATGCAATTTCTTGCAGAAAAGAAAGTAGAGAATTCCTGCCGGTATGCCCCCGAACAGAAATACTTTGGAAGCAGAGAGAATTCCTCCGATAATTAAAAACGGAAGTAAGAGCCACTGCCAGCTAGAGCGATATTGGTTGACATAGTAAGTCCAACTCACCAGGGCAACCGAATATGCTAACCCATTTTCAACGGGCTGATCGAATATTCCACAATATCTTCCTTGTATGACTGCATTTTCCCATACAGTCCGTTCATCCATAGAGCGAAGAAAAAAATGGGCCACCGGCCACATGTCCCAGAACATCTGACATGCAGCAATCACGGTATTAAGACTCAAGAGAATACACATCGTAAGAGATACTTTTTGCAGTGCATCGGATAGTACTCTCTCTTGTTTCTCTGCCGTAATGAAGGCCATAATCCCTATGATAGCCATGGGTTGAGTAAAATTATCCAGACTGGCAAGCACCAAATTCCATGAAAGTTTTGGGTGCCCTCCGAAAAACGTTGAGACTAATGTCCATATAGCAACAGCAAAGAAAGAGAGGGTAAGCCACAGAAGCGCATGGTTAAATCTCATTGTGAAGAAGAAAGGCATATCCATAATGAAGAAAGCAATGCACAGACCATAAATAACAGCATGGTCGAGCCTCAATCCCAAACCGGGAAGCAAATATGGACCGAATGCCGATGCAACAAGACAGCAGCTCACAATACCGAGCCTGTGTGTATTGAAACAATGTGGAACACCGTGATTCCTATCGACCATCATAGTGAGCACACTTTCAACCAGGGAAATGCCCTGTTCGACTTCTCGTTCCCAGGGTCAATGCGTTCCTTACAAATAGTGTGTTTCAACGACCGCCTCCCTCAACCACAGGAAGAGAGCAGCCGATTATAATCAATAGACACTTCATCACTGCAACAGTCACTTCCGATGATCTCCTCTCAAACGAGACCATCCAAAATGAGGTTCGAACCCGCCTGGTACGGCTGGCGTTACATTTCTCAGATGGATTCTGCCTGATGAATCGTGCCGAAAGTCGTCTATTTCGATCTCTTCCAAATTCTGTGAGAAGATAGGCCATCGATGACAAGCAAAGGCTTCCCTGACCAAGGGGATCATAGAGGGTTCAAACCCCATCAGTCTTGACACTGTCGCGTCAACTTCTGCCGGATTACTCCCTGCTACAAGCACTTTGGATTTGACAGGATGCGGGCGAGTGGGACCATGGCCCTCACCACCTACGATCCCGTCTACAATGCAAAGAAAGTGCTTGCGGTTCCCCGCCTCTCTCCAGGTACCATCCAGGTTTCCGTAAAGAAGTGCTCGATTCAAATCCAATGCCATGCGCCAGCACGTGTCATTACCGTACCAATTACCATTTCGCACGACACGTTCGCTGTCTCCCAGGAACTTCTTGCCAAGCGACCGCGTGACTTCCAGAATTCGTGTTCCAAGTCCAGGCATCAGAAGCGCCATCTGGTGCATACTCCGTTTGAGAACACTCTCCATATGGTAAGAGAATCGTGCTTCCGGAAATTCGTCTCCACCTTCTCCCGGGTAGCCTTCTGCATGATGGGGCAACCAATTCTTGTCACCGTTGATACCCACCAGATTCTTCAAAGAGCACGTCAGGCCTGTCTTCTTGTGCGTTTTGAGCTTGGGAAGATTGATAAACAGATCGGAATTGAGGGGCGTCGATGCTATCAGATACTCGTGCTTGGTTCCACAGTGATGGTCGTTGACTTCCTTACGGTCATAATCCGCCCCATAATAGTGTCCCTCTCCAGGATGCTGAAAAAATAGGCTATCAACCCCCAGGTTCAACTGTGTGTAACCCAATGGATCGGGAACATTTGCCAATCTGTCGACAATTACTCCGTTGCGAATCACGAAAATCTCGCGGCGGAGATCCAGCACACTCAGCGACAACCGCGGGTAACGTTGTCGTAACCTGTCGAGTCTAACCCCAAGATCTCCTCGGTCGATTATCTTTGCAAACCGGGCATTACTATGAGGGGCGTCACAGATGATAATGGAACCAGTGCCCCCCATGTTTGCAGCCAATTCGTCAACGACAATTTCTACAATAATGGGGTGAGTAATGACCGATTCCCACTCGTTTGCATTCTTGTCGTGAGACTCTTGAATCCAGTTGGGTTTTACTACGACCATCTTGGATGTACAAGACAGTGAGTTCCAACCCATTGCTTCCCACTGCAGGCGTAATACTTCTCTGATAAAAGAGGCAATCTTTTCCGTTTCCTCGTAGGACTCTATGTGACCAATCCTTGGAATCATGGCAATTCACATATTCTTACTATTGGGGATCGGAATCTACGTTCAAAGCAATTTCTCGAAAAACAAGGTGTACACTATAGATTAACATGAAATCCGTGCTGCTTATTGGTCGAGCTTTCAAAGGCAACTATTTCACCGTCATCCATCTCAACCCTGTGAGCAGACCCGCTCTAATCCGCCACGGGGCCCAGGCAAACTTCCTTCCCAGCCATTCTGCATCTTCGCGATTTATGACTCTCAAGAATCTCAGACAGATGGCGTACATTCCGACTCCAGTGCCGACTGCTAAAGGAATAGCCGCAGGGAAGGGGAGGAGTGTCAAAACAGCCCGTGCTGACAAGGCGCAGAAGGCGGCTGCAAACAAGGTCTTCACAATGAACATATACGGTACCTTATGCTTTAGCCCAAACGCTATATACAAAGTCTGAAAAGCAATTATTCCCGTCTGAACGCCTGCGCGAACCCACACTGCTCCCCACGCGCCATGGGACGGAATAACAAAAAAACAGGCGCCTATAGCTATTAAGCCACCAAGTCCTTCTACGAATGCAACGAAACGCGAATAGCCTATCCCATACACAAGGGCAGACCCAACTCCACCGAACGTGAGACATGAAAGCCCTATCAGCACCACTGCCATAGGCACTGCAGGCCTAAACTGCTCGCCGTACAAGAAGGGAAGCAGAACCGGAACAATTGCTGCTCCCCCCAGACCGAGTGGAAAAGCCAGCAATGTCATGATGCGTGTTCCGGCTGCGTACGTATGTTCGATAGTGCTTCTATCCTCAGCTCCCAGGAGATTGGCGAAATGAGGCAAGAATGCACCCCGTAGTAGCAGAGGAGCATAAATTGCCATACTCGAAAGGGTGAGACCGGCGCTGAACAAGCCGACTTCGTAGCTGTTCCAATATTTTTCTATAAAGAAGATTTCGACCCGTCCCCAAACCACAGCGGAAACGATATGACCGATCCATGCATTGCTCGTATATGTCCAGAATTCCTGTTTCAGCATGGGGCTTGGGGTGCGTGTAACTCGATTCGGTTTTAAAACGCCCAGGATCAACAACAGTAATGGGAGACTGCCGAGCGCATAGCCTACAACCGCTCCGGTTACCCCGAAAAAGAATACTCCGAAATATTGTACTATGATCAAGAGAATCGCAGAAACGAGATTGACCAAAGCCAGTGAATGAAAGTCTAACCTCCCGGTATATTCGGCAGTTTTCATGCTGGCGAAGAAAGTCGATACGAATGCAAGCACTATTGAAGAGGTCAATACCATGTCTAAATAGTGTGTTTCTTTTTCGTACCACCATAGAAACAGCATCAACAGAGTGCACCCGAACAGACACGCAATAACAGATCGTTTGTAGATCCATTTCATCAAACCATTAATTTCACTTGTGCGACCTCCTCCCTGCAATTCGGCTACATAGCGTGTCATTCCATTTGAAAGACCGAAATTCGTCAGTACGTAGAGGCTTTCACAGACGCACGTCAAGAAAGCGAACTGCCCTATTCCGATCGGCCCTAGTATTCGCGCGATCATGATGTTGCTCGCGAAACGCCCAAGAATGCCGATCACACTTGCAAATGCCGACCAAACGCTTTTTGCTGCTAACGACTCCATCGATGTGATTCACCGGCTTCGATTGTTATAGTCAGTGCCAAAAATTCTGTCGTTTATCCCGCATGTGAATTACAGGATATTGGTAGGGAACCGGCGTCTCTGCCGGTCCATTCTAGCGATATCATTGATCATATTGAAGATGTGCCGGCACGGAGGCACGGCACTCACCAATATTCCTAATCTTCAATCGGATACACTAATTTTGGCACTTACTATAATTTCTTCCAACGAATTCCTTCCTGCATCATCAGATGATACAACCCATAAGGAATTTCACTTTTCACATTCTGCATCAGCATGTTTCTGTTGAGATCTCTTTTCAAGCAGCAATTCCATGCATTTTAATGCATCTCTTGCTTTTACTTCTCTGGAATACTTTTCTTTTGCGACTTCTCGACCTCTCCTCCCCATCTGAGTCAACCTGTCTTTCTGAGCACTCAAACCGATTACTTCTGCGGCTAATTTTTCGGCATTGCCTGAAGGAATGCATACTCCAGCTCCTGCGTCTTCAACGAGACAAGCGCTTTCACCTTCAACCGCATGAATAATAGGCACTTCCATTGCCATTGCTTCGAAAATTTTCGATGGAATTACGGTTCGAAATATGGGATCGGGCCTCAAGTGAACGAGAAATGCATCCAGACAACTCAGATAAGAGGGCATCTGCTCACGCGGAATGAAGTCTCGAATTATTACATTTTTGAGACCATTCGCATTCGTAAGCTCTTGAATTCGAGCTCGTTCAGCGCCTTCGCCCATAATAAGAAATTTCAGATGCTCGTGGTCCTTGCATAACGATGCCGCGTGTACAATGGTTTCTATCCCGTGTGCCATGCCTACCGTCCCGATATATCCGGCCAAAAAGTCTTTTCCATTCACGCCCAAAGCAGCTCGAGCATCCAATTTTACATTTGTCGGATGAAAAAAATCAGTGTCCACTGCATTTTCCACGACTGTAATTTTTTCAGCAGGTATTCCTCGGCTGACGAGGTTTTCTTTGAAAGAATGTGTCAGGCTGATAACATGATCCGAATTCCGGTAAAGAAAGAGCTCGATTTTTTCGGTAAACGAGACGATTCCGCCGTTCAAGGCGCCCACGGCTTTTATCGAATCGGGCCAGAGGTCTCTCAGTTCAAAAATCCATGGACGATCCAACAACCTCGAGATTACGCATCCTGCCATAGGCACAAACAGAGGAGGAGAAGTTGCCAGAATGAGATCGAATCCGGGAAAACGAAAGGACTGCAGAATGGCGGAAACCATGAAGCTGGCGTAGTCGAGCACTCGTCTAACGAGTTTTTCATTCGGGGCCATGTAGGAAAACAATCTTATTACTCGAATCCCTTCAATGATTTCCTCTTGATACAAGGCGTTTCTGTACCCAGGAAACAGCTCCCCTCTCGGAAAATTCGGAGCGCACGTTACTACCGTGACTTCATTTCCCAGTTCAATCCATTTCCTGGAATGTTCCAGTATCCGAAAAGAAGGGGCCGTAATTTCCGGATAAAATCTATCTGTAATGATAAGTATGTGCATGATTGGAACCCTAACAATTTCGCTTTCAACCCAAGTCAGTTGAATCTCATTATCATTTCACCTGGCGCCACGCATAACTGTGCCAAGGGTTCTTATGATAATTGCAAGGTCCAATATAAAATTACCATTCTTTATATAGTATAAATCGTAACAGAGCTTTTCTGCAGCATCTTTTTCGCTGGATCCATACCGGTACATAATCTGCGCCCATCCTGTAATTCCGGGCTTTACTAGGTGTCGTACATCGTAATATGGAATACTTGACGAGAGGAGAGATACGAATTCAGGACGTTCGGGACGCGGTCCGACAAACGACATGTCGCCTTTTAAGACATTGATAAACTGAGGGGTTTCGTCAAGTCGGGTTTTTCGTAAGATTCTCCCGATTTGAGTCACCCGGCTATCGTTCTTGGATGCCCACACCGGTTTTCCCTGCGATTCAGCGCCATCCACCATAGATCTAAACTTAATGAGAGAAAATGTCTTGCCATCCAGGCCAACACGGGTCTGATAATAGAAAATCGGTCCCGGGCCGCTTATTTTTACAAGAATCCCGATTAACACCCACAGAGGCAGGCAGAGGACCAAACCTACGCTCGCCAGGAGCACGTCCGAGGCGCGTTTGAATGCTCGGCCTAGCGGTCTCAGTAAATAGAGATCGGCAGACATGAGCCAATTCAGGTCCATTTTTTGCAAAGGGGCCTTCTGAAAAGTGCTCTCGAAATACCAGAAGAATCCTGCAACCTGTTTCCCTTCCTTGAGATACTCCAAAGCCCTGAGAAGTACTTCGCGGTCGCATGCGTCATCCACAATAATGAGATCGAACCCGCCTTTTTCGTCCAATGCCTTGGAGTCCGGGTCCGAGCGGGAAGATTGATCCAGAATGGCGCAGAAGTGACCTGGAGCAACTGCAGCTATCTTCGACAAAGATCCTCCGATCTTCTGAACTTCATCCTGAACCAGACTGGCAGTAGCAGTGGTTCCTACTACCAGAATATTTTTCTGATTTCTTGACCCAAAAAACGATAATAGTGCTCTCACGCCGAATGCTGTCGGAATGAGCGAAACTGTACTAATAAAAACGATCCATCTACCTACACTACGATAGTAGATAACATAATTTGCAAGTAAAAATATTGCCCAAGCCATCACTACCGCTGCAATTACAGCAAGAAGAGGCTGCCATAGCATACGTAAATGCCTTCGGTCGTATGCTCCTGCAGCTAGCCCGCACAGAGAAAAAACGGCACTGAAGGCCGGCATTGCGACCTCTGCGCTTACATGTTGGTCGGTCAAATCGAAAAAAGAATACGAAGGGGACAGTGAATACCCTAAAATCACTGAGGCTGCAGCTAATAAGACATCCGAAACCAGCAAAATCTTAATTTGCAGTGAAGGGGTGGCAGATAGTTGTTGTACGATCTTGATTAATTCAGACGCAATCGCTCTGGGTGTCCACCTTCTATTTGCAGGATTTTGGGCCGTACCGATGCAACTTTCAGCCGCTCGTGGACAGTTATGTATATTATCAATTCTTGAGTTGATGCTCATGGATTAATTCTCCCCTCTACAATTCTGTACACGCTAATCGCCTCAGAGCATATAATTCATCTATTTAAACAGTTTGAGGCATGAATTTCTAAGTTAAATTGTTTCAGTAATTAATTAAGTGACGAATAATACGAACAGTAGCTTGCGGTGTCCCCCCTTTCGATGAAGATAGATTATCCTAGCAACCCCTGTACGTTGTGTCAAGCCTACAATTTGGCTACGTTTGTGACCATTTTTTGTTACTTGTACGAGATCTCTACCTACTTACAAGTATTGCAGAACCCTTCTTATACCGATTCGCTTTTCTTTTCACGATCTGGGAGGCTGGAGATATCCTTCGCACGCGAATTGGTACAAGGCCTATCAACAAAGAGATCGTCCATTCCTGAACACAGATGCCGTATCCGCTGCGTTGAAAACAGTACCGATGAGATTTGCCCCACCATTCATCCCAGTAAGTGACGTAACCGCCCTTTGAACAACGAGAGGCGACGAATAACCATTCTTAACGACCAGTATTATTCCATCTGCCACATGTGTGAGGATTTTCGCATCCGATAATCCGGTTAAAGGCGGTGCATCGATTATGATGTGATGGAAATGCTCTTTAAATACGGGGATGACTTCCTCGAGGCGGCCTGACTGCAGCAATCTGGAAGGGTGCTCGGGCAAGGGCCCTGAATCAATGTAATATAATCCTGGAATTTCCGATAATTGCATTGCTCGTGCAGGATTGATATCCGGCCGGGCCAGAATGGTCGATAGTCCGTACTCGCGCTTGTCCGGCTGGGAGAAAATCTTATGGAATCTCGGACGCCGGAGATCGCCTTCGATCAGGAGGACCGGAGTTTTGTCGGAACTGAATGCGCTCGCCAGTAAAACCGAGATGAACGTCTTTCCCTCGCCGGAAATTGCGCTTGTCACCAATAATGTGCCGTGGGAATTGTCCGGATGAGACAAAAGCAGGTTGATTTTTACGGATTCTATTGCTTCAGCTATATCGGACGTGGGCAGTTCATTCACGAGTAGTTCGACCGGTTTCCTGTTTCGGGAGTTCACTTTTCGTGCCCGACGAACATTCGGGATTTGTCCTAAATTGGGGATGTCCAGATTCTCCACGTCATCGACAGATTTGATTGTATTATCCATCGACTCTGCCAGGAATGCTCCGACGAGAGCCCCAAAAACACCGATCAGGCAACCGAGAAGCAGGTTCAGAGCTTTCCGTGGTCTGATCGGTGTGATTGTCGCGGATGGGGGGTCTACCGTCACGACATTATTGCCGATGATTTGCGTATTTAGCTGTACCTCCTTGGATTTCTTGAGGAGCAGTTTGTAGATCTCCTGGGTGGTATCTGCGTCCTTTTTCAGAACAGCATATTGCACACCGAGCGAATTCGATCTGAGCGCTTCCCTTTTAGCCTCTTCAAAAGCTTGTTCATTCATCAATTCTTTTTGTTTGGCGCTTTGGACAGTACTGGATATGATCTGTTTTTGGGTAGAAGCGATTCGATCTTTCAGGACCGCTATTTGGTTTTTTAGCAAGACGAGCTTTGGATAATCATCCGAGTACACTTCGGAAAATTCGGCATATGTAGCTTCCATAGTGGCGAGCTTGGTACTAAGAGTTTCCAATTCCGGTATCTTAAACTCATGAGGAAGAGCCAACATTCCCTGCCCGGAAAGTCTATGAAGCGATTCAAGCAGTATACGATTCTCCTTTGATTTCAGAAGATTATCTGATGTGTTGGCGAAAATTGCGAGTTTATGATTGACATTGGCATTGGGATAATTCATTTCTAACGAGACCATATCGTGAGTCGTGGTGAAATCGACCACTGCATCCAAAGCCGCCAGGGCCCTGCTTTCGGCATTCTTGATCTCATCGACGAGCCAGCGGCTGGCTTCTGCATTCATTCGTCGTCTTTTAGAAAGGTTTTCATCAAAGTAGAGTTCCAGGTATTTCTCAAGCATTCTCTTGGACAATTCCGGCGATTCCGATTCGATCGCTATCACCATCGTCCTGCTTTTTCCCTCTCGTGACACCTGAATGCTATCCATAACTTTCTTTATGATTCGATCTCTTACTTCCGATTGTGACTCCAAAACATAATCATTGTCGCCCGAGAAAGCTCTGGGAATTGCTGCAAGCAGTTGAAAGCTTCTTTTAATGAATGAAACTCTACTGAATTCGGGTATTGTGTTAAGTTGCAGTTCATCTGTTAAACGTTCAGCCAAAACTTTGCTTTTTATAATTACGATTTCAGTAGCAATATCTTCATTCTCGACACCGTTATGCAGTGTGGGGGATATAGAAGTTAGTATATTTGACAGAGAAACTCCCCCGTCTTTTTCAAGCTCTACTATGGCCTGTGCACGATAGACTGGTGTTGTAGCCAGAGTAAGGAGAATCGTCAGAAATACAGTGCCGAAAAAAATACCCAGAATAATCTTTTTTCGCCGGCGGATGATTGCTCCATAATAGGGAAGAGTGGCGCCACTCTTGGCATTATATGCGGATGCAACTGTATAGACACGGGCTGAACCGTGGCCCATCTCTCTATCAGGAACGCTAATGTGAATATTATCATCGGTAAAGTCTTCGGGTTTTTTAATCAATTGCTTCCCCCTGCCGGTCTCAAACAACAATTATGTTCAGTCTATATTGTGCGGCCACAGGAGTCAAGCCATGAAATTGCAGTGAGGATAAAAAAATGTTCGTTCGTCGGAGCTTACTTTATAGATTCCACAGTATATGCAGACAACCTTTTGCGGCATGGCAGAGAGGTCTCCTTTATGGGGCAGTCACTCAAGCCCAGTTAAACCGACAAAGGAGAACGGTCAGGCAAGCCGTTCTTTTTATAGCGATTATTGAAAATAGCGACGGATTACGATTCACGTCATCATCCCCCATACGAATTCCCCTGGAATAAGATATGCTTGGAATCCTTCGGATTTGGGAAGTAGTAAGTATTAATTCCACATTATCTACCCCATGAAAGCAAGTCAACAGATTCCCGAACAATGCAATTATCGAATATAGCCAAGCCTGCTCATAGAGCGGACAGGTTTATTTTTTTCACCCTGGACGCGAGTATTACCATTCAGTAACGAACTTAATGCTGGTTGCCATATCAGGAGAATCACGGTTGACTGAAGGCATAAAGTGAATTAGAGTCGAACGCTGATCATGCTCTTGCTCCGCGTCGAGTTCAATCAATGCAAGCCGCTGGATGAACTGCGCAGTACCAAGACAAATAGTGTGATCCCAGCAAAATCTCGCATCAGGAGTTGGCATTGCGATTCAGAATTCGATTCTTACCGAGACAACTTTTCGCAGCAGCAGGAACAGCGTTGATCACCATTTTACTGGCCCCGATCATGATAATCAGAAGCATGTTTCCGGGCTCTGCCTATATCAACTACCGCATCGGCCGTTTGTGGAATTTAATTGTCGCGAAGTTTATGGGAATATCGTTCTCTATTACCGGAACGGAGAAGATCGTCCCGGGTGAATCGTACATCATCACACCCAACCATCAGAGTTTCGCTGATATCCTGGCGTTATTCGTCAATCTTCCGCTTCCGTTCAGATGGGTAATCAAAAAAGAGCTTCTCAAGATACCACTTTTCGGACGTGCTCTCGGCGCCACCGGCGCTATTTCTCTTGACCGTTCCGACAGGGAACGAGCAGTCAAGAGTCTCCGGGAGGGCGCTCGCAAATTAGGCGAAGGCTGGTCGGTCCTCATCTATCCTGAAGGAACCCGAACTCCCGACGGGCTTCTTCATTCCTTCAAAAAGGGAGCATTCATGATGGCTATTCAGACTGGAATTCCGATTCTTCCAGTCACCTGCAACGGCGCATTCAAAATCATGCCGAAGAACTCGCTTCTATTCAGGCCGGGGCACGTGTCTGTTGCTATCGGGGACCCGATCCTGACGAAAGGGCTGACCGAAAATAGCGTCATGGAGCTGATGGAGCGGACTTGGCAGGCTATTAACAGTCGTCTGAATCCGGCCTTCGATCCTTTCAGGAAGATTCTCGCAGGAACGGATGCTCTCCAGCAGCCAATTACTGACGAGGCTGTCGGTATATCGAGCTCAGAGAAAGTCCCTGACCCAAGGTAAAGGAATTATAACCTTCAGGCCGTTGCGAGTTTCTCTTTACAACTGAAGAAGTCGACTGATGAATCCCCCTGAACACCGGCTGCCTCCGACGGTGTCAAGGTGATGCTTCCATTGCGGGCGGCTCAATGGGATGAGGCTCGTCTTTGCGAGTCTTCTGCAGTGATTCTCAAAAGTTATCTCGTATTATTAAGAGCCGTTCTTCGAAATTAGTAGCCACCGGTCTCCTGCCTGTGGACGATACGTAAATAAATCAATCAATTAACTCTGTCCGAGTTTCCCAATGAACATCAAAACACTCCTGGACACGAACCGCACAGCAATAATTGATGAATGGCTCCGCAAGCTCCAGACTGAAGTCAGTCCTTCGTACTCGTCCAGACCGGAAAAAGAACTGATCCTCACGGTAACCCGAGCAATGGACGCCGATTATGATGCGCTGGTTCACGGCAATTTCGACAAGCTCAATCAAGCGATTGATTTCATAGGAAATCTCCGAGGAAAAGCCGGCTTCACCCTTTCTGAGGTGCAAAAAGCATTTGAGCTATTTCGAACCATCCTGGTTCCCATTCTCGAAAAAGAGATGACAAAATCCGAAGCCTTCAAAATCCTCGATCGCCTGAATCATTGCCTGGCCTATACCATTCATAAGTTCAGCGACCAATTCCAGCAGGTTCACGAACGAGAAATAAAGCAGCATGCCAAAAAACTCGAAGTGACGGTTGAAGAAAGGACCAGGGAACTGGCTGAGTCGGAACGCAAATACCGGCAGCTTGTAGAAGAAATCCGAGACGGCTATTTTATCCACAAACAAGGGATAATCGTTTTTGCAAATCAGGCTTTTTGCGATATGCACGGCTACACGCTCGATCAGGTAATTGGGAGCAATTTCAGAGTATTCGTAGCTCCGGAATCCCTCGCCGACGTTGAACGGCTCTATGAAGATAGAACGTCGTGCAACAAAACCGAAAGCCAATACGCATACTTGCGACTTAACAGCCGGGGTGAGGCATTTCCCACCGAGAACAAAGTCATTGTCACTCAATATGAAGGCGAACCAGTGGTCATGGGGATCTGTCGAGACATAACCGAACGCACCGAAATAGAAAAGCGAGTGAGAGAAGCCGAACGTTTTGCACATATCGGTCAACTCACGACCTCCATAGCCCACGAAATCAGGAACCCACTCTCCGCAGCCGGCATGAGTGTCCAGGACCTGCTCAAGCATGCTTCGCTCTCCGGGAACAACGAGCGACGTCTCGAAATAATCGGTAAAGAGCTCGCCAGAGTGAATAAGATCGTGACTGAAATGCTGGATTTTGCAAAGCCCGTGAAATTCGAATTTCATCCCGAATCGGTTGAGCTCTTGATAAAATCGTGTTTGGATGTACTTGAAGCACGCATACGAGAACAACGTGTCAGGGTAGTCCAAAGAATGTTGGAACCCTTACCCGAGCTGCTCATGGATCGGGAAAAAATGCTTCAAGCTCTTATAAACATTCTGCTCAACTCGCTTGAAGCGATCGGCGAAAATGGGCGACTGGAAATCTCTGCATCTATGGCAGACGGAAATGTAAGGATAGGAATCTGCGACAATGGCCCGGGTATCGCCGAAGAAGACCTGGCATATGCATTCGATCCCTTCTTTAGTAGAAAGAAGAAAGGAACGGGGCTCGGGCTTGCTAATGCCAAGAAAATCGTCGAGGCTCATGGCGGACTGATCGACATCAGAGGGATGCCCAAGGGCACGGAAGTGACGGTGACCTTACCGTGTCCGGATACTGTTGGAAGCGAACGTAGGACATAATTCCTGCCGTCTCGCATATATTAGAGTGGCTGTCAAAAATTCTGACGTTTATCCTGCGCTCGGATACAAGATTTTAGTGGGGACTGGCGTCTCGAAACTGTCTCAAAAGCCGAAATTCATTCCAGATCGTGGCACGAATTTCCATCGATCCTGACTGCCCGATTGTAGGGGCGGGCCTAGTGTCCGCCCAGATAAGGGCAGGCACGAGACCTGCCCCTACTCGGATGGAGAATCGTGGCACGATTCCTGTGTATTCGATAATTTTGAGACAGTTTCTCTCTGCCGCTGCATTCTATCGATATCATTGATCATATTGAAAATGTGCCGGCACGGAGGCCGGCACCCTGCAATAGTCCTATCCTCAATCGGACATTAATTTTAGCAATTCGTATAATCTGGTAGGATGTCCATCCCGCTCATATGAATTTTCCAGGCTTCCAGAGCCCCGCTGGTGAACCCGAGCGGGGCAGGTACTTGCGGAAAAGAGTACGAAGAGGTAAACGTAAGTTGTAATCGTAACTCAGCATTTGCCACGAATTCTCACAAAGTAGGCGCCGAAGGAAGGTCAGTAAGCTTGCAGCGAACCAGGATACTCATCGTCGATGACGAACCGTCAGCCTTGGAAGTCCTTGAAATGCACCTCACTGAAAAGAATTTCGAGGTGTATTGCACTCTCGAAGCAAAAGGGGTTATCGACAAGATCGCTTCATTCAAGCCGGCAATCGTGATTCTCGATGTACGACTGGCAGATGCGGACGGGCTCGACGTATTGAACGAGATACGTGCTTCATCCCAAAAGCCGTATGTTATCGTAGTCACCGCTTTTCACGATATGGCTACTACGATAAAAGCCATCAAACGAGGCGCTTTCGAGTACATTCCCAAACCCATAGATCTGGACGATTTGGATGCGGCCATTGAAAGGGCGGGTGACCTTTCCCGGGCTCATCTTGGTTCGGACGGCTTGTCTATAAGCGATCTTCACGATTTTGAACCCAAGGAGATCGTTGGCAAGACCAAGGAGATGAAGGAGATCTTCAAGACCATCGGGATTTTGTCCAACAACACCGTCACGGTTCTTATAGAAGGAGAGACCGGCACGGGAAAGGAACTGGTAGCCAGAGCAATCCACTACAACGGTCCTCACAGGGAGGAACCGTTTGTGGCCATAAATTGTTCAGCAATAGTAGAAGGTCTTCTCGAAAGCGAATTGTTCGGACATGAGAAAGGAGCCTTTACAGGAGCAGCTTCTTTCAAGAAGGGTAAGTTCGAAATAGCAGCGCATGGCACGATCTTATTGGACGAGATATGCGAAATGCCTCTTTCATTACAAGCGAAGCTGCTGCGTTTCCTGCAAGACAAAGAATTCCAGCGTGTGGGAGGCGAGAAAACCATCCGCTCCGAAGCCAGAATTATTGCTTCGACAAACAGGGATATGTTCGAGATGGTGCGTCAAGGCTTCTTCCGTCGCGATCTCTACTATCGTCTCAATGTGGCGACTATACGAATTCCTGCCCTGAGGCATCGATCAGCGGATATCCCCTTGATCGTCGAATATCTACTCAAGAAGATCAATCTCAATCTCAATAAACAGGTGGATCATGTCGAGCAGAACGCTCTCAAACGATTACGGGAGTATCATTGGCCCGGAAACGTGAGGGAACTCGAAAACTTGCTTACCCGAGCCGTCATGCATACCCAGGGGAATGCAATACTCGATGATGTTTTAGTCCCCCTTTTTCAAAGTCCTCAACTTTGTGAAGATGTAGATGCCGAAACAATCCCGAACAAACAGCTTTCATCGGACAAACCTCTCACCGATCGAGAACTTATATTGAACGCCCTGGAAAGTACAAAATGGCATTACGGAAACGCAGGTAAAATCCTGGGCATATCGTATCCGACGCTCAGGAAACGTATGAGAGCGTTTGGCATCGTCGCAAAACCTCATAATCAAAGTCATCCGTGAACTCCACGTGCGGTAACTTAGGGTCGCAGTTGCTTAAATGGGCACCTCCTAGTGTCAAAAAGGCCATCAATGTCCCCCTTTTCTAAAGGGGGATTCAGGGGGATTTCAGAGGTTTAGATCAAAATCCCCCCTGGCCCCCCTTTATAAAAGGGGGGAATATTCTGATAAGTCAACGTCTATGCCCGTACACCTCAGCTTCTTTTTCAAAAATCAAAATCCTGTTTTCATAAATTGAAAGACATTTTAAATCGCGGCTCACATCTAATTCGCCCAATTAAGGTGTAAATCCTTTCTTAATAGAGACTTGATTCTGCAGTGTTACGGTCAGGCACGATCCTTGCTTCCGTAAGCCCCGATTAATCATCAGAAAGGAGCAAGGATATGGCGGGCGCAGTCGAGAAGAAAGTTAATCTTGCTGAAGAGCTTATTGGGAAGAATTCGTTTGAGCGACCTGACAAGATTGCCTTTTTTTGCGGTGATGTAAAGGTTACTTACCGGGAACTCGCGAAAAATGTGAACAAATTTGCCAATGTTTTGCGAACATTAGGGGTGAAGCCCACTGAGCGAGTTATGATTCACCTTCCGGATTCCCCGCTCTTCATTTATGCGTTTTTAGGAAGCGTGAAATGCGGCGCCTGGCCGGTTCCTGTCAACACCATGCTGTCAGAGGGCGATTACCGGTACCTGCTGACCGACAGCGAGAGCAGGTTTTTGGTCACTAATATGGACAGCAGAGCCGCTCAAATCGAAACCGATCACCATTGCGACAAAATCTTCCCTGACGACCGGTTTCGAGAATTGTTCTCGGCTGCATCGGACGAAGCCGATCCATACCTTGTAAATCCTGATGATATAGCTTTTTGGCTTTACAGTTCGGGTAGTACGGGCAAACCGAAGCCCACACCGCACAAGCAGAGTTCCATGCTGTTCACCGCTGACAATTACGCAAAGCACGTCCTGGGCATTCGTGAAGAAGACATCTGCTTCTCGGTGAGCAAATTGTTTTTTGCATACGGACTGGGAAATGGATTAACCTTTCCTCTCAGGTTCGGCGCCACGGCAGTTCTGCTCTCCGATCCTCCCACACCGGAAAAGGTGATAAACACTCTGGTCACCTACAGGCCGACCGTGTTTTTCGGGGTGCCGACAATGTACAATTCTCTCGTAAAGAAAATGAACGGCGCAGACACAAGTTCGTTGCGACTCTGTGTGTCTGCCGGTGAGGCTCTGCCACCTGAGATCTTCAAACAATGGCAGGCAAAAACGGGTTGCGAGATAGTTGACGGCATCGGTTCGACTGAAGCTCTCCACATTTTTATCTCCAATCGGCCTGGTGCGGCCAAAGAAGGGTCCTCAGGGAGTCTGGTCCCCGGATACGAAGCCAAGATAGTTGACGACGAGGGGAGTGACGTTCCGGTCGGAGCAACCGGCCACCTGCTAATCCGCGGTAGTAGCATTACACCCGGCTATTGGAATAGGCCGGAGCAGAATCGTGAGAAGATGCTCGAAGACGGATGGTTCAGGACTGGTGACATGTATAGTCGAGATAACGGTTATTTCATATATCAGGGTAGGGGAGACGACATGCTCAAGGTCGGTGGGATCTGGGTCTCTCCCATGGAGATCGAATACGTCCTGATCGAGCATGCAGCAGTCTCGGAATGCGCTGTAGTCGGCCATGAAGTGGAAGGTCTGCAAAAACCTTTTGCATATGTAGTCGTGAATCCATCCCATGACGGAACGGGTAAGGAAAAACTCACAGGTGAACTCCTGGAATTTGTGTCTCAAAGATTGCCGAAGTTTAAACGTCCGTGGGGGATTCACTTCGTGAATGAGTTGCCCAAGACAGCGACAGGCAAGATCCAGAGATTCAAACTACGTAAGTCGTAAGAATAATGCTTTGCGGGATTTCGGATTATAGCAAATGACAGAATTTTTGTCCGATTGCGAAAAGCTCTTCTTGAAAATTGGTGGGTGCCGGCCTCTGTGCCGGCACATTTGTCACAACCAAACAATTAGTTAGGCCAGGCAGGGACGCCGGCTCCCTTACAAAGGGAGTTCAAAAGGTCAGAAATTATGTCAAGCTGCTGCAAATAATCGTTGACCGTCAATCGACGGACTTACCGCCCGAAGATACCCAGCAAGCCGATTATGATCAGATAAATGCCGACTATCCATGATAACAAACGCGGCACGGTCAAGATCAGAATACCGGCTATCAAAGCAATCAATGGCTCTAACGGAATATTCGTTGGCATAATTCTTTCTCCGGATGTCAAGCTGTACATTGTATGACAATAATTTAGTAATTCTTTTGGTAAAAAGTCGTCACTAATGTGACACACGGAGCGGCAAAACAGTTCAAATTGTTATTTCGTTTTCTAAATACAGTTTTCTCATCACGTGCGGCGATTCTCATTTCTTTTTGATAACTTGACATTCTATTCGGTCAAAGACCGGGGAATGGATATCGTAATTGGAGAAAAGGCAGGCATAAAACTTATGTTTCTGAAGGGCAGCGCGCATGTTGTCATTTTCGTTCAAACTCGGGAACTTGGCATCATTTAATCGTGATACTATTGGGTTACGGCATATTGCAACTACAATATCAATGAATAATTTGTACATGTATGTAATTACTAACAACCGAAAGGAATAACCATGAAAGTGTCAGAAGTTATGACGCCAACAGTGTTGACAATAAATGGGGATTCCACCGTAATTGATGCGGCTAGGAAGATGCGAGACTTTGACGTTGGTTTTTTGGCCGTGGTCTCCGATTATTCTGTTCTTGGAACATTGACAGATCGGGACATAGTTATCAGAGCCTTGGCTCGCGAAACGGAAAAATCCCCGTTCGTCAAAGACATAATGACCAGAAATCCGATCACATGCACAACAGACAGCGACATTGAGGATGTTGCTCAATTGTTATCCAAACATCAGATCCAACGTATCCTGGTAATTGACGAGACTGAAACACCCGTAGGTGTCCTCTCAATAGGAGACTTGGCATCAAAAGTGGATGACAGCCAGCTCATAGCGTCGACACTCAAGACTGTAAAAAAAGACATCGTGTCGAAAGAACCTCCGTGGATCAAAGAAGAACAGAGACCGGCAGAAATAAGCTACGAGGTGTGATTATGAGAAGAACTGGAGCTCTGCGGTCACATGCAGCCGGCCGCAGAGTCTCCTACTCTATCTAATTGTGTATCTGTTCTTTTTTCGGAAAATGAGCAACAAACGTAGTGCCATGTTTTGGTCTTGACCTGAAAGTAATGGTTCCGCCATGCTCGCGGAGAATCTTCTGAGTCACCATGAGTCCCAGACCGGTCCCTTTGTCACCTTTGGAGGTGAAAAAATCTTCAAAAACATGTTGTTTCAGGCGCTTATCTATTCCGATTCCATTGTCTGCGACTTCGATAATTGTAGCTCCTCTCCTGCCTTTGCGGGTACGAATTTCAACCAGGTGTTCGTCTTTCCAGAGATCGAGCTTACAGGCGTCCATTGCATTGGATACGAGATTCGACAGAACCGTGTGAAGGCCTTGGGGGTCTATTATTGCCTCTCCAAGCTCTTCATCGAGAGCCAGATGGATCTTGATAGCATATCTTTGAGCCGCGTCTTTGAACAACTCGTACACTTCCCGGACGATCTTATTCGGTTCGATTGTCTCGAGATTAGGCTCCCGCTCCTTTGAACAGTACAGAATGTCTTTCACGATATGGGAGATTTTCTCAAAATTTAGGAGAACAATTTCCCACCCTTCTTTCACTTCATCGGGTTTCTTGTCTTCAATGCCTTTATTGACGACGTAAATCCCGCCTTCAAGTCCCATCATAATGTTCTTGATGCTATGGGCCATGCCCGCAACGGTTTGTCCGAGGAGTATCAATTGTCTTTGGATATCTTTTACGGAAGTAATGTTCACGCCGGTTTCTATGACCGAAGACACTATTCCGGTTTCTTGATCCACCAGAGGTGCCGATGAGACCAGGATAGTCATGCGGGAGCCGTTACGGTTGGTTACCTGCAATTCTGCGCTGTGAATGGATCTATCCGAAAAGGTCTTGAGAACAGGGCATTCCGAGCAGGGCGCATTTCCGATATTGTAGAATTGATGGCAGGTTTTTCCGGACGAGTCACCGAAATCCTGTTGCACGAGATCGTTGGCCCACAGGATCTTGAGATTTGCGTCCTGAACAGTCACATAGCAAGGGATGGCATGGGCAATTCTGCCACATCCATCCTCGCTCAATCGTGTGTCAGTTTCGTGTTCTTTCATACAAGAATCCGCTGCAGATCTTTCAACTGAGGAACTCCTGCGGTTTGGGCACTCTCGTTATGAAATCCCCTATTCGCCGATCGTCTCCTTGATACTGCTCAACAATGCGTTGCGATCGATCGGTTTTTCAAAGACCGCAACAGGCTTTGAGACAGCCAGGTGGCGTCCGGGAATTCCGCTTATGACAATCACGGGAGTGTCCTTGAAGTGTTTATCTTTGATCATATTGCGATAGAACCGCGTTCCCGTTTCATTCGGCATCTGTAAATCCAGGGTCACCAGATCCGGGTTCTCCTGCTTGAGGACTTCCAAAGCCGATTCTCCATCACCTGCGGAGCACGTTTCATATCCGCAATCCTGAAGAAACGTTGTCAGATATTTTACGATATGGGGTTCGTCATCCACCACGAGAATTTTTTTCGGCATGATGTTTCCTCCCGTATCAGTGCTTCTCGGGTTCAAAATCCGGATGTTCGTACAGAATGGGCATGCGATTCATGATCCACTGAAAGGTGATGATGCCGATAGTGATCACTGTCACGGTAAGCACAACTTCCATCCAGTGGGGGACGTACCGGTCAGCCCAGGACAAGTGCCAGTTGAACGCTATAATAGAGTGATTCACCCTGTTCAGAATGATTCCGATCACTGCAACGATTGCCCAATTGCGAACCATCTGAACCAAATGGTTTTGCACTGCATACATGAGTGCGAAGGCCGGAATGAGCACGAACCCTATGATTTCTACCAGATACCAATATCCATAGCCGGTATCCAGGTAACTCCAACTGTTGCCGTGGGCAAGTCCGATCATCTTCATGAAGAAGTAGGCAAATAGTGTGACGGAAGTCGCCTTGCCCAGTCCCAGTGTAACACGATCCAGTTGATCGGGATCATGATTTTTTATCTGGTGAGCAAAGACTCTATGAGAAATGGTGCTCTCCAGAATTGTCATTGCCAAACCGCCTACAATAGCGCTCATGAAGAAAAAGAGAGGAATGTACTCAGAATACCACAATGGATGGAGCTTTTCAGGCATCAAGAGGAAGATGGAGCCCAGTGCCGATTGATGGAGCATGGAGAGACATACTCCGAATATGGTCGCTCCGAGTGTTGCTTTTATGAAAATACTCCGTAGTTTTTTCAAATTCAGCCATTCCCAGATTGCCGGACACCATTCCACGAACTGACAGCTCAGATAAAGTGCCACATGCCAGGCAACCAGGAACAGCACGGAATTGACACCCCACGACACCACCATGGGGTACGGAATTCGGTAGTACCTGCCCAAATCGAAGGTGAGGGCGATAATAGCGAACAAGTACCCGAGAAAACCTGTCAACACGGCAGGTCTGAACAGAAAACCATAATCTTTCATTCCGAACAGATGAACCGCTGTGCCGATAACAAATCCACCGGCTGCCAGAGCAACTCCACAGAGCATGTCAAAACCTATCCAGATACCCCAGGGGTTGTTATCTGACAGATTCGTTGAAGGGCCCAGTCCGTACACAAGGCGGTAGATGATGACCGGTATTCCCACCGCAAGAATGAACGCGATCACGGCATTGGACGGAGTCATGTTGCTCCGCACATAGTCTTTGAAAGTCATGCCGAGAAACAGTTTTTCCTGCATCCATGTGGGCTTGATATCCGTTGTGATTGCTGTTGTATCCAATTACTTGCCCTCCTTGCTCTCGAGAGCCTTCTTGAGCTCTTCTTCCGCCAGCTTGTCTCTTCGTTTCTTGAAGCTGTAAAACCCCATAGCCAGTGCTGGTATGGTAATAAAGACCGGTGAAACCAGTGACAAGAACGGCTTTCCCAACGTAGGTATCGGAGTCGTTCCAAGATCTGTTCGGAATCCGATCATGTTGAAAGGCACGGCCGACAAATACATCCAGCTTGTTCCGCCTACTTCATTTTCTCCATACACGTGATTCACGTATCGAGTAGGGTTGTCCCTGATCTTTTTATGGGCCAGATCGATAAGATCTGTTCGCTTTCCGAACGTCATAGTTTCGACCGGACACATGCCGACGCAAGCAGGAACGCCGCCTTCTTTGGAAATCTTGTCAAAGCAGAACGTGCACTTGGTGACTTCAGGAGTGAAGGGATCGAAATATTGATAAGCCGGGATGTCGAAGGGGCAGGCTGCCATGCAGTACCGGCATCCCACGCACAGTGAAGCATCGTATGTGACTGCGCCAACCGGCTGCTTCGTGAACGCCTTGACGAAGCACGATGACGCACAACCGGGCTCGTAGCAGTGCATGCACTGCTTTTTCACATAAATCGGCTTGGATGCATCAAGCGGATTGGGGAACCGGTTTACCACCGTGTAAGTGTCTGCATGGGTTCTTCGAACCTTAAGAAAAACGGATTGGTCTTTTTCGTATTCCTTCAAGGGCTGCTGACCGGGCAATTTATTGGATTCCTTGCAGGCCCACTCGCAGCGGCGGCAACCTATGCATACAGTCGTATCCACCAACACTCCGAATTGATCCGGATACCCACGGAGCGATGCTACGTCTGCCAGAGCATTGCCCTCCAGCCCGAATCCGAGTGCCATCCCCGTGCCCGCGAGCATTTTCAGGAAGTTGCGTCTATCGGCATTCATTTTGAGATCCTCTCCTGTAGGGGAGTTTCTGGTCCGCTATCTGAGTAGCGCAGTTAACTCAGTCTTTTTCCCGGTATGTCAGGAATCTCCAGAAGGAGATGAACACAAAAAGGTAAACGATCACGATCAGGTATTCCATTCCTTTGGTAAGGATATAGAATTCATGCAATATGTTCGGCATGGTTTCCTCCTGTACGACGATCACTTGTTCGCCGGAACATGGGAAATGACTTCTAATGCAGTCTTTATCTCCCCTTTTTCAGCATGGCATTTCGCGCATTCCAATGCAGTCGGCTTCTGCTTCATCGATCCATGACATCCGATGCACTGGCGGTGGTACGCTCCCATCAAAGTCGGTTTGCCCAAAGAAGCAAGATCCACGGTCTTATTGTGACACGTCGTACACTTGGGCACCTTGACCGCTGCCTGTTGAAATTCACTTCTATGATGACACCCTGCACAGAGAGCCTGCTCTCGTGTAGAGTGGAACCACCGGGCCAGGGAACTTTCGTTTGAAATGGTCACGAGCTTGTTCACGATTTTCAGATGCGCAAACTCTGCAGGCTTAAACTCCTTTTCCAGGAGCTTCATCACCACTTTGTCGGGAACCTTTTCTTTGTCCTGAAACAGAGGCATCGGCGGAACATCGATGGCTTTCCCGTTTGACGGACCTCGGTGGCATACGGGACATGAGGAACTTGGTGTTGGACCTGTTAACCACTGGTGACATCCTGCACATTTCTGATCCTGCTTCTTTTGAGCATGACAACCGATACACGCCTGGTTTGACGTAACCATATGGAATGCCCGCTCGTAACTGATTCCGCCGCCCTTCTTTACGTCGCCTGTTTGCGTGTGACAGTTCACACATTTTTCCAGGGAGTTGTGATGGCAAGCATTGCAGAATTGAGCACGGGGTTCATGAGCCTTGTGGTTGAAAGTCACTGCTTTCATGCGGACCGCAGGAGACTGGATTCCCGGAATTTCCTTGGGCATCTCCACAGAAGTGTTATCCGGCAAGACAAGTGCGAGATCCATAACATCTTTCTGGCCTCTCACCAGTCGAGGAACTTTCATGATCTCTTCAGGGGTCAGCTCTTTGTGCTCCCCGTGGCATCCCTTGCATTCAAACGGTCCGAATTTGTTCTGCGAAGTTGTCGATGACGATCCTTGCTGAGAAGTCGTTTCAGCCTTGGCTTTTTCCGCAAGCTTCATATGACAGCCGATGCACGCGGAATGAGCCACTTTCTGCATGGATCGTGCATTCTTTTCGTCCTTGCTCTTGTGACAGGCCTGACATGAGTTCTCGGTATCTTTTTTATAGATGAGCTTCTTCTGCTTCTCGTCGTACTGGTGATGGCAGAGTTCACACCTGTTACCGCTTGTATCCGAGACGACTTGAACCTTGTCCGCAATCGCAAATTCAGTTGCCGGATCGAGCTTCTTGACTGCTTCCACGTGCTTGCCATGTCGGGCATAGTTGAAAATAGGACTCCAGGCCCAGGTGGTTTGCTGGACTTCAGGACGTTTCTTGTGACATTTGCCGCAAAGGCCGATATCCGGTCCGGATTTCTTCCCTTCGGATTGAAGGGTACGATGACAGCTCACACATCCCTCGTGATATGCATACATGATTGCAGTCTTGTCGGTTGGATCGAAAGCGCTTTTCGGAAATTTGAAGACTTTGACTTCAGGATTGGAAAGGCTGGCACTGGCATCCTTCACAATGTGACATATTGCACAATCCTGACCTTTAGACTGTTTCAATGCTTTCGTATGCATGTCATGATCGAACACTACAGGCGGACGCTCTAATCGGGGAGATGACCCCAAATGCGATATAAGAATCGGCGGATTTGTACTACTGTTTTGAGTTGAACTTTGCGGAGAGTTGTCCGAGAAAGCCGGTACATTTGGAAACAAAGTCCACAGGAAACCCGAAAGAATTATCAAGATCGTCCTTGTAGTCGCTTGCATGAGTCTGCCCCTTTTTGCACCCGAGTCGCACATTATATTACTCGGCTCTCAGTTCATCGGGAATTTCCATTACCTGCATGAGTATCTCACTAAAGAATTTCACATGCATGCCGAGTTTGTACGAACCGATGATATCTTCAATCCCACTGTGGCAGTTGTGGCACGGCGTTATTACCACATGTGCTTTCGTTGCCGCCAATTGTTCAGCCTTGACGCTGTTACCCTTGACACGCGAGGTTTTCCACGGAGGACCGCAGTTGATGACTCCGCCTCCGGCTCCACAGCAGTAGTTATGCTCAAAGTCAGGACTGGGAGGTACAAAATGCGAACAAGTAGCTTGAACGATTTCGCGCAACTTGGTTCCGAGCCCTCTGCCTCTCACGATGTTACAAGGTTCTTGAACAGTGACCGGCTCATCGAATTTGCGAGCAATCTTGATGCGGCCTGAAGTAATAAGCTCATGGTAGAAGTCCACTGCATGAATCACCGGAATCGGAGGTTCACGCCATGCGAGCCACTTGGGGCCGTCGTACACTGCTCCTCTAAATGCATGACCGCATTCGCCCATCACAATTCGTTTGCACTTCAGCTTCAATGCAGCCTCGTGATGAGCGCGTTCAACTCGTCCCATGATCTCGAAATCGCCGGAGAACATGGCCATGTTGCTGTTATCCCAGCCATCGAACGAAGGCATGGTCCAATCGATCTTTGCTACAGCCATGATCTGAGCAATATTGCCGATGAGTTGCGCAAGAATTTTTGGTTCAGGAGCTATCACCGAGTAAAAGACTTCGGCACCTTCTTTGTCCAACGGAATTCTCGCCCCTACGACTTCAGATCTGGCATCTTCCTCTTGCCACTGGAGCGTATCGATCCACTCGTCCTGCTTCACCCACATCTGGTTCAGGGTGACAGCGTGGCTGTTAACAGTGTCTTGCATGAATTGCGGCACCATGTGGAGCTCATGGCAAATCCGCCGCACTACCAGAAGCAAATAGGCAATGTCGATGCCGAAGGGACAGTACATGCTGCATTTTCGGCAAACATTGCACTCCGTCTGGGCAATTCTGGAGCACTCCTTGATGAAGTCGGAATCCACATTCCCTTTCTTCTTGAGTATTTCCCAGAGCGTCTGTTTGACCTTGCCAACTGGAGAGAACCTGGGGTCACGATCGTTTGAAAGAAACCAGTGGCACGCGTCCGAGCAGAGTCCGCAATGTACGCAAGTATTTAAATATACGTTGAATCTGGCTGCCGTCTCTTTATCGATCACTCTGTTTATGACCTGGCTTATCTGCTCACGAGTGAGTTCCTTTGCATTGAGATCTAGACCCGGGTCGGAAACGGCCGGTAATTGTGGTAAATAGTATGCCGGTAAGCCCATATTCGCCTCCGTACGGTTTGATGGCATCTACCAATCCCTGGCATGACGGACTGCGCCGAATTCGGATCCCATGTACGCCCGGGTAAAGGGAAAGAAGAGCATATGGCTAAGTCTCGTGAACGGTATCGCCATAAGCATTGCTGACCCGCAGATGATGTGAAGGACAATGATAGTATCGTAATCAAACCACTGATTACGAGCTGCGAAACCTGTTAGAAAGGGAGCCGCGACGAGAGCTAACAAGAGATAATCCCCTATTGAAGTGACAAAATGCACTTCAGGAAGCATCCATCGTCGCACAAGAAAGAACAATGCAGCGAAAATCACAAGCACTGTGAGCCAATCTGCCGCCCTTTCCGAGATAGTCGGCCACTTGCCTCCCCATGCATACGAGAACATAGCCACGTGTGCCGTGAGAAAGATCGGTACCAGGAAAAGGCAAATATGGAATGCGAAGGTCACCAAAGTCGTCTCGTAGCGCATGCGCATGTTCCTGGAGGCAAAAGGCACGAGCCAATGGACAAGCGAACGCAAACCATATTTTAAGCTCATATAAGGGAGCACAACTTTATCCTTTTGAGCCATCCTTACCATTCTGAAAAACTGATAGAGCATCCCACCGATGAACACAGAGAATGCAATCCAGACGAGCGGTCCGCTCACGAGGTTGTACATGGCTGTCTCTCCTCTACTCAGCGCAGAAGTTCTCTGAGGGGAAGAAGGTTGCGATAAAGGCGACCGAATTGAACCGCCTTGACCAAAATCTTCTCACCATCAGGACTGAAGATTGGGTCCCACATTTGAACGTAACCTAACGACGCAATTTTGCCGTTGACTACAAGGAAATATTCCTGCCCTTTCGCCGCTCTTGCAGCTACCTGTCTCCCATCGGGACTGAAAACCGGGTCCCAAATCATGTCGAATTCCTGGTCCCACGGGGTGCCGTCTACAGCGATAGTCCATTTATTGTGATCTTTTACTACTGCCGCGATTCTCCCTCCGCTTTCACTGAAGACTGGTGGCAGTACAGCGTCGCCGAAAGTGCTTTGCCATGGACTACCATTTACTGCTACGGTCCAGCGCCCGAATGAGGGCGCAACCACGGCTGCAAGTCGTTTTCCATCAGGGCTGAATGTCTGATGCCAGAGTTGCGCGAAGTATTCATTCCATAAAGGCTCGCTGTTCAGAAGCAGCCCCCATCCTTGCGGTGTCAGACACGGAGCTATAACATCGTGCTCACGGGGAACAAAGAGAGGCTTCCAGACTGCTTTGAAACCATTTTTCCAGGGCAGGCCGTCGACACAGATCGTCTGAAGACCGGATTTTAGTCGCACTTCCGCAGCAACTTTCGATCCATCATCACTGAAGACGGAATCCCAGACATTAAGAAAATTAGTGTCCCAGGGCTCTCCGTCCACCGCAAGGCTCCAGACTCCCTCTCGAAATTTCCAGATGTCACCTTCCGATACAGGCTCCAACTGCACGTTGCCTGCCGTGCGAGATCCATCAGCGCTGATTTCGCAAGCCCTCATTTGGACAAACGTACTCTCCCAGGGCTCTCCGTTCAAAACTATACCGTAGCCTTCAGATGTCCTGATGTTTGCAGCCACTGCGGCACCATCGCGACTGAACCTCAGATTCCAGACATACTCGAATGTCTCTTCCCAGGCCCGATCGTCCTGAATAACAGTCCATTCATCCTCGTTCATTCCGAGACAGGTGAGCTTGCCATCGGGTGCAAACCTAAGAGACCACACTTTTTCAAACGTGCTCTCCCAGGGTACTCCGTTAACGCAGACTGTGAACACATCTTCATCCGACTTGACAATGGCAGCTACTGTTTCGCCATCCTCACTGACCGTTAATTCCTGCACTTCGGAATACTCGTTGTGCCAGTCATCCACGTCTGCCACGGCTTTAGAGGGGATATCCCAGTCCCAAATATTACAGGGTATAGATCGTTCTGCTTGTTCCATGAGCCCCTCCGCTGTAAGTTACTAATCCTTCAGAGAAATCACGCCTCGAAAGATTTCTGTTTCGACTCGATTGATCCCACCGGGTTCGTCTGAACGCCAGGGTCTGCTGCAGACTCCTTTTTGTCGTCAGAAGAGTCGAATAGATTGTGTTTCTTTTCTTTGGGTTTGCCGGGAGGCAGTACGACGGTAAATGTCGTTCCTGCTCCTTCCTTGCTTTCAAACGATATCCGACCACCATGCTCGGCGATGATTTTGCTGGTCACAAGGAGACCGAGACCGGTTCCTCTGCTTCCCTTGGTCGAGTAAAACCTCGAGAAAAGTTTTCGCTGGATGTCATCGCTCATTCCCACGCCGTTGTCGGACACTTCGTATGTGAGGAACCCCTCCGGATTCAGTCTTGTTCGCACTATGATGTGGTGTTCGGATTTTGCACTATCGAGAGCGCAGGCATCGATTGCGTTCGCAATCAGGTTTGACAGGCACGTGTGAATGCCCCGTTGATCGAGATAGATTGCAAACATCCTGTTTGCTTGTGCATCGAAATCCCTGCGGATCTCTATGGACTTTTCCTGAGCACTCATGTCGAAGAGGGCACAAACTTCTTCTGCCAGGAGATTTGGATCGGTTTCTTCATACTGAGGCGCTCGCTCCTTACTGTAACTGAGAAGATCCTTCACGAGAGCCGACACTCTGCTAATATTGTTTCGGACCATACTCCAGCCGCGGGGGAGCAGTTCATCGTCATGATCTTCCATAGCCGTTTCTACGACGAACACTCCACCCTCCAAGCCGGTGAGAATATTCTTGATACCATGAGCGAGACCCGCCACAGTCTGGCCTGCAACCGCGAGCCGGTCAGAAGCCTGTTTCTCACGTTCCAGTTTCTTGAACATGCGGAGATCCTGAAGAAATCCTACTGCACCGACTATTTTTTTGTCGTCGAAAAGAAGGAATCCGGAGAAGCGAACGGGAATGGATTCTCCTTCCTTTGATGTAATAACCATTTCCTGTGCGATCAAACGAGTCTGCTCAGTCTCTCGTCCCAGATGTGCAGTAAGGACCATCTCAACGAACGGTTTCGGAAAATATTTCTCCAGATCGCCGTCGCCGATCACTTCTTCAGGCGAATAACCGAACATATTTTGAGCCGCAATGTTGTAGATGTTTATTTTTCCATCTTCATCGGTTGCTATAATGCCGTGGATCGAGTTCTCGATGAGGTTGGCCTGAAAATCCT
Organism: Desulfomonile tiedjei DSM 6799; assembly: GCF_000266945.1. Lineage (NCBI taxonomy): Bacteria > Pseudomonadati > Thermodesulfobacteriota > Desulfomonilia > Desulfomonilales > Desulfomonilaceae > Desulfomonile > Desulfomonile tiedjei. Next base: position 6,147,036 of record NC_018025.1, read on the forward strand.
CCGAAGCTCGCAGTGCCTTCTGCAGCTCGATCCGGTCACTGATATCGACTGCTATGAGCATCGCATAGATAACTTTGCCTTTTTCGTCGAACACGGGTGTCGTGTAACTCAAGTAATTTGTTTCTTCACCCGTGATCTTGAGACCGCAATGCTCCCGTCCCGAAGATTTTCCTTCCTGAAATGTCACGTCTACATGACAGTCGTCGCATTTTGACTTGCGCTGCTTGAAGACTTCGTAACATTTCATTCCTATGGTGCCTCTGAACAGTTCCTGCATATGTGAATTCTGGCGGACGATATCGAAGCGATCGTCAATTAAACAGATGAAGCACGGCACTTGCTCGAAGAGATTCTTGTACTCCCACCGGCTGCGGACAAGCTCGAGAGTGCGCCGTCTGATCTGATCCCGCATGACATTGAATGACTGTGCGAGTTCACCGATCTGATCCGTCGACTCCACCGGCACCTTGTACGTATAATCTCCTGCTGCTATCTTTTTTGCTCCCAACCGCAATCGACCTATCGGTCTGTTCACTTTAGCTGCTATATATACGCCAATGATCCCGAAAATCGCAGCGAATGTGCCTATTCCAATGATCACTATGTTCATTACAAGGGACTTAACCCGATCGTCAAACCACTTCAGGGACATACTTACATCAAGCACCCCCAGGATTTGTTGATCCTTGGAATGAACATGACATGCCGCGGTATAGCAGCTTTCTTGTATGAATATTGGAGTGATCATACCAAGGACTCTGTAACCTTCGTGATAGTGCACTCGAGCTCTTTGATCGGTAACTACTTGATCGAACGGCTTGTCAACTGAGTGGCACACGAAACAGGCTTCGGACTGCTTATCTACCCTGGAGCCGACTTCACGCGGTCGATTTGAAAACTTTATCAAACCGTCATGATCGTATATCCGAATGGCTGAGATCCCCTCCTGCTGCCCCATATTGTTGATGATGTTCCGAGTCGCGTCCCGGTCGTCTTCCAGCATGCTGTGGTTGGTAGCATTGATCACTGAAGAACTGAATCTGTCCGCTTCTCGCATCACTTGCTCGTAATAGAAGTCCTGCTGAATGTTTAGCAGGAGAGAGACGAAAATTATGAAGGAGCCAAGAAGAATCAGCCCCACCATGGAGGCAATCCTCAGACCCAGGCTTCTTGAGAGGGCAGCCCATTTTTGCTTAAGCCAACCCACCTTTGCCTCCCGGTTTTGACGACAACTGTTGTTAAGTAAGGCCGAGAAAGCTCCGATTATTCCTGGAGAACCTCTTTTACCGCCTTAAGAAAAAGTTCCCTGTCAATCGGCTTTTCGATATACCCTTCCGGAGCAGGTAAAGATCTTTCCTGGATGTACTGCTTGAATCCTTTGAAGTCCCAGGGATCCGCTGCTTCAATTCCTGTGACCATGATGACGGGCAAATGCTTGAGACGCTCGTCCCGCCGCATCTCTCGATACATTTTGATGCCTGTTTTTTCCGGCATCAGCAGATCGAGACAGACTAGATCGGGCTTCTCTTCGATGACTTTCTTCATCCCTTCCACTCCGTCACACGCTTCACACACGGTGTATCCGTTCTTTCTCAGGAGTGTTCCGATAAACGTTAGGATATCGGGCTCGTCATCGATAACGAGAATCTTCTTGGGCATGACCGGTCCCTCCTTTGTTGTTGGCTCCGGTTATGGAGAGGGTGAACGGAGAATATTCCCCGGGATCACCCCGAATCTGCGTGCTTGACGGTTTCTTACTTGAGCAAACACCATGCCAAAGGACACTAACAGGATACTTACTCACAACCAAAATGCTTGCATAATGGGTTAGAGAGGGAGAACACAAAACGGGAAGTAGTCGGAATAGCTATCGGGAGAACGATGCTAGAGCTATTGCTAAATTAATGCTGGATTGAGCATAAGAGTGCTGGTGGGTGCCGACCTTCGTGCCTGCACATCTTAAAGATGATCAATTATATCAACAGAATGTACGGGTAGGGAGAAACTGTCTCAAAAATCGAAATTTATCCCAGATCGTGGTACGTATTTCTCATCATCTTCCTGGCATGATTGTAGGGGCGGACCTGCGAGTCCGCCCAAATTAGGGCAGACACTACAGGTCTGCCCCTACTCGGATGAGAATCGTGGCACGATGTTTTGTCCATTCATGAATTTTTGGGACACTTCCGGGACGCCGGTCCCCACTAACATCGTCAAAATGTTTCGGTTGCGCGACGCTTTTTATGAAACAGTGGTGAGGGTGACATCTGGTGGGAGTTAAGAGACCGTTTCACACTTGAAACGTTGTCTCACTGCCGGACTACTTTGCGATACCGTATTTGTCCATTTTTCGCCAGAGTGTGGCGCGGCTCATACCGAGTCGCCGCGCTGCCAGAGCTTTCTTCCAGTGAGCGCGTTCCAGTTCCTTGACAATTAACTCTCTTTCGACGAGATCGAGCTTTCCCTGGGCCCGCTGCGCGCCCCGGCTGACTGTGACGGGAGGTGCGGAAGCGATATTCTGCGGAAGATCGGAATGATGAATCAACACTCCTTTGCAGTGCACAAAAGAGTGTTCAATTGCGTTGGCCAGTTCCCTGACATTGCCGGGCCAGGGATAAGCTTCCAGGATCTCCAGAACCTGATCCGCTATTCCCTGAATACTCTTGCCCATTTGTTTGTTGAATTTTCTGATGAAATAACCGATGAGGAGCCGGATATCTTCTTTTCGTTCTCTTAAAGGAGGTAGGTTCACGGGAAAAACACTCAGTCTGTAATAGAGGTCATCGCGAAATGAACTATCCAGCACTTTCCTGTAAAGGTCCTTGTTCGTAGCTGTTATAAGGCGGACATCCACCTTGATGTTTCTGTTGTCTCCGATTCTCTGGAATTCTCGTTCTTCGAGAACCCTCAGCAGTTTGACTTGTATGGCAGGGCTTATTTCACCAATTTCATCCAGGAAGAGAGTGCCTCCATTGGCGAGTTCGAACTTGCCGGCATGATTGCGAATTGCGCCTGTGAACGCCCCTTTGACGTGTCCGAACAACTCTGTTTCGAGAACTCCCTCAGGGAGGGCAGAGCAGTTTATGGCGACAAACGGTCTGTCTTTCCGAGGGCCGTAGAAGTGCAATGCGCGAGCGATAAGTTCTTTTCCCGTCCCGGATTCGCCTTGAATGAGAACGGTAGTGTCTGTCCCAAGCAAGGATTCCAGGATGTCGTACACAATCTTCATGGGTTCGCTTCGCCCCACGATATTGGCGTACCCGTATTGCGCCTTCAACTCTTCCCGCATCCAGTAATTCTGAGAAACGTCACGGAAGGTTTCGAGTCCGCCGATGATTTGCCCATTCGAATCATAGAGTGGCGCAGCATTGACCATGAGGTGAATCAGCTCATTGCGTTTGTTATGAATCGCTATTTCTACGTCGTGATAAGGGTGGCCGCACGAAAGTGCCTTGTCCACGGGACAGTGCTCCCGGCACAGGGCCGCACGAAAAATGGTCATGCATTCCTTTCCCAGGACTTCTTCTCTATGAAAACCGGTTATATGCTCAGCGGCCCGATTCCAAGAGGCAATTCTCCAGTCTCGATCCAGCGTCATTACGCCTTCTGAGATGCTGTTGAGAATGGCCTCGCAGAATTGGTTATTTTCCATGTTTATCTCACCCCTGATTGCGTGCTCGAAAGCTGTGTAGCGAGCGGCAGGTTTGCCCGGCATGTGGGATGCCCGATTGAGATAAACTAATGCTGAATCAGGGAACTCTTCATTTTCTTATCATAGCCGATCATCGATTGTTTTGCGAGAGGAACTATTCCTCAGGGGACAAAAAGATGCAAATTTCGTGCCTCTCCCCAAAAAAATCACCGTGGGTTGTCAAATTTTCCCGCTCCTTCCTTGGCACGGGAAACAAGGACGACATCTCCCGGTTCGTTGATGACTTCCCTGCAGATTCATGGCTTTGTAAGGAAGCCGATAGGTCATTCATGTCTGAGGCTGTATTTTTCAGGCGTCGTATTGGGTCTCGGGGAGAATCCGTCAATGAGGATGTATCAAGAAAGTCGCTCCTCTGTGACGTTGCGGCGAAATTCCCCCCGAGAAGAAAGAGTTGTCAGGCATTCGGATCAATCCGTGGGGCTGAGTTCATCTCACCTCTAACGTTAGATCAGGACTTTCCTAATCTTGAGACTTAACGGTAAGCACAGGGCATTTGGCCATTCTAACCACATGCTCCGCAGTGCTTCCCACAAGCAAATGGCTCAGGCCGGTCCTGCCGTGAGTGCCCATTATGATCAGATCGACGGATTGTTCTTCTGCAAGTTTCAAGATTTCTTCGCCGGGGATGCCTTTTCTTGAAAACGTTTGAACAGCAGGCATCTGACGTTTGAATCTTTCACTAATTTCTCGCAACTGTTCTTCAGCTCTCTTTTCCACTGAATCAACTGCGTCGCCGTATACCGGAAGACCAATCAACGCCGGATGTTGAAGAAATCTGATGTTGATGACATTGACGACCAGCAAGTCTGCTTCAAAGGTTCTAGCGTAGCTCAATGCAATTCTCCCGGCTCGTTCGCTGTTTTCGGAGAAATCTGAGCAATACAGGATTCTGTTTGGGGTCAACATTCGAATCTCCTTAAGTCGTAGATCGGTGATACCGAGTTAGAGTGTACACAAGGCAATCCAAAAAAATCAAAATGGTTTTCGAAGAAGCACTTCATTCTATTACCATCAAAGATGAAGAAGCGTAGTGTGAGGCGGACCCTTCTGTCAAGACAAAAAACAGTCTTTTTGTAGGCTTTCGAGTCGATCCTCTCTGGATTTTTCAGAGTGGGGTCCGAATTGCCTCATGCATCTAAACAACGATCTCTCTTGTTTATGGGAGTAACGTCCCATGGAAGACCCGGAAGATGTGAAGAGACGCCTTCGAGTGATCTTACGCAATCACGATGGTAAGAGGCGTGCCGTTTTCGTTGAACCTAACCAGAACATTTGAGTTGACTCACGGGTTGATAGTGAGTTACCTTGAGGAACACTACCACAGAGGCTTATTCAGAGATATGACCACAGCTTTGTCTGGTAAGGTCTTGTGGGAGACACATGGGAGCCTTTTTCCGAATAGGTGAAACGGTCCTCTAGACGGGACTTGAACCAAAGGACCTCGAAGAAAAGGATACCGCAGCGTGAATCCCCTGAAATGAGATTTCTCGCGAGAACATTCTTTTCCGCCAGCAGCTCCCACAAAAATCATAGTTGGCTTATCGATTCATCATACCATGATGGAGACGTCGGAATGTCGAATAACCGTTGGACCGGAGATAGGAACCAAGCGGATATTCACCATCCTCCCTCTCACAAGTCGAATTGAGGCTTATTGCCTGGATTCGTTCCGGTTCGGAAAGACCGACGACCCGGGACAAGAGAAGAAAGGTCCCCAAAAGAGCCTTACAAACGGGAAAGTCAGCGGAGTGACGACATCGAATTTTTCCGTTTTAAGCGGCTGAATCGAAGTTGGACCCAGGGAACGCTTGGGTTGATATGTGGTGCGATTCATTGTTGCAGGAGATTGCATGACATCGTTACTGCGAGTCACCCAAAGAAAAATCGAGTGAAAGGAGAGTCAGTATGAAAAGATCATCCTTTTTGGCTATGATCATGCTGTTGATCCCAGTCTTTGCATTCGGTGACACTGTGAAAATCGGTCTGGCCCACGTCTTTTCCGGCCCCATGGCCACATTCGGAGAAGTGGCTGAACAAGGGGTGCGCCTTGCAGTCAAACGAGTAAACGAGAAGGGTGGATTGCTGGGACGAAACCTGGAAGTAATCAAGGCTGATACGGAAGCGAAGCCGGATGCAGGCCTGAAAGCAGTCGAAAGACTGGTTACAAAAGACCGGGTAGACGCAATAGTGGGAATAGTGTCAAGTGCCGTGGCGCTCAAGGTTACCCCTGAGATGGATCGGCTCAAGACACCACTAATCATCACACATGCAATGGCTGACCAAGTTACTGGCTCCAAATGCAGTCCGTGGGTCTTTCGAATGACCTGGTCTACAAGAGAGGCGTTAAAGGGTGCAGCCCTGTTGGCAAAATCGGAACTTAAGTCTGACACATGGACCACTCTCGGTCCTGATTACGGGTTCGGCCAGGAGACATGGGATCTTTTTCAAAAGTACCTTGGCGAACTTGGGCCCTATAAGTTTGTCAATCCTAACTTTTCCCCTATGGCAACCAAGGATTGGAAGCCGTATATCGAGAAGCTTAATGCCGCGGGAGCCAAAGGCGTTCTGGTCTCTTTGTGGGGAAACAACTTGCGAGACTTTATCAAGCAGGCCAACGCCGAGAAGTTCTTCGAAGGTAAGGACGTGATCTGTGTAGTGGGTGGAGGAGTCGAAGTATTCTGGGCCTTGGGATTCCTTGATATGCCTGTTGGTGTATGGTTCGGTACACCCTATTGGCAGGGAGCCAATGAGAGCCCCACCAATCGTGAATTCATTGCCGAGTACATGAACCTCTCTTCTTCGCAGGTTCCTCCGTCATATTCGGCTTATACAGCCTATGCTTCTGTGATCATGTACGCTGAGGCCGTCAAGAAGGCCGGCACAACCGACAAGACTTCAGTTGCAAAGGCGCTGGAGGGATTACGAGTTGAACTACCCGGAGGACCCACCACATTCAGACCGGGCGATCACCAGGCTGTGTTCCCGTTGGTGTTCGGCAGATCGTCAGATCAAGCCTCAAGAAGCGGAAAGAGATATCGACGGCTGACCCCGTTGAAGATATTCCCCGGTGAAGATCTCTTGCCTAAGCCGGAGGACACCGGTTGCGTCATGAAATCGTTGAACTAGGATTTCATGCCGTTTCATAACAATTGCCATAATTAACGTCCGATTAAGGATAGGAGAATTGGTGGGTGCCGGCTTCCGGAAAGTGTCTCAAGACCGTATTGACGCTCAGAATCGTGCCACGAAATTCTCATTATCTTCCCTGCCTGAGTGTAGGGGCGGACCTGCGAGTCCGCCCAAATGAGGGCAGACACACGGGTCTGCCCCTACTCGGATGGCGAATCGTGGCACGATGTTTTGCCCATTCATGAATTTTGAGACACTTTCTTCATTGCCGGGAAGAAGGATGTCGTGCCACGACTTTTTTACATATACGACTTTTGAGACAGTTTCTGACACCCACGGCTACCGTCGGGTTGCCTCTTCAGGGCTGCATCGCATTCCATACGTAAGCAAACGGTTACTGTCACAGCAAGTTTTTTGTGGATTATTCTCGATTCTTCATTATCAATGTGCAGACTGTGGTTGATAGACAATACCGGTGATTCTGTCTTTCGTAAAATCAAAGAGGGTTTCCACGTCCGATCCCTGTACGATCGTGATTTTGGGTTCCTCAATTACTTTTCCGATTACTGCCGCGTTTATTTTCCTTTCATGAAAGAGCTCAATCACTTGATCGGAGTGACGGGGAGGAACGGACAAGATAAAGCCGAAACTTTGAAAAGAAAACAACCAGTCCGAGAAAGCGATTTCCAAGGGAGTCGGAATGGAATCGAGAATAATCTCAGCGCCTTTCCCCGAGTTTTCCATCATGATCGAGGCGGTACCCACAATACCTGCGTTGCTGACATCTTTTGCCGCATTTGCCCAATTCCTTTCCGAGATCATGGGCAGGCACTCCAGCCGATAGATCAGCTCCTGCGGACTCTTTCCGGAATTAGCGTCCCAACTGGTTACCGAATGACACCCGGCCTTGCCGCTAAGATCGACTGCGAGAATCAGGTTATCTCCTGTTTGAGCTGTATAGCCATGCAGGACTTTGTGCGCCCAACCCAGAATAGCGACAGCTAAAGCGGGAGCTTCGGGAGCGGCATCCGGGTGCAGATGTCCGCCCAGCATAGGAACCTGCAATTTTTCGCAGCCCTTTCGGATGCCCTGGACTATCTTACGACGATGATCTTCATCTCCGCTGGCGAGTACGTTGACCATACCCAAAGGACGGCCGCCCATAGAATATATGTCGTTTACCGTAACCATTACCGAGGCTTTACCTGCCGCGTACGGCTCATTCATCAATAGCCTGGGCATGATTCCGTCAGCAGCAAACAGCAAGAAACCGTCTTTCCATGGAATTACCGCGGCATCATCGCCGAAATTAGGGGGTGCGAGCCCGGGTTGTCCTTTTAAGACCAATTCCGTAAAGACATCTTCAATGGGTTGCTTGCGAAGAAGTCCACTGTAATTGCGTATTCTATCAGCAAGGAGGGCGATCGGTGTTTCTCTTGTCATGTGTTCCATCTTCTGTGGAGTTCGGTCGATCAGACTCTGTCGAGATCCGCTTCCATGAGTCTATGGGGCTTACCATGGTATATCTCGACGGGTCCTATGGCTTTCCAGCCAAGCAGTGAGAAATAACGCACGTTCTGTTCTTGTATATGAGCGGTGAATCGTGTGCAACCTCGGTTCTTCACGTAACGCATCGCTTCCTGGATCAGCAATGTTCCAACATGATTGTCCCTGTGTTTCTTCCGGACTGCAAGCCTTCCCCCAATCCACTGATTGGGGCCGCCTTTTTCGGGAAAGACTCGTACGGTCCCAAGAATCCGATCGTCATGTTCTACGATGATATGAGTGCTCGATGCATCATTCTCATCGAGGTCCGAGGTTTCAAAGAGACCCTGTTCCTTCACAAAAACATCGTTGCGAATTTGCAGGGCTACGGTAAGTTCGTCGTCGGTTACAATCGGCCGGGAGGTGAACTCTTTCCTCGTCTCCAGTTCATAAGCCTGCAAGGCAGAACATGCTCCGCATCGTACACAACCCGCCAAAGACCTCGCAGCAGAAAGACCTTTTTTTCTTAAAATTCCAGCAATGGAGGTGTACAAGCGCTTCATGGTTTCGTGGTTCGGCGTCTCGCAATCTTGCATCAATGAACCGGGTATTGGACGGAATGGCACGACGAATGGATAGACTCCTCTATCTGCAAGAAACTCGCTTCCCTCAATTACAGAGTCTTCCTGTTCACCCAGACCCACAAGCAAAAAACTACTCACCTGGTTGAACCCGAAAACGTCCACTGCCCAGTTCCAGGCTTTTTCATACCGTTCAAGACCGATAGCGGATTTCACGGGAGCTAACCTGGCGAGTACTCCCATGTCAAAACTTTCTATATGAATGCCTGCAGTATCCACTCCGGCTCTTTTCAGCTCATGGAGTCTGCTTGCATCGTCAGGTGGAAGAAACTGAGCATGGATAGGCAGATCGCAAACTTTCTTGATGGCCGTTGCGCATTTTCCGAGATAAGTAATTTCTTCTCCTGACGGGAGAAATGCTCCAGTAGTCAGAACGACGTGAGATGCCGAATCCAGCTCCATTGCTTTGTGGATTACTTCAGCCAATTGGGCGGGAGTTTTTATTCTTGTGGTCTGGGCGGCGGTCAGGGACAACTCTATGCCGCAGAATTGACATCTCTTGTCAGAATTCCAGTATATGCAAGTCTGACGGACCGTCGAAGCCACGCAATTCTTTCCGTGAAATAGGGCAATGCTGGAATAGGGTACCTGATCCTGCGTCTCATAGTCATAGAATCTGGGTCTTCGCTTGATCGTTGCGGGCAGGATCAACTCTCCGTTTTTCACAAGCCAGGATTCTCCGTCAAGTAAGCGTAAGGCGTACGGAGATCTTGATACAAAGTTGCCGCTGCAAGGCACATGAGCCGGAATGCCGTCGAGTATGATCGTACCGCCTTCCGCCGGTCCTGCTCCGACCTTTCTGTTTTGCGACTCTATGGCGACTTGAACCCCGAGGCTCTGGATTTCGGTTATTGTATGGGCAAGCATCTGTCTTTACCTCCGACTTGCGGAAACCTGAAAGCGCTGGAACCTGTAGGATGCGCTGACCAGTGGACTATTTTCTCTGTTCATCAATTAGGAATTCTGGCAATGGGTTTCTGGTCTCGTGACCACAGCCGACGCCCATCGGTAGGGGCATCCCTTGTGGATGCCCAGTAGCGACCGGCCTCCGTGCCGGTCATTTCGGGAAGGGCAGGCACGAGACCTGCCCCTACTGAGGCTGTTCGCAATGCAAAGATCACATATGCCACTTTATGAACCGATGCTTTCAATTCGGATTTGAGCTAACGATATAACCCCTTTACAGAAAAGGCTCCCCGCTTTTTGCCTCGATTGCGAATCGGTATCAGTTCCTGATGGGAGAATGGCTATTCCTCTCTTGTCTGAGGATTCCAATCACCTCTCGCCTGATATCGTTGGCTATTTTACTCGTCCGATCCCTCGGATGCGGAGCAGTGAGCTCGAATATCCGCAAGATTCTCGCCGGTCTTTTGGACAGAACGACAATCCGGTCACTCAAAAAGACTGACTCGTCAACATTGTGAGTGACGAATAAGATGGTGTCGTTTCGTTTCTGCCGCAAATCCATGAGAAATTCCTGCATATCGTTGCGAGTCTGGCTGTCAAGGGAGCCAAACGGCTCATCCATCAGAACCAATTTGGGATTCATGATGAGAGTGCGCGCTATCGCAACTCGCTGCTGCATGCCTCCGGAGAGCTGGCACGGATATCGATCTTCGAACCCTTGCATGCCGAACAAGTTAATATATTTCTCTGCGATTGTTCGTCTCTCCTCTTTGACCATTCCCATGATCTCGAGTCCAAACTCGATGTTCTCGCACATGGTTCTCCACGGGAATAAAGCGTATTGTTGGAAGACGAGCCCAATATCGTTAGAAGGCCTTAGTACCTCTTGTCCGTCCAATAGGACTTTGCCCTCGAAAGATTTCTCCAACCCCGAAACGATCCTTAACAGAGTAGATTTTCCGCATCCGCTGGGTCCGACGATGGAGACGAACTCGCCTTGCTCTATCTGGAGATCGATAGAAGAGATGGCAGGGATTTTTGTGCCCTGTGCTGCATCGACGAAAATCTTTCCGAGTCCGATTAGTTCAAGATGCACTGTTCTCAACCACCTCTATACACATCTTCTGGTCTTGGATTCCCATGCTTTGAATAACCAGTCGATGATAAAACCAATCATACCGATAACCAACATTCCCGCCAAGATCTGGTCGGGTCTTTGTATGTCGCGCGCGGTCATAATCATGAAACCCAAACCGTATCCGTCCTTGACCCCGGAAAATTCTGCAGCAACCAAAGTCATCCAGGCCACGCCCATTCCTACTCGCATGCCGACAAAAATGGACGGTAACGATGCGGGTACCAGTACTTTGAAAAAAATGTCCTTTTGGGTAGCGTTGAGTGTCCTGGCTGCGTCTATCAAAATTGGACTGACGGACAAAACGCCGGACGCGGTGTTCAGGAGGATAGGGAAAAATGCGCCAAGAAAAATTATGAATGCTGCCGATCTCATCCCTATGCCCAGCCACACTATGGCAATGGGAATCCATGCAAGGGGCGGAATTGGGCGGATGACTTCGATAATTGGGCTAAATACTCGATGAAACCATGGAAACCAACCCATGAGCAGCCCCAAGGGGATGCCCAGAACGCAGGCTATTGAAAAGCCCCAGCCTACACGATAGAGGCTATACAGAATATGGTTATAAAGCAGATGACCCGGCGGCATCCCTGTAGTCAGGAGTGTCCCGAGGCCCTGCACGATCTCAATGGGCGACGGAAGAACGTAATTCGGAACAGTTCCAAGGGAACACAGGATTTGCCAAAGGCATAGCAGAAGCAGAACCGGAAGATAACGCCACATTATACATCTCAACTTCTCTGGAAGTCTCGAACACCTAATAGACGATCTTTTCTATGAAAGACTCGAGATTGTTCAACTTGATGTAGCCTAATCCATTGAGGAATTTAACATATTCTCTGAGACCCTCAACATTGAGGCTTGAGACATAGGTTACATTCTTCATTGCGTTTCTGATGGTTTCTTCATCCAGACCAGTATATTTGACGGCGATGCCGACGGCTTCATCTTGTTTTTCACGGATGAAATCGATGGATTTCTGATGAGCCTCAACAATCTTCTTTATTCTTGCGCCATTTGTTTCCGCAAATCGCTTGTCTGCGACTAAGACACAGCAAGGATGATTCTTCCATATATCACTGGAGGAAACGAGTACTTTGCCTATCCCCATTCTTACCGCCTGCGCAGGATAAGGTTCCCAGGCGATGAAGCCGTCTATCTGGTTTGTTCTCAACGCCCCTAGCATTTCAGGCGGTTTGATCACGGTCACTTTGGTTCCGTTTCGGTCTGAACCGGGATCGCCGAAAGCCTTTCGTAACAGAAAATCCTGAACAGTGGAATATCCGGGAACAGCGATCTGTTTTCCTTTCAAACTCGATATGTCCGCAATCGGGGAATCTTTTCCGACGACGATGGCCGAGCCTTCAGTGTTGACTTGTGCCAGAATGGCCACTTTTACAGTGCCGTTGGCGGCTGCGGTAACCGTTGGAGCTTCACCTACATACGCCATATCAATGGCACCTGCGGAAAAAGCGCTCATCACCTCAGGCCCGGAACGGAAGATTCCCGCTATGTTAACCTTAAGGCCCTGTTCGTTGAAGAATCCCTTGTCAATTGCGATCCAAAGAGGAAGATGATGAATGTCGTTCTGTAAGTATGCCATTCGTATCGGTTGGTCTAACTTGTCTTGCGAATTAGCCGTGCCGATAGCGATTAGGCCAAACCAGAGGGAAAAAAGAGCGAGGGCGACTCTTTTCATAGTATTGTTCCTCGATTCCGCGACTTTTATTGATGGGTCGTGACAGTGTGGCGCCGTCAAGTGGAGGCGCACTGCGTGACCTCATAGTAACGGTTTGTTACAAGCCCTGCAAACAACACCGCCCCAGGGCAGGGCACAACGAGTTTTTTCCGGAATGAACCTCCGATGATATTGTACCATTCCATACAGGCAGAGCAGACATGGGAGGTCTTACAAATCGAATAGGGGACGCGCTCGTCTCCCTCAAGAACAAAATAAACGGGTTCTATGAAGTTTGCATGATTTGCGGAGTGTGACACAAATAGGTCTTCAAATTTCACACCCCTCAATCCCATCACCTTTAACCAGCGCTCTTTCTCTTCAATTTCTTGTGATTCGATGTTGTTCCACTCGTCCGGCCGAGCGTTTTGGTAACTAAGCCTTTCAATCAGTCGAGCCTTTTCCCCAGTCAATGGAAGCGACGAGGGTTTGAACGCGCTCCGGCGTATGATAATTTCAGCGCTCATTGCAGAGTCATTGAGATCATGGGAGCTAACCAGCAGAATTTTGCCGTAGTAACTCGATGAACGGTACCATGACAACTGCCTTTTGCACAGCTCGAAACGCCCCCAGGTTTCCGGTAAGACATAACCAGCTTGTACGGATTTTGATAATGGAATACAAACCGCTTTCTTGGTTTCACGTAAGGAAATCCCGCGAGCCTCGATCTTTGTCTTCACATCACTAAAGAGGGGCTCTTCAATCCAGTAGACAAATTTCCGATAATCATAGCCGCTGTTCATTGAAATGGACGGCCTTTCCTCAGGATCACGCTCTCGGGAATCATTCCTCTTTCTTCAAAGCGCTTCTCACCAGGTGCGTCATATCTCTCATCACCAGGGGTGAACTCAAAGCGCCGATACCGACTTGAAGACCGGCATAGCAAAAAGGACACGCGCTGACCAATTCACTGGCCCCGGTCTGTTCGGCTTCCCTGATCCTTGCCTGCGCCATTTTGTTCTGCAGGTCGGGAAAACCGGCCTTGACTCCTCCGCCGGCACCACAGCATCTGGAATACGGACCATGTCGGGGCATTTCGACCAGTTCCAGGCCTGGAATGGCCTGGATGACCTCTCTGGGTTCATCAAAGATTCCCGAGGCTCTCCCGAGATGACATGGGTCATGGTAGGTTATTACTTTTTCAACGGGAACCTCGAATTTGAGTTTCTTCTGCTCGATCAGCCGACGGAGAAATTCAACGGTATGCAGTACTTCAAATTTTAGCTTACCCACTTTCGGATAATCCTCTTTTATGGTCTTGAAACATCCCGAGCACGAAGTAACAAGAGTATCAATGGAGAGGCCGTTCAGAAGTCTAATGTTGTCCGACGCGATTCGCTCGTACTCCGGATCTCCCATCCGGAGAAGAACACTCCCGCAACATTTCTCGTTCTCTCCCAGGCAGCCGTAGTCGATGCCCAGAATGTCCAGGACGTTGACGGTATCGATTGCGATCTGACGGATGTTTAAATCGTAAACTGCCGTACAGCCGAAAAACAGAAGAATCTTGCTCTTGGTTTTCTTTATATCGGGTGGCAGTTCGGGTATGAGATTATCCTTCTTTGCGCGGCGAGCCCATTTGACCCGCCCCTGACGAGGTTGCTGCCATGGGTTATCGTACGATTTCACACTCTTGGCCAGTGTTTTTTGTGGCTCAAGAGGGCCGTACCCCGCGGAAACCATCAGTTCACGAATGTTCTCCCAAAGATTGACCGTATCAATATTGGCGGGGCACACTACCTGGCACTGCCCGCACGTCGAGCATTCGTACAGATTAAGTGCGAAACGACGTACATCATCCTCGTTAATTTCATCGAGCCTGAATACTTTTCTTATGAGCCACTTGGCCGGTTCAGGCAGTTTCCCGTTCTTGAGTATGGCATTCAGAAGACTTTGCTGGTTTCTTACAATATGGAGAAAATCGAGAATCTTTTGACGGGGAAGAATATCTTCTCGGCCGTCCTGGTCAAATACCGGACACCATCTCAAGCACTCTCCGCAGCGGGTGCAAGCGTCCAATTGGACCAGACGCCTCATCTCCAGTCGGTCCAAGGGGATAACGCGAGCCGGTACAATTGAGTTTTCAGGGGTTATTTCTGTGGAATCCGTCTCTACCATGTTACATTCTCTTTCTTTTATACCTACGCTTTTTTGTAATTAAGCAGAAGGCTCAAGGGAGTGGTGAAAATGTGTTTCAGCTTGCCGAAAGGCAGGTACGCGATGAACAGAGCCCATAGCAGAGCGTGAATGTACCACATGTATCCGAAGATCGACTCCCAGCCTACGTTCATAATTGAAAACAGCCTTGACATCACATAACCGGCGAAGGCTGACAACGTGATCTGTGGCGGGATTTGTCCCATAACGAATCTCATCCCTTCCAGCATGAAGCCTGACAATGCAACAAGTCCGATGATCACAAGCGCAGCGGTATCCTGTTCCTGTGTAGACACATATTCAGGCTTCGTAATGAAGCGGCGAACCATTGCCCAGACAACACCCACAAGGATGAAGACTCCCGTCAGATCGTTGAACGTGGCGACGAAGGAACTGTCCTTGTTGATGAGCGTCAGTGTCCATTCACCCTCAGGAGAAAACTTTTGGAGGTAGAGAGTGAGGATGCTGAGTGCAAAACGGGCGAAAAACGAATAGAAGATGAGCGAGTGTATGAGCCAGCGGCTTACGCCGTTTGCCAGTATCCTGCGTTGCAAGAGTATGTCGAAGAACACGGTTTTGAGTATTGAGAAAATTTCTCTGGAGAATACCTTGCTCCAAACAACCTCTGAGCCCAGTTGAATCTTTTTGTGCACAGAAGTCGTTTCGCCCTGAACACCAGCCCTGAACCAAAAGATAACAGTCGCGACAATGCCCATTAACGCTACGATGATAGCCAGTAAAAAGACCGGGTTACCGATACTCATCGGAGAGTAATGGCAGGCAATGCAGACAAAACTCTTTGAGGGTAAAACCATGGTCGGAGCGCCCACTTGATTATTCGGTACATGGCACTTTGTACAGAAATCCTCCCGGGTCACATCGGCTACTTTGTGCTCTGCCAGGCTTATCGGAACCTGCTTGGCGTTTGTGTGTGAAAGCTTCACCTCATTATTTGCCACGTCGAGCTTAACGAATGGTGAATCCGTATGACACGCTTCACATCGTACACGCTGGTGTTCGGCATGGGTCCCCGGAGATCCGCTAATTTGGGAATGGCAACCGGAACACTGGACACCGGATAAGGAACGATGCGGCGATTGGGCCACACTCGTGTGGCATTGGATGCATGCCACGAATCTATGTGGAGACTTGAGAAAATACTCAGGTTTCACCTGGAATGAAACTTTGGAGGCGCGGAAGTCTCCGTGAGAACCGGGGTCCTGGTGGCAATTGTAGCAGAATCGCTGGGACGATAAGATGCCCTCGTTAGCATTCAGATTTCGTTGACGATGGCAGTCCAAGCACTCGGATGGCTGCTGGCCGGGTGGCTGCTGTTGAGCTACAGAAGACCCGACCATCCAAAAAGCCATGAACCAAAACGCTAGAGCGCATACTGCTACTGCTGAAGTTTGCATCCTTGGTTTCATAAGACTCTTGACTCGTTTTCTTCTTTCAAATCGTTTGTTGGTCGCTGATAGCGGAACCCTGCTGAGGAGCGTTCAACGATGCCCACTCCCCGGGATGGGCTCTCATCATGGTTTCTTTGGTTACTTTTCCTGTAAAAATAACCCAGTCACCCGGATACACTTCCGGCCGTAAATGACGGACCGATGTATGAATAAAGAATTTGTAGAGCACTGCCAGAATCGCTTCATCAAAATGAAGGACTTGGGCTATGTTGACGAAATAGCCTGGAAAGAAACGGGAGAAGAACTCAGGGAACCATAAGAAAACACCTGTGAGTGCCATACTCTGCATTCCCAGGAAAAGCGTCCAGTAATCGAATTTTTCCCACCATGTGAAACGTTCAAATGGAGGAGGGGTTTGGCTTTGACCTAACAAATACCCCATATGATCGCGGAAGAATCTGAGATCCTTGAGACGGAAACAGATGGAATCAGGGCCGAAGAGTTTTCCACGCAAGGCAAATTTGAAGTACATTATCCAAAGGACTTCTGCGACTACGCACAAATAGAGAACCACTGCACAGAAACGGTGCACATATCGCGCGCTGTCGATTCCTCCAAGAAACCATACGAATGTCCGAGCTGCACCCACAGGGCTGAATGCCAGGGAAAAGCCGGTCAGAGCCACCCCTACGAACGCGAACATTACGACAATATGCACTGCCCTGTGAAGGACGTTAAAGCGCCAGTAAGCTTCCGGTTCGACAGTTTGATCACGCATGTCAGCGCCCTCTCAATTTCCTGTGGAGCTCTCGGAGTATCCATACAAAAGTCTGCAGGGCAAAAAATACCAGCAGAATGATGGTCATAGTTTGGGCAATCGGTTTGATTGTCCCTACGAAGGCCATACTGGCCTGCTTCTCCGGATTCTTCTTTGAGATATCCTCTTTACCGGTGTGAATGACGATACCCGCAAATTGTACAGTGGCGTCTTTATGGCATCGCCGGCATGCCTCCAAGGCCTTATTTTTGTCTTTGAGGGACTCGCACGTGTGGGCTCCATGGCAATCCGTACAGTATGCCGATGCCTTCTTTTCGAGAAAGACCCCCATCCTGCCATGGATGTCTTTGAGGTAGCTGGCCTCTTGAGCTTTGTGGCACTTGCCGCAGGTTTCTATCATTTGCGTTCCGAGTTCAACTCTGGAGCGCTTGGACTGCACATAGTGAGAAGAATGGCAGTCTCCGCACGTAGGAGCCAACTTCGCCGGAGGCTGCTCTTGTCCCTCTGACTGTGCCTGCTTCTGCTTTGCCAGCTCTTTGGCGTGCTCTCCTTCAATGAAGCGCTTATAGGCCTCGGGATGACATGAAGCGCAACGCTGGTAATCGTAAGACCGAACAACAACCTTCTTCATGGCCGTTGGATCTTCACGATTGGGATGGACTTTGCCTTGGGCCGTCAATTCGATGTGGCATCTCTCGCATGTCAAAGATCCATGGGCTGATTTCAAGAATCGGCTCATATCGACAAACCAAGAGGATGAAGGGGTTGGGTCAGCGGACCATGCCGGCTGAACAGGTATCGGCAGAACCAGTAGAGCGGTGATTATCAAGCCTCGGTAGGAGTGCAAAAGCTTGGTCCTCTTTCCTATGTTCAGCCGCCGGAGAGTTAATCGTAATCGGTCCAACATGTACTCCTGTTGATAGCTTCGGAAGAAAGGTGCCGTTCAGGGGATCTAAGAATCCAGTTGTGTCCAGAAGGAGTCAAAATAAATCTGTAGAAAAACCATTGTCAACCTGCGTAAAGAATCGAAAAGATCCCCTGCCAGATCCTGTGTATCCGAATAGTCGTCTATCCTCGATTTCATCTGCCTCAAAAGATGTGTCACTCTGGAAGCGGTGGCTACAACCACTTCACATGCTTCGGGCTGAGCGCAAATCCTTCGTGAACGTTCCAGCGTCTTGATCCGCTTCCATATTGCCTCAAGGAACACTCTGATCTTTTCCGGCTCGTAGATTTTGCAGCCGATGAGCCACTGGACAGGTGCCCCTTCAAGCCCCACCGCTACAATGCGTGAATTGCTGATCTCACGTTTGATGTCGCGAACCAGTTTTTGTTTTGTCGGACCCTCAAGGATGAACTCTGAGCCGGAATAACTCCTGCCTGTTCTTCCTTTTTTCATGTCCCAGAATATGGCCGCGGCGACCATGTGGTTGGCTATCGGAAAGAATGGATGCTCGAAATGGGGGCCGAAGAGGTAAAGGTGTCCATCTCCCATGGCTGTCCTGGCCGCGGCCACTTTGCCTAACAACGTTTCTTCCGCTAACGATTCGTCCACCAGAAACAGGGTCTTTTCAGTAAATCCGTCGTAGTAGGCTAAGACTTCGGAATCTCCGGACGTAACCATTGACGGGCCGCCGTACAAAGGGGCCAGGAAAGTGTCGAATCCAATGAAAGGTTCCTTCCCTGTCATCCGTAGGCGAATATCTTCTCGAACAGGATGGTACACAAAATCGCACCCATAACTGGTAGACGCCTTTCTCCCCATTCGCTTGGCTTCGGGTCTCGTTTTGGAGAGGTTGGCGATTTTTATGTCGACGAAGTTGAAACGATCGAGATGCTGCTTGGAAGATTTGAGTGGGAGATAGGCGCCTGCACAGGACCCTATATAAAGCCCTCCTCCTCGAATAAACGCCTCGATCGCGCGACCTCCTTCTTGGCCGAGTTCCTCCGCAATTCGGATGGTGTCTCCGCCCGACATGGCGAAAACATCCAGATGCTCCAGGACGCCATCTCTCACCATATCCTCAGTCATGAAAACGACTTCATGAAATGACATCCGGTCGAAAAGCTCAACGAACCAAAGCCACGAGTGTGAAGTCCCTGTTCCCGCGTAAACTCCGATGCGAGGAATACGCAGTTGCCGCGAGGCGCGAGGCAGCACGCTCGCTTCTTCCTCTCCATAACGGAGTTGGATCCCGCGCGCCAGTTTCTGGTTGATGGACGCATATGAGTGGTAAAGATTCATTTATGCGTTCCTAAGCGCAGCGACTGGTCTCGTCCGAGTTCATACCAATGTGCTTTCAAAGCAGTAAAATCCGGGAACCTTTTTTGTAAAAAAGGTTCCCGACCCTTCCCAAGAACTTTTAGTACTTGCCCAAGTGCATAGTTTTTCAGTAGAAAAACTATGCACTTGGGCAAGTACTAAAAGTTCTTGGGAGGGGTCTGGGAAACACTTCTTACAAGAAGGGTTTCCCAGATTTTATCTTTTGAATGCAAATTCGTATAAATCCGCGCGCTGCGCACCGGCCGTTAAGTGCAAACGTCTGCAATGACCTGGTCCACAGTCTCCTGTGACAGCTCGAGTCCTGTGCCCTTGTTGATCATCTCAAGAATGATCTCTTCCGAGAGTTCCGGTGACATATTTGCAAAAATAGGGTGAATACCGAAAAGGTAGGCAACCGCTTGTCTTCTCGTCCACCAGTCGTTGGTCGAGCTTCCACCTGATGGACCGAAATCGCCAAAAATAGGTTGCTCTGGTGCCCACGAGCTGAACTTGGCTCCTTCCGGAATCGTAACAGTACCCTGCAATCCAACCAGAGACTGTTCGATAGCCTTGGGGTCCTTCTGGCCTGATTTCCCGACTATCTCGGCGACAGCGGCCGGATCCACGCCGCGGCGAGAACAGGCCCTCAGAACATATCCAGCGTCCGCTGCTGAGAATCCCAATTTTTTCAAGGCCAACAGAGCCTCTATGTCGGTGATCATGAAGCCTGGTTCGGACTTGTCGGGTTCTGTCAGCATCTTTGGATCTTCATCCAGATATATGAAAGTATTGGTCGGGTAGGGGGTGTTGTAGCAGGCGCTGTGCCGATGCAAAACAGGAGCGAGCCATTCACGGGCGTCATTTTCTCCCATTGCTATAAGAATGTCTTCAACACCGCGCTTTCCTGCAAGCGCGCTCCCTTTGATCGACTCATAGATCTCGAAACATTGGTCGACGAAATCTTCAGCATCGGAAATTTCCAGTAAGCCCATACCGCGTAGCGCCACAGCTTTCAGATTCTTTTTGCCAAAAACTTTGCCGAACCCCCAACAGTCGCCGTTTGCCCAATAGTTGACACAGACTTGCGCCAAGTCGGAGCCTTCTTCCCCAGCCTGACCGATGACCAGGGTTTGGATGAGATCGTCCCCCATACTTTTTCTCAATAAATCGGTGGTGTTCCAGACATCTTTTCCCCAGAGTTCCGACGCGTCCTGAACATCTGCAACCCCGTCATGAAGCCACAGGAAGACAGGCTTCTCCGACTTTCCGAGTATGACAACATAATCAAAGCCCGTGTACTTCAACTCCATGCCGGCCTTTAATGTAACAGGGGAATGGGTTAGATAACCCGTCCTTGGGCTCTTGGCTGAGATGACGGCCAGAGCCGAAGCCGGGAATAGAGTTCCGGTAAGTAATCCCGAGCCCAGTATGATAGGATCTCTATCCTTATAGGTTTCGTATAGCGAACTGGTGATGCCGACGCCGCCAATTTTCTGGCTCACAAGATCGTCATCGAGTTCTTCTTCGGAAGTTTCGCCCGTATTCAAGTCAACAATCAGAATTTTATTCGATGATAGATAGTCCATTCTACTCTCCTTCATCCTTCAGCGAGATAGCATTGACCGGACAAATCTTGACGCACATGGGGCCGTATTTCATGTCGCCACAGAGGTCACAGGGCTCGCGCAACAGCATGGGTTTCGCAGAGGCGTCAGCCTCCTTCTTCGGCCCGGAATCGCTTGCTTCTTCAGCCACACCGATCCTCTTGATCTCAACACCCTCGGGTCGCGCTATCGTCAAGCTCTCTTCTTCTTTTACGACTACCCCGAAGTAATCTTTCTTTTCTCGAGCCCGATAAACAACTATACACGATGCAAGCAGAGCGAAGGCGTCATCTCTGTGATAGCCGCACGCCATTTCGCAAGCCATGCACCCAATACATTTGAGAGCGTCCACGTCAATTCTCATTACAATTCTCCTTCTGGGTCTCGTTGTTCCAAGCCCAACTCGATCACGTGAATGGCATTCCTCTTCATGAGAACACCTGAAACCATCTGAGGGATAAGACGAGTTGATTTACACGGCGAGTTCTCAGTCGGCGCCCTCCAAGGCCACAGGTCCCAGATCTTCGCCGCTATATGCACGATGTTGCTAATTGGCTCCGCTGGAGTAGATTACCTGCTTCCAGCCAGAATCCTAATTGTGACGACTCGGCAGCAGGCTTCGATGTCTGCTAGATTTTCCTGGCAGCTAGTTTTGCAGAAGCTATATGGCTCTTCTACCGCAACCAACCTACCTTCAGTCGGCCAACTCTGTCAAGTAAAATATCATAAAGATATAATATTATAATCGTACACCCTGGCCGGGCTTGGGATCGCATTGGGAGCCGTTCAAAGCGTTGCTTATGCGAGTTCGCATTCAAAAAAGGTGTCTCCAAATATCCCAATCTTTGAAATCCTTAGATGAACCCAAAGGGGGGAGGGGAATTCGGGACTCATGCGATTGCAACAGGCAGGGCAGGGACATGGGGCGTCCGAGAAATGGATAGATGATCTCGCGCACCTTCCGAAAACCTGTGATTATTTTCTTGTTGGTCTGATACTAATGTGCGTTCAAAGAAGTAATCCCGCCACTGGCGGGAGCAAGTCCGGTCCCGGCATGCCTCCGGAGCGAAGTCAGGCGGTGCCGTTCGTAGCGAAGGGGATTTGGCGAGATCGGCAAATAACAGGTTTCTCAATATTCGTTCTATGAAAGCGCATTGGTATGAGTCGGGGGGGTGAAAAACAACCGACCGGACATCAAATCTCTCCGCGACGCGGCCTGTATGGTCGGCTGTGCTTGTGGGGTCGCTATCAGAGGTGAAAAAATCACCGAGGCAACAGGGGCATACAAATGGTTTATTCATCATAAACTTGGGATATGGCGCGAACGGTCTGGAATCATACCGAATGTGTGGCTTCTATTAATTAGCATAATATTAGACGATTTTTCTTGACAGGTATAACCCCCGCATCCTATAAAAATAAACGATCCATGTTGGCAGACTGAAATTCAGTCGCTGACGGTGTGTTTGACTGGATGCCTCGCGCACCAGGTTAGTCGCGTTTCCTAGGACGAATTGGCCGAACCGACCCAGGGTATATTGGCCACCTGACTGTCGCCGATCCGGAGGATCTGTCGACTCTCATTCACTGTTATTGGCCGAAGTGGACCGGATCATGTTTAAACCGAACGAAAAGGGTCACAAAGTATCACATTATGTCGTCGAGCAGATCCGAGACGCAATCTTAAAGGGTGAATTCAAGCCCGGAGATAGGCTGGCGTCCGAAAGGGAACTGATCTCTCAGTTTCAGGTCAGCAAGGCTAGTATGCGCGAAGCTTTGAGAGTATTGGAGGGAATGGGGCTCATTGAGACGAGAAAAGGAACGGGAGGGGGCATCTTTGCCGCCGAAGTAAACATGAATACCACCGTTCACAGTCTCACGAATTTCCTCCACTTCAAGAATGTGTCAGTCGCGGACATCACAGCACTTCGCTATTTTCTTGAGCCACGTCTGGCGCAGATAGCGGTATCCAAGATTACCGAGAACGACATTCGTATATTAGAGATCATGACGAATGACGAAGTAAACGCCTACCCCACAAAAGATCAACGAGGCATCGGATTCCATTATTATATTGCCAGGTTCTCAGAAAACCCCCTGCTTATTCTCATTATGGATTTCATTGAGAGCCTCCTTGCAGATCTGAAAATCAAGCTTAATCCCAGACCCGATTTCTACGATGAAGTGGGGCATGACCACTTCAAAATCATAGAATGTTTCAGACGGAAAGACGTGAATGGTGTCAGAAAAGAGATGGCGTCCCATGTGTTACGTGTGGGAGATTACCTGGCGAAGCGAGCTGGCAGCGCGCCCTTTGACGCTTCGGAATTTCAGCTTGTGGGCCCGACCGTTCCAACGGTAGATCGTGAAGATCAACTGATTGGATCGAACCATGATCGACCTCTTCCGTTGGCAGCGCAAAAGACTCTCGAGGATTTGGGGCTTTTTCTCAAGCACGTAGGTAACGGGGATTTGTACCTCATTCAAGTCAAGAGTAACCAGCAACCTGAATAGCGGAAACGCTCAGTAAGTGGTCGAGTAGCTTACTTTCGCGAGTTCGATGTAGTGAGTTTGCTTCTTCTCGACCGAAAAACCTCTCGCAAGTGATTGAAAAGATAACAATCATAGTGTGTCGTCTTGCCTTTTAGGGAAGCCGGGACAGGCATGTCCGGCTATTTCATGGAGAGATATATAAGTCAAGTATGACTATACGGTTACAAGTATGGAAGCTTTAAAGGAGAATGAAATGCATCCTATGGAATCAGCGCTTAAGAACGTCAAGTATCGGGTGGACAATGGGCAAAACCCTTACAGGTTAAAATACTGTGTCAGTGGTGAGTGGCTGGAATCGACAACCACGAAATATATGGACTGCTACAACCCTTCAACCGGCCAGGTCATTGCTCGGGCGCCGCAATGCACGGTTGACGAAGTAGAATCCGCCATTGCCGCCGCAAAAGCGGCTTTTCCGGCCTGGGCCAATACTCCGCCGAATAAGCGCGCTCAAGTACTCTTTCACATGAAAGCACTCCTGGATCAGCACCTGGAAGAGCTTACGTACCTTCTGTGCAAAGAAGAGGGTAAATCCTGGACTGAGTCCATGGGCGACATCCTGAAGGTAAATGAAGTCGTAGAATATGCCTGCGGCATACCTCACCTCATGAAGGGTGAGTCTGTAATGAATATATCCTCCGGATACGATACGGTCCTGTATCATCATCCGATGGGAGTGTTTGCGGGCATTCCCCCATGGAATTTTCCCGCAATGATACCTCATGGTTGGATGGCCCCTCTTTGTGTGGCCACCGGGAATACGATGGTCCTGAAAGCGGCAAGTTTTGTCCCCCAATCGGCGATGCGCATTCTTGAACTGTGGCATGAGGCCGGACTGCCCAAAGGTGTTATCAATATTGTGACTGCCGGGAGAAATGAGGCTGAGATCCTCCTGAGACATCCCGATATAGTGGGAGTGTCTTTTGTAGGTTCTACGAAAGTCGGTCGTCATATCTACGCGACTGCCGCTGCAAACGGAAAACGTGTCCAAGCATTAACCGAGGCAAAGAATCACGCACTTGTTCTGCGTGACTGTAAGCTTGACCGAACCGCAAACGGCATTATCAATGCGTTCTGCGGCTGTGCTGGGGAACGTTGCATGGCCTTGCCGGTTATCTGCGCAGAAGAGGCGATAGCTGACGAACTGGTCGCAGAGCTGAAGAATCTCGCGAAACAGAGAAGGATAGGGGCTGCCTACGACAAATCTACGGAATTGGGTCCTGTGGTGAATGCAGGTCATCTAAGGTTTGTCACCGACTGGATAGAAAAAGGCGTTCAAGAGGGAGCCGAACTCGCGCTCGACGGAAGAAATCCGAGTGTTCCACCCGAGTGCAAAGAAGGATTCTTCATTGGACCCACGATTCTCGACCACGTCAAACCGGGTATGACATGCGGCGATCAGGAAATCTTCGGCCCCGTGCTTTGCGTCAAGCGTGTGAAGGATTACGAAGAAGGTCTGGCGATTATGAATGCCAGCGAATTTGCTAACGGGTCCGTAATCTATACGCAGAACGGATACTATGCGAGGGATTTTGCGTATCGGACCCATGCCGGGATGGTCGGAATCAACGTCGGCATTCCCGTGCCTGTGGGAATCTTCGGCTTTACCGGACACAAGAACTCGTTTTTCGGCGATCTTCACGTAATGGGAAAAGACGGCATACGTTTCTACACGGAGATAAAGAACGTAACTTCCACGTGGTTTAAAGAGGGTGCAGTGATTTCTAAAAAGGTCGATACGTGGGATGGCACTATCACCTCTTTGCCCTCGGACGATGATAAGAAATAGCTCGGCATGATGCCGAGTGTCCAGACTAATTGTGACAGCCTCCGCCGGAAGATCCAAAGCTCCGGCGGTTAGTCCTCAAAGTCGAGAGCCCCTACAGGAAGGGGAACGTTCCTCCTTCCTCGGAAACAGTGAGCGGTGAGATAAGCATCCCGGCACATAGGCTTGGCTGTTCCCCTTTCAAGAACTCAGGAAGGAGGTCAAAATGTCTGAGTTGAGCAGTCCACAGAACGAACAAGTTTTCGCAGCAGCAGATGTCGGAAATGTCGACTCTGTGCTCAGGGAACTGAGAAAGATAGTCGGCGAATCGAACTGTACCGCGGCGAGACACATTCGTTATGCCTACTCGTACGACCTTAGTTTTGTAAAACCCAAGCTGCCTGACTATGTGGTCATGGCTGAGACCGTTGAGCAGGTCCAGGAACTTCTCCGGTTTGCCAATAAAGAGAAGATCCCGGTGATTCCGTACACTGCCGGCACAAATATTGGCGGTCTTACAATTCCCGAACGCGGCGGTATTCTTCTTGATCTAAAAAAGATGAATAAGATTATTGACATAGATCCGGAAGCACATGTCGCTGTTATCGAACCCGGAGTTTCCCACGCAAAACTGGCGGACGCTTTGTACCAGCACAAATTGAGATTCGGGTGGCCGGTCGGGCCTCCTTCGGCTTCAGTCCTGGCTTGCGCCGTTTCACACGGTATTGGAGGGTTGAACGCGAGGTATGGATTAAACAGCCAGGAAATTACGAGTATGGAAGTCGTTTTGCCTACCGGCGAGCTCGTGAGGGTAGGATCGTGCGCCATCAGGCACGACGCCTGGCACAGTTGTCTGCCGCTTCCTCAACTCGACGGCCTCTTTAAGGGATGGCTGGGATCCTCCGGTGTCGTGACAAAGATCGGCATCAGTGTGCATCCGATTCCCCCTCTTCTGAAAGTCTTTACCGTGTCGTGCGACAATGTTGAGGACATGTACTCCTACATGTTGAATTTAAGCAACTATGAAATCTGTGACGATCTCACAGCCGTTTCCTGGTGGCTTGCCCAGGTTCCTATCCCTTATCCCTTCAAACCCAAGCCCGATAGCGCTCCCGAGTGGTTTAGCTTTGCGACTACAACCTCATGGACCGAAAAGGAAAGAGAGGCAAGGTCGGAAATCTGGGAGACAGTCTTTGAGGAAGAGCAGAAAAAGAATACTTCCATCAAGCGAACGGTTTATCCGGAAGAGGCATTGAAGGGAAGAACACAACTGCCCAGTCAGGTAGTGGGTTCTACCAAGAATTACTGCAAGCAGGGTGGAGCTGGAATATCGTGGCCGGGGACCTTTACTCCCGCCAAAGTCTGGGCTCCTGTCTATAATAAGTGGAAAGAGATCCTCATCGGCCACAACCTTTCACCTTCCGTCCGCATGAGCATGTATCGGGGCGTTCACTATGGAATGCTCAGAGCGATGATTCCTTTTAACAAACAGAGCGCTGAAGAGACTGAAAACGCAAGACATGCAATTGTTGAGTGCCTCAAGGTCGATTTGGACGCCGGAGGCATCCCTTATAAGCCGCCGATCGACTTTGCCAATGAAATCAACCAGCGAGCCAGTCCAGGATATCTGGATCTTTTGAGAAGAGTGAAAAAATTCCTGGATCCCAACGACATCATGAATCCAGGCAAACTCGGCATATAAGCACTCAATAAATTCAGATTTGAACTGTGAGGAACAATGGACTGGAAGATTGCGGAGCTCAAAGAGCTAGAGGATAAAATCTGGAGGTGCACCGCATGCGGTACCTGTAAGATAGCGTATGACTACGGTCCACCACCAACGTTTGGCGAGATCTGCCCTGCTGGGACAGAATTTGGATTCGAAGGCCTCACGGCTTCCAAAGGGAAGATTGCCTTCGCTCGAGGTATTCTGAGTGGCGAACTCCCTTGGGATGAAGAGCTTCTGGAAGCCATTTACAAATGTACCATTTGCGCTGGTTGTCAAAATCAGTGTCAGCTAGATCACAAGCCTTTCATCCCGGAAATCATAGAGGCGATGAGGCGCAAGGCTGTGGAAGAAGGCGTGGGGCCGATGCCCCTTCACAAGAATCTCCTGCAGTCTATGAAGAACTACAACAACCCATACCAGGGCCCGAGGCGAGTGAGAACAGATTGGACTCGTCCATTCAAGAAGGCCGGTAAACCCATCAAGGATCTAAACAAGGAACCTGCCCCGGTGCTTTTCTTTGTGGGATGCACTGGAGCCTTTAACACAGCGGCGAGAGCTGTCCCCACCGCAACAGCGTCTATTTTCCAAAAACTTGGGATGGATTTCGGAATCCTGGGTGAGAACGAGATATGCTGCGGCTCTACGGCAATGCGGGTGGGAGACGCTGAAGAATTCAAGAGAGTAGCCACGAAGAATCTGGAGACCTTCAAATGGCTGCGTGACGAACGCGGAGTGAAAACAATTATCAGTTCCTGCGCCGGTTGCTACCGGGCGATCAAGAAGGATTATTCGCTGTCTTCCGGATATGACGCGGTAATGGAAGGTATTGAAGTCGTGCACACGGCTGACTATCTCAATCGTGCCTATAAAGAAGGAAAGCTCAAATTCAAAGGGGAGCTCCCCTGGAAAGTCACCTATCATGATCCCTGCCACACAGGCAGGCATCTGAACAAGTTTATCATTGACCACGAAGGTAAGGAACTCTGGAAAGGAGCCTATCTGGATGTGGATCAGAGCGAGTGTCTTTACGAACAACCCAGAGATCTTCTGAAAGCCATTCCTGGAATTGAATTTCTGGAGATGAAACGGAATCGAGCCAACTCATTCTGCTGCGGTGGGGGAGGAGGCGTGATGACAGGTTTTGGAGATTGGGCGAAGAAGAACGCCAGTCTGAGAGTCCAGGAAGGAATGGATACTGGAGCCGAAAGAATTGTCTCTATCTGTCCCTTCTGCCATTTCAACCTTAACGAAGGCGCAAAGAGAATCAGCTCTCAAATCAAAGTCCACGATCTGACAGAGCTGGTCGATCAAGTACTTGTCGGAAGTGATGACGACTGAGCTGCAACTTAAAGAATCTGAGACTTGGTATGAGCAACCTATAGGCCAAGTCTCAGTTCGATAACCTATCGAATCAGGAAAGGAGGTAATTGATTCTATAGAATAAGCGAACAGAACTGTCAGAATTCCCGTTAAGCACCTTGCCATGGCTCGCATGGCAGATACCGTATCGGTTCGCAGCCCAGCGTTATTGGTTTTGATGACATTGCGTCGGTGTCGACCGATTGCATCTTACTTTCATTGGGGGATTTTGGCTGAGGTTTTTCCAGAGGAATAGTTCGGCTCTGAGAGATCGTGGACGGCCATCATGGCTCCAAAGGGTCAGAAGGTTATCTCTAACATGTCTCGGTCTGGTAAATGAAAGGTGATACCATGAGTCAATCAAACGTTGAGACGGTTGCTGGAAGCATGCAGTATTCTGATTTGGCAGCACAGATGCTCAAATACAGATGGATCTGCTATGGAATGCTGTTGCTGACCTATATCTTTGTTTACTTCGATCGCGTGGCCCCTGCAGTAATAGCCCCGGAACTCATGAAAGAGTTCGGCTTGACGGCTACAAGCCTGGGGATCTTGTCGTCAATGTATTTCTATCCTTATGCTGCAATGCAGATCCCCTCGGGTATTTTATCGGATCGCTTTGGCCCCAGGATTTCAGTAACCGTTTTCTTTATCATCGCGGCCATCGGTACAGCGCTTTTCGGCTTGGCCTACACGTTCGGATGGATTATCGTCGGTCGTTTCCTCATGGGAGTCGGTGTTGCAGTCGTGTGGATACCCTGTATGAGAATTTTGGCCAACTGGTTTCGACCCAAGGAATTCGCCACGCTTACCGGTGTTATGCTCACAGTGGGTAACGCCGGCGCAGTGCTGGCCGCTGCTCCTCTGGCTTTCCTTGTTGGAATAGTTGGTTGGAGGGCGTCCTTCTACTGGCTTGGAGCATTCATGGCCATTGTTGCTATCTTGAATTATATTATCCTGAGAAATAAGCCGAGTGACAAGAATCTCCCCACAGTTTCAGAGATCGACGGAGTCGATTATTATTCTGTCCAGACCACTCAAAAAGTCACTTTTAGCGAAAACGTAAAAAGGCTGTTCGGGATGAAGAACTATTG
The DNA here is from genome assembly GCF_000266945.1 of Desulfomonile tiedjei DSM 6799. Classification (NCBI taxonomy): domain Bacteria; kingdom Pseudomonadati; phylum Thermodesulfobacteriota; class Desulfomonilia; order Desulfomonilales; family Desulfomonilaceae; genus Desulfomonile; species Desulfomonile tiedjei. Next base: position 6,176,496 of record NC_018025.1, read on the forward strand.
GCTAATAGCCATCTACGCATTTGTGATCTATGGAACCGTAATGGGCTTCCAGGGTCTATGGTGCATCCCGTTCCTGCAGCAGACCTACGGTCTTCCGAAACAAGAAGCAGCTAATATATTGATGTTATGGCCGATCGGCATGGCAGTTGGTTGCTTTGCTTTCGGGTACATTTCCGACAGGATTTTGAAATCGCGAAGGAATGCCTCATTCTACGGTATCATCATTTACGCCCTGACTTGGGTACCCTTGGTGTTTTGGCCGGATAAGATTCCGGTAGGCATGTTTTATCCGCTTCTTTTCATAATGGGCTTCTTCTCCGGAGCTTACGTTCCCAACTATGCTCACATTGCCGAGGGACAACCGCATAGCTTCATTGCCACCGCGAATGGCATGCTCAACATCTGGTATTTTGTCGGTGGAGCGCTTTTCCAGGCTGTGATGGGAATGGTCCTGGATTCTTACGGAAAGGTCGGGGACAAATTCCCGGTAAGTGCGTATCAGGCCTCTTTCATAGCATGTATTATTGCTCTAGCTATTGGTGCAATAGCGATGTTTTTCACGGCAGACAGCAAAGTGCTTCAGAAAAAAGCATAGATGAAAAACCAACCTTTTTAGGGAGTTGCATTCATCACCTGGTGATGGTTATAGGATAAGCTCTAGGTCAACAGGGCCAGGGGATGCTGGATGGATCACGTTAGTGGCTGGTCCTCTGCCCTGCTAGAGACATCCTATCTGTCTAATGAGGGCTTATCTCAGATGATTGGAGATTGCTGACATGACGCTCAAAGAAAAATTCATGAACCGCCTTTCGGGTTCTGGTAGCGATGAGACTCTTTACGGCTGTACGACTACTTACGGAGTAGTAGATCTGATGGAGAAGTGCGGCTATCAGAGGCCACTTGCAGATACCGACCCCGTAGCAATGACGGAACTCGCCTTGGCAGGTTACCGGTATGCCGGATTCGAATGGATCAAGGCCATGGGGTGGGATATCACTGCCATCAGCGAAGCTCTCGGATGTACCCTCGGTCCGACCGAGATTGACCGGCAGTACTCCATCAAGGAACACCCTTTTGCCGAAAGTCTCGAAGGACTCGATTATCCTTCTGATTTTCTGCAAAGGGGCCGTTTTCCCGTCTACAAACAGCATTTCCAGATGCTCAAAGACAAGATTGGCGATGAAGTCGCTATATTTGGCGAGACCGAGGGTCCTTTTACCGCGGCAGCGAACCTCGTCGGCGCGGAAGAATTCATGAAGTGGACTATTAAGAGACCCGCCGATGTCCAAAAAGTTCTGGAAGTCACTACACAGGCTGCGATTGACGCAATCAATTTTGCCTTTGACAACGGAGCTGATTACTACGTGCTGGCAGAACCGACTTCGGGTCCGGCAGTCATGAGTGGAAGGTCGTGGGCAAAGTTCATGCTTCCCCTTATGAAAGAGGTGGTCAGTAAGTCCAAGGGACCGCTGGTACTGCATATTTGCGGGAATACCGATTCTATTATAGGCCTCATGTGTGATTCGGGTGTTGCTGGGATCAGCATCGAAGAAAAAGCTGATATGAAGAAGGCGAAAGAGATTGCCGGCCCCAAGGGTGTAAAAGTTTTCGGAAACGTTGCGACAGCGACAACGCTTTTCATGGGCAAACCGGAAGAGTGCTATCAGGAAGCAATTGCGGCTCTCGAAAACGGCACAGATTTTCTTACACCCGGATGTGGTATTGCTCCTCGATCTCCTTTGGAAAACTTACTTCAGATGAAGAAAGCAAGAGACAATTTTCATCGCAAATAGTCTATACTCTCCCTTCCAATCCTTCCCACCTTTTGCCTCGGAAGGATTGGAAAGGATTTCTTCTGAGTGTGCTGGCAAGCAATGACGGCTTCAGATAGGCGTCCGGTCTTTTTTGGATGTGCGTTGGATCCTGACGAAAGGGATGAATCCATTCAGGAGAAAATTCATCTGAGTGAGACAGATTCGCAAAAGAGCGACCCTTATTCCGAAATCATGAGACTTGTTCGTCAGGAACTCGCCCCCGAGACCTGGGAGGAAAGGGGCGTAATCGATGTCCCTCCATGGCTTAGTCCAATACCTCCAACAATCGCAAGAAAAAACATCACCCTGGACAACCTCATTTACTTTATAGATGGGAATGGGTGTCGGGATTTTGCGCAAGCAGCCGGTAAGTTTGCAGAAGAATATATCTTTCCTAATATCCCTTGCATGATTGGTGTCGACCATTCTTTGACCGGCGGCGTGTTTGGTTCGTCAGTTTCATTCTACAGACCCGCGGAGATTTCTCTGATCGTCGTCGACAGTCATGTGGATTCGTTGCCCACATCTGTAATGTCAGGAGCCATCCAGTATGATATGGCGACAAACCCTGAGTCTATGCATGATCCCAATGACCCGTTCCTGCGAAATCGCCCTGATTCATATAATGCCAGCTCGTTTCTCCAGTATCTTCTGGAAGACGGCGCGGTCGATCCGGAAAATCTCTATCTCATTGGAATAAGCGATTTTCCTCCAAAGCGCGCTTTTCGGATCAAAGATGACAGAATAAAGAACTATGTGGACTGTTACTCCACCCTTAAGAGAAATGGCGTTAAGATACTGACAAAGAAAGACTTATCTCTCAGCCCCGCTGCACTAAATAATTTGATCCGTCGAGTGAAAACTCCATACGTCTATATTTCCATAGATATGGACATCGGTGCACGGAATGCCCTTGGAGGCGTCAGGTTCCAAAACTATCAGGGCATAAATGAAAACCAAATATACAAGATAGCGAAATCTCTGAGAAAATTATTGGATCAGGATATCACTCTGGCCGGAATGGATGTGATGGAATTCAACCCGAGGCGAGCCGGCTCCGGGGAGACGCAGAGTGACGATCGGACGTACCGAATAGCTTTCAACCTCATCAAGACTATATGCTTTCCGCCCGAAGCCTTCCTTAACCGCTCTTGACCTCGATTTCCGTGGAGAAAATAAACCGTATGAGATTACTTCGACTCAAGATATTCATAAATGATATCGCTATGATTGACCGCAGAGACGCCGGTTCCTACCAATATTCTGTAATTCACACGCGGGATAAATGACAGAATCTTTGGCACTGATTAGAGAGCACTGTTAGAAGACATTTGCGGTAAGTAATAGGCCAGTAGGAATTATCCAAATATTTGAATTTTCTCCTTGACGGTTATGCCGCGCACATGTAGAAAAAGTAAACGTCCTGTCGATCTCTGAGAACCAAAAAACAGAGGATTCTTGCTGTGTTTCGAGAAGTGCAGCAGAACAAAGTCTCATTGGATATTATCTCCCAGATTCGGGATGCCATACTCAGTGGCACACTTAATCCGGGCGACAGGTTGCCCCCCGAAAAGGAACTGGTCTGCGATTTTGGAGTAAGTAAGCACACGCTGCGTGAAGCTATGAGAGCCCTTGAGGTAATGGGGTTTATTGAGGTGCGGAAGGGAGCATGTGGCGGCGCAGTAGTGCTCGAAGTCGACCTGAAGACTGCCCGGGAGTCTATATCGAATTTTCTTTATTTTCAGAATGTTTCCATACGGGATCTTTCGGAAGTACGAAAGGTTTTTGAACCTCATTTGGCCCGGTTGGCGGCTGAGCGGATGACTCCCAAGGACCTGGACGATCTGGCGGCCACTCAGGCATGTTGTCTGGAGTCTATGGCACGTGGCGATTCCACATACGAACACGAGATAGAGTTTCATCGCATAATCGCCAAGGCGAGCGGAAATCCCGTGTTCATGCTCATCCAAGACTTTGTCAATAGCGGGTTGGCGGAATCCAAGAATCGCCTCAGGCCGGGTAATGACTTCCAGGAAAGACTCTTTACTGCCCACCAGCGCATTCTGGAAGCTCTTCGCTCACGCGAACCCGAGCTTACTGCCAGCCGAATGCAGGAGCATGTGTGCGAGGTAGAACACTCTCTTGAAGAGCTGCAGGAGGAGCGCCAGGAGTCCATGAGGAAAACGGGTTGCACCGACCATGACACGAGCAACGGCAGAAACGGAGAGAGAGCCTGACGGAGTGACTCCTGAGCTCAGTTCTATGCCTGTTGGTAACGCATTCAAAATCCAAATCACTGTCCAACTCAGCTTGGACCGAAACTTCTTGATCTGATTCGAATAACCGCAAAACTCTTATCCTCACGAACTTAGGAGGAGGTTGGAACATGCCTCAAGCCTTTGAGGAGTTGCATTGGCGCCGGGACATTTCTCTGAAGGACTACCTGGTTCCTGAGACTCTGTCCCAAGCCCTACAGATGTTGAGAGAATATAAGGGGCGTGCTCGAATTATTGCTGGCGGCACCGACGTCATCGTGGCGTTGCGCCGCTGCGACTACACCGTGGACGCTCTCGTAGACATTGGGAGAATTCCGGGACTGGGACTGATCGAGCAGCAGGGAGACACTATAGTCCTTGGCGCGCTGGTTACCCATGCTCAAACAGAGTCTTCGCCTCCGATCAGGGAGAAAGCTGGTCTTTTGGCGACTGCGAGTGGTGCAGTTGGTTCACCTCAAATACGCACCGTAGCTACAGTGGCGGGTAATCTCGTCAGCGGTCAGCCGGCAGCCGATGCCAGTATACCTTTGTTGGCGCTGGATGCTCGAGTGACTGTTGTTTCCGCAGATGGAGAGCGCACAATACCTCTCTCGGATTTCTTTCTGGACGTGGGAAAGACCGTCGTTGACCCGACTCGGGAGATCCTGACACGCATCGAGTTCAAAGCCCTCGGATCTAACCGGGGTGGATGCTCGTTACGACTGAGCAAACGTAAAGCATTGTCACTTCCGATGCTGGTGTGCTCTGTAGTAGTCACCGTGGACGATGCGAAAAAGACTATTACCGAAGCAGCCATAGCATTGGGGCCAGTCGCGCCCACACCGTTCCGCTCCAGACTCGTAGAAGATGTAGTCAAAGGAAAGCCTGCGACACTTGAGACACTACAGGAAGCTGCTGAAAGTGCGTATGCCTACTGCTCCCCTCGTGACAGCCTTCTCAGAGGGTCTTGTGACTACCGTCAGGAGATGGTCAAGGTATTGGTGAAACGGGGACTTCGCAGAGCACTGGAAGATGCGGGATGCGTTTTCTAAGAGAGGTTAATGATGAGTCTAAACATTTCTTTCAAGCTTAACGGCGAAGCGGTTGAGGTGGCGGTCGAGCCGTCCACCCTTCTGGTTGATCTACTCAGAGAAAAATTGGCCCTTACGGGAACCAAAGCCGGTTGTCGCGAGGGAGAATGCGGTGCATGTACGGTACTGGTCGATGGAAAAGCATACAATTCATGCTTAATGCCGGCGATCAAAGTTCAGGGTAGGGAAGTCACCACTATCGAGGGCTTGCGCAAACCGGACGGTTCTTTGCATCCGTTACAAGAGGCATTCATGGAAGCAGGAGCTGCACAGTGCGGTTTCTGTACACCCGGGATGATAATGAATGCAGCCGCCCTTCTGAGCAGCAACCCGAATCCTGACGAACACGAGATAAGAAAGGCTCTATCCGGAGTCCTTTGTCGCTGCACCGGCTACAGGAAGATCGTGGAAGCCGTCAAGACTGCAGCCGCCGCCAATCAGTCTTAAGACCGGATTGGTCTAACCGATTCCTTCCACATGAGGCAGGAGCTATGTCTGACAAGCACGACGACAAAAGAAAAGTTCAGGTCCTCGTCAAAGAAAAGACCGATTTCTTACCATTCATACAATTCAAAGAGGCCGACCTGACAGTAGTGGGACAGTCCTTGAACAGGACTGACGATCCCCTGAAGGTAACCGGCAAACTCATGTTTGGGGCTGATTACTCCCAAGTAGGTTTCCTGCATGGGAAGATTCTTCGCAGCCCGTATCCCCACGCGCTTATCAAGTCGATTGACACTGCGAAAGCTAAGGCGCTGGAAGGCGTGGTGGCGGTGTTAACTGCTAAAGATGTGCCGGGACGCAATGGGTTCGGGGCCATTATTCCGGACCAGCCGGTCATCTGCGGCGATAAAGTGCGTTTTATAGGCGACGGCGTGGCCCTGGTAGCCGCTGAAACCGAGAAGATCGCCCATGAAGCGCTTGCTTTGATAGATGTGGATTATGAGCCCTTGCCTGCGGTATTCGATCCACGCGATGCCATCAAGGAAGATGCTCCCAAGATTCACGAACGGGGCAACCTGCTTTCTTATGACAAGCTGCGAAAAGGTGATGTAGATAAAGGCTTCGAAGAGGCTGACGTGATTCTGGAACGCACCTATGAGGTTCCTTTCCTGGAACACGCGTACATGGAGCCTGATGTGGCCATGGCAATCCCGCAACGGGACGGCACAATGCTCGTTGAGGGTCCGATGCAGGCTCCTTTTACTGTACGGCGTAACATAGCCCCTGTGCTAGGTTTGCCCATCAACAAGGTCCGTTGCCGCCAGATCCACATGGGCGGCGGTTTTGGAGGCAAAGAAGACTCTCCCATCGATTTGGGATGCCGTGCCGCGGTACTGGCCCAACATACCGGAATGCCTGTACGTATTGGCCTGGAACGAGAGGAAGTCACCATACAGACAGCCAAACGACACCCAATGATCATGGAAGTCAAAATCGGAGCCAAGAAAGATGGCACTCTGGTCGCGTTCCAAGGGGTGATCTACGATGAACAGGGAGCCTATGCTTCTCTGGGTCCAAAGATTCCTCCGGCAGGTGGCTCTCACATACATTCCATGGTTATGATGCCGGGACCATACGTGATTCCCAACGCCAAGGTGGACGCTTACCTTTGTTACACAAACCATCCTTACGGAGGGGCAATGCGTGGTTTTGGCGCCCCTCAGGTACACATCGCTCATGAACAGATAATGGACGAACTGGCTGCCGAGCTGGGGATCAGCCCCCTGGAGATTCGGCGCAAGAATGCATTTCAACTCGGGTCGGAAACGGCTACCGGTCAGGTATTGGACCAGAGTGTGGGACTGAAGGAAACCCTTGAAGCTTGTGCCAAAGCGTTTGAGTGGGATCGTCGCTCCACTGAGACCGGATACATTGATAAGGAGCGAAGCAAACGGCGCGGAGTAGGCATCGGAATGGGTTGGTACCGCACGAGCATAGGTACGGGCGGCGATGCTTGCGGGGCAAACGTGTACGTACATGAGGACGGTTCCGTACTTCTTTATACCGGTATCACGGAAATGGGGCAGGGGGCTTTCACTGTATTACCCCAGATCTGCGCCGAAGAATTGGGGGTTCTCCCGGAAGACGTTCGATTGGTTCAGCCCGACACCGACCTGGTTCCGGAATCCGGCCCCACCGTTGGCAGTCGCTCCACTACACTGATGGGAAATGCCATCATTCAGGCCGCCCGCCAGGTAAAACAATCGTTACTCGAAGCAGCCTCGGAAATGCTCGGAGTCGCTTCCGGGCAAGTGGAATTCCGCGACCGCAAGGTGTTTGATCGAGAGAATCCCGCTTCCTCGCTGGAATTCAGCAAGGTAGCAGGCCGCTGCATGGCCACCGGCAAAAGACTTGTCGGTCAGGGGTGGTGGGCTCCACCGGCCTCAAGCCTGGATCCCGAGACCGGTCAAGGCAATCCCTATTTTGTTTACACCTACTCTACTCATATGGCTCAGGTAGCAGTGGACGTAGAAACAGGCGAGGTGGAGGTCGAATATTACGTCGCAGCTTTTGACGTGGGCAAAGCCATCAACCCGCGTGCTCTGGAAGGCCAGATCGAAGGTGGTGTGGCAATGGGGCTGGGATATGCGTTGATGGAGGAAGTGGTCATTCGGGAAGGTGTCATCCAAAACACTAACCTTCAAAACTATCTCATACCTACTACCCTGGACGTCCCTGATATTAATCCGATCATCCTGGAGATGTCCAACCAGTTCGGTCCGTACGGAGCCAAAGGAATCGGTGAGATGCCCAATATACCGGCAACACCGGCAATCCTGAATGCGATTTGTAATGCGTGTGGTGGAAGGGTGCGTTCTTTGCCGGCCGACCCGGAAAAAGTTTTCTGGGCTATCAAAGAGGCAGGCGGTGCGCCGGACAAATAAGCCCCGACTCTGCGTCAAGGACCCATCTTCGTCACAGAGTCGCCTATAAGAAGGAGATAATCGAAAAGCAAGACGGAGGGATACACTACCTGCTCAAAGGTGCAAAACGATAAGGAGGGACGATGATGAAGACCAGAGGCTGTATTTTATTTATTTGCCTGACGTTGGTTTTGTTGACTCTGGGGACCATGACTCAGGGATTTGCTCAGACTCCCGACAAGATCAAGGTTGGCCTGATGTTCGGACTTACCGGCCCGGCGTCGCCGATTGGACCGGTGCAAAGCAAAGGCGCCGAGATGGCCATCAAAGAGATTAACGCTGCTGGTGGAGTGAAGCTTGGAGGCAAGCAGATCCCCATTGAAGCGGTGGTGAGAGATGACGAGACCAAGGGTGATGTAGCTGTCCGTCGGTTCAAAGAGCTACGCAATGAAGACAAGGTGGTCGGCCTGATAGGCTCGACCTTTGCCGCCATTGCCAAAGCGTTGAACAATCAAGTCGTCAATGAGCCTCTGCTGTACATAACCACATGCGTAGCCCCAATCGAAATGTTCGAAAAAAAGGAGCTCGCTCCCTCGACCTTCGGTATTCATGGAAGCGCTTACGCCATTGGGTATTCCGGTGCAGCATATATCGCGAATAACCTGAAGCCCAAAAAAGTCTACTTTTTGGCCCCGGCTTACGCTTTTGGACGCGACCAATATGCGGGAGCCAAAGCAGCTTTCGAGAAGTACAAAATTGAAGTTGTCTACGACGAAGCACCTGTCCAGACTGCTGACTACACCCCTTATATCCAGAAGATCGCAGAAGCGAAACCTGATGTCTGCATGATGGCACAGTGGGGCACGGGCGCCATTTCTGTTCTGAAACAGGCTCACGAACTGGGCTTGAAAAACAAAACCAAAATTTGGTTTAACTGGATGACCAACGTTTTCGGCAGCGGCGTACCCGCGGAAGCTCTGGAGGGGGTTTACTCCCTGATGTCGTGGTATTGGAACCTCGAGGGATTTCAAGATGCGGAAGTTGTCAAGGCAGGCAAGACCTTTGTGGACCAATACGAAAAGATGTACGGCGAACCACCGGATCCTTATGCCGGCATGACCTACGTAGCATGCAAAGAACTTGTCCGGGGAATCGAACTGGCCCAATCCACCGACCCGAAGAAGATCGCTGAAGCCATCATGAAGAAACCGGAATTCGCCTCGATGAAAGGCCCTGGCACATGGCGTGAGGATCACCAACCTGTTTTCAAATACGGAGCCTTCGTGGTAGTCGGTAAAGGACCCGGCGAGCGTAAGAGTAAATGGGATCTGGTGAAAGTCATCGGCGCCTACACAGGGGACGATTATCTGCCATCTCTCAAGAGTGAAGGTTATTAACTCATCTCTATAAAGAGAGGGGAGAGCAATCCCCTCCTCTCTCCATGACCGAAACAGGGCTCGAATATGGCGCAACCGATCCTATCGACCGCTGGGGTAATCAAGAGCTTTGACGGCCTGGTCGCAGTCAACGACATTACGTATGAAGTCTTCCCAGGTCAAACCTCGGGTATAATGGGTCCGAACGGAGCAGGCAAGTCTACATTCTTCAATCTGCTTACGGGCTATTACCGACCTCAAAAAGGCCGGGTAATTTACCAGGGAAGAGACATCACCCACATGCATTCACACGAGCGGGTGATTCTGGGGATCGCACGAACCTTCCAGTTGGTCTCGGTTTTCGATTCCATGACGGTCCTTGAGAACATGATGTTGGCCCGCGTTCGCTATGGTCGGGATTACAGCTCCAAGCTTCGTTTCTTCTTCAAAAATGTGCATCACCGGGAGCTAGAAGAGGAATGCCTGCAAGCTCTGGACGTACTGGGAATCGCCGAAAAAGCAAAGATCAAAACTTCAGATATGTCGTATGGCGAAAAACGAGAGTTGGAGATAGCCCTTGCCCTTTCCCTTCAACCGCAAGTCTTGCTCCTGGATGAACCTTTTGCCGGTCTCAGCTTGGTGGATATAGCCCATATCAGCAAGGTAATAAACCGCATAAAAGGGCAGTTCGCCATTGTCATAATCGAGCACAAGATTTCAAAGTTAATGGACCTGGTCGACACGTTGTGCGTAATCAATGAGGGCAGGCTGATTTGCCAGGGCGATCCGCAGCAAGTCATCTGCGATCCCGAAGTATCCGCGTGCTATTGGGGTAAGGAAGAGATGAAATGCTACTAACCGTTGAGAACCTCGACGTCTGTTATGGACACGCTCAAGTTTTGCATGGCGTGTCGCTGCGTTTGAACGAAGGCGAACTGGTGTGCGTCGTGGGGCGCAACGGAGCGGGCAAGACTACTTTGTTGAAGACGATCGGGGGATTCATGTCGCCAACCAGCGGCACCGTCGACTTCAGAGGTGAAAGAATAGATGGAATACCCCTGGAACAGGTAGCTCGCATGGGCATAAAATACGTCTATCAGGATAAGAGAGTCTTTAGCGAACTGACTGTACGCGAAAACCTGGAACTCGCGGCCTACGCGACAGGTCAGAGCCTCGACGAGGCCGTTGCAAAAGTGGTAGCCATACACCCGAAGATGGGAACGCTTCTCAACTCCAAGGCCAAAGGGCTCTCAGGAGGAGAGCGACAGATCCTTTTGATAGGAAGGGCGCTCGTGGGAGATCCCCAGTTACTACTTGTAGATGAACCCACAGAAGGCCTGGCGGCTATCATCATCGGCGAAATCATAGACATCCTTTTAAAGATGAAGAATCGGATCACCATGGTCGTAGTTGAACAGAACCTTTCTACCGTAGCAAGATTGGCGGATCGAGTGTACGTGATGAAGGAGGGTGTTTTTTCGCACGAGATCGACGATAAAAAGACCATCGCAAATCCCTCTTCGTATGAAGACCAACTCTGAGTTCTGAGGTATGGCATGTTTGGCAAGGTGGAAAAGAATCCGATCTTGACATTGACATGTATGGCTCTAGCTTTCCTGATCTACGGTTATGCAACTTCATTGCCGAAGATTACGGATTTCATGATATTCTGCATCTTCGTTATCTCTTTCGACCTGTTGTACGGCCATATGGGGCAGCTCTCCTTCGGACACATGCTGTACCTGGGAGCAGGCGCTTACGGCTGTGGCATGTTCGCCTATCATATCTATCCCGATCCGTTTCTATCGATCCTGGCCGGAGTGCTCGTGGGAGCAACTGTTGCTGCGCTGTTGGGCACGTTGGTGGTCAAGACGTCGCATGCAGCTTTCGCTCTTTCGAATCTGGCCTTGAACGAGGTTGGAGCCTATCTGGTACTAAGCCCCTGGCATAAATGGACAGGCGGCGAGGACGGATTGTCCCTTTTTTTCAAGAAGTATGGCTTCATCAATTTCGGCCAAAGCACATTTCGGTTTTATTTTTGCCTGGCTTCCTTGCTCCTGGTGGTCTATTTGATGCTGCTTCTGGTTCGCTCGCCGTACGGAAGCCTGTTGAAGGCGATCAAGGAGAATGAGGTTCGCGTGAGGTTCCTGGGGTACAATACCTTTCTCTACAAGTACATCACCTTTATTATCTCGGGTGCAATAGCAGCGTTTGCCGGAGCTTTGATGAGCATTAACCTTTCCTACACGAATACCAGCCTCATTTCCCCTACCCGAAACGTAGAAGTGATCTTCGCTGCGTTAATGGGAGGTGCCGGCAGCGTTATCGGGGCTGTAGTGGGAGGAACGGCTTTCATGACCATAAGCAACTATTTGGCCATTTATGTGGTTCGGTGGGAAATGTTCCTGGGGTTCGCTCTATTGATCTTCGTTTTCTGGTTTAGGGAAGGGATCTGGGGTTATCTAAGCAAGTCCGGAGGAGCTTTGGAAAAGGAGCGGTCGAACCCATGACCAATTTCGTGCAATCGATTCTGTTCGGGCTTACTATAGGAGGAATCCTTTACATAATATCGATAGGTCTGTCCCTCACTTTCGGAGCAATGGGTATCGTCAATTTTGCTCACGGGCTGATTTACGCAGTGGGCGCCTACGCAGTGTACACTGTGGTAACCGTGTTGGGAGGGGGCTTTCTTGCTGGAGTTTTAGCCGCTGTCATAGTTTCGATTCCTTTGAGCTATCTTATCGAACGGTTTGTCATAAGGAGACTGTACGGCCAGTCCATAGATTATGCCATCATAGCCACCTACGCCGTTCTCCTGATAGGAGCCGACTTGCTGAAATGGATCTTCGGGGCAAGCCCCCTACCGATCATCGATCCTATTGGTGTGCTCTGGACTTCCGGCTCATTGGTAATGCCGGTATTCCGGTTGGTCATTATCGGGACGTCGGTGCTGATATTCTTCGGTCTGCAGTTGTTATTCAAGAAAACCCTTGTTGGAAAAATCGTGGTGGCGGGCCTTCAGGATCGAGAGGCAGTTCGCAGCCTGGGAATCAATGTAGAGAGACACTTCGCAATAGTCTTTGTAATGGGCAGCGCGCTGGCCGCTCTTGGAGGAGTCCTCTACGCTCCGCTCAGTACGTTGGACCCCTACATGGGCTTCCAGATCCTTGTTCTTTGCTTCGCCGTTGTCATTGTAGGAGGCATGGGTAACCTCAAAGGAACTGCTGTTGCGGCGTTTTCTCTTGGAATGGTTCATTCTTTGACCGCGGCATATATTGCGTCTTCAGCTTCGGACGCAATGGTTTACGTTGTAATGGCTGCCGTGCTAGTATTTCGACCGGTGGAGACATAGATCAGGAGCTGTGGTGATCATGGAAAAAATTCAAGATGCATATCTCCGTATGGGTATAGTACATTTCATGGCTTTTCCGGAACTGGCCGGCGGCGAAGGCCCCTGGGAAGAGACTGTGAAACAGATAGCCCTGGACCCTTTTTTCTCGGCTATAGAAATCACTCACATCGCTGATGAGCATCAGCGGCGAAGAGTGCGTGACATATGTCAACTGGCCTCCCTTGATATAGGATTCGGAGCGCACCCTACTATCTTGGGCCAGGGACTGGATCTGAATTCCCTGGAAAAAGATCGTCGCGACCACGCTGTCGCCAAGATGAAGGAGCTGCTGGACGAAGCCTGCTTCATGGGAGCTCAGAGTTTTGTGGTTCTTTCCGGCAAAGACCCCGGTGAAGACAAACGCGAAGCTGCTATCCAAGCGCTGATAGTTTCTTTGAGCGAGTTGTGCGACTATTCCAGGAAACAAGACGGCCCCACCGTAATCATAGAAGCTTTCGATTGCGATGTGGACAAATGTTGCTTGCTTGGACCGGCTGCTCTCTGTCGAAAAGTCGCCGAGGCTGTCTCCCGTGAACACGATAATCTCGGTTTGATGGTCGACCTCAGCCACATACCGCTTCTTCGGGAATCGCCTCTGGAGGCTTTGGAACCGGTAAAGGAGTTTCTTGCTGCCGTTCATCTGGGAAATGCTGTCCTGGACCCGAATCTACCCGGTTATGGCGACTACCATCCGATCTTCGGAACCCCGGGTAGCGCGAATGGTGTCCCTGAGATGGTGGCTTTCCTGCGCACACTTGTACAGATAGGATTCCTGGATGGAAAAAGAAGACCTATGGTCAGTTTTGAGATCAAACCCATGCAAGGTCAGGATTCGCTTCTGGTGATCGCGAACGCAAAGCGGGTCATGCAACAGGCCTGGAGCCAAATTTAACAAGCAAAAATTGAGGAAAAGGATCGTCCGATGATTCCCACAATATTCGTGACCAGGCGCTTGCCCGAAGGGGCTATGCAGGTTCTGGCAGACAAATTCAATGTTGAGTGCAACCCTCACGACAGAGTGTTAACCCGTGAGGAGCTACTGGCTGGTGTAAAAGGAAAGGACGGCATACTGCCGCTTTTGACGGACCGTATTGACGACGAGGTATTGGATGCAGCCGGCCCGCAGTTGAAAATAGTGGCCAATTACGCGGTTGGCTTCAACAATATCGATCTCTCGGCGTGCACCAGGCGGAAGATTCCCGCCACCAACACCCCCGGAGTGCTGACTGACACCACCGCGGATCTGGCAATGACTCTTCTTTTGGCCGTGGCTCGCAAGGTAGTGCCCGCGGACGCCTATGCCCGAGCTGGGAAGTACGAAGGTTGGGCTCCGCTCTTGTTCTTGGGAACCGACGTACATCACAAAACCTTGGGACTCATGGGACTTGGGCGCATTGGATTCGCTATGGCCAAACGAGCAGCAGGCTTTGATATGAACATTCTCTACCACGATTCCGTGAGAGCAGACTCCGAGCTGGAAAATAAAGTGGGAGCCAAGTTCGTAAGCAAGTCCGATCTTCTCTCTCAATCGGATTTTGTCTCCCTGCACGTACCTCTCACACCGGAGACTCACCACCTGGTAAGCGGTCCCGAATTGGGACTCATGAAGAGCTCCGCATATATCATCAACACCTCCAGAGGCGAGGTTCTGGACGAAAAAGCTCTGGTTAAGGCACTGCAGCAGGGGCAGATAGCAGGCGCAGGGCTGGATGTCTTCGAGTTCGAGCCCGCTATAGAAAAAGAGCTGATTTCCATGGATAACGTGGTCATCTTGCCTCATATAGCCAGCGCTTCCACTGAAACCCGAACGAAGATGGGATTATTGGCTGCGGAGAACCTGATTTCCGTGTTGGTAGAGGGCCGAAGACCTCCCAATTGTCTAAATCCTGAGATTTTTTCCTGAGCGCTTTCTGAAAAGCGTTCCTGCGGATCACCACCTCTGCAAACAGATAGGGTCATTCCTTGGGAATCGGTAGCAATTATTGCTGAAAGGAAGATGCAGTGAAAGTAGCTTTCATAGGGCTGGGCACCATGGGCTGCCCGATGGCTTCGAATATATTGAAGGCCGGTCACGACTTGACCGTTTACAACCGCACAACGGCCAAAGAAGAACCATTGGCAACGCGTGGTGCCAGCCGCGCGGCTTCGCCCAAAGATGCCGCAGGGCAAGCCGAAGTGATAGTGACATGCCTCAGCGATACTCCGGATGTGGAAGATGTGATACTTGGTACGGACGGCGTCATTCACGGCGCCCAGCCGGGTTCTATCGTGGTTGATATGTCCACCATCAGTCCCGAGGCGACTTGCAGAATTGCTCAAGCCTTAGAAACAAAAGGAATAAGAATGGTGGATGCGCCTGTGTCGGGTGGCTCTGAAGGCGCGGAAAAGGGTACTCTTGCCATTATGGCAGGCGGCGATCCCGAAGACGTGGAAAGAATCTTGCCCGTCCTGAAATCTATGGGCACTTCCGTTACTCATGTGGGTGCAATAGGTGCAGGACAGCTTACGAAAGCCATTAATCAAACCATTATCGCCGGCGTTTATTTCAGCGTTGCCGAAGGGATGGTTCTGGGACTCAAAGCAGGTTTGGACATGGAAAAAGTGGTCCAGGCTATCGGCGGAGGCGCGGCAAGTTCCTGGGTACTCACAAATAGATCGAAGAACATGATTGATAACAACTACCCTCTAGGATTTCGCGTAAAGCTTCATCAGAAAGATTTGAGAATAGCCCTTGAAACCGCGAGAAAACTCGGTGTGACCCTCCCAGTGGCCGCTCTGGTGGATCAGGTAGAGAATGGGATCATTGCCAACGGGTACGGCGACGAGGATGTGTCAGCAATGGCGCGCAGCATCAGGCAACAGTCCGGTATCGATTGAGATGAAGTTGGAGTGCACAAATTCATCTCTGCTGGAGAGGGTTCGCGGTAAAAGTGAGCCGACCTGATTCATTGGATGTAGTCTGTCAATCATAGCCTCTACCAGGTTGCCATTAAGCGAATTTACCGCGGAAAATGAAAAAGACAGCTCCCAAAAGACAAAGACCAGCCCAAAGATAATCTCTTTCCAACGGCTCTCCCAGATAGAAGATTGAAAATGGAATGAAAACGCTTAAAGTTATCACTTCTTGAATAATCTTCAGTTGTCCCACTGATAAGACGGTATATCCAATGCGATTAGCAGGAACTTGAAGCAAATATTCGAATAGCGCGATTCCCCAACTGACCAGCGCTGCAATAACCCATATTTTGTTATTGAGCTCCTTGAGGTGCGCATACCATGCAAAGGTCATGAAGACATTGCTGCAAATCAGAAGAAATATAGTCAGTATTACCGGATGCAATTATTGTAGCCTTTCTTGTAACAGAGTTTTGCATAGTGCCATCCCGAGAATGTGGTGCTCATACCAATATGCTTTCATAGAGGGAATATTGAGAGATCTGTTTTGGGCCGGTCCCGCCAAATCTCCTTCGCTACAAACGGCATCGCCTGACTTCGCTTCGGAGACATGCCGGGACCGGATTTGCTCCCGCCGGTGGCGGGATTACTTCTTTGAACGAACATTGGTATCAGGACCTGTTTCCGACCTATCGATATCCGAAATTCTTCGATTTGGCCAATTTCAGGTACTTCAATGGAAGGCTCTTTGTCAATGCTGAAGTCGGGTTCAATGTATCCATTCAGTTATACGTGGGGAAAATCCCCCCTCCCCCCCCTTTATAAAAGGGGGGGTAAAGAAGCAACCCGAAATTCCCCCCTTAGTAAAGGGGGATTTGGGGGGATTTGGAAAGTTGGAAGGACTGTGATCCGAGAAAAGATTCTCTCTACCCCGAGTAACTGAATTGTTACGGTTCAATCACTATTATTTCAAGCAAAGCCGAGGTGAATCCGATGCCGCGTTGCCTCGAACGCGATCAAGTTCGCGTGAGTTGACAGGACGCAACCTTCCTGGAACATACCGAACGCCGGCAACCGCCGGGGGATAAACCCCGAATCGCGAGATCGACCCGATTTTTAGTGCGCGTATCGCACTTCGAGTGAACTTTTGGGTCGCGAAAAGATTAATGAAACTGTCGAGTAAGCGAGACTCCTTTGGCAGTTTTCTTTTTTAGATGATTTGTTACTTTTTGCAGCTACTTCAACTGGACTCATGGTATCTTATTTGTTCCGGTGCAAATCCGGTGTCGAAGTATTTCCATTCCGATTAAGATGTTGGGGAGAACATTGTTAAAAGGATGTAGTTTGGCGACGGCGTCGGGAACCAAACTCGGCCGGGTTGCCGCCGAATCCCCAAGATGGCGAATTTGAATCATTTTGAGCGATTGCCTTCAAAGTTTTCCGCCAGGGAATATCCGAATAAAAGTCGAGGACACGCATGACCGTAGATTTTTCGAAGTATCTGAGCCCAACAGCGATAATAGACAGCGATGACAAAAGTGTACGAGATTTCGCACATGATGTAGTGACTGGGGCGGACGATCCGATCGAAATGGCAGTGAAGCTTTATCTGGTCGTTCGTGACAACATTCTTTACGATCCCTACACGCCGTTCTATTTACCTGAACACTATCGTGCCAGCTACGTATTGAAACAACGCCGAGGATTTTGTGTCCCCAAGGCTTCGCTCCTGTGCGCTTTAGGCAGAGCTTGCTCGATTGCATCACGGGTGGGGTTTGCCGCAGTTCGAAATCATCTGGCTACGAGACAGCTTATAGAATTCATGGGGTCGGATATCTTTGACTATCACGGATTTGTCGAGTTCTTTCTGGATGGAAAATGGGTCAAATGCACCCCGGCGTTCAATATTGAATTATGCAAAAAGCATAGTGTACCGCCTCTCGAGTTCAACGGACGTGAGGATTCCCTTTTTCATGCCTACAGCCTGGATAACAAGAAGTTCATGGAATACGTTGAATATTACGGGTGTTATTCCGATATCCCTGTTGCGCTCATTGTGGCCGGATGGAAGAAAACCTATGGTGAACAGCGGGTAGACAGTTGGATAGCAGCACTTGAATCCGGTAAGAGCACCCGTCCCGATTTCGGTCGTGAAGATATCCTGAAGAACTGATAAGGATTTGGACGGCGTGTCAGGGCGCTGATTCCAGATCACCGCAATAATCGATTCTCCCATTCTCTAAAATGAGTGCCTTTGTTATTGCCATCGGCAGTTCGCCGATCCTGTGCGTACTGTAAACCAAAGCCGTTCCCGAGCATGCCAGTGAATCAAGCAGATTTAAAATCTGCGATCCAATTCTTCTATCCAAACCGGAAAGAGGTTCATCCAGCAGTAGCATTGCCGGGTTGATGACCATAGCTCTTAAGATCAGAAGAATGCGAAGTTGGCCGTAAGACAAAGTCTGAATATTCCGATCTGCCAGATGTTCCAAATCATAATCCTGTAGCCATTGTCGTGCGGCTCGGGACTGTTTTTCGGACACTGGACCAGGGACTCCTATGCTCCCGGAAAAACCCGAAATTACAACATCCAAACCAGTTTGCCGATACTCATGCCATGCCTGGATGTCCGCAGACACCAGGCCGATTCTACGACGAATTTCCCACAGGTTGTGAGAGGCTTCGTCCCCGAATCTTGTTATACTGCCTCCCCATGCTGGAGCCAGATCGCCAGAGATCAATTTGAGCAACGTGCTCTTTCCTGAGCCATTGCATCCTAACACCGCCCAGTTTTCGCCGGTTTTGATTTTCCAGTTGATGCTTTGCAGAACCAGTTTGCCTTTGCGAAATACATCGGCATTCTCGATCGCAATCAAAGGAATACTATTGGAGACCGCGGAATATTCAGGAGTCCGAGAAGTAAACAGTTTGGTAGATCCTTTTTTCTCCACGGTCGGTAGCATCGCTTTTCGTCCATTACCCACGATTTTTCCTTCATCCAATTCGAGAAAATGGGTTACTGCAGAAGGAAGATCTTCTTTGATATGGGTAGAGCACAAGATCTGTGTCCCATTTGCGGCCAGGTCCTCAATGATTTTCATGATCACATTATGTGATTCCCTGTCCAATCCTGTGCCAAGTTCGTCCAATATGAGCAGTGTCGGTTTATGGACTATTGCACGGGCGATGAGAATTCTCTTTGCCTGACCCAAGGACAGGCTCAAGAAATCTTTCTCGATCAATTCCTCGATGCCCAGAGACGCAACGACCTCTTTGGAGCGGGCCATTTCCTCCACTTTCGGCTTCTGATGAAGATACGCCGTGTCGAAAAAGCCGGACATTACCACATCCAGCGCCTTGATATTCCACCTGTTTCGTTTGTAGCTGTCCAGAAGTTCAGGGGAAACTATCCCAGTCTTCTCCCGAAAGCCTATTGGGCTCTCCCGAACTGTGCCGTTGACGTGGAATAAGCGAACACCGCAATTAGGGGACGGCCAGATGTCTCCCCGCACTAATCTCAGGAACGTGGTCTTACCAACTCCGTTCCCTCCGAGGACAGCCCAATTTTGACCTGCGGAAAGCGTCCAGGTAATGTCGGACAATATGTTTGTACGGTCTCGAAATACGGACACATTGTGCAACTCTACAAGTGCATGCAATGGATTATCCACTCTCTATTCGTTCTTGTTGTGACAGTATCATGCCTGTGATTTTGACTAACGGAATATCATGTTTCCTGAAAGGTCTGCAACCCGTCCGCTTGTCACATCTTGACTTCTTATGGAAAGCCATCATAATCAACCCATTGACAGGAAACGGTAATGCCGAAGGATGGGCATTTATGGCTCATGGCCTGTCGTGAGACCTTATAGCTGGGGGTGTGCTCTAAGCATAAGGTACCGGAAGATGTTTTGTAGTTTTCTTGCGCTCGCCGAGCCGAGCCTGAAGCCTCGACGAGGAGGATTTTTAGTGGTTTTCCCAAAATCGCGACAAGCGGATCCGGAGGCCGGGTCCTGTAAACCGGATATGGAGTTTCGGAATCTTAACAATTTTCGTCTTCTTCTCGGCGAGGCGATCGAGAAAGTCGCAGACCTTGGGGAAGGTTTTCTTGCTGACAGAGACAGACTTCTCGCCCTTCAGAAGCGATTTGAAGAAGGACGTTTTCACCTTGCCATATTGGGCCAGTTCAAACGGGGTAAGAGTAGCTTGCTGAACTCCCTGCTGGGACACGCCCTGTTACCGACATCTGTTGTTCCCTTGACCGCAATTCCTACCTTCGTGCAGTACGGACCTGATTTGCGTATTTCCGTGCGCTATCGGAATGGGAGACCTGCGGATGAGTTCGTGGGAAAGCCTGTAGAAGAGGCGGTCAAAATACTTGAGAGCTTTGTCACGGAAGAAGGTAACCCGAAGAATCGGCTAGGCGTTACTCAAGTCGACATTCTGCATCCCGCACCGATTCTGCAACACGGAGTTGTTCTAATCGATACTCCTGGAATTGGTTCCACACTCACGCACAACACCCAAGCTACACTCAATTTTCTTCCACAGTGTGATGCTGCCTTATTCGTGGTCTCAGCCGATCCGCCTCTTACAGAAGTGGAAGCGGAATTCCTCCAGGCAGTAAAGTCCAAAGTCGCACGACTGTTTTTCATTTTTAATAAAATCGACTACCTGAGCGAAACAGAGAGAGAAGCGGCTCTGGGATTCTTTAAGAAAGTGCTCGCTGAGAAGATGGAGGCCGCGGACGATTACCCGATTTTCTGTGTTTCGACTCGCCTGGGATTGGACGCGAAACTACTTGAAGACTCTCGCTTATGGAACGAGAGCGGTCTTGAAGAAGTCGAAAACCACCTCGTGTGCTTTCTTGCCTCTGAAAAGCTAAATGCGCTTCGAGAGGCATTGAGTCGGAAATCCGGAGACGTGCTGAACGATACGCTCATACGATTGAACCTCTCGATAAAATCATTGCGCATGCCACTTGAAGATCTCGAACGGCGGCTTGAGGTTTTCGCCGAGGAGCTCAAAAATGCCGATAGAGAGCGATTGACAGCTCAAGACCTTCTGACCGGAGACCTCAAGCGCTCTTTGGGGACGCTGGAGAAGGAGGCCGAAGAGCTTCGTAAGCAGTTTAGCGCCAAATTGGAACGAATACTTAAAGCTTCGCTGGATGTTAGTAAGGATAACGACGTATCGGAACAGGCGATCCTCGATGCTATGGCCAAGGAGGTCGTCTCCTTCTTCGAAACCGCTGCTGAAGGGGCGTCCGGTAAATTCAAGCTCCTTGTGACTGAGACTTTGAAGCCTCACCAGCAGCGAGCGGACGACTTGATCGATCGTGTGCGAAAAGCTGCCGTGCACCTCTTCGACATCTCGTATCATGCTCCCGATAGCTCAGAAGCCTTTGAGATGAAAAGTCGGCCTTATTGGGTGCAGAGAAAACAGGTTCCATCTCTCCCGATAGTGATTCCCGAGGAAGAACTCGATAAGCTCCTGACCAAACTTCATTCCAGACTTCATGCCAAGTTTCAATCTAAACTCTTGACCAAGGTTCTGCCCGAGAACATGATGAAGGATCGTCAAAAGCGAAGATTGTACCGTCAAATCGATACGTTGGTAAATCAGAATGTCGAGAGCCTACGATGGGCGACCCTTCAGAATCTGAGGGATGCGTTCCAGCGTTTCGGTTTACTTCTCGATCAGCGCTTCCAGGACATTGTTGCGGCTACACATGGAGCCATTCACGCGGCGTACGTCAAGCGGAAGGAGCATTCCACCGCAATAGCCACCGACGTGTCACGGTTTGAAGCAGCAGCTACGGAGCTGGCTGAGATTTGTGCCCAGCTTCAAAGGTGAGTATGAAGGTATCGGCGTAGTCGTTCGATGCCATTCTGACCGTACAGTCCGATCATCTCCGGTGGGTTGCAGACTCTATACTTCTCAGGACTGAGAGAACCTTTAAGTCGAGCCTCAGGATGATCTTTTCGCAAATCTGGTACAGTTGACGTTCATAAATTCCGGCGAAGCTGTAAGCGTCGAGGACGATCTCTGAAAGTGGATGTGCGTGGTCTATTTTGCCCACCACCACAGCGAAAGTGGTGTCGTAACATTCTCCCGCCTCCGGCCCTTCAGGCTGGGTGAACCAAACTCGGATCCTTAAAAGTGCATTTTCCGAGCTGACAAAACCTACGGGTTCGGTCCGTGCCAATCCTCTGAGGTTTTCCTTCAGGCAATCCTCAATGAGCGTCTTGGCTCCTTCACGGCTTTTGCCTGTTGTGCTGGCAACCCAGACTTCAATTCTGTAGGGAGGCACGATCGATTCGGGAGGAAACATCTGTGTGAGTACGTAATCAAGGTTCTCCGGACTGGGAAACTCATCCGGCCTGGCGGACCAGGCAGAGGCAGCACCGGAACAAAACTCCAACACGAGAAATAGAATTACGAATGTTGCTGTCATGGGGAGCGCAGTTCGTTTCATTTCAGCACCTTTTCTTTGATTTGTCTGATTCGTGAACGTGGTTCAGATGAGCTGACCACCGGAAGCTTTACTTTTTCGCACATTCGAATTCGATACCCGATCATTGAGACAACTCTGAGAAGAAATTCATAGAGACAACTGTGCCCGACGAGCCGTCTTTTCAGATTTGCGGAACTTTCAGAAAGCCTTACTGTCTCTTTTTCAGAGCACAAATTAACGGTGATGAGCATTTTCACAGGGCATACATATGTGTGTGTTGAGTGGTTGAAGCGGTTGAGGACTCATCAAGGGGCAACGCTCGTGAATAGAAACGGATCACAAGGCATCTGCTATGAATCAAGTCGCTTTTAACAACGAACGCAAGATTGAACGACATTCCTTTCCAGGAGTGAGACTCCCGTATATTTTGGCTGCCCTTTTTCTCGTCACCTACTTTGGGGCTATCAAGAATGCCGCTGCGCGGGATACGTCCCCCAAAGCTATAGTGAAGCTGGCGGAGAAGGGAAATGCTCAGGCGCAATTCGACATGGGTGTCATCTGCCTACAGGGCAAAGGAATTCCCAAAAGCCCGGAGACTGCATTCACCTGGTTCAATAAGGCCGCCAAACAGGGTCATGCTGCTGCTCAGTACGCTGTTGGCCGCATGCTTTATTACGGCCGGGGTGTGAAACAGAATGCCGAGGAAGCGTTGCTCTGGTTTCGCCAGGCAGCGGAAAACGGAGACACCCATGCTCAATATGCTCTGGGAGTCATTTACCAATTCGGCAAAGCAGGGAAAAGAGATCTGATGGAAGCGACCCGATGGTATCGCCTTGCAGCCGATGCAGGTTTAGCGGCAGCGCAATATGCCCTGGGAACGATGTACAGTTTGGGTGACGGCGTAGCGAAAGACGCTGTCGAGGGAATTAGATGGCTCCGGAAGGCTGCCGAACAGAATTATCACCCAGCCAGTCAGACGCTCGTCCTTATGGAATCCGGAGACCCTAACATTGAAGTGAAAATCAGAGGGATACAGGCCCAGATTTCGTTGGCATTCTGAAGCGATTGGCAACCGAAAATGCACAAAGGCTTGGCGAGTGAAGCACCCGATTGAGCCGGAGGAATCGTATAAGGGGGATCGCTCTATGCGGTCGCCCTTATACCCTTATACGCCTACGCAGGGACAAGGCGGACATGCGTATCGTAAAAACTGACGCTTCCTCCAACCGGATCAAGCATGCAGGTATTCTTGAGAGCCGGGTCCACCCACATGGCAGCATTGGCATGCACACCTGCGACTCTTCTCGGTTCACCCTTGATCAGGTGGCCGTCGACCGTGACGTCAGCAGCTCCGGTTGCCCAGTGGCCGAATCCTAATGCAAAGCTCATGACCCCGGGTCGCACAGTCTGAGTGAATATCACTTTGCCGACCATGAGTTTTTTGTTGCCGGCTCCCAGGTCCCATTCACCCGACGGATTTGAGGCACTTACGACTTTCGCGAGGTCTCCGTTCTTGAGTCCGAGGCGTTTGGCGTCTTCAGGGTTCACGAGGAAGCCATTCTCAGGCATGATGGGCGTGAGCCAAGGGTCAGCGACGGTACGGCTCTTGCACTGAGAAATAGTCCGGTGAGTTATCATCGCAAAGTCGTGTCCCTTGCGCAAGGCTTCGGGTTCCTTGCCGTGGTAATCCATGATGGGAATATACGCTGCATATCCCAGGTTCTTCTTTCCTGTTCCGGAGTGTACCGTCGAAGAAGTTTTCTCCTGATACATGTTCAGCAATTTCCCATAGGGATGAGCTACTCGATCGTCCTTATATCCCTTGACCCAGTCTTCGAATCTTCCGCCTCTATTGAGCACGTATACTACTTTTGGCCAGTTCTTTTCCCCGGCAATTTTCTTCCATCTCGCCTCATCGTAAACACTGGTGGGAAGATATCGGCGAGCTTCACGGAAAATTTGCATTTCCGTTTCCTCTGCATCAGGTACCGCGGCCGAACCGTCGGGTTTTTCCCCAAACGCCAAATTGGCTGCCGCACGGAGATAGAAGTCGTCCGGATGTTTCAGGTCTATCCCTTTTCCAAATGCATCTTCCCCGAATCCCGGGAGTTCGAGCCTTTCAGCTATTCCGAGAATCATCGATTCAAAGCTCATCGGCATTTTTTGGCCGTAAACTGTGCATTCCTCGGGAATGGGGGCCATGGCAGGTTGCCTGACGGGTTGCACTTTATTAGGCACGCACGGATGGCTTCCCTGGAACTCCCATCGTTCAAGATGGGACAAATCCGGGAATATATAATCCGCATACATGGACGTGGTTCCTATGAGAATATCATTTGCTATAAAAAGAGGGATTTTCTCAGTATCGCAAAGGATTTTGATATTGGTATGGCCGGCAGGCAATGAATAAGTCGGTGCACCCATATAGAGGAAGAGTGCCTTCGCCGGGTAAGGATACGCATCTCCAATGGATGGAACTATTTCTTCATAGATATCGCTGCTCAGAGGGTACCAATTTCGTTTAGCAGGATATCCGGAGAAAATGGTCGTCTTCTCGTAATCCACGCCATGACGAATCGAGCTGATACCGAATGAAGCAGTTTTGCGGGGATTAGAAGCAAGTTCATAAAGTTTTCCCTTGCCCATATAATCGTACGTGCTTGCCGCAATCATTCCGCCTTTGGCATCGAAGTTTCCCAGGAGCATGTTAACCGTCATCCACGAGAGGACGTTATAAAAACCGTTTGTGTGCTGGGCCGGCCCCCTGTGGATATCTACGGCAGCCCTCTTTCCATAGCTGGTCAGTTCCCGGGCCACTGCAATCATATCGGATTCTTTGACCC
Organism: Desulfomonile tiedjei DSM 6799; assembly: GCF_000266945.1. Classification (NCBI taxonomy): domain Bacteria; kingdom Pseudomonadati; phylum Thermodesulfobacteriota; class Desulfomonilia; order Desulfomonilales; family Desulfomonilaceae; genus Desulfomonile; species Desulfomonile tiedjei. Next base: position 6,201,485 of record NC_018025.1, read on the forward strand.
CCGAGATGTCGGCCCACTCCCTCAACGTGCGTTGCTTTGAAGACTCGAGAAGCACTTGCAGGCTGCTCTTCACCATCGTTCCGTCGGGCAGCGTTGTATCGACAAAGAGATCTCCGTTGACGGGAGTCTTGGCATCGTTGGGGTCTATCGCCACCGGTTTTCCTTGCACCATCACGAGGACAAATTTCTCCTGGTATTCTTTTCCGGCCTTGGTCTTCCGCACTTCCGGCTGGGCAAGACCGACGTCCGCTGCTCGTACGAATTTACCGGGCTTGCCGTCCTTAATCTCCACCAACCATGTCGCGTTGGACCAACTGTTTTCTCCGGCTATAACCGCCGCGGCTTTATTTGCGCAAGAAAGGAATCTTGCATCAAAGCGTTTGTTTTCAAGTATCCATTGTATCATCCCGGCTGCCAAAGCAGCATCAGTCCCGGGTTTGATGGGCAACCATTTCCATGCTTTTGATGCAAGTTTGCTGAAACGAGGGTCTGCAACTGCAATCTTGGTATAGCCGCTCACAAGGTTACCCGTGAGCCTGACTGCTCTGTTGGGCGGCCCGTAATTTCCCTCAAACAGATTGGCACCCACAAAGAAAACAAAGCGGCTATTTTCCAGGTCTGCCTGCCAATAAAACTTCTTACCATCCGCAAACTTACCGTCAACGTATTGTTCGCTTATAGCCTTGCATGTGAAATAGAGCGATCCCTGACACACAGTTGTATGCCCGTGAGCGTTGGTTGTACCAAGTCCTTCGGCCAGTCGTTTGTACAGCTCTGCTCTGCCACCTTTGAGTCTGCCCCAGGCGAGGACTATCTGATTATTTCGCGGCCCCAGGTCGGGATGATTCGGATCGATGAGTTTGTCCAGATCTGTAGCGTGCTTGGATTTGAACTCTTCGACGAGAGCTTTCTTCTTCACCTTGTCTTTTTCATCCAAAATATTCTTCACATCCCCGGCCATCTCCTTCGAGATCTTCGGATCTGTCAGTGCACGGAGTTTTTTCAGCCCTTCGACTTGACGGTTTTCCTCACCAGGTACTTCGGCGAAGAGCTTTCCGCCATCGCAAATCTCTTGAACAGCCTGATCGAATGGAATGGAGACCCATTTATTCTCGCCACGTTTTCCTGCCCTCTTGAGAACTTTTCGCAAGCGGTAAGGATCATAGGCAGTCTGAAGTCCGGCCTGACCTTTAGGACAGATCGATCCATCCACTGGTGCAGCATCCCGGGGATGAGTGGAATAGGGCAAATGGGGCAGCAGAGTCCAGGGGTTGTAGGGATTGCCGTCGATCTTGGTTATCACTCCATTCTGCTGTTTGCAGGTGATTCCACAACCCGTATTGCACTGCAAACATACTGAATAGATCATATTGATAGGTTTCACCAACTCGTAAGCTGCATCCGATCTCTTGCCGTTCAGTACGGCGCTTCTTCCCTCATTATTTTGCCCGGCCAATACCTTGGGACCTGAAACAAGAAGGCCTGTTCCGAGGAGTGCTCCGCCTGCCAGAAAGCTTCTTCTACTTTCTCTATGGTTGTCCTTCGTATCGTTCATATTCCACCTCACGCTGCTGTTCCGGTCTGTAAGCCAGTATTTTGCTCGATTGAATCGCCGTATCCATGCTCCGGGCTGGAAGCGAACGTTCTGCCCAATCGAATCCCGAGGTAAAAGATTGCCATCCCAACAGCCACCATGAAAAAGCCGATCAAGTACTCCATTGAAGTGGGATGATAACTGTAAGTGAGCCGAGCATCCTGGAATGCTTGCTGAAGGCCGGGAATATGGCCGGCGATCTGACCGGGGACAAGGATGCACATTCTAGCCGCAGCAAATCCCAGTCCCGTGAGAAGTGCACCGATCACCCAAAGGCCTCTGTGATTTGTAGCAAAGAGTGCCAAAGGGATGAGTGCTCCAACCAGTAGATGAAGGATCCAGAAGACTTGCCGGTAATCGCCGAATAGCAAGAAATCAACGCTAGGTGAATGCTGTCCCGGATTCCAAAGGACAATGGAAAACTCCGCAAATTCAAATGCGAGATAGACCAGTATCGCGACAATGGCTACAGTCCGCAGCCATCGTACAGCATTATCGTAAGCACTTCGACTGGCGGATTCATGCCAAAGCAACGCTCTCACCAGGATGAGTCCAGCCGCACCAAGAGCAATTGCGGAGGCAAGAAACAGTACTGACAAAATGGGGCTGTGCCAGAATTCATTGGTCCTCACGGCTTCAAAGAACACCCCGCTTTGACTGGGGAACAATATGGACAGGAATGCGCCGAATATCAGCAAGGGTTTTAGCCATGAGGAATTCACTTTAAATGTCAGCAGCCAACTAACTGCAGCAACCACTATGAAGATGTTGTACATCCATGCATTGAACGCCATCATGCTGGTGAACGTGGGTGAAGTAAGTACCTTGATCAGTCGCTCCGTGCGTCCGAGATCGAGCGCGACACCGATGAAAGCTGGTATCAATGCTGCGAGGCTCAGTACAATAGCAATGCGCAATTCAGACGGTCTGCTGAAACCGGGCACTCCGAAAATATAGCCCACTGCTCCGATTATGAACGAGCCACCTGAAATGCCTACGCCAAGGAAGTAGAGTCCGATCCACAACCCCCAGGGAACGTACGATCCGTAGCCTGCTGCGAGGTGGCCTGACCCGAAGCGCTGGAACACGCCGATTAGGCCGGTGACCATGAGGATCAGCCAGATTACCCACAGAACTGCTTTCCACGGAGAGGCGGAAGCACCGTGTCCCGAATCTCGGGTGGATAGTGTCATATTAGCCATGGCGCTTTACTCTCCTTTCACACGAGGTAGTAACATTGCGGTTTGTTACCGAGATGGGCAAGAAGCGCTTGGGAGTTATTCTTGATGATGAGAGTGGAAACCAGACTGTCGGGATCGTTCGAATCCCCGAAATATGTTGCTCTACCGATACATGTGGTCACACACATCGGTAATTGGCCGACCTCAAGCCGGTGAAGACAAAAGTGGCATTTTCGGGCGTTGCCAACGGGGGAACTGTGGTCTTTGCGGTTCCAGCTTTTGGCATATTCGTTATTCGGTTCATGTTCCCACTGCGCAGCAGCAGAGCCGTCAATTGGACGATCCTTCCCTGAAGGTGCCCCAACAGCGGCTTCCGCAGAATAGTACCTTCCAAAATCCGAAGTCCTCGCTCCATAGGGGCAGGCATTCAGACAGTATCTGCATCCGATACACTTGTCGTAATCTATTGCGACCACTCCGTCCGGCCTTTTCCAGGTGGCTTTGACCGGGCACACAGGGACACATGAGGGATTGTCACACTGCATACAAGGACGCGGGAGGAAACGGATCTGCACGTTCGGATATTCTCCGGTTTCGCTGATGACCACAGGCCGATACACAACGCCGGGTGGCAATTTGTTCTCAGCCACGCAGCCGATGGTGCAAGCATGACAGCCGACGCATTTACGGGTATCGATAACCATTACCCAATGGCGTTTTTCCACTGGTTTTGCCATGGCTTTCACCAATTCCCGCTGCATGCGTACATGCTCGTCTTCGTACTGCTGTTGCTTCAGGTTCTTGAGCACGTTCAGGTCACGAACGGTTTTCTCTCCGGTGGGGTCCTGCGGAGCGGAAGGCAATCTGTCTTTCACGACAGCAATCGCCCCAATAGCGGTTCCCGCTCCGACCAACCCTCCCGCAAGGAGAAATTCCCTGCGTTCCATCTTGCTTTTGGGTTCGCTCATCGGCACATCTCCTCAGTTATTGAGTGAATACATCTGCGAACAATGATTTCTTGAAATCATACAAAGTGAGCCAGCGGTCAGATCTTGTTTCGTTTGCAACCGGCAAGATCACGAAAGATGCTTTGCACGAGATACATGATTTCCTCCAAGTCAACAGGTTTGGAAACACAGGCGTAAAGATATGACTGCATAGATTCTTTCAGTTCGGGATGAAAAGACCGATCAGAAATTCCGATCATCTGGATGAAAGGGTGCTTCGTCTTGAGATCCTTAAGCACACGGTTGGATATCATTGCGTTGTCCAAGTCCAGCACGACTGCGCAACGATCGTTTTCCTGACAGAGAGCATGCAATTCCGCCAAAGAGCGGCACCGAAGGATCTTGACGTGGCCTGCTGAGAAGGCCTCAGTAAGCTCGGTCATATCTTCTTTGCCGGACTGAAACAAAATGACTGCCGGGTTCAAGATGAAGCTCCCTTTCGGTGAGATTCCTTTGCGAAAGAAATGCCAATGCAATAGTGTCGGTTGGATTCCTGTGCAGGTCTCTATCTTAATGGTATTGTTGGGAAAGCCGACCAGCCTGGTATGAATTTTCTCTCAGGATAAAATGAGAGTCTTGCAGAGCGTGTTCCGAATCGGAACACAATTGGACTATGTGGAAATAATGAAGTGATATCAGTTCAGTAAGGCGTTCCGTAGTTGGGCACAAATATCAGCCGAACAGTCGGATTTATTGCAGAGTAGGTTTAGCAATACGGTATTTTCTCAACTTGGAGTAAAGCGTGGTTCGTCCAATGCCAAGAGTGCGGGCGGCTTTTTTCTTGTCCCAGTTACTCTCTGCCAGCGCTTGCTCAATCACTGCGCGTTCGCTTTCCATGATAAGGGGCAGATCCTTTGGAGATGTCGATCTTTGTCGATTGCGAAGCACTATGGGAAGATCTGAAGTCTCTATTCGGGATCCTTTGCAAAGGACAACTGCGTGTTCCACCGAGTTCTCGAGTTCTCGGACGTTTCCAGGCCATTCATAGCTCAGAAGCATTCGCATGGATTCGGGGCTGAAGTCCGGAATCATCTTTTGCTGTTCTGCAGCAAATCTCTTCAGAAAGGCTTTAGCAAGAAGGGGAATATCATTGGGGCGTTGAGAAAGGGGAGGCAGAACAATTGGGATGACATTCAACCGATAATAAAGGTCTTCGCGGAAATTTCCCTTTCGGACTTCCTGGATGAGATCTTTATTGGTGGCGGCAATAACTCTCACATCGACTTTGATGGTTCGTTCACCGCCCAACCGCTCGAAACTCTGTGTCTGGAGAACTCTTAATAGCTTTATTTGGCTGGAAGGCGGAATCTCGCCAATTTCGTCCAAGAAAACGGTGCCTCCATCCGCTTGCTCGAAACGCCCGGCTCTCTGTCGAATGGCTCCGGTAAAAGCGCCTTTCTCATGTCCGAACAACTCGCTTTCCAGAAGAGTTTCAGGATATGCGGAGCAGTTGATCACAACGAAGCTGTTGTGCCTTCTTTCACTTTGCTGGTGTATCGCTCGAGCCACCAGTTCTTTTCCTGTGCCGCTTTCACCTTGAACAAGAACTGTGGCATCAGTTGGGGCTATATCCTGAATCAGCCGGTAAACCACTTGCATTTTCGGGTCCTTCCCGATAATGCCGCAGAATTCAGCGGTTGTCTCGATCCGTGCACGAAATTCGCTCTCAGAAAGTGTGTGGACTATTGCCCGATTTAGTACCCCAGCAGACTGAGCGAGGATCAAAGCCGCTAAATCTATGTCTTTCAGATCGCACGTGCAATTTTCCGGGCACGCAACAACGAGCCCCCCTATGACTGGGGAATCTCCGAGGAGAGGGACGAGGGCTTGCTGAGGGAACAACTGGAAAGATTCCGGCACAACAGGAGTATGAAAAAGAGAGTGAGCACATAGGATCCGGCCATCGGTGCCCTGGATAGTCTCTATAGCACTCTGGATTATTTTAGGGTCATTGATAGTCTTAAAATCATTTTCTGAAACCAGGAAGAGGGTAGTCTTGTCTTCGTCTAACATGAGTAAGACCATGTGCCTGCAAATGAGTATCCTCTGAAATCTCTTTATGAGAGCCGGACCGATTTCATTAAGTGTTGGTAAGGCGCCAATTTCGCGAACGATTTCACAGAAAGTCCGCGTCTGATTGTGGCTCCGTTCTAATTCCTTTGCTTTCTGCTCGAGACGCAGCGTGTAGTCTTTCAGACGTGTGACCATCTGGTTGAAAGAAGAAGCCAACCTCCCAACTTCATCAGCGCCTTTTATATCGACTGCAATATCAAGCTCCCCTTCATCCAATCTCTGTGTAGCTCGGGCGAGTTCCGAAAGAGGCAAAGTAATCCTACGCACGAAGATCAGACTGCCCATTACTGCAAGCAACAGTATCCCGAGGGTGACCAGGCTGATTTGTATCCAGAGTTTCTTTACCTGTTCTTCAAAAGGTTTCTCGGAAAAACCCAGACGAAGCACGCCGGCGCCGCCCGAAAAGATCGGCCAAGCAATATCCAGATAGTGTTCGCCTTCCGAGGAGGCTATTCGCTGCAGATGTCCTTCGTCCTGGGAAAGCAATCGGTTTGCGTCAATCAGTTGAGCTGGAACACCTTTGGAAAAAGTGTGCGCAAGGATTCGGCCGTCTCTATAGACGAAAAGATAGGCAAGAGACGGGTTGCTCCGCATTTGGTGCTCTAACATCTTTTGCAATGCAATCAAGTCATTGATCAGGATCTTGTCTGTTGCCTCAAGGGCGACGGCATGGGCGAGGTTTTCGGCTTGTGCAGTAATCGCCGTCCGGAGACTTTCACTGTAGCGTTGCGTTACCAGCAGCGAGATGATCAGACCGCTTCCCACTACGAGGGCAAAGACAGCTACGAGCAGTTTGCTTCTAAGGCTTTTCATGCTCACGGATGCCTCCAATACCGCGGACAGCTTTTCGCGACATATTCCTGATGCTGTCGTACCACTCGTCCTGAGGATCTATGAAACGGTCGATCATAAGCTGATCGAGGATCTTCCTGCCTTTGGCATCCTGATGCATCGAGAAGAGCAGTTCGCTGATTGATGCTTTAGCCGCCGTTCCTAATGTCTTGGATGCTACCAGAGGTGGGATGCCGTAAGGGTCGGATTTCCGTATCACTCTGGTCGAGTTCGTGATCGATGGATTGCGCTGAGCATAAAAGTCCCATATCAAACCATCCACTGACGCTCCGTCTACCATGCCTTTTGCCACTGCCACAATGGAATTGTCGTGACTGTATGTATAGATCGATTGCTTAAAGAAATTCTCCGGACGCTCTCCAATTTGCATTAGCCAATCGGTAGGGACCAATTTGCCAGTATTGGAATCCGGGTCAGTAAAGGCAAAAACCCTCCCTCGCAAATCCTCCAAATTGTTGAACCGACTTTTCTCGTTGACTATCAAGTAAGCCTGGTAAAAGTGGCTTCCATTAATTTCTGGGGTTGCTAATAGCTCGAAACCATACTTGTCCCTTTCGGTCGCATAAGGGCCTGAGCAAAGGAAGGCGAGGTCGATCTCACCTTTCCCAAGGAGTTCATTAATCTCGCCGTATGTCTTCCGCTGGACGAGTTCGACTTCTTGATTCAGCTTCTCTCCCAAATATTCGAGTAATTCTCTGTAATGAACGAACGTCTCTTTCGGCGATACCATGGCTGCTATGGCGATTCTCAGCCCTTTGTGGTCAGGCGAATGCGGTTCGGGTCGGGAAACCTGTATGGTTTTTCCGAAATCGACCTGGCGGTAATCATCATCGCTTTTACAGCCATAAATGGCAAGGATTGTCAGGATGACGATCGTGTACAGCATCTGCCATCTGCAAAACCGAACAGAGAAGTCAGAGTCAATGTCTGGAATGACCATCTCTTTGGCCTTAGTTGATCATGTCGATAACACCGGTGAAACTAATATATTGGCCGAATCCATAACCGAGAGTGCAAATATTTACAAGCTGTCGTATGACTCCGGCTATTTCACTGTTAGTCTTCCCTCGGCTGAACCTCCTTGAGCCACGACCGGATCTTCAGATCTATTTTATCCCTAATTTCCCTGAATTTGGCCAATTTATCTTCGTTGAGACCTTCAAAGGCACTCGGATCTTCGAAAGGCCAATGAAGCCTGATGCTCGCACCTGGGAAAATCGGACATGTTGCCTCGGCCCTTGCACATACTGTTATTAAATACCCGAAATGGCTTCTTCCAAGAAACTGGTTCAGATCTTTGGACTGATGGCTACTCATGTCAAAGCCTAATTCTTCCATGACTGCCTTAGCCAAGGGATGCAGTCCGGTAGGCTCCAGACCCGCGCTGTAAACCTCAAACCGATCACCTGCGTATTTTCTCAGAAAAGCTTCTGCGATCTGGCTCCTGGCGGAATTATGTGTACAGAGGAACATGACTTTGATTTTTTCCATACTATTACTCCACAATTTCCTAACGCTGCGGACAATCCTATCGTGTCATTTGAGTCCGTTCGTCGGAGACTTGCATTTCCGCGAGGGGCACAAAGTATTTTTCTCGGAATTTGAAAGCCACATTCACGAGACTGATAAGTACCGGCACCTCGACAAGAGGACCGATCACCGTGGCAAATGCTTCTCCCGAATTGATACCGAAAACGGCTATTGCGACCGCAATGGCCAGCTCGAAATTATTGCTTGCAGCAGTAAACGACAAGGTGACGGTTTTGCGATAATCACCACTGATCTTGAATCCCATCCAAAAGCTTATGAGAAACATGACCACGAAATAAATGCATAGCGGGACTGCAATCCTCACCACGTCCAGAGGAATCGTGACGATCAAATTGCCCTTCAGACTGAACATGACAACGATTGTGAATAACAAAGCTATGAGCGTGATCGGACTTATCGTTGGAATGAAAGATTTTTCATACCAGACCTTTCCTTTGAGCTTCAACATGACGAAGCGTGTAATCAAGCCGCCGATAAACGGAATGCCAAGGTAGATGAATACGCTCTGGGCGATTTCCTTCATGGTGACTTGTACTACACTTCCACTGAGACCGAACAGCGGCGGGAGTACAGTAATGAAGAACCATGCGTACACACTGAAAAAGACAACTTGAAAGATGCTGTTGAATGCTACCAAACCGGCACAGTATTCGGTGTCACCTTCCGCCAGCTCGTTCCATACGATCACCATAGCTATGCAACGAGCCAAACCTATCAGGATTAGCCCGATCATATATTCCGGACGATCCGGTAATAACACTATCGCCAGAAAAAACATCAGGATTGGACCGACGACCCAGTTCTGAACCGAAGAAAGGGTAAGGACTTTCCAGTCACGAAATACGCTGCCCATCTCCTCGTATTTAACTTTTGCCAACGGCGGATACATCATCAGGATCAACCCCACGGCAATGGGGATGGATGTAGTACCTATTTGCATGCCGGCGATGAATTTCGTTACCGATGGGGCGGCATAGCCGATTCCTACGCCAAGTGCCATCGCGACGAATATGATGAGAGTTAAGTACCTATCCAATAAAGAAAGCCGCTTCTGAGTATGCATTTCTGATTTCCTTCCCAAGTTCGAGCCCCATGATCCGATCCGGGGCCAAGACTATCGACCACCGTTCCGGAGATTTCGTCTACGTCCTTGCTGTGTACAAAGCTCGTGGGGGAGCTCTTGGAGAACCGTACGAAGTCGTTCGACATCCTGCAAAACGCTTGGGCTCTCTGAGACTGATCCGAAAACGAAAGAAACAGCGTTTGCAACGAGTCGCGAAGCTTCTGCCTCATTGGGGAGCCTGTAATAGATCCATCGACCTCTCTTGGTCGCTTCAACGAGCCTTGCCTGCTTCAGGACTGACATATGCTTTGAAACGGTAGAAGGAGCCAGGTTGAGCAATTCGATGATCTGACAGACACAGAGTTCGCCCTCTCGGAGCGACAAAAGGGCTCGAACTCTGTTCTCGTCTGCAAGTGCCTTCACGATGTCCATGAACTCTCGCATGAATTTTCCTATATTTCGTCACATGTCGAAATATAACCAAAATAGCATCCTGGTAGCCTTTGTCAAGGACGATTCGGATCATTCGGCCCGAGACAGACTCAACACTGTCCGCTTCACATTCACCTGATGGTCAGACCGCATCATGGATGTCATACGAAAGTCACGTGCAGACTATTGCACGATCTCAGAAAATGGAACAATACAACTCGCTGTTATCGGGATCAGGTTAAGCCTGACCTTCTTGTAACCATTGCCTTTCTGCCCAGCTTCACTGATCTGGCGACCGACCTCTCTCCGTTCGAGCTCTCTAAGGTAGGCCGTCTTACAACAGGTGTCTTTTTTTGTCTCTCTTGGACGGTTTTTCATTCCTGTCGATAGAGGTTCTTATTTTGTTCTGTCTAAATTAACCTTTCTCAGCACGTTGTGAATGGGGAACACGTTGCCAGGCCGTGGACGGTAGCTGAGGTTTATTTCTATTACTGCATCTCTAATTTCCGCTGGTAACGGTATCTCGACAGTCTCTTCTTTTGGAGCAAATGGTTGGATACTGGTATCGCGTATCAAGCCAAGTTTTTTGTCGGGTCCCAAAGCGGTTTGGGTAGAGCGTGAATCCGTCGCCTGGGCAGCGTAAATTCTGGACGTCTGAAAAATCTTCTTGCCGTCGGGGTCTTTTGCGGTCACATCCAGGACCACTTGAGTCTTCGAGGGTCAGCCATCGGGAATGCGGTGACCTGCTTTGCTCGTAATTTTGGTTTTCACAATCACCATTGGGAACAACTTGTCTTCCACAGGCTGAAAAGTGTAGGCCAGAGTCTGAACCTCCAAGGGCAAAGACTCCCGCAAACGAGCGGACAATTCATCTCTTCTGTTGAAATCGGGAGGCATGTAATGATCGGCATTTTTCATATGGCATCCCTGACATGTTTGCGTTCCGCCACAGGGAATGTAAGCATGAAGATAGCTGCCATAGAGCGTGGCGCATTGTACGGGGGTTTCGAATTCCAGGTTTGGACCTAATCCGTGGCATTGACCGCACATCAGAGAATCCTTCATCAAAGGGCTCTTCTTGACCACGTGTCCCTGATGATCGGGAATATCTTTGTTCCCGTAGATTACATCTTTCTCAGCTCGTCCGTGAACAATGGCCTTTGCATTGTGACACACCAGACAACCGATATTCAGCTTTCGGATGGTGGATTTGTCATCTTTCAGAATGGCTTCGGCTATCTCGGCAGCCACTTCATCCGTAGCATAATTAACCTGAGGGAGATGACACTTGAAACATGGAAAATTTGCCTTTGTTGCCTTCTCTCCGGCCTTAACGGCCAGAGGTCCTCTCTTCAAGTAAGGAGCCATAAATATCCAGTTTTCCATTCCCATCAGGGGCCTGGCGTGGTGAGACTTCTCCCACTGCTCGTAAATCTTCTCATGACATTCCCTACATCCGGATGAATCGAACATGGCCACGAGTTCCGCCAGGGAGGAAGCCTGTTTAGGAGATTCTCCCCGCGCAAACGCGGCCACAAACAGGAAAATACCGACCGTCAGCATGCAAATTGTGGGTCCGGCTCGTCTCTGAAGACTGCGACTCACCGTCATAATTTTGCCTCTTCTGACCATTATGGGGTCTGGCGACTCGCGATCCAATGGAAATATGATGCGGATTAGGTCCTTTTTGATTGCGTGAGCCATTCTCTGATTTTCTTAACTGGAGGAACGGAGCCCATTGCAACTACCTTTTCATTGATAACAAGCGCAGGCGTTCGCACGAGGCCGTACTTTGCCATTTCTTTCATGTCTGCAATGTGCTCCAACGATGCAGGCAATGCCATCTCGTCCAACACTTGCTTTACGATTTGTTCCAGACGATTACACTGGGAGCATCCTGGACCGAGAACCTCAATGCGCAATGATGTTCTCGAAGTCTCCGTACATGGTTGACCCAGGAATCTCTTGAACTCCCTGAGGAATGCCTCGCCATATTCTTTTATTGCGCAACTCGCCATATAATTCTTCTCTGACAGTCTTTCCAGAAGAGCATCCTGGATTTCCCGGTCAGTGCTCCCCGAGTGAGTCCGGGCAATTTCCTCAATTGCCTTATCCAGTCCCCTGATATGGATCTTGTCTTCGCCGATCCAAATCTGCCTACCATCATCAGCCATTCTGCCAAATCCTTTTCTACCAAAATCTAGAATGCGAATCCGATCCCGGGAAAAAGAGCTCCTATTGCGATGTAAATGCCCACACCTGCTAGAAGTGCTCCTGCCGCCTTCTTGAGTACCAGATTGGCGGCATGCATTTTCGCTGAACTGATGAGATGCTTTGCTGCTCCTGCAGATGTTCCGACTGCAAGGATCAGCAGACAGTGGCCGATACCATAGAAGAGCATCATCACGCCGCCAAAGAATGCTCCCTTAACAGGGATGACACTAACGATCAGGAGGAGAGCCGGACCTGTGCATGGAAGGGACACGAGACCGAACATAAAGCCAAACAAGGCCGCTCCCAGGTAACCTGTGTACTTGGGCAACTTATCCTGGGAAATGGGAAGTTGTATGTGAAAGATATCCATGAAATGTAGCCCCAGCAGAACACAGATCGCTGCCACTACATAAACCATGTACTCGGATTGCAGAAACGGCGCGGCAGCCAACCCCACGCTGAACAGTACGGCCAACTCCACGCTAAAGCCTAAGATAAACACCAGTGTAAACAAGAATGATTTCCTGGCAGTCATATCCTCGCCCATTCCCCCGATGAAACCGATCAGCAAGGGTACCATCACTAGTACACAGGGATTCATCGCAGTGAGCGCTCCACCAATAAACGATCCACCGGCGGCCAACCAAATGCTTCCAGAAGAAACCCACTGCTGAACGACCGCGAACAATGACTCCATAATTTGTCTCCTAGGATAATTGTTCATCTTGCTCACTTTTGTGATGCAAGATTGGAGTATGTTAATAGTTGATCTTTTGTAGAGATCCTAGATCCGGGCTGCATAGTCGTAATCAGGAATTTCTCTCTATGCCCGTTAACTTCTATCTGGACCCTTGGCCTTGTGGCGCCATGGATTGAGGAATCGGAGGAGGTAGAACTCCCTGCTGTCCAGGAACTCCAACGCCCATGTCTTGAAAGACTTTCGCTATTTGTTCACGTTCAAAAGTTCCCTCATTCCTGAAAAATTCTCTTCCGTCCGGCATGAGGAAGACCTGAGTCGGCATCATACGGATGTTGAAACTTCTTACCAAATCTTTGTTCACGTCCATATCCACGGTTGTGACAATTGCTTTTCCTGCATATGCCTTTGCCATCTCCTCGAGTATGGGTTTCATGTATTTACAGGGAATGCACCAACCACGCCCGAACTCCAACAGAATGGGCACACGTTTTGCGGTCAATGCTTTCAGATCGATTTTAGGATCGGCAGCATGGCCGGTCGAAAACATTGACGCCAGAGCCATCATTATGCCCAAGACTACAACAACACAAGACTTCTTCATTACTTAAACCTCTTTCCATATTACAGTATTGTATAGGGTCCATAGCATGACCATTTCTGTTGGGTGGACTCGAAAGGTTCCACGGTCGCTCTGAGGAGTTGCTCAAGCGGAAAGCCATTTCAATATTTCTGAATCCTTGGGCACTTTACCGGCTACTTTTACTTGTCCGTCCACGACAAGAGCAGGTGTCATGAACACCCCGTACTGGCCGAATACCTTCAAGTCCTCAACCTTGACCACTTCGGCATCAATACTATTCTTCTTCACCAGTTCGGTGACTGCCTCGTACAGCTTGGTACATTTAGCACATCCTACGCCTAAGATTTCTACTTTCATCACATTCTCCTTTTTATCCGAGTCGCCATTGACAGGCGATTTACTTTTGTTTTCCTCAGCTTTGTCACTCAAGGAATCAACCTGAAGTTTCTCCACGAATCAATCGACAATAGCTCCGAAGATCATGCCCGCGGCAGTAGATAGCGTGCACACAAGGACAACAAACACCACTGTCTTTCTGAAACCCATCACGCTATTTATAACCAGCATACTTGGTAGTGAAAGTGCAGGACCGGCGAGCAGAAGAGCCAAGGCGGGGCCTTTGCCCATTCCACTGCCGATGAGACCTTGCACGATTGGAACCTCGGTTAGAGTGGCAAAGTACATGAACGCACCCGCCACGGACGCCAGGGCGTTAGACCAGATCGAGTTTCCACCGAGAGCCCATGCAATCCACGCATTCGGAATGAGGCCTTCCTTATCCGGGCGCCCCAACAACAGACCTGCCACGAGCACTCCCAAAAGCAACAATGGCATTATCTGTTTTGCAAAACCCCAGGACTCATTGAACCAGTCCTGAGTCTCGCCTTCTGAAGTGGTGGTCATAACCGAAAGCGCTATAACACCGGCGGTAAATGGAACAAGTGGGTCATGTGAGAAGATCGTTGCCAAAATTGATACTATCACACCGGAAATCGCCATTTTCCAGGCAGGTAACCCGAACCATACGACTAAGGCAATAGCAAAACCCAGTCCGAGTAGGCCGGAAATGATCCATTTAGATGAGTAAATCGTGTACCAGAGGCCACTTTCCACATCGGGCTTCCCCCAGTTGGCGAATACGAGAACTCCGACCATGAGAGCGAAATAAATGGTGGTCTGCCATAGAGGTCGAACTTCATGTTTTATCCCGGCCATGGCTGCCAACGTGGCTTCGGTTCGAGCCTCTTCTTCTTTGCGGAAGATCAGATGCATCAAGAGTCCAATTACTACGCTAAAAGTAACAGCTCCCACAGCACGAGCTATGCCGATTTCCAACCCGAGGATTCGAGCAGAAAGGATAATCGCCAGCACGTTTATAGCGGGGCCCGAATAAAGAAACGCAGACGCGGGCCCCAGCCCCGCTCCCCGCGTCCAGATTCCAGCGAAAAGGGGAAGAATTGTGCAAGAACAGACGGCAAGTACTGTGCCGGAAACAGAAGCAACAGGATAAGCGACCCATTTGGAAGCCGTGGGCCCCAAGTATTTCATCACTCCTTCCTGGCTCACAAAAACGCCTATTGCCCCGGCTATGAAAAAAGCGGGGACAAGACAAAGCAACACGTGTTCCTGTGCATACCATTTGACGAGGTGGAACGCTTCCATAACGGCATTATCGAAACGCGCATTTCCTACCGGTATGTAGTAGCAGGCCAAGAATACCCCAATAATGAGGGCCAGAGGCTTCCACTCATCTTGCCAATAGGACAACAAATGGCTTTCTCTCACAATTTCCACTAACGAGCGAGAGGGGCTAGCTACCTGTGCATCTACTGTCTGGAACTTCTTTTCCGGCGCCATGTTTACCTCTGTTAGAATATCCGTGTTCGGCTCCTCTTTTGGAGCACGATCTTGGTGAACGAATGCTTTGAATTACCTTCCACTTTCAGGATTAAGGGAACTGGCCCTGTCTGACGGTTGACTATTTGACAAAACACTCAAATAATAGAGCCAAATCCTTTCACGCACCCCATTAACCTCTAGGATCACGAGATTCCTGATGTTCTGGAAATCAAGCCACCATGACAGCTCGCTGCTCTTCAAGCCTTTTGATAACTACCCCCTCAACACAGCGGGCGAAATCCAGAGCACACGGCATGGTCAATCTGTACATTATCTTGAGCCCGTCTCGGCGATCCGCAACCAGGCCGGTTTTTTTCAGAAGAGAGAGGTGCTTGGAGACATTGGAAATCTCTGTGCCCACATGAGCCACTATGTCACAGACGCACATCTCGCCCTGTTGGAGGAACTCAATGATTCCCAAGCGGATGGGGTGCCCCATGGCCTTGAATACCTCGGCCTTT
The DNA here is from genome assembly GCF_000266945.1 of Desulfomonile tiedjei DSM 6799. Taxonomy (NCBI): domain Bacteria; kingdom Pseudomonadati; phylum Thermodesulfobacteriota; class Desulfomonilia; order Desulfomonilales; family Desulfomonilaceae; genus Desulfomonile; species Desulfomonile tiedjei. The sequence goes on from NC_018025.1 coordinate 6,217,092, forward strand.
AATCGCAGCCTTTCTTTTTCGTTCAGGTTCATTTGTTTCTCCATTTTGCCAATTGGTTAAATACTAGAATATGAACGCCTTCCTGTCAAGTGGTTTTTACGGGTTGTTCGCTGTTTTGTTGGGAAGTTAAGTCAGGAGTAGTCCCACGGGGGTCGCTGAACTTTTGTGCCTACGATCAGAAGAGCAAAATGCCTAAGACTTGGAGCAGTGAAACAACTCCGAAAATTTATATCCTCAATGCCGAACGGTTGTGGTAAATTGCGCTTGGTCATAGGCGTTACCCCTTTTTGGTTTATTGTGCTGGAGTAACGCCTTATTTTTATAATCCTTTCTTGTCCAGTTCTTTTTCGTAACATCGAAATGGCAAAACTATAGTCTATTGGAGATTATCCGGTTCCAGCAGGAGCAGATTCAGGAACTGAGAGACGAGATAGCCCGGTTGAGGGCTCAGAAGCCAAAGCCCAAGATCAAGCCTTCCGCACTTGAGAAGGACAGTGGGGTCAAGGGCAAGCAGGCCGGCACCATCGATCAAGCATCACACCTAGCCTGTCGGTTCCAGGGATACCCCTGCCTGAAAGACCCCGTGACGACCTTGCCTTATTACCAAAGAAGTACCCGGACTTATTGAGAAGTTGCGTTTGCGACGGGCTAAGAAGTTTTTTCTTGACAGGCTTTTCTTGACAGGCTTGCAATTAATGTGCATATACACCTATAGAGAATATGAGGGCATGAACAATGGATAAGGAAAAACGAGGACACGTGAAGGACATAGTCAGACGGTGCGCGAGTTTCAATCTGAGACGAGCGTCCCGCCTCATTACCAGGAAATTCGACGAAGCCCTTCGCGATTTTGGAGTGAAGGCTACTCAGTTGTCCGTGCTGATGGCCATCTATTCTGAGCCCAACCAACCGCTTTCGAAATTGGCGTGGACCCTGGGAATGGACCGAACTTCCCTCACCCGCAATCTCAAGATCCTTCATGACAGGGGCCTGGTGCTGATAGAAGAGAGCGGCGACAAGAGAGAACACAGGATTGGCATTTCCCTGGAAGGAGAGCGTTTGCTCAAGGACGCATTCCCTGTCTGGCGTAAGGTTCAGGGTGATGTCGAAGAGGCCCTGGGTGGGGAGCACTGGAGAAATCTTCTCTCCGGTCTTCACGAGGTGGCGCATTTTTTTTGCAGCAAAAGGTGCGTACGCACTCATGGCTCAGAAAATGGAGAAAGCCATGGCCGGTAAAGTCTATTTCGACCTTCGGGAGCAGTTGGACCAGTATTCGGTAGGATTTCCTGCAACCAAGTCCGGGATCGAAATCAAGATCCATAGACGAGGCTATTTGTTTCCGTTGCGGATCGTAAAATCAATTGAGGAATCCAGCATGTATATGACAAAAATACTATTGAAGAAGTTTGCCGGCTTGTCGCACAGGTATCGCATATTGCTCCTCATAGGAGCATTGGGCTTCATTGTCTGCGGTGCTGTACTAGGAAATGGAAGAGAAAAACAAATGCCTGTCGAGTCGGCATCTCCCCGCCTGGTTCGTTCCTTTACCGTTATTTCCGCACAAGGTGGCGTCGCGGAATATACCGGTGTGATTCACGCTCGAACGGAAAGCGATCTAGGTTTTCGCGTTTCGGGCAAAATCATAGAGAAACTCGTCAAGGCCGGAGATCATGTCAAACGGGGACAGACTTTGATGCGGCTTGATCCGACAGACCTGCAACTTGCCGTCAATGCAGCCCGTGCAAATGAGGAAGCGGCCCGTGCCCAGAATAACCGCGCTGTCTCCGATGAACGTCGCCAACGTGCTCTGGTCACCATAGAAGCCGTATCCGTACAGCAATACGACCATGCCAAATCAGCAGCAGACGCAACAACCGCACAACTGAATTCCGCCATTGCATACTCCAGGCAAATGGAAAACCAGGTGGGCTATGCCGTTCTCAGGGCTGATGCGGACGGCGTCATCATGGAAAGACCAGCTGACGTCGGACAAGTGGTAAGTGCGGGTAACGTGGTGATTCGCCTGGCCCATGATGGTGCACGCGAAGCGGTAGTCAACCTTCCTGAAGGGAATACAAAGATTGCAAAGACCGTGGCCATCGCCCGTCTTTATGCTGATTCAGGTCAGACTTTCCCTGCAAAACTGCGTGAATTATCCGCAATGGCGGACCCTCTCACACGAACCTATCAGGCGCGCTACAGTCTGGGTGGTGGGGAAAACGCTCCTCTTGGTGCAACAGTGACGGTTCATTTGTATGGTGACAACGGGAACGGCGCGGCGCAGCCGTACGAAATTCCCGTCGGCGCGTTGTATGATGATGGCACTGGCACAAGCGTGTGGGTCATAGATCCTGATACATTATCCTTATCACGCCGATTTGTCCAAGTTGCGAAGCTTGGCAGCGAGACAGCGCTTGTCAGCAAAGGACTCAAGCCGGGCGAACGAATTCTGGCACTGGGTACTCACCTGGTTAAAGAAGGAGAAAGAGTAAATATTCTCCCCGGCCCGGAGAAGGAGCACAGATGATGACCCGCTTCAATCTGTCCGCTTTTGCTGTCCGCGAACGCGCTATCACCCTGTTTATGATTATTGCGATTATGGTGGCCGGGGGATTTGCCTTCCTGCATCTGGGACGGGCAGAAGACCCTAAATTCACCGTTAAGACCATGACGGTAACAGCCATATGGCCGGGAGCCACCGCAAAGGAAATGCAGGAACAGGTGGGTGACCGGCTGGAAAAACGTCTTCAAGAACTTGAATTTTACGACCGGGTAGAAACCTCCGCATACCCCGGAATGCTCTTGATGAAGCTCCAACTTAAAGACTCCACGCCTCCCAAAGATGTGCCGGATGAATTCTACCAGACGCGAAAAAAGCTGGGGGATGAAAAAATTTACCTACCCCAAGGTGTGATTGGTCCGATTCTGAATGACGAATTTTCCGATGTGTATTTTGCCATGTATTCACTGGAAGCAAAAGGCCTTCCACACCGCCAGCTTGTGCTGGAGGCGGAAGCGCTTCGTCAGCGCCTTTCTCGGGTAGACGGCGTAGAGAAGGTCACCATTCTCGGCGAGCAGGATCCCAAAATCTATGTCGAGATTTCCTACAAACGCCTTGCAACTCTTGGGGTAAAGGCGACCGATCTGTTTCATGCACTAAGAACCCAAAATGATGTTACCCCTTCGGGGTTTGTGGATACGGCCGGACCGCGTGTCTATCTGCGCCTTGAAGGAGCCATTGACGGAGTCGAAGCAGTCAAGGCGATTCCCGTGGCAAGCGGGGGAAAATTACTGAAAATCGGTGATGTGGCCGAGGTCACCCGCGGCTACGAAGATCCGGCAACAAAACAGATACGTCACCAGGGAGAGCCTTCGATCATCCTGGCTCTGGTGATGAAAAAAGGCTTCAACGGCCTGACATTGGGCAAGCTGCTGAAAGCCGAAGAGACGGCGATTCACAAAGAATTACCAGTCGGTCTTGTTCTGTCCAAGGTATCGGATCAGTCTCAGGTCATTTCCGAGGCCATTGACGAATTCATGATCAAATTCGCGGTTGCGCTTGCCGTTGTCATGGTGGTGAGTCTCGTAACGCTGGGGTTCCGCGTCGGGATCGTTGTTGCTGCCGCAGTACCTCTTACCCTTGCCGCCGTGTTTGTCATCATGTTGCTTACCGGAAGGGATTTCGACCGGGTCACGCTGGGAGCGCTGATTATTTCCCTGGGGCTGCTGGTGGATGATGCGATCATCGCCATCGAGATGATGGTGGTCAAAATGGAAGAGGGATTGGATCGGATCCAGGCTGCCACATTTGCCTGGACATCCACGGCCAGCCCCATGCTTTTCGGTACCCTGGTTACCATCGCCGGCTTCCTGCCGGTTGGTTTCGCCAAATCAACCGCAGGTGAATATACGGGAAATATATTCTGGGTAGTGGCATTCTCATTGATCACCTCGTGGTTTGTCGCAGTCCTCTTCACCCCCTACTTGGGCGTCAAGCTCCTACCTGACATCAAACCTGTCATAGGAGGGCATGATGCTATTTATGCAACTCCGAACTATCAGCGGTTTCGTAGCATCGTGCGGCGGGTAGTTGATCATAAATGGATTGCAGGCGGACTAACGATTGTTCTTTTTATGTTGTCTGTGGTCGGAATGGGATCTGTGGAGAAACAGTTTTTTCCCAACTCAGACCGCCCCGAATTGATTGTTGACGTCAACCTTCCGCCTGGCAGTGCTTTTGCCGCGACCGATAGATCGGTAAAAAACATCGAAAAAAGAATTATGGCCGAGCCAGAGGCCAAAATAGTCACCAGTTATATCGGCCACGGCATGCCACGCTTCATACTGCCGTTGAATCCCGAATTACCCAACCCGGCCTTTGCCCAAATTGTAGTCCTGACCGAAGGCCATGCGGCGCGCGATGCGCTCAAGAAAAAACTTCGCCAAGTTATTGAACAAGGAGCGTTCCCGGAAGCACGCGTGTGGGTGAAGCAATTCGTTTTCGGTCCCCCTGTCACGTTTCCCGTGCTATTCCGTGTCATGGGACCGGACGTGGATGAGCTTCGCAGGATTGCGCGTGATGTTCAAGCCATCATGGCTGAAAATCCGAACATGCGTGATGTGCATCTGGATTGGGGGGAACGAACTCCGAGCCAGCGCTTGGTCCTTGATCAGGATCGCCTGCGCCTCCTTGGCCTCACCCCGCAAGAATCCGCGCTGCAATTACAGACGATTCTGAATGGCGCTCCCACCACGCAGATGCGCGAGGGCATCCGTTCGGTCGACGTGGTGGTTCGCTCTCCCGGTTCCGAGCGCCATAGCCTGGAGAACCTAGGCAATGTGACTTTGACCACCAGGGACGGGCGCTCGATCCCGCTATCACAGATGGCTCACCTCGAATCCCGGATGGAAGATCCCCTGCTGAAACGCTACAACCGCGAGCCGTATATCGCTGTTCAGGGGGATGTCGTGGACGGGGTCCAGCCTCCGGATGTAACGGCCCAAATTCTCCCCAAACTGGATAAACTGAAGGCAGCCCTTCCCGTAGGATATCGCATAGAAACGGGTGGTTCCGTGGACGAGAGCAAGAAGGCCGATGCGGCGCTGGGACTTCTTTTCCCGCCGATGATACTTCTGATGCTGATATTCATCATGATTCAGGTCCGGTCATTTGCCACCATGTTCATGGTGTTTGCCACTGCTCCTCTTGGCTTGGTCGGGGCAGTGCCAACCCTGCTCGTTTTCCATCAGCCATTTGGATTTAACGCAATTCTCGGTTTGATTGGGTTGGCGGGGATCATCATGCGCAATACGCTGATTCTGGTGGACCAGATCCACTACGATAAGGCAGCAGGATTAAGTGATTACGATGCCATACTCGAATCCACCGTACGCCGTGCGCGCCCGGTAGTCCTGACCGCTGTGGCTGCAATGCTTGCCTTTATCCCCCTGACTTTTTCGAGCTTCTGGGGATCAATGGCCTATGTCCTGATTGGCGGAGTTGGCGTTGGGACGATTCTGACGCTGCTCTTTTTGCCGGCCCTCTACGCAATCTGGTTCAAAGTTAAACATCCCCATGTCGCCCTGAAGGAGGATTCACGGACACGTTCCGAAGAATTGCAGTCCTGACTGAGCATCGCCGGCGCTTGCCTGGCCGGCTGCAACAGAATTAGAACGACCGGTCCAATTTGTAAATCATGGAACGAAATTACAGAAAAGATTGCACTACATAGGAGTGCGCTATGAATACCATATCAAAATTCACGGACGCGGATCGGCTCGGTAATATTCTCTCGCGAACAGGGTGTACTTTTCCACCTTAAAAAAGTCTCTTTTTGGTCTTGATAAAAAGGTACACCTCACCCATCTTTCTGTAGTGTCTGAATTGCAGAAAGTATTTAAGAAGTGCTTGACTCCAATCCTAATAGGTGTATATACTCGTTGTTAAAGGATAATGAGAAACCTTGTTAGGACTTACACAAGAACCATTTTGACCGATGGATTTCTGAGTTGCTCAATATGGAAAAGCAGTCAAACAGACCTATCAAAACCTTCGCCCGCGACTGCATCGCCGTGCGCCTGCTGAACCGGGTTGTCACGAAGTGTTACAACGAGCCCTGATCCTCGGAGCCGGACCTGCCGAGTCCGGTCGTGAGAAGGGCTACATCGCTCGAACCCGTGATCCTTGGACACCTGTCGCCGGGTGGTGACAAACCTCTGAGGAGAAGCCCATGTCAACCGATAAGACTTTCAGCGTCACGCGGCACACCCTGACCACGCCGAAGCCGTTCGACGAGTTCATCGGCGAACTCGAGAAGCGCTCGCCCGTGGTCCCGCCGGAGGTATTCGGGGAGCTCGCCGACTTGAACCTTCCACAGGACGAGCTCAAGGCGCGGGTCGAGGGTCTCATCGGGTCGAGCGGCTTCGTCTTCTTCTTGAAGGTCAGACACGATCAACTGTTCTCCCACTTCGGCCGAACTCACGCCAGCGTCCAGTACGCCATCGGCAATCCGCTCATAGCGAAAGACGTGTCCGACAAAGCCCCGGCCATCTGCCTGTACACGCCGTTTCGGCTGGCCGTGTACGAGTCGCCCGAGACCCACGAGACGATCGTGAGTTACGACAGCCCCGCGTCGCTCTTCGGCTCCTTCGGTGTTCCCGAGGCGGCCGAGATCGGCGCAAAGCTCGAGGGAAAGCTGCAGGACCTCCTGACCCGGTGCCTGTGAGCGGTTGCTTTCAAGGGGGGGAGTTTGATGGACAACCAGACCCAGAACCCGGACTTGCATCCTCCGGCGGCTGAGGGTCCCAGCGTGGGCCGTCCCGTCCGTCGTCTCGAAGACGAACGCTTGCTGCGAGGCGGGAGCCGCTACGTCTCGGACCTGATCGCGACGTCCGACGCCCTGCGCCTCAAGATACTGCGTTCACCCCACGCCCACGCCCGGATCCTCGCGGTCAGCGCCACCGCCGCCCGCGCGATGCCGGGGGTCGTGGCCGTCCTCACGGCCGACGACCTGGCGGGCGTCGGCGACCTCCCCTGCGATTGGCAGGCCCCCGGCATGATCGCGATCCCGCTGCATCCGGTCCTGGCCCGCGACCGTGCCCGGTACGTCGGCGAGCCGATCGCGGCAGTCGCGGCCGAGAGCGCTCACGCGGCGGAGGACGCGCTGGCGGCAATCGCGGTCTCCTACGAGGTGCTCCTTGCGGTTGCCGACCAGGAGGCGGCCATCGAGCCGGGTGCTGCCCTACTTCACGACGCCTTGCCCAACAACATCGGCTACCAGTACCGCCGCGAGGGGGGCGACGTCGAGCGCGCATTCGCCGAGGCCGAGGTCGTCGTGCGACGGCGTCTGACCAACAACCGGGTCGCACCCGCACCGATCGAGGGCCGCGTGGTGCTTTCCGAGTTCGACCCCGCGTCCGGCCGGCTGGTCCACCACACAGCGAGCCAGCTCCCTCACATCCACGCGCGGTCCCTCGGCGCATGCCTTGGCCTGCCGCTCCATATGCTGCGGCTTATCGTCCCCGACATCGGCGGAGGGTTCGGAGCCAAGCTCTGCTTTTACGCCGAGGACGTGATCTGCGCCTTTCTGTCGATGCGCACGGGCCGCCCCTGCGCCTGGTCGGAGGAGCGCGGCGAAACCTTTCTCGCCACCACGCACGGGCGCGACCAGATCCAGTACGCCGAGATCGCGGCCAGGCGCGACGGGCGCATCACGGGCTTCCGCTCTCGGCTCCTCGCCGACATCGGCGCCTATGCGATCGGCATGGGGCCTGGCGTGCCCGCGATCAACACAGGGTTCGGGGTCTCCGGCCCTTACAACATCCCGAACGTCGCGACTGAGGTAGTGGGTATCTTCACCAACCGCACCCCGACCGGTCCCTACCGCGGCGCGGGACACCCCGAGGCCACCTTCCTCCTCGAGCGGATGGTGGACGAGCTGGCACGCGAGCTCGCGATGGATCCCGCCGAGGTCCGGAGGGTGAATTTCGTGTCCCCGTCCGCCATGCCGCACCGGATGCCGACGGGGTGGACGCTCGATTCGGGCGACTACGCCGCCAACCTGGACGCGGCGCTCAAGCTCGCGGGCTACCGCGAGTTGCGCGAGCGTCAGGCGACCTTGCGGGCGGAGGGTCGTTTCCTTGGCATCGGGCTCGCGACCTTCACCGAGAGTTCGGGCGTTGGGCCCTCGATCGGGATGGAGTCGGTCGGTTTTCGTCGGGCCGGCCACGAGAGCGCCCGCGTAGTCGTCCACGCCGACGGTCGCGCGACCGTCTTCTCCGGGGCGATGAGCACCGGGCAGGGCCACGCGACGAGCCTCGCCCAGGTCGCGGCCGACGTGCTGGGGCTGGCGCCCGACGAGGTCGAGGTAGTGGAGGGCGACACCGAGGCCGTGCCGTTCGGGACCGGCACCTTCAACTCGCGCTCCATGGCGATCGGCGGCACGGCCGTCTACGAGGCGGCTCGCAAGCTCCTGGACAAGGCCCGGAAGATCGCCGCCCACAAGCTCCAGAGGCGTCCCGAGGACCTCACCTTCGAGGACGGCGTTTTCCGCCCCTCGGACGGATTGGGGATAATAGCGGCGGCCGCACACGCCGGCAAGAAGGTCGAGGACAAGGTGGTCCACGCCGTCTTCCGGCGGCGGATGGGCATGGATCTCCCCCCGTCGGACCGCGAAGCCGGGACCGTGACCTTCGCCGACGTGGCGCGCGAGGCGCATCTCGGCCACGGCCTGCCGAGGGGCATGGCGCCGGGCCTCGACGAAACCCACTTCTTCGACCCCGTGGACATGCCCTTCGCCTACGGCACCCACGTCGCCGTGGTCGAGGTCGACCCCGAGACCGGGCAGGTCGCCTTGCTGCGTCACGTCGTGGTCGACGACTGCGGCCGGATCATCAACCCCCTGCTCGTCGAGGGGCAGGTGCACGGCGGCGCGGCGCAGGGCGTCGGCCAGGCGCTCATGGAGGCGATGGTCCACGGGGTAGGCGGAGAGCCGATGGTCGACGATTTCGGCGAGTACGCGATGCCGCGCGCGGCCGACCTACCCGCGTTCGAGACGGGCCATACCGAGGTCCCAACCAAGCTGAACCCGCTCGGCGCCAAGGGCGTCGGCGAGGGCGCCACGATCGGGGCGACGCCGGCCGTCGTCAACTCCGTTCTGGACGCGCTGGCGCCGCTCGGCGTGAGCGAGGTGTCCATGCCGATGACCCCGATGCGGGTGTGGCAGGCAATCGAACGGGCACGAGAGGGGAGGGGCACGAAAGGAGAGAACAATGCCTGAAGTCTCGATGACGGTGAACGGCCTCGCGGTCCGCGGCACGGTCGAGGGGCGCACGCTCCTCGTCGAGTATCTGCGGGAGCATCTTCACCTGACGGGCACTCACGTCGGCTGCGACACGACCCAGTGCGGAGCCTGCGTTGTCCACGTCGACGGCCTCGCGGTGAAGTCGTGCACCATGCTCGCGCTGGAATGCGAGGGCGCGGCGGTCACGACCATCGAGGGCCTGGCCCCGCACGGCGCCCCGCTCCACCCCATGCAAGCGGCCTTCCGCGAGCACCATGCTCTGCAGTGCGGCTACTGCACGTCCGGCATGGTGATGATGGCGGTCGACATCGCGCGCCGCCTGGGTGAGCCGGACGAGGCGACGATCCGGGAGGAGCTCAAGGGCAACATCTGCCGGTGCACGGGCTACCACAACATCGTCAAGGCGATCGCGGCAGGCGCCAAGGCGATGGCCGCCGAGCGCGAGTGAGGACTCTCTCCATGCACGACTTCGTTTACCATCGGCCCCCCACGCTCGACGAGGCTTGCCGGCTCGGCGCCGAGGAGGGGGCTGCCTTTCTCGCCGGGGGCCAGACGCTGCTTCGGGATCTGAAGCATCGCCGGCGTGCACCCGTGAGCCTCGTGAAGATCTCCGGGGTGCTTTCCCGGGAGATCGACTTCCGGGATGGCGAGATCATGATCGGAGCGGGCGTGACGCACGCCGAGGTCGCTATCTCGGAGGTCGTGCGGGAGCGGCTTCCAGCGCTGGCGGGCCTGGCAGGACATATCGGTGACCCGGCGGTGCGGCACCGCGCCACCCTGGGCGGCGCCGTCGCCGCCAACGAGGCCGCAGGCGACTACCCCCCCGCCTGCCTCGCGCTTGGCGCGACGGTGCACACGACGGAGCGGGACCTCGCCGCCGCCGAGTTCTTCTCCGGCCCCGGCCGGACGGTGCTCGAACCGGGCGAAATCATCACCGCGGTGACGTTTCCCGTGCCCGTGAAGGCGGCCTACGTCAAGTTCCTGAATCCGGCAGCGCGATATCCGATGGCCGGGGTGTTCGCGGCGCTCGCGGCGGACGGGAGGCCCCGCCTGGCCGTCACGGCGGCACGTGCCGACGGCGCATTCCGCTGGCGGGAGGCGGAAGCGGCGCTGGCCGCGGCGTTCGTCGCCGACGTGCTTCGAGACGTGCGCCTCCCGCCCGAGGGCCTCGCGGAGGACTTGTTCGCAGACGCGGCGTATCGAGGACACCTCGTGGGGGTGCTCGCCCGCAGGGCGGTGGCCCTTTCCAACGCGCCCGGGCCCGGCGTCGCGGTATTCTCACATGGATCTCCCCTGCAGAGTGGCTAAGAGCGTGCGGAGAAAGTACCTCATCCCGTTTGATAAATTGCCGTCAAGGGTTTCGATCAGCAAACCATAGAATTACTTGCTAGGCCGCGCCGTAAGCAGAGGAATCGATATGGATCTCATTGCTGTCCTGTTCATCTTGTTCGCGTCGCTTGTCGTTGTCTGGCTCGTATCGTTCGTAGTTGAAGCGCTCAGGCCGGCACGTACTCACGAAGCTTCCTGTCCGAATGCACACGGAAATAGACGAGAAGGGGGCTGAGATGCGATCTGAGCTATTTCAGCTTGATACGGGTAGAAATGTCTAGAAAGAGGGAGTTACTCCATTTTTCTATTGACAAGGAAGAGTGAGTGTATATACACTCAGTGTGCTTCGCTGGATGGCGAGTCCTTCGGATAATTCGAAGACGAGAGATGGCTCCAGAAAAGAAACGAGATGTATCGGCAATTCAGCAGAATCCAACCGGTCCTAGCGCGTGTTTGGCAACCGTTCGAATGCGCCCTATGCCGACAGAAAACCAAGACTCCGCATCTTGAGCGGATCAAACTAACCATTTTTAGCCCACATTGATGACTCCCCGAGAGGGCAGTCATCATGAGCCCATGAAAGGACGAGGGAAGGCCATGAGCACACAATTGATGGATTTTTTCAACAAGCAGCCCAGACTGGGCATCCTGGCAACCGCGGACAAGAATGGCAAAGTTGATGCGGCCTATTTTGGTTCGCCTCGCATGATCGATGAGAAGACTATTTTTATGGGATTGGGTAAGAATCGCTCGTTTGAAAACCTTCAACAGAATCCCAATGCCGTCTTCATGATTATGGAACCCGGGCAATCACTTCCTGAATGGAAAGGCGTCCGGGTCTACATGAAAATGACCGATTGCCAGACGTCAGGAGAAAAACTCGATGCGATTCGGACCCGCATCGCCGAAGCGTCCGGTGAGAAGGCATCCCAGATGGTACATGCCGCAGTCACGTTCAGTATTGAAGAGGTACGCCCCCTGGCCGACTTTGGACAGGGTTGGGAAAAATCCATCTGACAGCCTGAAGACGTGACTCCGCGCAAGGCTCGCAAGGGTAGGCAGCCCCAATACTAACCAGCGCTGATCACCATGGTCCGTGAGGTACACGGGCATGCCGTAAGGCCGTGCCGCCGGGTATCGATGCGCTACTATAGACGGTTCTCAAAAGTTTTCGCGTCTTGTGCCGACATTCAGCAAGAGGCCAAGGTTGTGTCTCGGGTGCCACTGACCTGGTAGCGCCAGGTCAGTGCCCTTGCCACTTGACGCGCCCAACACTGACCTGAGCGTGCTCAGGTCAGTGGCACCCGACTGACAGAACTGCGCAACGAACAACCGAGAAAAGATAGCCTCACGTGAAGTCAATCCGTGATTACTTTCGAGAACTGCATAAATGAATGAGCTGATCACGGTATAGATCCTCAAAGGTCAGCCTGTTTCGAAAACTAAGCCCCATTTTCTGACCAAATCGGACCAAGGCTCTTGCGATTGCTCAGGTTTGGAACGATTCACCCCTGCGCCGCATGTTCTCTTGTTAAATCGCTTTCCGCAAGCACAACAGAGGTGTCTAAGCCAGGGAGGAGCTTTCGTGAAAGGTGGCTATGATTCAATCTATCTTGACTTAATCACCAAGCTTTCTGAATGTGGTTTCCAGGAAAGTGCTGACCGCCTTGGTCTTGAATATGTTGATGGTGGTGTTCAAGTATGTTTCTTGAAGAGAGAATATCGTATTACCGTAGATGGCGTTGAGCCTCTGGACGGCCAACCTGTCAATGTAAATAATCGCAGTGTTCTTCTCTATTACCTTCTATCCAAAGGTCAGGGAGACCCCGAAAACTCTTACGTTCCGTTTGAGAGTATTCCAAGAATGATTAGTGGGCTACATGTACAAACCCGGTTGATGAATACTCCGCTGGAACGATACTTGGGTAACGACTACGTCAAATTTAGCCAAGCAGCGGTAAAACTTGGTGGAATCGAAGAAGAGTCTCAAGTGAGCAAACATCTGTGGAGATTTGACGTTCTTCCAAAAATCCCGTTGAAGATTGTCTTTTATGAAGCTGATGATGAGTTCCCGGTCAACATCCAAATCATGTTGGATAAGACAGCTCTTCAATTCTTGGAATTTGAATGTCTTGCTTTTATGGTGAGATGTTTTGTTCGTGCTCTAATCAAGACGGCGCAATACGGTGATGTTGTTGGTTGGGACAGTAATATGAATCCCATCTAAGTCAGGTGTAGGGCTGCAACGGTTTTCCCATCAGCGTTTGCTCCAACTTCAAGCTTGTCGCCTATTCGTGAATGCTGAGCGCGTGTCCAAAATGGGGCGTTACTCCATTTTTCTCTTGACAAGGAGCACAAGGGTGCATATACACTTGTTATGGTCGCTGATAGGAGAACCCTTCGCGACAGTTCGGAGATGAAAGATGGCTCCTCAAAAGAAACGAGATATATCGACAAATCTGGAAACTTTTCCGCTTGATACGGCCCTTGAAATGGGAAAAAGCTGTACGTGTTTCAATCTTCGAAAAGCCACCAGACGTGTGACGAGCTTTTATGATGCCGCTCTGAAGCCTTCCGGTTTGAAAGTAACCCAGATGACTCTTCTCACGGCCATCAGGGTCCTTGAACCGGTAACCATTAAACGGCTCGCCAAAGCCATTGTCATGGATCGAACAACTCTGAGCCGCAATGTCTCCTTATTGCACAAGAAAGGCATGATTGACATAGAGCCGGGCGACGACCTTCGCACCCGAAAACTTACTCTTACCGAAAGGGGACATACCGCACTGGTTGCAGCGTTCCCGCTTTGGCAAAAGGCGCAGGTCGAGATAATCAATGAATTGGGAGAAGACCGTTGGGCTTCTCTGTTAGAAGGGATCTCTGATCTGGTGGCTATCACATAATTTTTTTGTCTGGATGTGTGTATATACACATTGCCTAAGAGGAGTAAAACATGGACGCACAAGCAAAGGCAGAAACAATGCTGGACCGAAGCATGATCTCGGGGGAATTGCCTGACCCGCCCATAGCACAGTTGTTAGGTGTCAGAGTCATCGCCGTACTACAGGGCGAGTCCCAGCTTGAACTCGAAGCGGGTCCCCAGCACTCCAATCCAATGGGAACATTACACGGCGGAGTTTTGTGCGACCTGGCCGACCTGGCCATGGGTGCAGCATACGCCAGCACTTTGGACCGTGGGGAGACCTTCACGACGCTGGAACTAAAAATCAACTTCCTCAGACCCGTTTGGAAAGAAAAGTTATTTGCAGTGGGCAAGATTGTGAATCGGGGTCGCACAGTAGGCATGGTCGAGTGCGACATCACAGATTCTCAAGGCCGTCTTGTCGCCAAAGCCACGAGCACCTGTCTGACTCTCCAAAAGGAAAGGCATCGAAATCGTTAGGAGGCACGATGTATTCCCAAGATCATCCCACGATCAAATGGTACGAAGGGAAGTCGGCTCAAGAAGAACCGTCTCCAGAGAAACTGGAATCCACTGTGCTGCAAAAGATTTGTCTCGACCTGGGAGCCGATGACATGGGATTCATAGAAATAGATAGACCGGCTCTTTCTTCCCAAAAGGCCGATCTCCTGGAACTCATGCCGGAAGTCAAAACAATTGTAAGCCTGGCGTTCCGATTGAATCGGCAGAATCTAAGGACTACCGTTCACTCAGTAGCAAACCTGGAATTTCGGCACATTTGGACGAAAGCCAACAGTACCGCCCACAGGATAACCGCCAAACTGGAAGGCATGGGGATACGGGCACTCAATGTTCCAGCCGGATTCCCTTTCGAGACGGAACGATGGCCGGGAAAGATGTGGTTCACTTCAGACAAGTTACTGGCGATCGAAGCCGGGCTGGGACAGATGGGATGGAACCGGCTCGTGCTTCATCCCAGGTTCGGCGCTTTCACTGTACTCGGGACCCTTCTCCTGGATGCCGAGCTGACGTCTTACAGCGCTCCACTCGATTACAATCCCTGTATTGAATGCAAGTTGTGCGTTGCTGTGTGCCCCACCGGCGCAGTGGGCTCCGACGGCTATTTTGCGTTTCCCTCTTGTTACACTCACAACTATAGAGAACGATTGGGAGGCTTTATAAACTGGGTTGAGACCGTTGCGCAGGCACAAAGCGCAATTGACTATCGGAAGAAGGTGACGGATTCGGAAACCATATCCATGTGGCAGAACCTCTCTATCGGAGCCCAGACAAAATGTGACCGATGTGTGGCAGTATGTCCTGCTGGTAAAGAAGTCATCGGAGAATTTCTCCAGGATCGTCCAGGCTACACGAAAGGAACTGTGAAGAAATTCCGGGAAAAGCCAGAGACAATTTATGTCCTGCGGGGTTCGGATGCAGAAGCCCACGTGAAAGAACATTTTCCCAACAAGACCATGAAATACGTTGGGAACGGGACCAGGCCGTCATCGGTTCAGGCCTTTCTGTTCGTCCTTCCAAGAGTATTTGAGAGGAACCGTTCCGAAGGTCTCAACGCCACGTTTCACTTTACCTTCACCGGTAGTGAATCGGTTCAAGCAACGGTAGTCATTCGTGACAAAACCATCGAAGTCCGTCCGAGTCATGTTGGGGAAGCGGATTTCAAGCTTAACGCCGACTCCAAAACTTGGCTTGAGTTTCTCAGAGGAGAAAAGAATCTCATGTGGGCGCTATTAACTCGAAAAATCAAAGTGAAGGGTCCGATTGGTCTGATGAAAGCCTTTGCAACCTGCTTTCCTTCATGACACGAGGTGAATCTTGAGGAATATAACCTGATTTCAGAAGCCAAGTTGTCCTCAGTTGCAAGGCCGAAGAGGACGAGCGGAAGGATGGTTGAAATGGCTACATTGGGTATCATTACCTGTCAAATTCTGGAGTTGGAATTCGCCCATCTTCTGGTGAATGACCCGGAGGTCTCGGCAGTCAACATTCTGGACGATGAGTTCTCGAAGGAATTGAGCGAAACTCTATCGCGAAGGACCAAGGTCAGATCAAAACCAATAGCCTCCATTGCCGAATACACATCCACGGCTTCAGACGGACTGGAAATAGTCATTCGTGTCATGAAAGTGGGGCTTCATAGCGTGATAAAGGATCTGCGAAGTGGAGTCAGACAGGCGGCAATAGAGATGGAACCGTACGTGGATGCTATCTTGCTTGGGTACGGTTTGTGCGGAAACGCATTGAAAGACTATGACGAACTGTTGCCTCCTTCTGTGGTTCCGGTACTCCTTCCAATGGACGGTGACCATCCAGTCGATGATTGTGTCGGCCTCTTAATCGGGGGACGAGAGAATTACTATGAGGAACAATGTAGAGTCGCCGGGACAATGTTTATCAACTCGGGATTTTCGCGACACTGGGCAACCATCCTGCATAAAGGACGTGGCGCGGAAAAACTGGACCTTGCAATGATGAAGAGGCTGATGGCAAGTTACGAAAGAAGCTTGCTTTTGCCGACCCCTGTGGCATCGGAACAAGACCTGGCATCGGGCATTCATGAATTTAATAGGATTTACGGTCTCCGCACGGAGGTCCGGCCCGGCACTTTGGACATCCTTGAGAAGGCTTGGAGTTCTGCCAAGCAATTGGTGCGACATGGGCATACCTTTCCCTGATTCGAATTTCCGATCCCGCACGACTGCTGCGTCTCCCGCGGGAGATTACCAGTTTTGAGTAAGCCCTGTCCGGTGGCTGGGCCGTGACTACTGGCTTCCGAGATTAGGCAGGTTATGGAGAATTCTGCGCCTCTTTCTGTCCCGTGGGTGGTGACCTTCGACTGAACATGGCATCCTCTGGGTGTTTCTTTGAAAGAGTTCGACAAACATCCGCGTCCCAGTACTCTCGGTGCCGATTTTTTAGTGGCCAAGCCCACTCTTACTTCTGTCTTCCGATGAGAAACCGGTCTGTTTGTCGATGAGTCTACCGATGGTGAAGCGAAAGAAGCCAAGCGGTGTGTTGCCGGATCTCAATCTCGCAGCTCACCCGCTGGAACAGGTGTCGGCGATCGTCACCGCAGCGCATAGGAGTTCCACAAGGCCCTTAACTTCGCCCATTTTGTCAAAGTTCTTCTCGTCGAAGATGATCCAGCGCAGAGCCATATGAGTAAATGCCCCGAGAAACATGTTTTTGAAGACACGAGTATTAACATCGTGGCGAAACGCGCCACAGGCCTTGCCTTCTTCCACTATATCCTCAAGAGTCTTTATATATTTTTTGAACTCGTCGAAGGCCTTAGATGCGTAGAATTTTTGGCTTAACAAGTTATCCATTACGAATATCTTCAGAAAATTCCGATTCTGCATATAAAGATCAAAGTGGTACCGGATGAACCGTCGAAGCTTTCGAATCGGCGTCTTGATGTGAAACGTCTCGGGAAGTAGAGCCATATGTCCTTGCAGTCGCATTTCCGTGATTGACAGCAGCAGAACCTCTTTGCTCTCGAAAAAATCGTAGATGGAACTCTCGGCAATACCCACCAGACTTGCGATGTCTGCCAGCTTGGCCTTAGCAAACCCAAATTCTGCAAACACCTCCTCAGCAGCCACGAGAATCCGCTCCCTTTTTCCTGGTTCTTCACATTGCCCTTTTTCTTCGATCATGTTGAGAATGAGCGACATCAAGTCTTGCCAATCAGTGCTGCTTTCGGAGATATCCCTGGTGATCGCACAATCAACTGCTTCAAAGTCTTGCGTCCCATATATGATTTCACGGACCAGTCTCATATCGACGTCATTTCTAAAAACTCCCTGATCGACACCCCGGTGCAGGATCTGGAGGGTCAACTGAGAGTGATTTCGGATGAAAGCGTACGCAGGACTTTTGTAGAAATCCTTGTTGGACCGGTATTCGAACATGAGATTTCGGACGTAGTCCTGGTGGAGTTCATTGTACCGAAGCCCGAACCATATAACCCTGCCGAGCTCGGATCGAGGGTCGATAATTCCCTGAAGCTGTTCTTGAAGCTCCTTCCAGGTATCCTCTAGCCTCTGATAGGCCACAGAAAAAACCAAATCCTCTTTGTCTTTGAAGTACTGGTAGGCCAGGGAATCAGACACGCCCGCCTTCCTTGCAATCTGGGCTATCGTGGTACGGGCAACCCCCTTTTCCGATATGAGCTCCTCGGCTGCCTGCAATATTTTGGCTTTACTGTCATTCACGTGAGTGCTGCTCCTCCCGGTCCAGTGTCATAAGCTTTCGCCATACCGTCTATGTATCACATCGGAGGAGAACGTGAAAACTGCCGCTGCCTCAGCTTGATCTGGAGGTGCGGATTCCCCACAACAATTGTTTGCTCAGTCTACCCGGTAGCCCACTCTGGCTGAAGCAGTCCCTGCGGCTCTGGGCATCGGGCTAGTCGAGAATCGAAACGATTGTGCTCCAACACGAGCTATCTTTTCAGCTCCGAGAGATTTCTGAAGTAATCAAGGGCATTCGGATTGGCTAATGCGTCTTTGTTCGTCACGGGTTTGCCTTCGATGATGTTGCGCACCGCGAGTTCCACCTTCTTGCCGTTCAGGGTACACGGAATATCATCTACAGGCAGGATGAGAGCCGGCACGTGTCGCGGGGTCGCGTTTTCACGGATGGTCTTCTTGATCCTGTTCACCAGCGCGTCGTTGAACTCGACGTTCGGAGCGGTTTTGACAAAAAGGAGCACCCGCACGTCGTTGTCCCAGTCCTGACCCACCACTATACTGTCTGAAATCTCCTCCATGGCTTCCACCTGTCGATAGATTTCAGCAGTGCCGATGCGCACCCCACCGGGATTCAACGTGGCATCCGAGCGGCCGAAGATTTTCACGCCGCCGTGAGCAGTGATTTCAATGAAGTCTCCGTGATGCCAACGGTTGGGGAAACGGCCGAAATACGCTGCACGGTACTTAGTCCCCTCCGGATCGTGCCAGAAATAGATTGGCTGCGACGGGAAGCTTGCCGAGCAGACCAGCTCACCCTGCTGCCCGACTACGGATTGCCCCTGAAAATTGTATGCCTCGACTTTCATACCCAGCCCGCGGCATTGCAGCTCTCCCTCGTACACAGGCAGGATCGGGCAACCGAGTGCGAAACAGGATATCAGGTCGGTGCCGCCCGATATAGACGCAAGGTCGATGTCCTCTTTCACGTCTCGATACACGAACCGGAAGCTCTCTTCCGAAAGCGGGGAACCGGTGGAGCATATGGTCCTGAGGGACGACAGATCGTACTGCTCCTTGGGCTTGAGCCCCACCTTCTCCACGGAAGCTATGTACCGGGCGCTGGTCCCCAAAATGGTCATCTTCTCATCCTGGGCAAGCTGAAAGATGGCACCCGGATCGGGATAGAACGGGGAGCCGTCGAAGAGGATCAATGTTGCGCCCACGGCAAGCCCGCTGACGAGCCAGTTCCACATCATCCATCCACAGGTGGTGAAATAGTAAATCTTGTCTTCGCGCTTGAGATCCACATGGAGCAGGTGTTCTTTAAGATACTGGATAAGCGTGCCGCCCGCGCCGTGAACCATACACTTGGGCAGGCCCGTGGTGCCCGACGAGTACATGATGTACAGCGGATGGTCGAAAGGAAGCCGCTCGAACGCAATCTTAAGGCCCTGTTCCTTTGCAATAAAGTCGTTGTAGTGCACCGCGTTGGTAATGGCACCTATGTCCTCCCTGGAGCGAGTGTACGGGATAACGACCACTTTCTCGATGTTGGGCAACTGTTGAAGGATTCCGCTGATGCGTTCCAGAGAATCGTGTGACTTGCCGTTGTAGAAATAGCCGTCCGCGGTGAACAGGATTTTCGGCGCTATCTGTCCGAAGCGGTCCAATACTCCCTTGATGTCAAAATCCGGCGAACAAGACGACCATACTGCTCCCATGCTCGTTGCTGCAAGCATTGCCACGACGGTCTGAATCATGTTCGGGACATATCCGGCCACACGATCTCCCGGGACAACCCCAGCTTCGCGTAGGGCCTTTGCCATACGAGCAACCTCGTCATAGAGCTGCGCATAGCTCATGCGCACGGTCTCCTGATCCTCTCCTTTGAACACCAGAGCGATCCGATCGTCCCGAAACCGGAGGAGGTTTTCCGCGAAGTTCAGCCTGGATCCGACAAACCATTTCGCTCCTATCATCGTCGGTGATTCTTCGAGCACCTTTTCATAGGGCTGGGAAGCCAGCACCTGTCCGAATTCCCACACTGCGGCCCAGAAGTCCTGTCTGTCGTCTATGGACCACTGATACAGGGACTGAAATCCTTCAAGATTCAACGAGTACTTCTTGTTCACGAACTGGATAAAAGCGGTTATATTTGCGTTTCTGATGCGCTCCTCGGACGGCATCCACAGCGGTTCCATATCTGTGCCTCCCTTACGAAACCTCTAGAACAATTGGCTAAGCAGTCTCACCAGAGTCCTGCGCACAGCCTCACGTACCATTCGATTTAGCTGGCTGCCTTTCGAGGGGGAGATACCACCGCCGAACCTTCAGCTACTGTCTCGCCTCGTTGATTGGTCCAAGCTAGTGCGACTCTGACCCATTTTTTCTTGGAGATCTTCTCTACCACTTCGCCGATGACCGTTATGGTGTCGCCGAAATAGACCGGGGCCTTGAATCTTGTTGTCAGTTCCACGGCTATGGTTCCCAGTCCCGGCAGCTTCATCCCCAAAACGGGAGCGGCCAAAGACATGGTCAATGGACCATGAGCGACGCGAGCCCCAAAAGGAGTGGTTCGCGCATACTCTTCATTGACATGCATGGGGTTAAGATCCCCACTGATTCCAGCAAAGAGATATACGTCCGTTTCGGTTATAGTTTTTGAGAAGGATGCTTTCTCTCCGATTTCCAGCTCCTCATACGATTTGCCACAGTCCAAGCTCATCGAAATCTCCTAGAGTGCATCCGACGTCTCGCCATAGCCTCTCATGGGCGATCATGGTCGAAAGCTTTGCAGTGCTTTGAGCGCAGCCTAGAAAGCCACCTTCTCAATCCCTTTGAGCTTCAAGATTGTCCTCGCTTCCTCGGAGCTGGCAGGAATTTTCCCCAAATCTTCGCAAATACGCCTCATCTTGTGCACCAACTCAGCATTGCTCTTAGCGAGCTCGCCTTTGGCAATGAGAAGGTTGTCTTCCAGTCCCACGCGGACATGGCCTCCCAGTGTTAAGGCGATGGCTCCCATACGGAACTCATGAGGCCATCCGGTTCCTATGACGGACCACGTATATCGATCACCGAACAGACGGTCAGCAGTGGTCTTGAGATGAATCAAGTCATAGCCTGTTGCCTGAGATCCACCCATAACCCCAAGCACAAACTGCATATGCAGGGGATACTCGAGATACCCTTCCTGTGCGAGATACTGTGCATTGTACAGATGGCTTGTATCGTAAATTTCTAGTTCCGGCTTCGTATTATGATGCTTCATGATCGTTGTAATGGTTTCAAGGGAGGCAAATGTATTGGGAAATATGAAATCCCGGCTGCCTTCAACAGCAGGTTTTTCCCAGTCGAACTTCCATTCCTTGATCCGCTTGAGCAAGGGATGCATGGAGAAATTCATAGAGCCCATATTCAAGGAAGCGAGTTCAGGTTCGAACGTAGAAATAGTATCTGTTCTTTGTTCAATGCTCATGCCCGCGCCTGCTCCGGTCGTTATGCCAATAATGACATCGCAGCGGCTTTTGATTGAAGTAACAATCTGTCTATACAGATCGATACTCGCCGACGGCCGACCGTCTTGGGGATCACGAGCATGGATATGCACTACCGCCGCACCCGCTCCCCAGGCTTCCACTGCTTCATCAGCTATGTGTTCCGGCGTTATCGGAATGTACGGGCTCTGGCTGGGAAATGTCGCAGAACCGGTAATAGCTGCAGTCAAAATGATCTTTCCCATCGTATTCCTCGCTCAAACTTCGTGGCACTATGTTTACGTTGATTGTGTCAACGTGCTCAGTATGAGGTCTGCACAAAGCATGGCGCTCTTGGCAGCTCCGTTGGCAGCGAGTCCTCTCCCCACATAGGTGTCGCCGGCAAAAAAGAGATTGGTGACCCCTGGAGCCCTCAGACCTGGCTTGAAATTCCCAACAAGTCCCGGTTTTCTTGCCAGGCCGTCGCAGCCGTCCACATAGTAAGGAATGCGCCACTCGAGCTTGTCTTCAATTCCCGGAAACATTTCTTTGATGTCTTCCCACATGAGCTTGAGCAGTCGCTCGCGCTTGAACTTGTCCGAGGCTTCCGCATGTTCGCATACGATGTCAGTGTGCCAGAGTTGTTTTCCTTGCGGTGCGACCCCCGGTGAATAATTGGAAGCGGGAAATGCTTGGAAAGGCAGTTTTGCGTGATTGGTCTGAAGAGCAGTGAAGAAGCACAACTTGTCCGTAGGGACGACAGGTTCCTTGAGACCGATCATATACCCGACCAGGCCAGTGATCTCGTTCTGGATGTCTTGAATGCGTTTCACCCACCAATGGGGCAGAGGTGAGCGTTTCGTGGAAAAATCGATCACTTTGCCAAGTTGATAGATCGGCAGAGCGCAGACGACTCGATCCGCATACACTGCCCGAGTTTCAGGCATGCAATATTCAGCCTGATACGGATGAGATCCGATAGGAACACGCACCCCTAGTGCCCTACCATTCTTGATCAGTATCTCCTGCACCTCGCAAGCGACTTTTATTTCACTGCCACATTCCCGTATGACTTCTTCCAGTCCGCTGGTAAGTCCTTGCATCCCCGCCAGAGGATAACTCGCGGCTAGCAGCTGCTTGGCCTTTCTCAGGTTGTCTCTTGCGATATAGAGAACTTCTCCTGCCGCCATGTCAATTGCTGCCGGGATGGTAGTCATGATCATGCCGATGTCGGTAATGAGCTCCTTGAGTGGTTTCTGAGAAACATTTTCGGAGAGCCATTCTTCCAGCGATCGGTTGTCCCATGCTTCGATCTGAGTGTCACTCATGGAGGCTATGGTCTGAAGCAACGATTTGAAAGCAGTCTTGTCTTCCCTATTCATCGGAACCAGATCGGCGAGATTTTGGAATCTATTTCCATTCCAGAATTCAACGGTTTGGCTTAAGGAAGCCCATGAAACTTCTTTTCCTGCTCGTCTGTTGAGCTCGTGCGAGGAAGAGAGAGGACCCAACTCTATGAAATGCAACCCCGTGTCGACGGTCCACCCGTGACCGGGGTAGTCCGCGAAACAACTTAACCTCCCGCCTGGTGTCGGGAAACGGTCGAGAACAAGCACATGCTGACGTGCCTCTTTGGCTAGAATCGCTGCCACGCCAAGCCCGGCAATTCCTGCGCCTACGACGATCACATCATATTTTTCCTTCATGATTTTCTTGCCTCCTTTGCCGGACAACGGCTCATTCGTTTCAGAACACATGATCTATCCGCGATGAAGTTTCGGTGACACAGACGTAGGAGTCCAACGGGTACGTGGATCGACACCGTTCCGCATATGCCTTTTCTTCATAAGCGGTTGTGCCTCCCATGATTATCCTGGCATTGACATACTGCAAGCCACGCGTAGCAAGGGCTATTACTGCTGCATCATCTCGGAATCCTTGAGCTGTGCTGTCCGTATGCATGATCCTGTCGGGTATGTCTTCCACTTCATTGCACCTGATAATTTCAGTGAGCTCTCTTTTTTGAGCAGGCTCGTCCATGCCCTGAGAGACTCCGTCGGTAGCAAAGATCAGGATGCTGTCTGGCTTGAGTGTCAGGACAGCGGTTTGAAACAATTTCACCGTCTTGCCTATCATCCAAAAATTGTTCTCCGTCAAAACTCTCGCGGTCTGCTGCAACCTGTCGTATTGGTACAAGCGGCTGTCACCAGTATGGAAGAGAAGTGCAGTCAATCCATCAGAAGTCTTGAGCAGGTTCATGCCCGTAAACGTGCAACTTGCCGTGCCTTGCGTTGCCTGCATGATCTTTTCGCACCCCAAGTTTATCTTTTCGGCGACTTTCGCAAATTCTAGAGTGCGCTTCGTGAGTGCAGATGTTTCCCTTGAAATCTCGGAAACCAGGTTATCGAAATGGAGCAGAAATGCCTTCGATTGGCCCGGATCCCGCTCGGAACTGTCAGAGACGGCAAATACACCTGTCTCAAAGTTCAGTAGTACGCAATCTCCCGTGCCCGTCGCACCCTGCCCGGGACACGAGCCGGCTCGAACACGAGCGCCGGCCACTCCAGGCCATTTGAAGGATCTCCGATCGAAGTTCAAGTACATGAGCACTGGTACCTGTTCCTACTGTTCAGCGCTTTGAACGTGGCCATGCAGTCACACCAGGATGACGAACTCGTTAGACCGACCCCTTGCGCAAAAGCTCTCTGGCTACGATGAGTTTTCTGATCTCGGTGGTTCCTGCACCGATTTCCATCAGTTTTGCGTCACGCCAAAGCCTTTGCACCGGAAACTCTAGACAGTAACCATATCCTCCGTGAATTTGTACCGCTTCACTGCATATGGTGCTGTTGGCAATGGTGGCGAACATAACTGAAGCCGCGGCCAGCCGAGTCAGCTCAGTGCCTTTGCCTCCTCGCTTGGCTTCTTCTGCCATGAGCGCCGCCCGGTAGGTCAAACCCTGTGCTGCTTCATAAAGCGTATACATGTCTGCAAGTTTGGATTGAATCATCTGGAACTCAGCTATCTTTTTCCCGAATTGCTCCCGCTCCAGAGCATACTTGATGGAATAGTCAAGAGCTTGCCGGGCTGAGCCCACGGCCATAGCCGCCCCCATGATTCGTTCTATGTCCAGGCCTCGGGTCATCACCTCAACGCCTCGGTTCAGTTCTCCCACAAGGTTTTCGGCAGGGACTCTGCAGTTGTCAAAGATGAGTTCACTGGTGGGCGAGCCCCGCATGCCGGCCTTTTTGAGTTTTCGGCCAACCGAGAAGCCCTCGAATTCCTTTTCCACTATAAAGGCGCTGATACCGAAGGGGCCCCGTTCCGGTTCGGTCTTGGCGTAGACCAGAATGACATCGGCAATGGGTCCATTGGTGATGAACATCTTGGTGCCGTTGAGGACGAAGTAATCGCCGTCCTTCTCGGCCCGAGTCCGGATGCTCATGGCGTCACTACCTGCGTTCGGTTCCGTGAGAGCCAGGGCCCCGACCTTTTCTCCCGTGACCATCGCGGGCAGATATTTCCGTTTGAGGTAGTCGTTTGCATTCCGGTGGATATTGCCTGCACACAAATTGAAATGCGCACCGCACGAAAGCGCCAGTGCAGGAGAAATACGAGTGATCTGCTCAATGGCCAGTATCTCAGACAGGACATTGAGACCCGAGCCGCCGTACTCAGGATCGATCGCCACGCCCAGGATGCCAATGTCGCCAGCCTTGCGGAAGAAGTCCTTTGGCATCCAGTCTTCGTCATCGACCTTTTCGGCTATGGGGCCGAGCTCATTCAAGGCCCATTTGTAAATAGTATCCTGAAGCAGCTTCTGTTCTTCGCTGAATTGAATGCTCATCACTCATTTCTCCCGTCACTTGGACTCGGTATGCAAGAATCCTTGCCCTGGGATCGACGAACCCGTGGCGTTTCGTCGCCTTCGAAATCTTGAAGAGGCTCTCGGGATGTTTCTGCCAGGGACGCGTAAGATCAGTCCGAAAAAGTTGCCAAAGTTGCCTGAACGGTGAACCCGTCTGCTTCCAACAGACGTCTCGAGAGTCCTTCAGACTTTGGCAACTCGTAGTGGAAGAAGAATTGCATAGTCGCATGCTTTCCTGCGTAAAAGGCGGCTTCTTCCTGGGATACCTTTCCAGCCAAGGCTTTCAGCGCCGCTACCCCTTGCTTCAACCACTGCCACGCTATGGCCACGATTCCGAACAGCTCCAGATAAAGCGTCGCGTCTGCCAGAAACCGCTCTCGGTTTCCCTGCCTTCCCAGAGTGACGAGCTGCTCAGTCACACGTGTCAAGATTTGCGTTGCCTGCTCTAACCGTTCGGCGTAAGCTCTCAAACTATCGACTCCTGACGCTGCTCGTATCGTCTCCGTAACCTCTTTCACGAACAGGGTGAAAGCAGCTCCGTCTTTGATGACTACTTTCCGGCCCAGTAGATCAATACCTTGAATACCGGTGGTACCTTCGTGAATCGGATGGATGCGCATGTCTCGGTAGAACTGTTCCAAGGGAAATTCATCGCAATATCCGTACCCTCCCAGTATTTGCAGTCCCTGACTCACGCTTATGATGCCCATCTCGGACGGATAGGATTTGGCTATAGGTGTGAGCAAGTCCAACAGCAGAGAATACCTTCCTTTCTCTTCGCCTTCGGTAACCTCCACGAGATCCGAGTACCTGCCGCATTGCAGGAGCAGAGAAACAGCGCCTTCTACGATAGCCCTCTGCAGGAGCAGCATGCGTTTGACGTCAGCATGTTCGATGATGGGGACCTGCGGTTGCGACGGCTCCTTGTCCGCGAGCCGGCGCCCTTGAGGTCTTTCCTGAGCATAGGCGAGCGATGCGTAGTACGCAGCAGACGCTATGGCCGCAGCGCCTAAGCCTACTTCAATGCGGGCGTTGTTCATCATCTGGAACATGTAGCTCAGTCCCTTGTGTGGCTCGCCCACCAGCCAGGCCCGGCAGTCCTCGTTTTCGCCAAAAGAGAGATGGGTAATGGGGCAGCCCCGGTAACCGAGCTTGTGGAACACTCCGGCAGTGTTTACGTCGTTGAATGCAAGATCTTTTCCCTCCGGCCTCATCCTGGGAACCACGAACAGACTGATACCCTTGACCCCGGCTGGAGCCCCTTTGATTTTGGCCAGCATGAGATGCACCACGTTGTCCACGCCGTCGTGATCGCCAGCAGAAATGAAGATCTTTTGACCTCTAACCTTGAAGTACCCCTCATTCGTGGGTTCGGCCGCAGTGACGATGTCCGCCAGGGAGCTGCCGGCCTGGGGCTCGGTCAACGCCATGGTGCCCTGCCACTTGCCTGCGTACATACGGGGAAGGTATTGCTCCTGGAGTTCGGCCGAACCGAAGGATTCGATCAGGTGAGCCGCTCCTGCTGTGAGCATGGGATACACGCTTGCGGAGTAGTTGGCAGCAGCCCACGTGAACACGCAGGCAGCAATGATTGACTGTGGGAGCTGCTGTCCACCCAGATCGAGCGGTGCAGCAGCACCGATCCAGCCTCCCTCTCCGCACTCGGCCATGAATTCCCGGACTACCGGATTGACTTTCACGCGACCGTCCACGTACTCGGGGGGTTGCTGATCCATTTCGCGCAGCTTTGGCCGCAAGAGTTCCCGAGCCACACGAAATGCAGTGTCCAAAACCATGTCGAACGTGTCCCGATCGTGATCCTCAAATCGAGGATATCGAACGAGCGTCTCAACATCATGCACGTTGTACAATAAGAAACGGATATTCCGGAGGCTGACAAAGGTGTCGGACATGAGTATATCTCCGCAGCGAAGATGACGATCCTGGGCTCATTGGCTTCTCAAATGGGCCTAAGCTCTTAGCGTCAGTAACTCGATCAACGCTAGGGGGGTGAATCCGGGTCGATCCACAGCGGCCTTGCTTTCAGGCTCGATGCCCCTTTGGCCTGCATGAAGCCATCCAATTCTTTCTTGGTTCAAATGCCGTTCTTTTCAAAATCTTCTTTGAGTTTTGATTTCATCACCTTGCCCGCGGGGGTCAAAGGCAATTCCCTGCAAACAACCACCTGCTTGGGTACCTTGTAATCGGCCACATGCTCTTTACAGAAACTCACTATTTCCTCCGGTAATAACTCTTCATTCGGCTTGGGCACGACATAGTATCGACCGATCTCGCCCATTACAGCATCCGGCACCCCTATTCCTGCGACCATGCCGACCTTCGGGTGAGAGGAAATCACGTTCTCCACCTCAACGGGGTAGACATTGTATCCTCCCTGAACGAACATTTCTTTCAGCCGACCTTTGAGATAGATGTATCCACGCTCGTCGAGATAACCCAGGTCACCGGTATGAACCCACCCATCTGCGTCAAAGGTTGCCCCAGTCTCTTCTGGTTGGCCGAAATAACCCGCAGCAGCCATCCTCCCCTTGAAGAGTAGCTCGCCCACCTCTCCTCCGGGGACATCGGTACCGTTGACATCTACTACCTTTACCTGAATCATCCCCATGGGTTTTCCTATGGAGTGTACCGTGGAATCAAAGTCTGAATCCCAAGGGCTCATCACTACTGCCCCCGACGTCTCGGAAAGGCCGTAAAGGTTCATCACCGTGGCGTTGCGATAGACTTCGCGCAACTTGGTCAGAAGATTCGGATCAGCATTAGAGCCCCCTGTGATTACCACACGAACCTTTTCCACCGGAGCACAACCCATTTCTTCTTTCATTAACAGGAGAGTGTGCATGGTGGGGACCCCAATGATGAGGGTTGGGGGATGAGCTTCAAACATTTCGATCATTTGGTTCGGATTGAACACGGGAACCAACTCGATAAGCCCTTTGCCCAAGAGCATGGTCAGAATGCAGCAGGTAATTCCCCCAACGTGGTTCAATGGCATGGCCATTTGAAGAATATCATGCTCGTCCACCTGAAGATGTTCGGCTTCAGCTAGGGCAGCAGCAAGCATGGACTCATGGGTCAGCACTGCTCCCTTCGGTCTACCCGTGGTGCCCGAGGTGTATATGATCATGGCAGGGTCAGAAGGCTGAACTTGGGCTTTTGCCTTGTTCAGGGCCGGAAGATCGACTTCCGTCTGCATAAGCGCCTCAAAAGAGTGGCTTCCTTGGAAGCCGCCGCCCCCGACGAAGATGAAGTCGGAAACGCGCGGGACTTTGTTCCGAAACTCGTCAAGGAAACGGACATAGTCCATCTGATCCCCTAAGGCGGCAATTGTGACCAGTCCCCGCGTGCCGGATTGGTTGAGGATGAATTGCAGCTCACTCTCGCGATAACGCACACTCAACCCGACAACGATCACTCCAATCTTTGCGGCGGCAAAATAGGCGTACAGCCACTCAGGTTGGTTGAGACCTATGACGCCCAAACGATCTCCTTTTCGGAATCCGAGCATCAGTAACCCTGCTGCCACTCGGTCCGAGATCTCGTCCATCTCCCTGAAGCTGATGTCTCGTCCCTCATAAACGTAGGCTACCCGATCGGTCATGACTCTGGCGGCTTCCCTGAGCGCCTCTCCTACGACAATCGTTCCAGAAGGTAATGTCATATCGATCTCTCCTTTCAGCGATCACTCCTAGGCCTTTATCCTATCTAGCCACGGGTTGCGGAAACTGTCTCAAAAGTCAGAGTTTATTCTGGATCGTGGCACGACTTTCTCATCATGTCCCGGCCCTATTGTAGGGGCGCCCCTCGTGGGTGCCCGGTAGTGACCGGCCTCCGTGCCGGTCATTGCAGAAGGGCAGGCACGAGACCTGCCCCTACAGGAATGATGAATCGTGGCACGATTTTTGCGCATTCGAGAATTTTGAGACACTTTCTGCGTCTCGGTTACTACCGGATAAGACATCAGGGCCTCAACTCATGAGACTATTCCACTTGATCAGCCGGGGTACGTGCGATCTGTTCAGTCCAGGATTCTGAAATGCTTGATATCTTGAATATTCCCCTGCATTTCTTCTTTGTCCCTGAATACAGCTTCTACCTTCATGCCTACAGCGATCTTTTCCACGTTCGTCTCGTTTATGACGTGGTAAAAGATATTATCGGATCCGTCTATTCTGATACATCCATAGGTATAGGGAATAGGACGTTGCACGCCCGTGGCCGGATCTGGAAACGGATAGTTCACTACGGAAAAGGCCATGATGGTCCCCATGTTCGGTAGAGCAACAAATTCCTCCATTTCGTTCCAACAAGGAGCGCATAGTCTTCGTGGTGGCACGTACACTTTTCCGCATTGCGGGCAACGAATCCCTACAAAACGCTGGTGCTCCTTGATTTCGTGAAAAAATACGCTGCCATATTTCCCAATAGACCATTCGTATGGCATGGGAGTACTAAAGGTTTGTGTTAGTAACCGACCGTAATCCCGTTCAGTTGTCATGGTCGTTTCTCCTTGATCCTCTCACGGGCGTACTGCGCCCAAGATCACCACATCGGACCAAAAACATCCACCGAAACCCGTAGCCAATGCCACTTTCACATCGGGAACCTGCCTTTGACCGGCCTTTCCCATGACCTGACCAGCAGCCTCCGCTACCCTTAAAAGAGCAGTTGCACCAATACAATTGGTACTAATGACTCCCCCGGACGGGTTGATGGGTATTTTACCGCCCATATTGGTGTGCCCGTCCGCAATGAAACCTGGTCCTTCTCCTGGGCCGCAGAACCCTAAGTCCTCAATCCATTTAAGCCCGGCATAGGAATAAGGAAGGTACAGTTCAGCCACATCGATATCGTCCGCAGGATTTCTGATTCCCGCTTGCTGATACGCGTCCCTGGAAGCTCCCTGCAGGGAAGCCAGCCCCGCGTTGTAGTCTACATCCCCGAACCAGGTGTACGTGTGGCGCACAGCACAGGCTTTTATCCAAGCAGGTTTGGGAGCGATCTTCTGGGCGACTCCGTCTGCGGCAAAGACGACAGCGGCCGCCCCGTCTGTTCTTGGGCACACGTCCAGCAACTTGATTGGATATGCGAGCATAGGTGACGTCATTACATCTTCTATGGTAATAGGTCTTCGAAGATGTGCATGAGGATTGTTCAGAGCATGAGAGCGATCTCTTACCGTTACTCTCGCGGCATCCTCCTGAGTTGCGCCATACTGTTTCATGTAAGCGCTGGCTTCCGTTGCTAGACTTGGTATTGCGCCGGAATACGAGAACCGATCCCAGATCGGATCGCTACATGTGATGATGGCAGCGGTGGTATCACTTTCGGAGTTCTTCTCCCACCCAATTGCGAGCACTTTGTCGAACAGCCCCGAGGCTACGTGATAATATGCAGCAATGGCTACCGAGGTGCCTGTGGTACCGCCGGTGGTCACCTTCATGATCGGCTTCATGATTCCGCCGGAACCCTCAACGCTCCAGGTGTCCACATAATTGATGGACTCGAAATGATCCATGTTCCCGATGACCACCGCATCAATGTCATGAATTGACAACTCACAGTCGTCCAAAGCCCTTGTTACGGCTTCATATATCATCTCACGACCGTTTACGTCCGGCCTATGGCTTCGGTGATCCGTTTGTCCTGTGCCTACGATTGCAACCCCTTGCGCCATGTTTTTGCCTCTCACTTCTCTGAACTCAAAACCCACACGCAGTGACTCTGGCCACAGGGTCCGTTGATGCCGTGCGCTAACGCAGTCTTTGCGCCTGGTACCTGACGACGTTCAGCCTCGCCTCTCAACTGGATCACAGCTTCAATAATCCTCGCTAACCCCGCTACGAGCACTGCATGGGACGAGAGTACGCCTCCAGAGGGATTTACCGGCAATGTACCCGACATGCTGGTGATGCCTTCATCGATCAGTCTGTATCCTTCACCTGGGTTGCAGACTCCCAGTCCTTCCAGCCACAAGGGTTCCATGTAGCTGAACGCGTCGTACAGTTCCACCACGTCCAGATCTTTCATGGGGTCGGTAATCCCGGCCATGGCATACGCCCTGCCGGCAGCGTCCCGAAGGGCCATGGGATCTGCTAGATCTCTGTCCCCAAGGAAATACGCATCGGCACAATGGGCAACACCCTTTATCCAAACAGGTTTAGTCTTGGTCTTTGAGGCATGGGATTCGTTGGCAATAATGATGGCAGCCGCTCCGTCGCTTATCGGACTGCAGTCTAGCAGCTTAAGAGGATCGGCTATCTTTCGCGAACCCATGACTGCTTCGACCGTCAAATTCATAGGCAGGTGAGCGTACGGGTTGTTTTGGGCATTGCCATGGTTCTTCACCGACACCTGTGCAAAGGACTCTTCTCTAATCCCATAGCGGTCCATGTATGCATTTGCCTGGAGAGCGGACGCCGTAATGGACTCTAAGCCAAGGGAACGTTGATAGATTGGGTCGAACATGCCGTTGGTGATGTACGCCATCTCACCTTCGCTTCCTTTGGAATGGGCCACCACCAATGTCGTCTTGAAACCGCCCAGCACTCGCATTGCTCCGTAAAAAGCTCCGAATGTTCCGTCCCCTTCCACTGTCGAAATGTTTTTGTTGCATGCACCGGCAGCCTCGCCAACTGCCATTGACGATATGGTCCTTCCGTCGAGGAAGTCGTTTGAAACGGTGATGACATTGTCTATGTCTTTCAAGGTAAGACCGGCATCGTCCAAGACCTCTTTGGTCATCTCGAAAACGAGATCGTAAAAAGTTTTGTCCTTCTTTCTTCGTTCATATTTGGTTTGTGCAATACCGACTACCGCTATATTGTCCATGTCCTTCTCCGTAAGGGTCAGATGATCTGAAAGGAATCGATGTCGAGGATGTGCCCTGTTCGCTCACTCGGCTCCTTGAACTTGGCTTTGACACGAACTCCATTTTTCAGTCTGCCCAAATCATCCTTGATGATATGGATCAAGCTCACATCTGCACCATCGAGACGAATCAAGGCGTATGCAAAAGGCGGTTCCACCGGCTGAAGAGGATATTTGAAACGAACGACGCTGTAAGCCGACACAGTCCCCTGATCGCTCAGTTCCACGAACCCATCGATGTCGACGAAACATCTGCCGCAGTTCTTACGTGGCGGGACATAGACGGTGTTGCATCGGTGGCATCGATTGCCTAGTATCTTCGCCTCGTCCCTGAGAGAAATGAGAAACCTGCTACCTACTTCGCCCACCCACCATGTGTATGGTACGGCAATCTGCCCTTTGAGGGTCAGAGGCTCAACTTGATCGAGATTCACGGTCATGACCTGTACTCCTGCTTTCGTGCAGCCACTAATGCCGAGAGCCTACTCATATGATTTTTGACGAATGCCGCCAGTTAAACGAAACCCGCTCTGCTCACCTCGGTTTAGACCTCGACCACGATTGCCTCTCCCTGTGAAAGGCCTCCGCATATGGCCGCCACTCCGGTTCCGCCACCGCGCCTCATCAGTTCGTACATCAGAGTCATGGTGATGCGGGCACCGCTCGCGCCCACCGGATGCCCAATGGCGATTGCCCCGCCATTTACGTTGGTCTTTTCTTTCAAGGCCTGAAACTTTTCCAGGTCGTTTCCTGCCAGCATCTTCAAAGACACCAGCGTTACCGCAGCGAAGGCCTCGTTGATTTCGATCAGATCCATTTCACCAACGGTCTTGCCTAGCTTGGTCAACATTTTCTCAATGGCCTGAGCAGGGACACATGCCATGTACTTGGGAGCGCCGGCGGCGCATTCGCAGGCATTGATGGAGGCAAGTGGTTGGAGGCCAAGACTCTCCGCCTTGGCTCGGCTCATGATCACAATGGCCGATGCTCCCGAATTTAATCCCGGAGCATTGCCGGCAGTGACGGTTGGGCTGCCGTAGACGGTACTGAGCTTTGCCATTCTTTCCGGACTCAAGTTGTCCCTTGGAGACTCGTCCCTCTCCATGCTGAGTGGATCGCCCTTCTTCTGGGGAATCTTGACGGGCATTATCTCTTCGCCGATTCTGAACTTACCTGCCTCGTAAGCCTGATGCCATTTCGCATGGCTGCGCATGGCCCACTCATCCTGCATCTCCCGGGAAATTCCATATTCGACAGCCACATGTCCGGCATCGGTTGCAACCGGTGCAAAGCCCTTACGACCATATCCCAGCTCAAACAGGACATCTTCCAGCTCAATAGGTCCCAACCGGTTGCCCCACCTGGTTTTTGCCGCACTGGCAATGAAGGGAACGTTGCCCATATTCTCAGCTCCGGATGCAATCACCACTTCCGCATTTCCGGCTTTTATCGCTCTGTACCCCAGCCTCAGTGCTGTCATGGAAGAACAGCACGCTCGATCGATGGTCAGCGATATCGTATCCTCAGGGAACCCAGCGAGCAGTGTTATTTGTCTGGCCGGGACATTGGTGTAGATTGCGTACTCGGCCGGGATGCAGGTTCCGTAGTAGACTTCGTCCACGTCCCTAGCATCCAGATCTACACGACGGAGGACCTCTTTCAGGACCATCACGCTGAGATCTATGCTATCAGTGCCCTTCAAAACGCCGTCAAATCTGCCGAATGGTGTTCTAACGGCACTGACGATGACTACATCGTTCGCGTCCATGAGTTGTCACCTCGGTTGGGTAGGATGGAAGTTACTCGTCACTGAGTTGTTGTCTCAGTATCCTCTTCTGAACTTTGCCCGTAGGAGTGAGTGGCAGGGCCTCCATGAATTTCACTGTCTTGGGAATCTTGTACCGTGCCATTTTGCCTTGGCAAAACTCGAGAACTTGTTGTTCATCTAGGCTGCAGCCAGCCTGCGGGACTACGAGAGCCATCGGAGTCTCACCCCACTTTGGGTCAGGTTGTCCTATGACTGCCACCTGACTGACCCCGGGAACACCGGCGATAATCTTCTCTATTTCAGCAGGATAAATATTCTCTCCCCCTGAAATGATCATGTCCTTCAGACGATCTACGATGTATACAAAGCCCTCTTCGTCCATCGTGGCCACGTCACCTGTGTGCAGCCAGCCTCCTCGAAGCGTGTGAGTACTTTCTTCCGGTAGATTCCAATACTCTCTCATGATGTTCTTACCCTGGATAATCAATTCGCCTGGTGTGCCAGGGGGAACTTCCTTGTCGTCCAAATCGACTACTTTAACTTCTGTGAAGAGAAAAGGTTTGCCCGCTGATCCGACCTTCCTCGCCACATCGGCGCCCATTAGCTGACATCCAGGGCCGCAAGCTTCCGTGAGGCCAAATAGCTGTTCGACGTGGAGGCCGATAGCTGTACTCGAATCCAGAAGCGAAACAGGTATGGGTGCCCCGGCCAGAGCTATCCAACGAAACGCTGAAAAATCGGAGAATCCCTTTTCGGGAACCTGAAGCATCAGATGTAGTATGGTCGGAACCATAAGCGAATTGGTAATCCGCTCGGATTCGATGACCTTCCAATACAATGACGGGTCAAAGGCCTTGGTCGTCACCGTCGCTATGCCGCAATAAACGGACATAACCGCGGGCATGAGAGCACCGACATGGAAAAGAGGCAGGGCAACCAGGAATCGATCGCTCTGGCGCATTTCCCATGTGGCCGCCATAGTGAGCGCGGCCCAGAGTACGGTATTGTGTGTTTGAACAGCGCCCTTGGGCAGCCCGGTCGTCCCTGAGGTGTACATGATAAATAGAGGATCGTCCTCGAAACCGGAACGTTCCGGCTCCGTTTCGACGGCTTTGGTTTTCAATTCTTCAAAATTGTGCCCAAACGTGTCAGTTTCGGAACCGTTTCCGGCGTGAACCCAATTCACTACGTCGGTAGCAGTCGCACCCTTTGCCCGGATTTCAGCTACCACCTTCTGAAAGTCGTTTCCGTACACCAGTGTCTGAGTTCCAGAATCCTTAATAATGTACGTGAGCTCATCAGCTACCAGTCTAATGTTGAGTGGCACACATACAGCTCCGATCTTTGCGATGGCGAAAAAGAGCTCCATGTACTCCGCACTGTTCATTAACAGGATGCCCACTCTGTCGCCTTTCTTGACACCGATACTCGCAAGCGCGTTGGCAGTTCGATTCGCGTTCTCGTTGAACTGCGAATAAGTGAGTCTCTTGTTCTGATGGACGTCAATAAAGGCCTCCTTGTCCGGATGCAAGAAAGCTCGCTTTGACAACAGATTTCCGACGTTGTTTCTCATTCTCCGCCATCCTTTCTGTCCCTGCTTTATAGGAAGGAACGCGAGACAGGATCAGGTAGCCCCGATGCGTTCCAGCTTTTCCTCGATCCGTAAAAGAAAAATGGCCAATTGATTACCACTCGTTATCATACAGATAGTGAAGAGGATTCAACCAGAGTTGTCAAGATCTTTTTTCAAAAGGCGGAGAAAAATCGCGGACGTCGCTCCAGGTTGTCCAGCTATATGCCTTTTGTGAGCGCTTTTCATGGCGCTCACTGCTCGCTTAGCAGCGTATGAGCGAAGATGCGGGGCAGCTAGAATTGTGTTGACACGCTCGCCACTGACTGATATCCTTCTGAATATGCCTCGCCTACAAAACTTCTCCGAGCGATCATAATGCGAGGCAATGGGTAAGGGGCGTTGAAAACGAACGTCGATCCAGATGGGAGAAAGCTCCTCGTAGATTTCTTCCGATTCGGATGGGAGGATACTCATGGAAATCGAGAAATTGACCGTCCTAGGGGCCGGAACGATGGGGCGTGGAATTGCTCAGACAGCAGCGGTTTCCGGCCTTGAGGTCTCGTTGTATGACATTGATCAGCAAATGCTCGACCAAGCGGCTTCATCAGTGAAAGCCAACATCGAGAAGCATTTCGTGGCGAAAGGGAAGATGTCCCGTGAGGAGGGGGATGCCGTCGTTTCGCGCATATGCACACATACAGATCTCAGCAAGGCTGCGGAGCAGGCCGATTTCGTCATCGAGGCAGTACCTGAGAAGATGGAGTTGAAAAAGAGTCTCTTCGCTCAACTAGACCAGATCTGTCCTCCCCACACTATCCTAGCCACAAACACTTCCGTCATGTCTGTCACGGCGATCGGCGGCGCAACCAAGCGCGGAGAGAAATGCATTGGGACTCATTTCTTCAATCCGGCTGCAGTCATGAAGCTCGTTGAGGTGGTTACCCCGCTTGGGGTGTCGGAAGAAACGATTGAGACTACACTAGCCCTGTGCAGAAAAATGGGGAAGACTCCGATTAAGGTTAAGGACATCCCCGGTTTCATTGTGAACCGCTTGCTTATGGGACTCTATATGGAAGCGGCTCAAATGGTTCTGGAAGGAACGGCAACGGCTGACGAGATCGACATTGCCATGAGGCTGGGAGCAGGCCACCCCATGGGTCCTTGTGAGTTGGCCGACTTCGGTGGATTTGATGTCATTCAGATGGCGAGCGATGAAGTGTTTTCCTACACCCATCGAGAGAACGATCGCCTCAACATCTTGTACAGGAAAATGCTGGAGGCAGGCCGCCTCGGCAGGAAGAACGGCAAGGGATTCTACGACTACATAGAGGACGGCACCAAAAAGCCGTTCAAGTTATTCTCGTGAGGATTACACAATGACAAACGCTTATGAGGATATCAAGCTCACGACGGACGGGATGATTGCAACCATCACTGTCGATCGTCCCCACTTGCTGAATGCCATTCGCTATCATACCATGTTGGAAATTGACGACGCACTCGATGCAATCGAGTCGGATGAGTCCGTTCGTGTCGCTGTCCTCACCGGTGCAGGTACGAAGGCTTTTGTGTCTGGGGGCGACATTTCCATCATGGCCAAAGGTCTTGAATATGTTCAAACCCTTTCAGAAGTTCCAAAGGGTCAGGAGGTATGCTCACGGATTGAAAATTTTCCGAAGCCCGTAATAGCCAGAATCAACGGGTACGCTCTTGGCGGTGGAACCGAGTTGGCACTGTGTTGCGACATCCGGATAGCTGTCGAAAGCGCCAAAATGGGACTGCCAGAGATCAAGTTGGGAATCATCCCCGGATACGGTGGGACGCAGCGTCTTCCACGCCTCATTGGGGTGGGGCGCGCCAAGGAGCTTATCCTGACAGGTGATCGCATCACAGCCCAACAGGCCCTTGAATATGGATTGGTGAACCGAGTGGTCCCGATGGCGGAGCTTAACAAAACCGTTTACGAGTTCGCACAGAAAATGGCCTCTTACGGCCCCGTGGCACTCCAGATGGCTAAGGCGGCAATCAACAATGGCTTGCAGGCCGATATGAGAACGGCTTTGCAGCTCGAAGCACGCTGTTATTCGATTTGTTTCGCAACGGAAGACCGAGTCGAAGGCATGAATGCCTTTCTCGAAAAGAGGAAACCGAACTTTCAGGGCCGTTGAGAAGCAACTGCCAGTTTTCCGGCAAACCAGTCACTGTGGAAGGCAGCAAGAAGCTTGGCGCACAGCGAAGGCCCGGCCAAAATCAAATCCGGTCATCCGGACATCTAAGGATAGGATTCTGTTCTTGTAACTATTCGATTATACAGAGGCACGCCAATCAGGACCGCCATTGCGATCCCGATTTCTTGGGCATTGTACAGCGATATGCAGGAGAACGCGTGCACCGAAACGGGGAAAAGAAAGCCGCAAATATAATAGGTGCGGCGAAACGAGTACAGGCGGGCAATCACAGGGAACGTAGGTAGTGGAGGAAATTCCGCAGAGTGAGACAGTCAAGCTGTTCCAGCGTGGCAACTCCTTCCTCTTTCAGTATTCGTTGCAAATGCTCAGGTGGAAATGCTTTGATAAGCATAAGAACTTCGAACTCGGCAAGTTCGATGCCCGAGATTCCTCTATCAGGCATTTCGTGGCGATCCAGTATGCGCTGCCCCCTCATTCTGCTGATGGTTCAGAAGCTTTTAATCCAGGTGCAGCTTAATCGCGTCCTCTTCAGCCCTCACGGCGATTTCGCAGTCATCGAACTCTACCTCTCCGCTTCAAAGGTGAGACTCAATGGGGATTGACGTTGCAGCCGAACATTCTTGCCGCTGATGGAAAAGATCAGGCCATCCCGTGAAACGGAAACGCTGCCACGATCCAGTTCCACGGCGACCTTA
The DNA here is from genome assembly GCF_000266945.1 of Desulfomonile tiedjei DSM 6799. Taxonomy (NCBI): domain Bacteria; kingdom Pseudomonadati; phylum Thermodesulfobacteriota; class Desulfomonilia; order Desulfomonilales; family Desulfomonilaceae; genus Desulfomonile; species Desulfomonile tiedjei. Next base: position 6,255,320 of record NC_018025.1, read on the forward strand.
TGCTGCACAGGCTCCACGCGGGGTTCAATCTGTACAGGTTTGGCTCTGGTAGCCATTTCGACCTCCTACCATTCCTTGCAAGGACCGACAAACGGGCATTGCCCGTACTGCCAATCCTCTTTAGGAAAGAAGACTTCCTTCTTGATACCGTGCCACACGCTCTTAACCAGTTTCAGGAAGCGGTCTCGATCAGCGTTGGTGCGGGTTGTCTCGTACCGTATCAGCTCGGGATTCTGGGGCTTCAGGAGCACGTCCAGTCGAAAGCGTGTGTCTCCATTGAAACCGAGTGTCTGTGCTCCTAACGAATAACAGGTGAGCTGCACACTACCGTGCATAGATCATGAATGGATGATCAAGATGCTCGAGGAACGCATCGATGATAAACCGTTTCTTCGCCTCATTCGCAAATGGCTTCGAGCTGGGATATTGGAGACAGACGGCACCGTCCCGCGGGCGATGGATTTGGAGTCTTAGCTCTACGAGAATGTCCACTGTTCGTTTTCGAGTGAGACAATCACGTAGATGGAGCTGCACTCCCAGGGGGCCTCGAACCGTGACGGTCGCTTCGAAGTAGCGTGATGCAATTCGTCAATCGGTTCGTGTGTTCTTTGGAAAACTTGTAGCCAAGTGACAGAAAAGGAAACGCCCGTGCGATCCGCTAGAACCAGAATTCAGGGTAACGCCTGTGGTTCCCAATATTGTTAAATGCAAGTGCGATGAGCAGGAGGAACAACGCCCCTGCTCCGACTGGCGCAAGCACATAGAAAAACCCGAGATCGTGAATTTTTTCAGGGCCAATGACTGCAAAAAGTGCTGTGGCTCCCCCCGGTGGATGGAGCGTTCTCGTCACCTGCATCAGCGCGATAGCAGTGGCAGTTCCAATTGAAGCCGCAAGCAATGGATGCCCGTGGAGGATCTTGAAGGACAAAACTCCGACAAGCGCTGAGATCACGTGCCCTCCAACAAGACTTCGCGGCTGGGCGAAGAAGTGCCGTCTGTTGCCAAACACGAGAACCGCCGAGGCACCAAAGGCACTTATGAGCGCAAATGCAGCCTCACCGTCCGGAATATTGAAGTGGGCAAAACCCAGACCAGTGATTCCGAGAAATGCGCCCAACCACAAACGCCAGATGTCACGAAGAGCGGTTTTTTCGGTATACCCGGATTGGTCTTGTCGTTCTTTCGAAGAGTGCTCCATAGTATCTGCTCCAGATAGCACGCCCAGAGCATTCGCTACCACGGAAAGCAGCATGCACTACAAAACTGAACGGCTACCACGCATTCTGTTTTTTCTGGGCAATGACTCGAGTGAAGCGATCAGCACATCCGATTCATTCTGGCTCAGTCTTTCCAAGGGCAGCATCGACCTGTGCTTGGAACGGGTTGGGCCTTGTCAGTTTGACTGCGCAACGGCAGGCATGCGTATGCCCGCAAGACTTGGCTCCTTGGGGACGGATGCGCTTTCCGTTCGCTGCTCTGGAGGATGAGACGACACTAAACATAGAAACTTCCGACGCCTTCATCACACCACCGCACTGAACACAGAGGAGTTCCAGTTCATTCTTCGTCCTTTGATCGACGAGCACGTCGCGACTTGCGGAACATTCGGCACAAAAGAACTCATAGATCGGCATGCTGTCTCTCCTTCCTCGAATCAAACTTGCTGACGCCGGTTTTTTTGAGGCGACTCTCCGGTGGTAAGCCCTTCATTTTGGAGTGACGCTGTAAGCATTGGCTATGGGACTTCGCCGAGGAGGGTGTACACACCCTCCTGTTCTTCGAGAAGGCCCAGCATCTAGTGTTTGCGTCCTGTAGGTAAGAGAGCTAATCACTCGCTACGAACGCCCATCTTGAAAAGCCTATTTGACCTCGCGAATGGCACTCCTATTTCGAGATCGTAACACTAGACTGACGATTCTTGTGCAAGTGCCGAGACATGGTCCTTCACCAAAGCCACCGCTGCGTTGGCGTCGGAGCCGTACTTCACGCCCATCTTTGCGGCAATCTGATCATTCATGGCGGCTCCTCCGACTATCACGAGGTACTTTCCAGGCTGCTCTTGCGCCTTGAGCGCATCAACGGTTTCTTGCGCGTAAACTACCGACGAGTTGGTCATCACCGACATGCCAATAGCGACTGTGTTGTGAACCTGAGCAGCTTTAACAAACTGTTCGGCTTTCACGTTCTTACCCAAATCAATCACGTTGAATCCGCTGGCTTTTAACATGAGGACTACGAGGTTCTTTCCTATATCCTGTGCGTTACCTCGAACCAGCCCCACAATCACTGTCTCCTTTTTTCTCTCTCCCGCGGCGCCAGCTTCAAGTAGCGGAGTCAGGATGACCATCGCCTTTTCCATGGTCTTGGCCGACTTTAACATGTCGGTAACGAAACGTTCGTTGCGCTCGTACAGGTCTCCAGCCATCTTCATCCCCAAGGACAGGCCGTCGAAGATGATCTGCTGAGGGGACAGGCCCCGCTCAAGGCCCTTGCTGGTCCATTCGACCACCTTTTCTCCGTCATATTCCAGAATCGCGTCTGCCAGATTGAAGAATACCTCTTCTTCCGGAGATCTCTCAGCTACCCGGGCCTTTTGAATCCCCATCCTGACTAAGGGGTCGCTCTCCGTGGAGATCTTGCGCATGCCCGGATGTTGCGGGTGGCCAGGCAGGTAGACTTTGCTGAGGTCACCCAGGGCCTCTACATCCATCGGGTATTTGATTGACGCGCACGTATCGATCAACGCTCGCAAGTTTTCGTCAGGCACCGTCCAGTCGATATCGCACCCCGGCATGACGATGAATCCGCCATTGTATCCAACCTCGGCTGCCAGTTTCTTCACCTCGTTGGCCACGTCCTGGGGGGTGCCGTGAGTAAGCGTCGAGTAAGGACTGAGAGTGCCCATCAGCGACATCTGACCGCCTATGGCTCGCTTCGCGACATCCGCTCCAGGGTAAAGGTCGCCGTTGAAATTGACGCATCCGCTAGTGACGACGTCGGACCAAATCGGTTCGGTATATGTGCAACAGTGGGAGAAGGGGAATCCTCCGATTTCCTTGATATAAGCGAACAGATCTTTCTGGTAAGGCAGTCCGAACTCGCGGAACATGTCGGGCGGAAGAATATCGCAGGAACAGAAGGGATCGGGGACATTTACCACATCGACTCCCGCTTCGACCATCATTGCCGCAATGCTCTTCGCGTTGTCGAGGCAGAGTTCGATAATTTCCTTGGCAAACTCCGGATCTTCTGCCAGGAAGGTGAAAAACTCGTCTGTGCCTGTCACCATTTGGGCTGTGGTGATAGGACCGCAGACCGGCGTGGCCAGCACATGGGTATCTTTCAGTCCTGCTTTGATATACGTACGGATTTCCTGTTGAATGGCTCTCATGCGCCCTTTTTCGGGATTGAACCCTTTCGAGAAATAAGCTTCCTTCAGGCGATAAAAGTCCTCTTTGGTTGGCGCAGGGTGTTGGACCAGGGAGGGCTGCGCATATGGGAGGTACTCCAACACCGCTCCCAGATTTTCCACCGGTACCAATATGTCGGTGCCGGCCACTATTACGTCGCCTCCAAACTTCTCAAGAGCCTTGATTTTGGCTCTGGCTTGTGCCTCGCCATCAAAGAGTACCTGGTCGACCCTGACACCTCCCTCGCGAATGCCGCGTGACAAGAACAGGGGATTTACAGGTACTTGGTCGGGCAGCGATTCCATAGTTACTGCCACAATAGCTCTTTCTCGGCTGGTCATTTTCGGTATGCTCATTCCGATCCACTCCATTGGCAAGATTATGTTGTTTCCGAATCAAGAAAAGGATTTCTTAACATCTAATCGCATGGATTAGTTTCTATGACCTCACCTCCTTTTCCCCACCAGCCGAAGTGCCTCAAGCCGGGTGCTCCTATCGACTGCAGGAAGGAAACCATTCAAACGGCCTTAAGTGTTCTCTGACGACAATTTGAACATTTTCCATAGGGCATGTTCTCTTGGCAGAGTCACTCCGTCCAATTCCTGGGCTGCAAAGCCGTAGAACACTTCCGCGGTTCCGGCAACATGAGCCGCCACTGCGGCCTTCTCGATAATGCCGTAATGCAAGAAATCCCCTCCAGCGGCTCGGCAAGCTACAAGGGCGGCAGCCAATGACAAATCGACCCATTCTCGACCAAGGTTACTTAGACCTGTCCATTGGGAAAAGCAGTTAGAGAAGGCACATCCCGCCGGATAGCCGAACCGCTCCCGAACAGCGCTTATCTGACGAAGATTCAGTCCCACAGAGGGAGGATCCATGGTTCCAACGTCGACGATCGGCACAGTGACGTCGATCTCCTTCAACATGGGACTGAAAAACGATTCAATCATTTCACAGGTTCCTTCGGGTGTTGGGTTGCCCACATCGGCGGCGAGGAGCATGACAGCGGCTGGGCGTTGGCGGCCCAAGGCCTGCAGTTCAGAGCTTTCCGTGTCCTCATTAAGCGACGCATAGATGCATTGCCCCAGAATTTGAAGCTTGGCGGCGGCTTCGAGTCCCGCAAGACGCACCTCTGCCTCGGTAGAGTTGATAAGCAATGGCAGGCTGGTACGCTTGCCGACAAATTCTAGAAACCTCTCCATTGCTTCTGCGGTCGCGGCGATGACGTCAAACCCCATCTGGACTCCGTAACGTCCACTAAGCGTGTTTACTCGGTCTACCAAAGCGGCTGCGCGGCGTGCATCAAATTCCCCCGAGAAGGAATCAGCAACAATCGAGTGCTTGTCATAGAAAATGCTGCCCACCACCAAACCGGTCGTAGATCCGTGCGGTCCTCCTATGGTTGCGTTCCCAATCCTAATGGGATGATAATCTACCAAGTCGGGTTCCTCCCTTGGAAATGGCGATCGCCACTGAGTCAGTGCCTGGATGAGACCAACTCGTCACATCCCCTCTAATCGTGTTTCACAAAAGAGAGCGATCTCAGGAAAAAAAGGTTCGGTTCAGATGATTTTTTTCGGGGGGCCGCGGGACGGAATGTCAGAGACTTACACCCCATTTCCGGACGTCGAGCTAGATGAAGTCAGACCGAACAAATCTGTCCAAATCGCAAGGTCGGTCTAAAACACCGGTATTAAGCGCCAGGCTCATCAAAGATTCAATTCGGCTTCGATCGGGCTCTATTTCATTGAAGGAGATGTCGGTTCCCGTAAGCACCTCTAGGATGATCTTGGCAGAGACACCCGTATATTGCTCCTGTATCTTGGAGCAATGTTCGGGCGCTTTCCTGATATACGCATTTGCCGCGCGAAGCAGTCTAAGATAATCCACAAAAATTTCGCATTCTTTATCAACAAACTCTTCCCTCACAACCAGAATGCAGCAAATGTGTCCAGGCAGTATATCTTTTGACCTCGCGTAGATTTGGCCCATGCCCTCGCAGGCAGCTTTGGTGTTCCAGGGTTCCGCGCATAAGAAAGCGTCGATGTCGGACGAGGCCAGAGAGCTGAGAAGATACGAAGGCCCCAGATACTTGGCTTGCATTCCGGACAAAGGTCTTTTCGGGGAGACTTCTATCAGGCTGGAAAGCATCAAACCATGTGTCGAGACAATGTGCGGCATGCCTACGCGGCGCCAGGACGAAGTCCGACGGCTCATCTCATTATTTCTCACAGTTATGGCACTCCCCTCATGGTGGGCGTCCATGACATAAAGGATTGGAAGTCCTTCATTGCGGAGGGCCATGGCCAAAGGAGCCATGATAAAGGCAGCGTCCAGCAATCCGCCTCGAAGAGAGGATGCCAGGCTCGACCAGGACAGATATTTTTTGAGATGGATTTCAAAGTTCTGGTGATCGTGAATTGAATGCGACACCATAGCCATGAGATGATCTGATACCGGCAGGTATCCAACTCGAATAACAGGCCGATGCTGATCTTTGACTTTCTGAACGATCTTGTCTCTTGCATCATTTAGGCGCCTTTTTATGGTTCCTTGGGGTACACCAAGCATGTCTGCGATTTCCTTGTAGGAACGGCCAAAGACATAACGTTGAACGCACGCCTCACGGCTCACACCTTCCAAAGACGCCAAAACGTCTGCCACCATGGATCGGGTCTGGAGACTAACCATGGCCTCCAGAGGGCTGGGCTGGCAATCGACAACCTCGCCTAGGAAATCCAGGTCGACTGGGGAGAACATCTGCCATTGTCTTTCGAGACGATTACAACAAGAAGAAAGAATCCTTCTGAACCAGGCAGGGAACGCACTCAAATCCCTGAGATCCGAAAGCTGCGCATAGACCATTAGAAAAGCCTCCTGCACAGCATCCTCCGCCAGTCCTGTGTCTCTCAGCCGTCGTTTTGCCAAGGCAACTGCCATTTCCTGAAATCGGATGACCAATTCTGAAAACGCTCCCTTGTCACCCGCTGCCGCAGACTGAACGATTTGCTGAAGATTCTTCATACTGGGCCTATTTCATTGTTAATATGGCCAAATCCATATGCCAAGCCTGACCCAGACATAGCCGTTGAGTTTGTGAAGTATCAGAAGCCATATGATTCACCATCCTCAGGCACTAATACGCGCTGCGTCATCCCATTTTCCTTGAGGAAGTCACGCAGTTCTTTTCTCGATAGAGTTGCGTGGTTCACAGACTCCATATGGCTGGCAATAATGGTTGCCCCTGCTGCTGCCTGATACACATCATAAACATCCTGTTTGCCCATGATGATGGAGCCAAGGCCAATGACCTGAGCGTCGCCGCTGTTCAGGACAATGACATCGGGTGCATATTTGTTTAGATTATCTTCGACGTACTGATTCCAGACAGTATCCCCTGCGAGATAAAGGGTTCTTTCGTCAGGATGCTTAAAGACAACACCGCATACTTCCCCCAGTACATCCCCCATTCTTCCTAGGGCCTCATCAGTGCCATGCTGGCCAGGGGTTTTGATGAGAGTTATGTCATAAAAAACAGTATGCTCGGTCAGAATCCGAGTGTTGATGAATCCTGTCGCCTGAATGTCTGCTGCATCTTTCTCGTTCTGCGCAAAGATAAGCATCTCTTTAGGCGCCAGATTTTTGGCGGCTTCGTCCCAGTGGTCCGGGTGAACATGGGTAACAATTATCGCATCGACATCAAGAACCTCGTTTACGGAAAGAGGCAAATCGACTAGCGGATTGAACTTATGGCTATTGACAGTGCCCTCGAATCCAGGATATGCCCCCTTTTCTGCCAGCATGGGGTCAACTAGAATTTTTTTGCCTGCATATTCGATTTTGATGGTCGCGTTTCGCACTTGTAAGATCTTCATGAGATATCGTTGCCTCCCTTTCTTTCGTCGGAGGGATCATGTTCCAATGTATTCGACACCACTTTATGTTCCCCGCTAAAGGGCATAACTACAGGATTGGGACTGGAGTTGAACATCAAACGAACGACATCGGGGCGTGAATAATGCCCCACCGGGTCGGCGACTGATTTGGCATAGGCGATCATACCTAGATCGATTTCCGCAACAAGCAACCCTTCAGCGTTTTCCGGCAATGGTTCTGCCAAGGGCGAGCCATCCGGACCGAAAATGCGCGCATGGCCACCGCCGGGTTTCAGGAACTCGGCCTTGTCCGGAGTGTCGCAAAGAAGATCGACCATCTCTTGCGAAATCGTCGCGCAGGCGGCCACCACAAAACACTGGCCTTCGGCGGCGTACATTTGACTGGCGGCGCTGTTCAGTTCAGGCCCCAAGGCGTAGGCAATGCCGCTGTAGAGGCTGAAGCTGGGCCAGGAGGCTATGTGAATTTGCTCATTTTGTGAATACATGGCGTACTTGGTGAGCGGCTGCAAATGCTCCCAACAACACAGGGCTCCAACCCGGCCGATTTCGGTGTCGTGAACAACCAGGTGACTGCCGTCGCTCTCGCCGAACACCGTGCGTTCAACGTGGGTTGGCTTCAATTTTCGACGACGGGAAATGACTTCACCGTCAGGCCCGTAGTGCCATTGCCCCATGTAGAGACTCCCGCCGTCCTTCTCGGAAACGCCGACAATTGCGTGCAGTCTGTTGCGACGTGCAGCCTCGCACAACGCCTCATCATGCTCGCCGCCAACAATCACGGAATTCTGGTGATAGCGTCCGACAAATTGCATTCCCCAGGCTGGCGCGCCGAGCCAGATCCACCATGGATAGCCGGGAATCCAAGTCTCGGGGAAGGCAATGAGCTTCACACCCTGGGAACCGGCGTCGTCCATAAAGGCGATCGCTTTCTCAACCGACTTGTCGAGATCCAGAAATACCGGTGCTGCCTGTACAGCAGCCACTTTCAATGGTGATTGCGCCATTGGGTCTCCCTCCCTGTTGTGTAGTGTCCTGGAAAGCGTTTCTTAATGCACGCGCACTTTACGGAACTTATTACCAGGTTGTCTTGCCCAATGCTTTGCTGTGAAGGAAAAAAAAGTTGTCTCTGCGGGCATAAAACGGCATTCTATGATGGACTCCCCAAACATGGACAGGAGCTAGCTCTAGTTGGATGAGCCGCCCTGTTGAACTAGAAACCGGGTTGAGATTGCAGGGGGTTTTGGGAATCCTGTGAACGAGATATACGGGAGCTTCAGGGCTCGGGGTGGCTCTTCAGGCGACCAAAGGGTGGTGACTATTGGTCTTGACAGAGTGGCCGAGATCGTTCTATCCATTATTTGGCGTAAAAGCGCTTTGAAGAAGACGAGTACAATATGCCCGTGAGGTTTAGTACAAAAGGGGTGAAAGAAAAAGATCGCTTTTCTTATTGGCGGGAAGTTGTGTGTGACGTTTATGTCCTGCTCGGTTGCGAATCGGAAATGGCTGACGAATTTCACGGCGGCCTTGTGTTAGAGCGGTTACCGGGCATTTCGGTTTCCTCGGTTTTTTCCGACCCGTTAACTGTCAATCGCCGCAAGAAAGATATTGCCCGCTCAAACGATGATTGCTTTTTGCTGGGTGTGCAGTTGAAGAACAAAGTATATGTTATTCAACATGATCGCATAGCCGAATTGGACCCAGGGGACTTTGCGATATATAGCAGTACCGAACCCTATCAACTACTCTGTCCTCGTTCGTACAAGCAGTTGGTCTTTCAATTTCCGAAATCCGACCTCTTGGCGCGACTTCCAAATTGTGAACTTCTGATGGCCAGAAAGGTCAGCAGAGGCAACGAGATCGGGAGGCTTGTGAGTGGAAGTCTTGTCGATTTCTCTCGAATAATCGGCAATACCGATGAAGTAGTGCAGCATTATATGAAGGATACCGTACTTGATCTCATCGCAACCGGACTGGCATCACTTGAAAACAGCACATTCGAGTTAAGCCGGCCGGAACAGCATCTGATGTTGCGAGCCAAGTCTTATATTCACGCAAATCTCGGCAATTCCGACTTGTCGAGGGAAATGGTCGCAAAAGCCATGGGTATGTCGGTTCGACGGTTGAGTGGTATTTTTTCCAAGGAAGGTACTACCATCACAGCCTACATTCGCTTCATGAGACTGGAGCGAATCGCACGGGATTTATTGAATGATCTTTTTCACCGACAATCGATCAGCGAAATCGCTTTTCGCTGGGGCTTCAACAACCTACAACATTTCTCCAAAGTTTTCCGCATTCAATACGGGATGTCTCCCCGTGACTATCGGCAGCATGCAAGACCGTTGTGGGCAGTATAGCACTTTCATTGTCGTGGTACAGAGGGTGGAACCGGGGCGGGTTCTGAGAATCGCGATCCGGTCGGTTCTTTTTGTCATTGTCAATTCTACGCAAGGGCTGCTCAGTTCTCTCTTTTTTGGAATTAACAGTCCTATCAAAACGCCTAATTTCATCATTTCTACTAATAGCGGTAATGAAGAAAACACACCATAACTGGCTGGGTTGCTCTGTGGGGCATAGTCACACCACTTAAGGGTGAAAGCTTTTGGGGGAGCTGGGGCGACTGGATTTGGTCTATCCTTGCCAGCTCATCGCCCTCGACTCACTATAGGAATAACCGTTTCAGATTTGGCGGCTATGAGCATAGTCACGTTTGATGACCTGTTTTGCGGGAAACTGGTGAGTTCCCGGCCTCCAATAGCTGTATCCTCTGATCGGACCTGTTGGTCAACTTCAGGCATGGAACTCTCCCTCTTTTGTCGAACACAGTGGCTGAGTCTACCACGACTAGGCATCGCTGGGCCAAGAAATGCGAACTCTCGTGCTCAGGCCAAGACTGTCAACTTCTCCATTTGCTACGGTGGAACCGAATGGTCGCTCAAGGACAATTTGGGGCTCGGGTTCAGAGGGTTCGAGCAAGCTCAGCAGATCTTGGCCGAAATGAAACACATCTATCCCGGCCTGTTTGCTTACCTTGAAGGCGTGAAGGAGACTTTGGAGAACTCCCCGGATGGTGAACAGTACGTACGCTCTATTCGTGGCCGCAGGAGGGGATTCGCGCACTCCGGAGAATTGACTGAGCGAGAAAGACGACAGGCGGCTAATGCCGTCGTACAAATGTTAGAAGCCGATGTATTTAAGAAAACAGTCCTGGAACTTGATAAGGCTTTTAAGCGGGAGGGTCTTCCTGTAGAGATAGCGCTGCAGCTGCATAACGGCATATGGTTCGCATGCCCTCAAGATCTTCAGGAGAGTGCTAAGACATAAACAAAACAGGTGATGGAGAATTCCGTGCCTCTGTCTGTGTCTTTGGTGCCGACTCTTGACTGAGTAAGGCATCCCTCAGGTGCCCTTTTGAAAGAATTCGTTCGATTTGAACTTCGCCGACTCCTGCCATTGATCTTTCAGTGACAGAGCCAATTTTCAATTTTTCTCACCGATTGTCGCACTGGTCTACCGGTGCCTATACCGATGGAAACCGAAAGAAATCGGTCCGTTCACGATGTCACATGCGGTCTAAGGCAATCAGAAGGTTAAATCAGTTCCCTAATAAGGAAGGAGACAGGATCAAATAATCTTTGCCGAAACGTCCATTTCTTCTGCGCGGAACAGAACCTGCCCGTGAAAATTCATCAGTCGGACCAAAGCATTCCAGTCCCCGGATGCCTTCCCCCCCAAGTGGTAGGCGCAAACTCCTTTAACCGGGAGCCCATCCAGAAAGCCGTCCAAGGCTTCCTCGAAGGTGAATAGTTCCCCACGGGAACAGCAACCTTCCAACGTAGGGGATCCGGAACCTATCATTCCTTTATAGCCTCGTTCGATGGCTCTGTGAGCCGCTGACCGCCAGGCATCGGCTGCGGCCATAGGGCCAGATCTTTCGCAGATGCTCGCCAGATCTGCAATTACCATCTCTCCCGCCGCCTCAAATTTGGCTACGGGAAACCCTCTCTCTGTCAAAACCTTTCGGACTTCTTCCGGCTTTTGCCACCAGCAGGCTTTGAAGAGGAGATATCCCTTTCGAGCATTTTCTCTGAAAAAACTAGCCTCAAAGTCCCAAACATCATTTTGTTCAGCCATCAGTGCCAGCGTGTGGCCAGGAACAAATTCGACTGACGCGGAACGACGGTGCAGTAGAGGAGAGGCCCCTGCTGTTTTCTGCATGAACTCGGCAAGCTTTTCTCTGTCGATGCGCCACTCCTTGCCAAATTTCGCGGCGGGCAGTTGGCCCAGACGGCACATTTTGTACACCGTGTTGGTGTGCGCTCTCAGAATTGATGCGACTTCTTCAACTGTCAAAAGGTCCATAACGTTACTTCCGGTCCTTATATACTCTGAGCACTAACTCTTCATTCTTAGATCTCTGCCCCTGACTGCCTGAATGGATATTGCTTAGGCGGTCAACACGGATCACGGGGGATTCGACGATCACGGGCTTCTCTCGAACACCCGCCACAAACCGCATGAGAGCGGCTCGATAAAAAATATACGTCTCCAATTCCATTTCGTCAACGCATCTTAACTTCTCGTCCAATGATCTAACATGTAATAACAATTACTATTGACACTGAGAGCCTCAAGCAACGACCAGGAAAGACGGCACCCAGTGATGATCTGGAACAAGCCAATGGACTCTAGCCGAATACGATCAGGCAAAACCAGATGACAAACTGAGGTCCTGTGAACCGTAGCGGCCATCAGCTCGGCCTCTCCTTGAAGCGCTTAGACTTGCCTTCAATCGGGTTTTCGATGAATCCAGAACTCAGGGTAACGCCTCTCGCTGGCTATGTTATTTACCAAAAGTGCGGTGAACAAGAGAAACAAAGCTCCTGCTCCTGCAGGCGCAATAACGTAAGAGAACCCCATGTTATGAATGCTGTCAGGGCCAATTACCGCGAAAAGTGCCGTACCTCCGCCCGGTGGATGCAGGGTTTTGGTCAGTTGCATAGCCGCAATAGCAGCGGCAGTTCCGATGCCCGCAGCAAGCCATGGATGTCCTGGTAAGAGCTTGAATGATAAGACGCCCGCAAGAGCTGATAGCACATGTCCTCCAACGAGGCTCCGGGGCTGTGCGAAGAAATGTTGTCTGTTGCCAAACACCAGAACCGCCGATGCGCCAAAAGCGCTTGTGAGAAGCAATGAATCTTGGCCGGAAGGGACAGTAAAATCCACAAGCCCCAGTCCTGCGATTCCGAGAAACGCCCCCAAGCACCATCGGCAAGCATCCCGAAGGGTGACTTTCTCGGCAGGTTTCGTCTCGTCCAGTAATATTTTCGAATTCTGTACCATACGGTCTGCCTCGCGTGCGGCACGTTCTGAGCCGACTAAGGAAGCGGCTACCCTCATCCTAGACGGAACAGCCGCCGTGCTCCGCATTTGTCCCGAATGATCCACCTGAGGTAAACAGCTTCTGTTTTATTCGGGCTTCACGTTTCCCAGGGCCAAATCTATCCGATCTTGGAATGGGTTGGTCTTGGTCATTTTCACTGCACATCGACACGCGTGCGTATGTCCGCAGGACTTGGCTGCATCGGCATGAACATGCCCTTTGCCTGCGCCGGCAGAGGAAGAGATAACGCTGAATCTGGAGACTTGAGCAGCTCTCATCACTCCGCCGCAGTGAACACAAATGAGTTCCATCTCGTTCTTGATCGTAGTATCCGCGAGTACATCACGACTGGCTTCACATTCGACACACACGAACTCGTAGATTGGCATGACACTATCCCTTTCTCTCGACTTCCTTCGAAAATCAACAATGTCCGTAGCAAAACTGCCGTTACTTGCAATCTGGCCTCTCTTTGTCGATTGCCATCTCATTCGTGTACTAAGTGCACACTCAGGAGTGGCAACAAGAAGGGGGGGACTGGTGGAAAGAGCAAATTCGATGAAGATATTCTCTTTCGCCCAGGTCCGATCAGACTTCATGATTCCAGATCAATCGTTTCATGCCCGGCAGCACAGGCCCTCATGAATCTATCGAAAAAGGCTTTCAGCTCTTCTTCAGACAACCCATATTTTGTCATCAATTCCTGGTCCGTCATTGTCTCAATATCGTTTCTCGCCTCTGAAACGGATACAGCCCTTCTCACTTGTGACCCCCATGAGATTCCGTCCTACCTGACGGGATGTTCATAGAGATAGCGTGTTCAGCCACCATCAGATCAGCTTTAAACTTCGACAATGTGCCGAGGAGAGTGCCAAAGACGCCCTCCTCAGCTTTGACAAAAAAAACAGGTTATTATTATGCGGCGGCTCCAAGGTGCTCCTTTACGAGCATGACCGCTGCGTTGGCGTCAGAGCCGTACTTCACACCCATCTGTTTAGCAATCTTCTCGTTCATGGCTGCTCCACCGGCCATGACCAGGTACTTGTCACCTAGACCTCCGGTCTTGAGCGCCTCAACCGTCTCTTCTGCGTAGGTGACGGATGAGTTGGTCATGACTGACATGCCGATGGCTACAGCGTTGTGGAATTGGGCCGCTTCCACGAACTGTTCGGGTTTCACGTTCTTTCCAAGGTCGATAACATTGTACCCATTGGCCTTGAGCATGAGGACCACAAGATTCTTTCCGATGTCCTGAGTATTTCCACGTACAAGCCCCATGATCACAGTCTCTTTCTTGCTCACTCCTGCACCCGCCGCCTCCAGAAGCGGAGTGAGGATGGGCATTGCCTTTTCCATAGCTTTGGCGGCCTTTAACATGTCAGTGATGAAGCGTTCATTACGTTCATACAGGTCGCCTATCATCTTCATTCCGAGGGAGAGGCCATCGAAAATGATCTGCTGGGGGGGCAAACCTCGCTCCAACCCCTTATTTGTCCATTCCACTACCTTGTCCCCGTCATATTCCATGATGGCATTGGCCAAACCGAAAAATACTTCCTGTTCAGGAGTCCGCACTGCAGCCTGGGTCTTGTCAATGCCCATTCTGACTATTTGATCGTTTTCCGTGGAGATCTTGCGCATACCGGGATGTTTCGGATGGCCGGCCAAGTAGACATTGCTCAGGTCGCCGAGAGCCTCCACATCCATGGGATACTTGATGGCCGCGCATGTGTCGATCAGGGCGCGCATATTTTCTTCGGGCACTGTCCAGTCAATGTCGCAACCCGGCATACAGATAAAGCCTCCGTTATATCCGACCTCAGCGGCGAGTTTCTTCACCTCGTTGGCCACATCTTGAGGTGTACCATGAGTAAGTGTTGAATAAGGACTAAGAGTGCCCATCAGCGAAATTTCAGCGCCGATGGTCCGTTTCGCAATGTCCATGCCAGGGTACATATCGCCGTTGAAGTTGAAGCAGCCATTCTTGGCGATATCCGGCCAGATTGGCTGAGTATAGGTGCAGGTGTGAGTGAATCCGATCCCTCCGATTCCCTTGATGTACGCAAACAACTCCTTTTGATAGGGCAATCCGAACTCATGGTAGAGGTCAGGTGGGAGAATGTCGCAGGAGCAGAAGGGATCGAGGATGTTGCATACGTCGATGCCGGCTTCGAACATCATTTTGCAGATGTTCTTCACGCAATCGAGCGATAGTTCGATAATTTCCTTTGCATAGTCCGGCTCGTCGGCCAGGTAGGTGAAAAATTCGCTTGTTCCAGTCACCATCTGGGCAGTGGTGATGGGACCGCCAACTGGAGTGGCTAGCGCATGGGTGTCCTTCCAACCCTCTTTGACGAATGTACGGATTTCCTCCTGGATGGCACGCAAGCGCCCCTTTTCGGGGTTGAACCCTTTTGAGGTATAGGTCTCTTTCAAGCGATAGAAATCCTCTTTGGTGGGAGCAGGATGCGAGATTAAGGAAGGCTGGGCGTAGGGGAGATATTCCAAGACCGCACCCAGATTTTCCACTGGAGTGAACAGGTCGGTACCGGCGATCACTACATCCCCACCGAATTTCTGGTGAGCCTTTATCTTGGCTCTTGCTTGTGCTTCGCCGTCAAGGAGAACTTCGTTGACCCTAACGCCCCCTTCTCGAATACCCCGTGTCATCAATAGTGGGCATACGGGCACCTGATCGGGCAATGACTCCATGGTGACTGCCGCAAAAACTCTTTCTCGACTGGTCATCTTTGAAACGCTCATTTTGCTTCACTCCGTTGGTTGGTAGTTGTTGTTTTCGGTGTGCTCAAAGCACCTTCTGCCCTCTCATTGAATGAATTCGTGCCCTTCGGCCCACCTCCTTCCTAACTGTCTGGATTGGCAGCGGGGCGTAGTGACTGATCGCATCGGTGTGGATAAGTTGCGAATCAAATTTCGGAAGCCGAGCCGACATGGTTTTTCTTGATGCCTCTTCAATGATGCTCCGAATCGGCCCGACATTCCTGAAAGAATCAAAATCGTCATGACTCAGATTCCGTATCAAGGTGGCCCCACGTACAGCGTCGAGCACTTCCTCCATGGAAGACAGACTGTCCAAGGGGGCTGCAATTACTGGAACACTGTGAGCCAACTCTGTTATCAGTGAAGCAATGCTGGCCTTGTCTTGATCTTCAAGAGCAGCGCCCAGAGCGCACAGATCATTGGCCACATGCAGCACCACGGATGCCGGTAGTCCTTGGCGAATTTGTCTGACCCCCATATCTGTGGCTCTGGTATCCAAGTTGACTATTTCGATCCCGAGATCGGCAATATCTGAGAGAATAGGTCTGATGGCCCCACAACTGTGAAAGCAGATCGCTGCTGAGGTCAAACTCCGCAGTCTCGTCAGCAAATCTCTCAGCCTAGGACGTATGTAGGTTCGAAAATCCGAAGGGGAAAAAAACATGCTGTTTCCAAAGCCGAGATCATCGCAGTAAACTATAACATCGGGCTTTCGGGCGAGTTTCCCTAACATGTAGGCATAGGATTCCACGATGGTTTCGAGGGACCAATCGAGTAAAGCCGAAGCCATCTGCCAGTTGGTGGTGCAGTCCTCCATGAATTTCCAAGAGTTTCGCAGTAAAAAACACAGATCCAAAAGGCCCGGACACGGCGCATCGGCTATCACGATGTTGCGATCTGCGATTTCGGGTTCAATGTGTTGTACGGGCTGTAGCCACAGGGGCCTGGGGTGCCGTGTTACTTCCAGCAGTTCTGCGGTTTCCAGAGGATGCCCGAGCGGAGAGAAGGTTTTTCCGGCACACAACCACTGCACCCCGAATGGGTCGGCCCATTGCCCGTCCGCGATTTCCGGTTCGTCGAACAACAGACCGGTGCAGAGGAAATCGGATCCCAACCGGAGGCAATCAGTGGCTTCCAATGCCAGAGTCGCGTGAATCGGATTAGCCGTACCCCGACCTGCAGGAACTCCATGAACGACACCGGTCCGGATACCTGTAAGAGAGGTTGTGCCGAGGTCGATCAGTGGCCTTCCCGATGTTGATCCCGCGAGCAACTGAGCGAGCCGTAACCGGCTACCTGTCACTTCCTGTCTGGGGACAATTTGAACATCTTCCATAGTGCGTGTCCTTGTGACAAATTCTGGCCGTCCAGCTCCTGGGCCGCAAAGCCATAGAAGACTTCCGCTGTGGCGGCCACATGGGCAGCCATGGTGGCTTTCTCAATGATGCCGTAATGCAAAAAATCCCCTCCCGCCGCACGGCACGCCACAAGTGCGGTTGCCAAGGACAAATCGATCCACTCCCGACCTAGTTGGTACAAGGCTGTCCATTGCGAAAAGGCATTGGAGAACGCACAGCCAGCCGGATAACCGAACCGTTCGCGTACTGACTGGATTTCCCGCAAGTTCAGTCCGATGGATGGGGGGTCCATCGTGCCCACATCGACAATCGGGACCGAACAGCCAATCTCTTTCAACATCGGATGAAAAAGAGTCTCGATCATTTCGCAACAACCCTCAGGTGTGGGGTTGTCGATGTTGCTGGCAAGGATCAAGACCGTTGCAGGCAAATGGCGTCCCAGTGCCTCAATTTCTGCTCCTTCCGTGTCTTCGTTGAGCGACGCATAGATGCACCGATCCAGAATCCCGAGTTTGGTAGCGGCTTCCAGTCCGGCGAGACGTACCTCAGCCTCGGTGGAGTTGATCAACAAGGGAAGCCTTGTGCGTGCGCCGACGAATTCCAAGAATCTCCCCATGGCTTCCGAAGACGCGGCGATGACGTCAAAAGCCATCTGCACGCCGTAGCGTTCTGAAAGCGTGTTCACCCGATCCACCAATCTTGCCGCACGCTTTTCGTCAAATTCGCCTGCAAAGACGTCAGAAACAATCGAGTGCTTGTCGTAGAAAATACTTCCTACAACAAGGCCCGATGTAGCCCCCAGTGACCCTCCTATGGTTAGGTCTCCGATCTTAACTGGGCGATAGTCTGCCAATTCCTTTTCCTCCTCCCCAGGGAGCGCTTTTCATAAGAGATCTCTCTTTATGACAGAAGTGTGTCACATGGTACTAAGTGGTGTCAAGAGGTTTTAAATGTTATCAACTGTTAATAACGGGAATGCCATTCTAGACCAGGGACAGATTCACTGGAGTCGATTCACCAGAGTACGCAACAAGAGGATGTCCGAGAATTGCAACGGCGTGCGAGAGGCCATTCGGGAAAGTCCACCCATCAAGAGAACGAGAGAAAAAGCATAGTTACCTTTCACAGCTCCAGATCATCTACATTCCGACAGCCAGAATTTATATGACGCGCAAAAAGTCGGGGAAATAGACTGGGAACGGCGGCTCCAATGAGCGTTTTGCCCACGCCCATTTCCCCAATACACATTACGTGATTATGCGTGCGTAAGGTCTCGACAGTTCCCTGTATTGCATCGGCCTGCGCCTGAAAGGGCTTTCGCTTGAGCTGATGCATTACAGGTGAACTTAGCACCGCCATCTTGGTCTTTCCGGAGCCTTCCAAAGGAAAGCGGGTCATTTCCATTGGCGGACCCAATCCAAAAATAGAAATACCTCTCTTACACGACAAGCTCCTAAGAGCTGCAGTCCTGGATAGGGCCAGGAAAACCATAGCAAGATTTGGCGCAAGCTCGGTCATGATGCTTGACTGGGTCGACGTGCGCTTGTCCGACGACGAGGACGCAGCCACCACGAAGGCTGTCCTATAGCGGTTATCGAAAGTCTTGACGGAATCCAATGCCTGCAATGAGAAGAATCAGTAGCGCCGGCGTCCCTGCCGGCGAGAACTTATTGATTTGTTTGGTGAATTGTTCGCCGGCACGGAGGCCGGCGCTACCAATTGCTGGGAACTGCTCTTCACAATCCGTGATTACTTTCGAGAATCGGTATAGTCGTAGCTCGTGATGCAAAGAGCTATTTGGAAGGGCTACAGCCAGCACGGCAGGTCGATGGAAAATACTTCTTTGACGAACCCATTGTGAGGGTTGCCAAAAACGACTGGTTCTCTGAATTCACGTTTCCTGTTCAGCGTGGGGGAAACCTCGACGGATGAAAGGGGAGAAACCCAAGAAGAAGGTCAGGATGAGGAAATAGGAATTGTGCGTTCGCGCCTTCAAATGGGTCTTCATTCTTGGCTTTTTCGGGAACTCCTATCCCCCGAATGCGAGATTACACCCCAATTCGGCAGGGAGCGTCCGCTCCTTGCCACCACCGTACAAAGGAGTGGAAACATGGCTAAAACATTCGAGAGCAAAAGGACTCCAGCCGGAATGGCAGTGATGATGGACGCTATCGTCCTGATTTGTCATGACACGAGGCAACGGGTGTCTAAAGGGAAGTTCTTGTTTTTATGAAATAGAGGACCTGGAGATTTATGGGAAGCCCCTCAAAGTCACCGAGATCTCGGAAATCTGTGCGAAGACCGTAGCATCTTTTGCCCAGGCCCGCGGCGAATCCGATTTCACATGCCGTACCCGAATCAATCTCCGTTCCGTCAAGCACTCCGAGAATAGCATTGCTGCAGCGTATGCCCTGCTCATTCATGCGGCCGATATCTGTGGCCACCTTGGCGAGTACCGCGATACGGCAGTCCAGTTCGTAATGGACTTGGCCTCGGTGACCATCGCCCCGAAAGCCTGTTCCCATGGATCGAAGATCACGCAACCGATTTCTTTGAGGCGGGCTTTTATTCTGTCACGATAGCTCTTCAGCTCAGGAGAAAATCCAAGGGGAGATGCAAGGTAAACGGTGGTCATGTTGAACCTCGGAACAGCATTGGAGCGACGCTCGCTTGGAAGGAACCACAGGATCGTGTTTTCGTCAAGGTGGCCAGTGGCCTCCCTTGGATGTTCCTTTCGCGAGTCGCGTTCCTTGTCATCGGTTATCACCTCCAGTTTTTCCAAAATCTCAAACATGGAGATGATGCCGCGGCCGGCACACCCTATGCCGGGTTCTGGCCCGCCCGCCTCAATGGTCAGGACACCTCCGTATCCGGTTCTTACGATGTCATCACGGTTGATACCGGCCGGTCCGCTTTCCCTCAAAGTATCGAGCACGGTCGGCTGGAGACTCCCGTGATTGAGCATTCGAGTGGAGTCATGCTTGGGATCACAGCCGATCTGGAGCACCTTGTGGCCGGATGCGGCCAGACACACCGACAAATTAGTCGTGATCGTTGACTTGCCGATACCACCTTTTCCATATACTGCGATTTGTTTCATGCGTACGCTTCCACCTTCATTGTGATTCTGAGGATATGCCCTCCCGCTTTGTCTGAGCCGTCAACCTCCGGCTAATGAGCCAAAGGGATCATTCCAGTTCCTCTCTTTCCTCAGTGCGGCCGAGTGCTATTCAGTAGCGAGTGGCCTTGCTTTCTTAAGACGTGATTTGCTCATCTGCCTCAATGACTCCGTCCCGGATGACGATTGTCCTGTCGGTGACCGCGCCTATCTCTCGATCATGCGTGACGAGAATGAAGGTAATTCCTTGGTCGCGATTGAGGGTCCTGAACACTTCGATAAGGTCCGCGCCTGTGCGCGTGTCCAGGTTTCCTGTGGGCTCGTCCGCCAAGATGATGTCCGGTTTGTTCACCAAAGCTCGTGCAATCGCCACCCTCTGCTGCTGACCACCGGAAAGTTGAGACGGAAGGTGATGCGCACGATCCTCCAATCCCACCAGAGTCAGAGCTTCCTGCGCAGCCTTATGGCGTCCTGCGGCTGACACGTGTCCGTAAACAAGCGGCAGCTCGACATTTCGCAAAGCATTGATACGGGGAAGGAGGTTGAATCCCTGAAAAACGAAACCGATCTTCTTGTTTCGCAGTTCGGCGCGTTGATCGCGGGCGAGGTTGGAGACATCTTCACCATCCAGAAGATACCTCCCGGACGTGGGAACGTCGAGGCAGCCCAGAATATTCATCATCGTAGATTTCCCCGAACCCGAAGGCCCCATGATGGACAGAAACTCGCCGCAATCTATGTTGAGGTTGATCTCCTTGAGCGCAGTGACTTCTCCAGCGCCGGTGCTGTAAGACTTCGTAAGATTCTGAATGACAATCAGTGACACTCTTGTCGCGGCTCCTCATGGAGATTTCCGTCGCCTTCCGTCAGAATTGTGGCTTTCTGGAAGGCCAACGCAGTGCTCTTCTCGGTCAGCATAAATTCCGCTGATGGCTGGTCTCCGCGTGAAAAAAGACTTGACAAGTCTCCCACCATAATACTACGGTTCTGAAAAACGTGCCACAAAATAAGTCGAAGCGGAAGATTCGTAGCAACGAGTTCGTCTCGTTGTTCACGTCGCTGTGTCACTGGGTGAACTAATGGGTGAATCTTCCCAGGGAAACTGAAGCAGAAAACCCCGGACCCCGCTGCAACGGAGTCCAGGGTCGGCGGGAATGGTGTTGAGCTTCCCGTGTCCCGCCATTATCCCCTGCTCCAGACCTCCGGTCAAGAATTAGCAACGAGCTGATCAACAGTTGTTCTCAGCCGCAGAGTTCCGTCTGCGGAATGGAGACGAATACCTTCTCACATTGGATTTCATTCGCCGGGCTTCCCGGCTTGGAGAGTCGTGCCATGGTGCGCATTTTCTTGGTTTTCACTCTGTTCATTATGGTGTGTGTTTCGAGTGGTCCCGTTCTTTGTCAGAGCTTTCCGACTGCTTACCCGGGCTCTCTTCCGGGGGTACGGCCTTGCACTCCCCAGCGGCAGATGCAACCGGTGGCGAGAAGCGTAAACGTGACTGTTCCAGTTCCACAACCCCCAAAACCCTATATGCCGCCGACGTGTGCACCGGCGCCCTATTGCCCGCCTCCAGCGGCAGCGGCTCCCTCCCGGCCCATGCCTGTCAGAGTCGACATTGCTGTTCGCCCGGAAGCATGCGATCGGGCACGGCCGGTACCTGTCGTGTATCGCGATCCCGGTTTTCTCGGACCTATCATCAGCCATTCTATCGGGCTCATAGGCGCAACCATAGCTGCCCCTTTTCGTGTAGCAGAGATGCTTTGCCCGCTGGACGCCCCCGCGTGTCCTCCCAAAAGACCGTGCGGTCCGCCTCCATATCCGGCGAACTGCGGCTATCCACCGCCTGCGGCCCCCCAATTCGCTCCCAAGTGCCCGGTGCCGATTACGCAACCAGTGGCTCCGTGCCCGCCCGCTCTTACCTGTGCTCCGTGCGGACCTTCAGTGGCTCCGCTTCCTCCCTGCGCTTCCCCGCCGCCGTGTGCTCCTTTTATACCGCCGGCGGTGGTGGAGCGCGACCAAGAGCCGCCTTGCGCTCCTCAAAGCCTTCTCGGAGGACTGATGCAACTGCCGTTCACCTTGGCTGAACGAGGACGTTTCATCGGTGACATGGGCCGCTCGACTGCAACAGCAGGTCCTGCGGTCTGCCGGTGACGCAGCTTCACCAGTCCGAAGTGTTTCAACGGCATCGGGCGACTACTCGCTCCATGTCGTATGGAAGAGGAGTCATGAACGCTATGCGTTTTCATCATACACGATTACTTTGTCTGCTTTTTGTCTTCGCAGTCCTTCTTGCGATCGAAGCCCCTCTAACGATTGCTCAGGAAGTGACTCCCTCACAGCAATTGGAACGCGTCGAGGTGGAGCCTCCAGAGCGCCGCCCAACGTCTGGCAGTGCGGGGACCGGCCAAGGCTTCGGTTACGATCAACCTATACCCGGAGGCCAGGAGCGTTCCGACTTCCCGCTTACGTCGAGTCAGGTGGTTTCTCCCACCGGACGGGTCGCCAATCTGGCCACTGTGCCATCGGCCATCACCGTGGTGGAAAATCAGGGTATCACTGCTCAAGGGAGAACGGGAATCGTAGACATGGCCACAACAGCTCCAGGCACATACGCCGGGGGCTACAGTACTGCAAACATGTTTAATGCCCAGATCGGCATGCGAGGATTTGCCGCAACCCCGGCGTCGATAAACCGCACGGCCATCATTCTTGAAGGCCGGAACATGGAAATCCCCAGAAGTGAAGCAAACACAGGGTTCCTTTTTCCCGAGATCATCGACAGGGCTGAAGTGATGCGAGGTGACGGAACTGTCCAGTTCGGCAACAAGGCAATCGGTGGCTCCATAAATATCTTGCTCAAGAAGCCGCGCCAGAATCCGGGGACTTACTTCGGTGTCGAGGGACGCTCGTGGTACGGCCAGCGCGAGTGGGCCGCTACGAACCTCGTTCGAGGTCCGGTTGCAGCAGGGATTTTCTGCGGTATGTACTCGGAGCAGGGATTCAGAGTGTACGGGGGCGACGGTCAGAGCGAAGAATTCGTCGGACGACCAGGCCCGTGGGAACTGTACAATGTAATTCCGAGCCTTAATTGGAAGATCACACCTCGACTCACATTCGACGTAACGTACGTGTATTCCAAGGAACGAATGGCAGCGCCTGATGACGTCCGGTTGGATCGATGGGACAGGCGCGACACGAGGGACGTAAGTAAAGGGCGAGCTGATGGCGGCGCTGACGAACGTGTGGACAAAAACGTGCTTCTCAACCTGTATTACGATGGGGGGAGGCTCGGCAGTTTCGAGGTGAAAGGCTTTCAGCGGTACTACGATACTGCCAGTTACAGCTATCTATTTGCATCCGATTTCGGCAGAGAAGCCCAGTTTATCAGATGGGCCGATTCAGGGCTATCCCTGAAGTACACCCGTACGGACCAGTACAGGTTTGTACGGAACGACTTGACGTTAGGATCAGATCTGTACGACGGGTTTTACGGCAGAGGAGCCAAAGAAATATCGGGAAGCGGCACAACTGCCTCGCCTTATTCTCTCATCTTTAAGAACGAAACCTCCACGTATCGAGAAAGCCTCGGATACTACGTCATCAATCAGATGCGATTCTGGGACAGATTGATCTTCGGCCTCGGTTACAGGATAGAGAATTACGAATTCAAGGACCTCTATTTTCAGAACCGACAAGGGACCGGCCGCGTCGGACAACGCTATCCCATGAACAAAAGCGCGGCCTTTTACAGTCTGGGACTGGTGTACGATCGTGAACTCGGTTCCAACATTTATTGTAAACACTCCCGGACCTACCGATTTCCTACTATCTCTGAAATGATCAACACCGGTCGCACATCAACATCCCATCCGAATTCCATCTATTTCCTGCAACCTGAAGAGGGTACTTTGGAAGAAGCGGGAATTCGCCACTGGTTCACTCCGAACATCTATGCGAGCCTCATATACTACGAACTGGAAATGGACAATGAGATTCTCGGAGACTGGGACGTGAGGCTTTCTCCGCCAAGGCGTTGGAATGCCAATGTCCCGCTTGTTGCTCACGACGGAATAGAATTCGAAGGACTGGTACGCTTGACCCCTCGGTGGACCCTCAACGGCAATTACACCAGACAGAGAGTTTATTACCGCACGGACAGCATAAATCCAAGAGACTTTAGCCAGGGCCGCTTAACAGACAAGTGGGTTCCCCCGAATCCAGGCGAAATGTGCAACCTGTGGCTCAGTTATGACAACACAGACTGGGGATTTTCCGCATCAATACATTACCGTTACGTGGGAAAGCGATACTTCCAGGGTGACGACTTTAACGTGGCGCGAGACCTTGACGAGGTTAAGACCGCCGATCTTGCGGTTTCTCAGACGTTTTTTGATGGGCTAACCACTCTGTACTTCGGCATCCAAAACATCAACGATCTCCAGTATTCATTGGCGTCGTACTACTACCTCTCGTCGGGAGTGCCGGTTTACCAGTTCTACCCGAATGCAGGGCGCACGTACTATCTCGGTCTAAAGACCTCCTTGGATTTCGACAAGATGAAAGTCCCGAGCGGCGCGGACCTGCAGCGGATGCAAGAGCGGCTGTACGGGGCCGTGGGGAGTGGAGTAGACAGTCTGACAGGCGTTTCGGCCCGAATACGGGGATTAATGAGCTTGTGACACGCTTTGGAGTGCCGATTCGAATCCAACGAGGGGTGAAGCGTCATCATCACCCCATAGCTTCTGTCCGCCGGAGAGAAATGATTCTTGCTGTATCGAATAGGAGTATGGGCCGCAATGCGTTTTCGTAATGTAGTCATTCTAAATGCCATCGCTTTCGTGATCGCTTCGACCGTGATGGCCGTTCCTGACTGCAAGGCCCAGTCGTCAGGTGCCTCACAGCAATTGGAGCGCGTCGAGGTGGAGCCTCCTGAGCGCCGCGTGACATCAAGCACCACCGGATCTGGGCAAGGCTTCGGTTATGATCAACCAATACCCGGAGGCCAGGAGCGCTCCGATTTCCCTCTGACTTCGAGTCAAGTGGTTTCCCCTGGTGGCAGAGTGCAGAATCTAGCTACGGTTCCTTCTGCCATCAGTGTGGTGGAGAATGAAGGCATCACCGCTGATGGCCGAGCCAGTCTGCGTGACATCGTTCGAGGGACGGTGGGCACTTATGTGGGGAGCACTAATTCTACCGCTCTGAATGCACAGTTCGGCATTCGAGGGTTCACTTCGGGGGTTACTTCGGCCGATCGGACTGCGATAATTTTAGAGGGCCGGAACCTTGAGCTTCCCAGAAGCGAGAGCAACGTTGGATTCATCTTTCCGGAAATGGTGGAAAGGGTTGAGGTCATGCGTGGTGACGGGACCATTCAGTTTGGCAATAAGGCCATTGGTGGTTCGCTGAATATACTTCTGAAGAAACCCAGGCAGAAGCCCGGATTGTACATGGGATCTGAAAGGACATCCTATTACGGTCAGCGCCACTGGATTTCAGGTAATCTCGTCCGAGGACCCCTGGCCGCAGGCATCTTCGGCGGCTTTTATTCAGATGAAGGATACCGACTTTACGACGGTGAAGTGGAGACGACGGGAGGAAGATATCAACCCAAAGAGTTCGTCAATCGACCCGGCCCGTGGGAGCTTTTTAGCGTTATGGCAAGTTTGAACTGGAAGATTACGCCAAGGTTGACGCTGGACGGCACTTACTTGTTCACAAAGCAGAGAAACCCTACTGCTTCAAATGTATCCAAAGATATTTTTGACAGAGGCGACATACGGTACGTGGCGAAAGGTTACGCCGACGGACCGGCCAACGATGTGTGGGACACGTTTACGATTCTTAGGTTGTTGTACGACGGAGGAAGTCTCGGAACTTTGGAACTCCTTGCCCATCAGAGATATTACGACATCCGGAACTTCAATTACGTCTTCAATTCGTCATTGAGCAATAGGGCGAATCTCTTGAGATGGGCTGACAATGGCCTCTCGTTAAAGTACTCGCGCACTGACACATACTCTTTTGTTCGAAACGATCTCACGCTCGGCCTGGACCGTTACGACGGCCATTTCGGAAATGAAACTAAGAAGCCAACGGGAACCACGCCAACCATCTCTTTACGACATGACCAAGAGCAGTCGGCCTATCGAGACAGCCTCGCGTACTACGTGATGAATCAGACACGTTTTGGGGACCGAGTGATACTCGGTTTGGCGTACCGAGTCGAGACGTACGACATAAAGGATCTCTATTTCAACGAACGTTCAAGTAGCTCTCCTTTTTCTGTAAACATTCGAGCCGCTCGAGAATACTACCCTCAGTTCAAGAGTGATTCCCAGATCAGCCTCGGCGTGGTGTACGACAAGGAACTTGGATCGAGCATCTATTATAAGCATACCCTCCCTTATCGCTTCGCCACCGTCGGCAACATAATCAATACCGGTGGGTTGGCAGTAATTGGTACCCATCCGGACCCCATTTATTGGTTGGGTCCGGAAGAGGGCATTCTCAATGAAGTCGGGATTCGTCACTGGTTCACGCCGGACATTTATGCGAGCCTTGTCGGCTACGAACTCTATATGAAGAACGAAATACTGCAAGAATGGGACATGAGGCTTGCAACCCCTGCACGGTGGACAACCAACGTACCGTTGGTTTCTCATAGAGGAATTGAGTTTGAGGGGTTGATAAGGCTTACTCCCAGATGGACGCTCAACGGCAATTACACCCTGCAAGAAGTGAGGTATCTCACCTCAAACATCAATCCGGCAAACCTCAGACAAGGGCGACTGGGGGGAAACTGGGTACCGCCCAATCCTGCGCAGATGTACAATTTGTGGCTGACTTACGAGAACAAAGACTGGGGGTTCGCAGCCTCACTCAGTTATAATTACGCATCTAAGCGCTACTTCCTGGGTGACGATTTGAACATCGGCATTGATCTGGACGAGATCAAAGTCTTGAACTTTGCGTTGTCTCAGGACTTTTTTGACGGTCTCGCCAACGTTTACTTCGGCATCAAGAACGTAGCCGACTACCGTTACGCGTACAGCACCATCTTTTCGATAGTGTCAAATCAACCCACGTATTCATTCTATCCTGAGCCGGGTCGCACCTTTTTTGGGGGCATAAAATGTAATCTGGATTTCAATAAGATGAAAGTCCCGACTGGTGCGGATCTCCAACGGATGCAGGAGAGACTGTATGGTTCTTTGGAAGGTGGGCTGAACGGTCTGGCTGGGGTACCCGGAAGGATCAGAGGCGCTCTATCCTTCTGAGAGGGCATCAAACAACAGAATGCAAGCACAACACGACCAACTTTTTGGGAGAACAAAAATGCGGAGCATTAAGCTCTTTCGTTTGGCGATCACACTAATTCTGACCGTATGGATAGTCCCCTCGGGAGTTGCAGGAGAGCCCCTGCAAAAGTGCTCCATTCAAGGCATTCGGCCTGACTGCGCAAGAGAGCCCCAGTCTCGCCGAGGGCCGAGTTGCGGAATCGAACTCACCTGCACTGATAAGCCGATGCAATTGGGATATTCCGATGGAGTCTGTTTTCGGGCCACCTGCCCGGGAATATGGGGTCTGATGCACAAGAGAGCCGACCAGGCCTCTTTCAGACGCCGATATTTCTCGTATCGGCACTACGCGTTCAACGGAACGTGGGAACTCAAGGGTCAAGGAATCATCGAATCCGGGCCAGCGGCTTTTCGTGAGCTCTTTCTAGTGCTTCCCGAAGATTTGATTGAATTCAAGCTGCGCGATCCGGATTGCAACGCAGCCATTGAGGTCACGAATCTGGGGTACGTCAAGAAAGGGAGCGTTGAGGAACTCAAGAAATGGGTGGCCTACAACACGTATTTGGAGAGACCGGTTTATCAGACTGCAGAATCGCAATTGCAGCGGGACCAGGCCGCGGGGCCTTGGTATCCGGGGTCACCTTACGGCTACGCGGACATCATTATAAGCCCCATGACCTACATGGGCCGTTTGTTGGGGCTGCCGTGGTTCTAGAGTGTTACGATAGTCTTCCCAGCGATTTTTTGGCCCTTTCTTGTGGGGCCATGGAGACCTTGGCTTGAAAAGAACCTTTCTCGTCGTAGCGTTGGTGGCGGTACCGCTTGCCTTGTACGCCACCCATGTCCATTACGCGGACAAGCCCGCTGAAACCAAATATCTTACCGCCCCAGTCGAGAAAGGAACTGTACGCTCCGAAATCAACTCAACCGGCACCATTAAGCCTCTTGTCGAAGTCCTGGTGGGAAGTCAGTTGTCAGGTACAATCAAGGAGCTTTATGCAGATTTCGAATCTACGGTAAAGCAGGGACAACTCATCGCCCTTATTGACCCGGCCACGTTCAAAGCCGAGGTTGACCAGGCTCAAGCCGACCTGGTTGCTGCTAGAGCTGCCCTGAATCAGGCCCAAGTAACTCATGAAGACGAACGACGCACACTTAACCGTAAGGTAAGCCTCATCTCCAATCAGTCCATATCTCAGAGTGATTACGATGCCGCCAAGACACGTGCCGACCGTGCAGAAGCTCAAGTGCTTTTGGAACAGGCCCGAATCGAACAACTGGAGGCAAAACTGCGAAAAGCTCAGGTTCAACTTGATTACACAAGGATAGTAGCTCCAGTGAATGGTGTGGTCACTTCGCGCAATGTAGATGTCGGCCAGACGGTTGCTGCAAGCCTGCAAGCCCCCGTTCTGTTCAAGATTGCCGAAGATCTGTCACGGATGCAGGTCCATGCAAGTGTGGATGAAGCAGACATTGGTCGAATTGAGGCCGGAAAGGGCGCAGTCTTTACGGTTCCCGCATTTCCGGATGAATCATTCTTCGCCAGGGTCAAGCAGGTGCGAAACGAACCCAAAGTGGAACAGAACGTTGTTACCTACACAGTCGTCCTTGATGTGGACAACAGTTCCCTGAAACTGAGGCCGGGGATGACGGCAAATGTGACTATTCTAGTGAATGAGGTTCGTGATGTCTTGTTGGTGCCTGAGGCGGCCCTTCGATTCAAGCCGGCTTCTTCCATGAAAGAACGCAAAGATCACAAGCCTGCATCTTCTACGAAGAAACCTCCGTCTGCTAAAGTTGAGCCTACTGTTTGGAAGCTGGATAATGGTCAGCAACTCGTACCGGTTAAGGTGCGAATCGGCCTCCAAGGTAGTGAGAAGGTCCAGGTTTTGTCAGAGGAACTCAAGGTCGGAGACCGTGTGGTCGTTCAGGCAGCGAGTAAGAAAGCCGCGGAGAAGCACCTCAAGGGCCTCCGCTTTTGAATTCGAGGCTAGCAGCAAAGCGGCTTAAGAGTCTCCCCTCTTCCTTCAAAGCGTCTCAACAGAAACGAGAAGGAAAGATCGTGAAAGAAGAATCGGAATCTCTGTATTTCGATGAAATCTATCGTGACTATCTTGACAAGATTGCCCGGATCGACCTCAACAAAGTCAGCGAGGGTCTGGGCATAGTGGTGATAGGCGAAGATGCGATCATGCCGCTTTTCGGTATGGAGCATCGAGTTTCTGCTCGTGGCATCGTCAATCAGGATGGTCGCCGGCCCAGTCATTCAGTGAGTGTGGTCCTGTGCAAGTACTTGCTCATGTGTCCTGAAACAGAGCCTTTGGACAGCAATTTGGTCTCTTATCGAGACTTCAAAGACTCCGCTCCTTTCGCTGAAGGCTTCCGCGCCAATGCAGAAGCAAACATCAGCCGGGCCTTTTCCGGACGCATTGGGAAGCTGGAACAAGCATGCCAACAACTTATGGCGCGTCCTGTTCAAGAGGATTTCCCCGGACAATTAAAGATGCGGCTCGACGCCTTGCCAAAGGTGCCCATTCTGTTGTTATTTAACGACGAAGACGAGGAATTCCCTGCACAGTGCTCCCTGTTGTTTGAGCGCCGGGCCGAGAAATATTTGGATATGGAGTGCCTGGCCATTTCAGGATGGATACTTGCTGAATGGCTCAAGCAAAGGTTGTAGAAGCAGCTTGCCCACCTGAGCGGTCTCCGGAGCCTCGGTTATTGCTCTATTCAGCCAAAGCAAACCTACCCTTTTTCTTGCTTCACTAAATCAACCAGATAGTCGGCCTTAAGGTCATCTATCGTATAGTAACTCGCGTTAAGCCGGTCGGCCAATGGAACAGCGAAATCAGCCTTCATGAACTTGCTCTTGTCCTCTGTATCCACGACGATGTAATCCGTTCCGGGGATTTCGCTGAGGAGTTGCGAAATTCTCATGACTTCTTCTTGAACCGGAAGACCGGATAGCGAATGGTTCGCCCTTCCGTCAGTGATGATCACAAGCAAGAAGCGAGTTTCCGGAGCTTTCTTCGCGTACCTCTTGATCAGGTTATAGGCCTCCATCAGGCCCGAACCCAAAGGCGTCTTTCCTCCAGTGGGTATTTCTTTGAGTCTTCGCGAGGCATGCTCGACACTTGAAGTCGGCGGCAGCACGATCTCGGCCTTTTCCTTCCTAAAGACGAGCATGGCCACTTTGTCTCGTTTCTGATAGCAATCCATGAGTAAGGACTGGATTGCGCCTTTGGTCTCGACCATCCTCTTCTGCGCACCCATCGAACCGGAGCCGTCAACGGCAAAAATGACTAAATGGCCAGTCTTCTTCTCTCGCTGCTTGTACCGGAGATCGCGATCGTGGATAACAAGCATATTATCCCGGTTCCGGAGGCTTTGATAGGGTGCCGCTGCACGTATAGTTGCATCTATAGCGACATCGTCTTCTGCTCTGAGGATGCTGCGTACATATCTTCCACCTTTGTCCTTGGAACGTGTCTTCGTCCTGCGTCCTGCGGACATACGTTTCAATCTGTCTTTTCTGAAAGAAAGACGTTTTGTACGGAAGGTTTCTCCAGTATCGAACACTTCTTCCCTCAGAGCGGTCTCACGTGGAGAAGTATCGGGGGTGAATTCATCATTGTCATCAGGGGCAGAGGACTCAGCATTATCTGTCTGCGGCATCTCATCACAGCCTTGCTGTTGCTCGCTTTGCGTATCGTTGGATTCGGGCTGCTGTTCGTTCTCTTTGTCCTCATGGTTATGCTCGTGAGTGGTCTCTTCTTCGGGCGGCAATACGTTTCTTCTACGATGCACTAGAACCAACGGTGCAACGGCATCCACGTGGCTTGTATTAGCTTTTTTGTCCCCGCGGTACGCTGCATAGGCCTTGGTCGCGTAGTACAGAAAGAGTTCCGCACGGTGCCCGGAAACGGCATTTTCGAGACACCTTTGTGCGATGTACTCCCACACACCTTCGGAAACGGTAACCTGTTTGAGAAATCTTCTGGAGTTCTGAATCCTGTTTCGCAAGGCCTCGTCCGCCAGAGTATTTGGGCCATCAAGATTGAACCGATTTGCCACGGCCCTCTTGACGACCGAGGTTCGGTCTTTCTTATCCCAAAGACTTTCCCACAGCACGCACATGCCGAACCGATCAATGAAATGTGGAGAGAGAAATGCCTCCTGCGGGTCCATAGTGGCAATGAGCATGAAGTCTGCGTCATGTCGCTCAGACAATCCTTCCCTCTCCACGAAATTAGCTCCTCTGCCACTAACCTCTAGGACTAGCGAGACCGATTCGGGCGAAAGAAGGTTGACATCATCGACGAAAAGGATACCGCCATGTGCTCTACTGAGGAGACCCCGTTGGATCACCTTTTTCCCTGTGCGTATGGTCGTTTCAATATCTATGGTGCCAACGAGGGCGTCTTCAGTAACATTGAGGGGGAGCGTAACGAAAGGCGTTCGTTCCGGAAGAAGTCTCTTGAACAAACGAGCGAGTGTTGTCTTTCCGCTCCCCTTTTCTCCTGCGAAAAGAACACCGCCACAGAGCGGCTCAATGGCATTGAGGGTAAGCGCAAGCCGAGCGTCTTCATGACCGACAAAATCGCTGAATCCCATGGTTACAAGCCTGCTAGAGCTGTTCGAAGCTTCTCGGTCCCTTGTCCTATTTCTTCGAACGGAAGCCTCTTCATCCTGTGTCCAAGAGCCAACTGCGCAGCATCTCGTAGGTCTTCGGCCGTTATAGATGTGTTGTCTCTCAGGGCTGCAAGTGCCTGGGCGGTCCTCATGATGACAATGTCCCCCCGATGGCCGTCAAGACCGAGCGCTGCCGTGATTTCTACGATCTTGTCAAGCGATTCGTCCTGAAACTGGATGTCCCGAACCTTTTGCTGAGCATTTGTAATGTCTTGAGCGAGAGCTTTTTGCTCGTCTTCCCACTGATCAAGGAATGCATCGGGATTTGCATCAAAGGCGGCTCTCCTCTTCAGGATCTCTTTTCGGGCAGCCTTGTCCTGGAGAGATGTGATCCTGACGCACAGCCCGAAGCGGTCCAGGAACTGTGGACGCAAGTCACCTTCTTCCGGGTTCATGGTGCCCACGAGGATGAAACGGGCTGGATGGACAAAGGAGACACCTTCTCGCTCTACCGTATTAACTCCCATCGCAGCAGCGTCCAGGAGGAGGTCTACGATGTGGTCTTCCAAGAGATTGACTTCATCAACATAAAGAAAATTCCTGTTTGCCTCGGCAAGAATTCCCGGCTCGAACTTTTTCTCACCATGCTTGATGGCATGTTCAATGTCCAAGCTTCCCACAAGCCGGTCTTCAGTGATGCCAAGAGGTAGCTCCACGACCCGCATCCTTCGTTTTTCCTCGTGTAGCTGGCCATCGTCAGAGAGCGTGTCTCGGCATGAGGTGCAGAGGAAGCCATTAGGATCGCAGTTGAAGGAGCAGCCTTTGGCAATGCTCATCTGGGGCAGGAGTTCGGCCAGTGCTCTCACCGCTGTGCTCTTTGCCGTTCCCTTTTCACCCATTATCAATACACCACCAATGGTCGGGTTGATGACGTTCAGCACTAGCGCTAATTTCATTTGTTCCTGCCCGACTATGGCGGTAAACGGGAATATACTCATAACACTTGCTCCATTTTCCTTTTCCAGTTCTCGACTTCTTCCGACGTGATAATGTCGATGCTTCCCCCCTGGAAATCTCCCTTCACGTCTCCCATTCTCTCTTCGATCCATCCTTCTATTTCGACGTAGAGTTCTTTAAGTGCTTCTTTCACATCGGGCGCAGGGTTCCAAAGTTCCCGCTCTGCGGCTTCTATCAGCCTCCGGGCGATCTCTTCCAGAGCCCAGGGATTATTTTCCTCGAAGAATTTCCGGTTTTCTTCATTCATCATGAAGGTTCGCGCAATATCATCGAACACCGAGTCATCCACGGCTTTGGCAGTTGCCTGCCAGCCATATACGCGGCCCACACGCTTGCTGATCTCGCCGGCACCTTTGTAACCGTGCTCCTTCATCCCCTCGATCCATTTCGGATTCAGGATCTTGCCTCGGGCTATGCGACGCATTTCTTCTGTCAGTGTCCGGACAGATACCCGATCCTGCTCTCGGGTATCGCCGTAATAGTTCTGGATGTTCTTTCCAGAGAGCACCCGAGCAGCGTTGATCATGCCTCCGTGGGTCCCGAAGTAACAGCAGCATCCGGTGAGATCATATTCATCAGTCACAGTTTTGTTGAAGGTCACATCGACAGTTTTGAGGTTGTCGGCAAGGCTCCTATGGGCAGCCTCGCCGAACACGTCCTTCCCGTACGCATAGCCGTTCCAGTAAAGAAATACGTCGGAAAGGTCCTTCTCAGTTTTCCATGCCGATGCGTATACCGCGAGTTGAGTGCCTGCCTGATACGTGCCCGGCATGCTTGCAAAGATACGATATGTGGCGGCTCGCACTGCTTCGGCGTCATCGATTGAAGAGCCGTTGAGCCTCTCCAGTGTGTGTTGTCGTACATAGTTCTGATCCAGCGGCTCATCAAGCATTGCAACCGCCTGAACGATCTCGTCGAGTACATCGATCGTGGAGGGGAAGTTGTCTCGCGTAATCCCTGAAACACGAATGGTGACGTCAATTCTCGGTCTTCCCAGTTCCTCAAGTGGAATGACATCGAATCCCTTGAGTCGGCCATTGTTGCGCCAAATGGGTCGAGTCCCGAGAAGGTACATCATCTGGGCCATTCCCTCGCCGTCGGACCACATGATGTCTGTACATTGCCAGTAGAATGCAATTGTCTCAGGGTAATGGCCTTCGTCATTCAGATACTTCTCAACGGTTCTGTCTGCCAGTTTCTTGCCTATTTCCCATGCGGATGTCGTCGGAACACGCTGAGGATCCAGGGAATAGAAATTGCGGCCGGTAGGCAGAATGTCGCTTCGACCGCGGGTAATCAAACCGCTTGGACCAGGCTCGATATAACCGCCATCAAAACCGTTTAGGAGCGATCCAACTTCATCGGTATCCTGAACATTGCAGATGACCGATGCTATGTTTTTTTCGAGTTGCGGAATGTGATAAGCGAGGTCGTCCGGAATGCGGTACCGCTCTTCCAGTGCGGTCCTCAGGGTTGAGTCGTTAAGGACCATCACTCTGCAGATTCGGTTGCATTCGTCATCCGCTTGCTCTCGAAGGGCCTCCTCATCCAACGTCTGCATCTGTTCGATAAGCCGGGCGATAAGCCATCTCAGTGATCCTTCTCCTGTATCAAATCTGATTATAGCATGGACGAAATCAGCAAGTTTTTCATCCGACGGCAGTCTGCCGAAGATGTGCATCCCTTTTGGTATGTGCATCTCCTTGAGCACCTGAAGCGAATCATGGAGATCGTGAATGCGTTCCGAGAAATTGTCATGGTTGAGTTCTTTGCCATCTAAAAGGTTCA